>NZ_JFCH01000022.1 GCF_000738175.1 Corynebacterium jeikeium | reverse complement strand
GGTCAAGTCCGGTGTAGTGGTGTAGCCGTTTGTGCTTTCGGCTCGATATGAAGTTCGGGGCTTGGTTAGGCGGTTAGCTGGTGGTGGTCGTCACGATGTTCTCCTGGGTGGTGCATGAGGTGCTTGGTGTGTTCGAGTGCGGTCAGTGACATGTAGCGTTTTTGTTGGATCCAGTCGTCGTGTTGCTCGGCTAGGACCGCACCGACAAGCCGGATGATGGATTCACGGTTTGGGAAAATGCCGACGACGTCGGTGCGCCGGCGGATCTCACGGTTTAACCGTTCTGTGGGGTTGTTTGACCACACCTTCGTCCAGACTGGTTTCGGCGCTGCGGTAAACGCCAGTACTTCATCGAGTGATTCCTCCAAATACGCCGCGACGTGAGGGAATTTCGGCTCCAGTAGGTCGACAACTTCGCGGGCTTGAGCCCAAGTGGATGTGGCGTCAGGTTGCTGGAAGATTGTCTGGAACATCGCAGAGACCATCGGCCATTGTGTTTTCGGGACCTTTTCGTAGAGGTTCTTCGCGAAATGGGTGCGGCACCGCTGCCACGACGCATTGGGCAGCACTTCGGAAATGGCGTGCTGGATGCCTTCGTGGGCATCACTTGTGATAAGGAATACCCCAGTAAGTCCGCGGGCTTTTAAGTCCTGGAAGAAGCCTTTCCACGACGCGTTGGATTCCGCGGTGGCGACGTGCATGCCGAGCATTTCGCGATACCCGTCGGCGTTGACTCCGGTGGCAAGCAGCACTGAGCATTTGACCACCCGGCCGCCTTCACGGACTTTGATCGTGAGCGCATCGCACGATAAAAAGGCGTACCCGCCGGGGTCTAGTGGGCGGTTTTTGAAGTCTGCGACCATGTCGTCGAGTTCTTCTGACATGCGTGAGACTTGCGATTTCGACATGCTGGAAATCCCAAGCGTAGCCACCAGATCATTCATCCTGCGGGTGGAAACCCCTTTAAGGTAGCACGTGGCGATCACAGTCGATAAGGCTCGTTCTGCTCGTGAGCGGCGCTCTAACAGCCAGTCTGGGAAGAACGCGCCGTGGCGCAGTTTCGGCACCGCCACGTCGATCGTGCCGACACGGGTGTCAAGGTCGCGGTGGCGATACCCGTTGCGGTGGTTGACCCGCTCGGTGGATACAACTCCGTATTCGGCGCCGCAGACGGTGTCAGCCTGGGCGGAGAGGATCTGGTTGATAAACCCTTGCAGCATCTGGCGCATCAAATCCGGAGACGCTTGGGCCAGCAAATCATCCAGATAGGTTGTCGGGTCGATAGAATACGGTGCAGCGGTCATCGTCATAGGCCTTTCGGTGAGATGTGGTAGTTGAGTCGAAAGGCTAACTGGCGGTGGCCGCCCACTACTTTCCGGGACCCACCATCAGCAAGCGTTACACCACACTAAGGGACGCAACCCCATAAATTCTGAGCCCTGCCCCCCTGTTCCGGCCCTCGGCTCCCAGTTCCGGCGGCCTAAAGCCATAGTTTCTGCGCCCTGCAGCTGGAAAATGTCGTTAGAACGGGAATCCGGGGCAAGCGGAGACCTTTTTGCGACCACGTATAGAAGGGAATGTCGTTAGAACGGGAATACGTTATTAACACTGATTTGCAATACCGCAAAAGCGCAGGTCAGGGCGTTGCAGAGTTTTGCAAGCCGTCGTGGGCGTCGGCGTATTCCCGTTCTAGCGACATTCCGGCCCAACGGAGGCTCCGCACAGCCCGAACCGGCCGACGTATTCCCGATCTAACGACATTCCGGACCACCAGGAGCCCCGAATGGCCCAGAAGCCTGCGATATGGAGGCCTAAATGTCGGAAAAGTTGCAGTTTGTTACCGCAAACCATTACCAATTTTGTAAACATGCAGGTCAGCGAGTTTTCCGAGGATCGCGTTTTCGGCGCCAATTTTAGTTTTGCAACTTTTCCGACATTTAAGCCTGAGAAGTGCAACTTTTCCGACATCTAGCGCCAATGGCAGTGGTGGCCGGACGAAACCTGAGCATCACGGCGCCACTGGCAGTGGTGGCAGATCGAAATCTGGGCATCACGGCGCCACTGGCAACGGTGGCCGGACAAAACCTGGGCATCACGGCGCCACCGGCCGCTGGAGCCAGCGGTGAAGGAACCGCCAAGCTGCGTGTTTAGTAGCTGTGCCAGATTACCTGGGCTGGGCAACGTATCCGGGAAACATCCGAGCAACGGAAAAGGCCCCACGCACAAAAACGTGGGGCCTCAACCTGCTGTTGTCTAAGTTAAGTTTTTCTGGTGCGTTATAGTCGCACGCGCATCTCAGCAGCTCAGCGGCTCAGCAGCTCAGCGGCTCTTTACACAGCTCCGGAATGTGAATGCCGCCGCGTGGTGTCTAAGCACGCGACCAGTGACGCCTAACAATAGGCAAACACTAGGCACTTGATCCGTGGTGTCTAGGCACGAATCACGCGACCTGTGGTGTCTAGGCACAGGGCGCAGAAGCTCCCGGTAATTTCAGACCAGCTGAAATATCAGCCGAGCCAAGCCCGCCGACCGAAGTATCAGCCGACCAGGGCCAGCTGAAATGCCGAGCCAAGCCGGGCGAAGTTACGCGGAAACGACCTCGAAGCTCAGGGATGCAACGATGCCGTCGTGCAGCTGAACGTCCACAGAGTAAACGCCGGTTGCCTTAACATCGCCCTTGCGCAGCTTGATGCTGTGCTTGTCCAGGGAACGACCGTTGGCCTTCTTCACTGCATCAACAATGTGATCTGCAGTGACAGAGCCGAAGATCTTGCCGGTCTCTGCAGTGCGGACCGCAACGGTCACGCCACTCAGGTTATCCAGCTCTTCCTTAACCTCGCGTGCGTGATCCAGGTCGCGAATCTGTCGTGCTTCCTGCGCGCGCTTAATTCCTTCGATCTGCTTCTCAGCGCCGCGGGTAGCAACAATTGCGTAGCCGCGCGGAAGCAGGTAGTTACGTCCGTAGCCAGCCTTGACCTCTACGATGTCGCCGGGGACACCGAGCTTGTCAACGTTGGCGGTGAGGATCAGCTTCATGATCCAGCCTTTCGTTGTGCTTTGGTTTGACCAATTATGTTCAAAAAAATTTAACGCTGACCAGCAGCTTTTAAGCTAGCCGATCAGAATGGCGGCTCGTCGTCGCCATCACCAAAACCGGACTGTGGGGCAGAGTTCCACGGGTCGTCATCCATGGCCGCATTGTGGCCACCGAAGCCCTGGTTGTTCTGTCCCTGATTACCCTGGCCACCCTGGTTACCGGCGTTCCCGCCGAAGCCACCCTGGCCACCGTTGCCACCATTACCCTGGCCGCCCTGGTTGCCGGCGTTCCCGCCGAAACCGCCCTGGCCACCGAAGCCGCCGGCATTACCGCCGCCGAAGCCTCCGCCGTTGCCACCAGCGTTTCCGCCCTGGCCACCACCACGGTATGCCTTGTTGATATCCGCGGTAGCGAAGCGCAGCGAAGGGCCGACCTCTTCCACCTCAATCTCGAAGACGGTGCGGCGCTCGCCGTTACGATCCTCGTAGGAACGCTGGCGCAGTCGGCCGGTCACGATCACGCGGTCACCCTTGTTCAGGCTGTTTGCCACGTTCTCGGCTGGTTGGCGCCACACGTTGCAGGTCAAAAACAGCGGTTCGCCGTCGACGAACTGACCAGCCTGCTGGTCGTAGCGACGGGGCGTGGAGGCCACGCGGAAGTTAGCCACTGCGGCCCCGTTGGGGGTGTAGCGCAGTTCCGGATCCGCAACGATGTTGCCGACCACGGTGATTTGGGTATCTCCCTGTGCCATGTTTCTTTCCTAACGTTGTGTGGTGACGTGTGGGCGTCAAAAAGAATAGAAGCCCAAAAAGGTTCAGTGGTTACAGTGCTTAGGTTAGTGGTTTAAAGGCGCCTGTACAGTCCGTTCGGAGCCTGCAGCTGTGAAAGCTACTGGTCCTTCCGCAGCACCTTGGTGCGCAGGATCTGGTCGTTGATGTTGAGCAGGCGGTCAATTTCCAGCACGGTAGCCGACTCACACTTCAGGTCGAGAACAACGTAGATGCCCTCGTCCTTCTTGTTGATCGGGTACTCGAGGCGACGCTTGCCCCAGATATCAACCTTTTCCACGGAACCGTTTTCCTTGCGGACAATATCCAAGTACTTGTCCAGCGACGGGGCAACGGTGCGTTCATCCTGGGAAGGGTCGATGATGATCATCATCTCGTATTGACGCACGGACCTCATCACCTCCTATGGTCTTGTGTTTCGGCCATACCCCTTTTGGGCATGGCAGGAGGGTCGTTGCGTCAGCAACTCTCTCAGCCTACCTGGTGCCCCCGCGTTTTAAGAAATGCCCCCTCGCGCCCCAAGCCGAGCCCCGCTCCCGCGCTGCGCGCCCCTACGCCGCTACGAATACTGCCAGCCCCACCGGCACGATCGTCAGGAACAAGACGGCGAAGCTGAAAAGCGTCCACACCTGCTTCTTCGACTTGCCGTACATGAAACTCGCAAAACTGCCGCCCACGCACAGGAACCCCACCAGCACACTGGCCATGGTGATGATTATGGTCGTGTTATCCATCGTTGCTCTCTTTCTTTTCGGCGCCTTTCTTATTGACGCCCACTTCTCCGCCGGAACCATTCCCGCTCTCGCGCGCGGTCTGGTTGGTTGGCGCGCCGTCCTGCACCTCAGGCGGTTCCTCGGCCAGCACTCCGGCCAACGGGTCGCGCCCTCCGTGGGCCTCGCGGATCGGGTCCGGGCTGCGGCCCATGATCTGCCGGATGACCAGCACCGCCATGAACACCAGCAACCCGAGCCGGACGATGGTCACGGTATCGACCAGCCAGTTCGGTGCCGCCTGGTTCGCAGGCAGGAACTGCCACATGCGCAGGTACCAATACACAGTCTCCAATGCCGCCCAGCCAAAGACCAATCGCCAGCGGGGGAGAGCCAGCACCAGCAGCGGCACCAGCCAGATGGAGTACTGCGGGCTCCACACCTTGTTGGTGATCATGAAGGCCAGCGTGGCCAGGAACGCCACCTGGCCGACCCGCGGAGTGCGCGGCGCTGCGAAGATGACCAGCCAGGCCAGAGCCAGAAGTGCGACCAGCAGCAGTACGCCTGTCAGCAGGTTGAGAGTTTCAGCGCCTTCGACAGACCTTGTGGGAGACACGCCGTTCCAGGCGTCATTACCCAAGAGGTGAGCGATGACGGCATAGATGGTCGAGCCTTCCCAACCGCGTTCGGAGTTCAGCTTGAAGAACTGCGACCAGCCCTCCGGCGCGAAAACCATGATCGGCAGGTTGATGATCAGCCAGCTGGCGAAAGTCCAGCCGACCAGCTTCGCCAGCGGAACCCAGGCGCGCTGGCGCAGGCACAGCAGGATCAGTGCACCGCCGATGAACGCGGGCCATAGCTTCAGCGCCACGCCCACGCCCGTGGCCACGCCAGCCCAGCCGGGGCGCCGGTTGGCCCAGAAGAGGAAGATGGCGACGGCCGCCGCGCAGGTCAGCAGGTCGAAGTTGGTGAAGGCGTGGACGATGACTAGGGGAGAGGCCGCCATCAGCAGCGTGTCCCACACTCGGTTGCCGGTGAGTTTCGTCATCAGGCCGGTGGCGATCAGCCAGAACAGGGCCAGGAAGAATGCGTTGACTCCGAAGTAGATCGCCGCGGGCGCTGCCTGCGGCAGGGGGAGGAAGTTCCACACGGCCTCCACCGGGCGCGCGATTGCGGCCATCAGCCATTGGTACAGGCCCGTGAGCACGGGGTATTCCATGTACCGCGTGACGCCATCGTCGACGAAGGAGGTGAAGTAGGGGAAGTCGAGGTTATCCAGCCCGCGGCCCGCATACAGGGAAACCGTGTCGGAGTAGCAGGCGGAGGTGAACTGGCGCTTCCCGGACCAGTCCACAAAGGGGTTGCCATCGCCGTCGAACCCGGTGCGGATGCACTGTGCCTTCTGCAGCCAACCGAATACTAGGAAGGTGGCGGCGGTGGCGAGCAGGACGCGCAAGGGAGTCCACCAGTTCGCCCGGCCGATAAGGGCGTGGGCGCCGGGTGGGCCGCCGATGAAGCGGATGAATCCGCGGGCCATCGGCTCTGTGCGGGAGGGCAGCACGCGCTGGCCCGCGCCCCGGCTCGTGGCCGAACCCGTGGCCGGACTCCCGGCGGTCGGTTTCCTATGGGTTGAGGATTCCATCGATTAGGTCTTGTAGGTCATTGTTCTGCGGCGGGTTGCCACCTCCCGGAGCCGGGCGCTGCGGCTCGGGCTGCGGCGCGGGCGCCGGCGGTGAAGCCGGTTCCGGAGACTCCGGCTCCGCCGGCTGCTCCTGCGCACCCTCGTCGCTTCCCTGGGCAGCTTCGCCGCCGACGTAGCCACCGCCGCCGGAAGCCGCTGGGCCGGTACCGAACTGCTCGACCTCCTTGCCTTCCAGCTGACGATCCAGCACGCCCTTCCAGATCTGGGCGGGCAGGCCGGAGCCGTACATGATGCCGCCGTAGCTGTTATGAATCGGTTTGCCCTCGGCGGTACCAACCCACACTGCGGTGGACAGCTGCGGGGTGGAGCCAATCATCCAGGCGTCCTTATTTTCGCCAGTATCACCCAGCTGCGCCGTACCGGTCTTTGAAGCCGACGGACGGCCACCGGCCAGCGTGTTGCCATTGGAGTAGGCCGCGATGGGCTGCATTGCCTGGATCACGCCGTTGGCGACTTCCTCGGAAACCACGCGGTCACCGTCGTCGTTGGTGTTATCCAGCAGCACGTCGCCGTTGGAGTTCTCCACCTTCTGCACGAAGTGCGGGCGGTGGTAGACGCCACCGTTGGTCAGGGTGGCCAGCGCGGTAGCCATATCCAGCGGGCTGGACTGGTACATACCCAGAGTGATGCCCTCTGCCGGCTTGCCGTTTGCCTCCTGCAGCGTCTTGCCCACGCCCGGCAGTTCCTCGGCCACTCCCAGGCGGTGCGCCATGTCAGCGACGTCCTGCGGGCCGCCCTTCAACGACTGGGTCAGGCGGATGAAGCTGGTGTTCAGCGACTGCTTCAGCGCTTCGGCGATGCTACATGTGCCACAGCTGACGCCGCCGACGTTATTCACCTGCGCGTCACCGGTCATGACGGGGGAGGAGTCGAACTGGTCGTAAATGCTGCCGCCCTGGTCAAGGTATGCGGCCAGCGCAAAAATCTTGAACGTAGAACCGGTCTGCAGGCCTCCTCCGGCGAAGTCGAAGCCCACTGGGTTATCGCCGCCGTACCAGGAGCGCACGCCACCGGTCTTCGGATCCACCGAGACCACGGCCGTACGCAGGCCTTCCTGCTGGCCTTCGAGCTTCTTGTGGACCTCATCCACCGCGTCGGCCTGCATCTTTGCGTCGATGGTGGTGGTGATCTTCAGGCCACCCGTGTTCACCTGTTCCTCGGTGATGCCCGCGCGCTCAAGCTCCTCGATCACCTTGGTCTTGATCAAACCGTTGGTTCCCACGGCCTGGGTGCTCTCCGCGGTTTCCGCCGGGTCCTTCACGTCCGGGTACGCGGCGTTCCGCCGGTCCGATTCCTTCATCGCGTCGATGCTGACCATGCCGTCCAGTACATAGTTCCAGCGTGCTTCTGCACGCTCGCGGTTGGTCCACGGATCCAGGCCAGAGGGCGCCTGGATGGTCGCGGCCAGCACCGCGCCTTCCTCCGGGGTGAGGTCCTTGACGTCCTTGTCGAAGTAGGCGTGAGAGGCCGCGCTGATGCCGTAGGCATTGCGGCCGAAGTAAATGGTGTTCAGGTAGGCCTCGAGGATCTCGTCCTTCGACCATTCGCGGGCCATCTTCGCGGAGATAACCAGCTCCTTGGCCTTACGGCTCAGGCTAAACTCGTCGCCGACCAGCGCGTTCTTCACGTACTGCTGGGTAATGGTCGAGCCACCACCGGCACCCTCGCGGCCCAGCACCTGGCCGACCGCCGCGCGGGCGAAGCCGGAGACGGAGAAGCCGGGGTTACTGTAGAACTCGCGGTCCTCAGCAGCCAGCACGGCCTGGCGGACCGGCATCGGCACCTCGTCAATCTTGACGTTCTGGCGGTTGCCTTCCGGCGGCACGATGCGCGCCAGCTCGGTGTCGTTATCGCTGGCCATAATGTAGGAGATCTGATTGTTCACCAGCTCTTCCGGCTCCGGCACCTTCGTCACCGAATACGCCGTAAAGAACGCCACCAGCGGCACAATGATCAGCACCGCCATGACGGCCGCCAGCCCCGCGAAGAAGTTTCGCAGGGTGCGCTTATCGCGCCAGCTGCGCTTCTTGCGCGTCCTTGCCTTCAGCTTTCCATCGCCCACGGAGCGGGATCCATTCTTTTTCACGCGAGTCTGTGGTCCATTCTGATTGGGCCCATTCTTGCTGGGGCCGTTGTTCTGCGGCCTCTTTCTTTGTGACGCCGCCGCCCCCGCCGCTGCAGCCCCAGCTCCCGCTGCGGCTCCGGCCCGGCGGGAACCTCCGGACTTCACCGGCTTGGTGCCGCGACCCTGCGCTGGCTTGCCCTGTGCGGGCTTGCCATGCGCCGGGCGCCCCTTAGCCGGACGACCCTTCACTGCGCGCCCCTGGGCAGCCTGACCCTGTGCAGGACGACCCTGTGCAGGACGTCCCTGGGCACTGCGGCGCTTACCTGGCTGAGCACCCTGACCCTGCGCAGGTTTGCCGTTTGCAGCCCGGCGCTTGCCCGGCTGGCTAGGCTTACCCGACTGGCCCGGTGCTGGGCGCCCCTGCGCAGGCTTGCCGTTTTTAGCCCGACGCTTGCCAGACTGAGCACCCTGACCTTGGCCAGGCCTACCCGGTTGCCCCGGCTTCCGCTGTCCGCCACGGCCAGCACCGGAATTTCCGGCACCACCGCGGGAGAACGGGTTCTTGGACGGCTTGTCGCTACTCAACTAGACGAGTCTCCTGATTGTCGATCGTGATTCCGATCAGCTCTTCTCGGATCAAGTGATTCCATCTACACTTCATGCACACTTCAACGGTGTGTATCGAGAACTCAGCATCCTGCTGCGCATTCACTAGCGCATCAATAACACCATTGATCTCTCTTACACTACGCGCTGTACCCGACTTTTCACCTAATACGTCGCCGTGAATCCACTGCGTTTCCCTTAAATCATGCCTTCCGCACACCGGACACGGACGGTCGACTGCCTGACCTAGAACCTCCGCGGACGAAAGGAGCCGCGGGGTGGCGTCACCAACAAAGCGCCCGACCCCACGCACCTGAGACAGAGTGCGACGGCGATCGAGTGACCTATCAATAACCCTTCGCGAAATCGACACACCCACATTCTAAACACGGCTCGGACAACCCCCACCGCGCGCGAGCTTAATCGATACACCCGCCCGGCTTGATCGGTAAACCTGCCGACGAGGAGCGGTTTTCACCAGCCCACAACCTAGCGTTGACCGCATGACATCTAAGACTTGCAACATCGCAATCGTGGGTCTCGGCAACTGCGCGACCTCACTGATCCAGGGCATTCACCTGTATTCCGACGCCGCCGCGACCGAGAACGTCCCCGGCCTCATGCACACCCAGTTCGGCCCCTACTCGGTCGGCGACGTGCACGTGACCGCTGCTTTCGACGTGGATGCGGACAAGGTAGGCAAGGACGTCTCCGAGGCCATCGACGCGGGCATGAACTGCACCATCAAGATCGCCGACGTGCCCCACACCGGCGTGACCGTGCAGCGCGGCCACACCTTCGACGGCCTGGGGCGCCACTACCAGGAAAGCATCACCGAATCCGACGCAGAGCCCGTCGACGTGCCACAGGCTCTGCGCGACGCAAACGTGGACGTGCTGGTCAGCTATCTGCCCGTCGGCTCCGAAGAGGCCGACCGCTTCTACGCGCAGTGCGCCATCGACGCAGGCTGCGCCTTCGTCAACGCCCTGCCGGTGTTCATCGCCTCCGACCCGGAGTGGGCCGAAAAGTTCCGCGCAGCTGGCCTGCCGATCGTCGGCGACGACATTAAGTCCCAGGTCGGCGCCACGATCACCCACCGTGTGCTGGCCCGCCTCTTCGAGGAGCGCGGCGTGCGCCTGGAGCGCACCATGCAGCTGAACGTCGGCGGCAACATGGACTTCAAGAACATGCTGGACCGCGACCGCCTGGAATCCAAGAAGATCTCCAAGACCCAGGCCGTGACCTCCAACCTGCAGGAAAGCCCGCTGGCCGGCAAGGTCCACGACCGCAACGTCCACATCGGCCCGTCCGACTACGTGGAGTGGCTGGACGACCGCAAGTGGGCATACGTCCGTCTGGAGGGCTCCGCCTTCGGCGAGGTGCCGCTGAACCTGGAGTACAAGCTGGAGGTCTGGGACTCCCCGAACTCCGCGGGCATCATCATCGACGCAGTGCGCGCCGCGAAGATCGCGCTGGACAGGGGAGTGGCCGGCCCGGTTGAGGCAGCCTCCAGCTACCTGATGAAGTCCCCGCCGACGCAGCTGCCGGACGACGTCGCCCGCGCGCAGCTGGAAGAGTTCATCAACGGCGCTTAAGCGCTGGGCACGTGGCGCCAGGAGCTTCCGGGGGGTGGGAGTTTCCGGCAGGAGTGTCGGTGCACGCCTATGCAACAGTGGGCGTCACCGGCACTTGTTTTCATCCGTAGGGGGCGAAACTGCCGTACTAGGCAACCCTCATGAGCATTTACTTGCAAAACTGTTGTATTTTAGTACCTATGGCTTCCACATCTCTTGAAATTGCCAAGAAACTGCGCCTCCCGTTGACGCGCCTGTACCTGCTGTACTTCCGCCAAACGGAGAGCTCGCACATCAGCATGGCGCAACTGTCGATCCTCATGATTCTCGAGGAAAACGGCCCAATGCGCATCAGCCAGATCGCGGCGACCGAGACGATCCGCATGCCCACCGCCTCCAACGCGGTCAACCAGCTGGAGACGATGGAACTGGTCACCCGCGTGCGCGACACCTCCGACCGCCGTGGCGTGAGCGTCGCCCTCACCGACAAGGGCCGCGAGGAGCTCGAGCGCCTGGGCGAAGAGCGCGCCGAGCAGCTGGCCAGCATGCTGGACAGCCTCAGCGAGGAAGAACTCAAGGAAGTTGCAGACGCCACCTCTGTCATCGAGCTGGTTCTGCGCCGCTACACTGAATCCATAGAGGCAAAGCTGAACAACGACCAGCACTAAAGCTGGAGCTAGCGAGCAATCTTCCTTGAGCAACACCCCTAAGTCCGCCGACCCCCTCCGTCTACTCCTCACGTGGCGCCCCGAATCCGCAGGTGACGAGGCTGCGCAGGTCGCCGCCTGGATCGCCCGCACGGAAACCATTGCCCTGCGCACCGCCACGGTCATCTCGCGCTCGTGGACGGCGCAGCCGGAGCTGGAGTTCGACAGCTACTCGGAGTGGCTCGACAAGGAATCCAAGGCTGTCTCCTCTGCCGCGCGGAAGGCCCTCGCTCTGGCCAAGCTGCCGGAGCAGATGCTGGACGCCGACGAGCCCTCCACCGTCACTGTTGATCACTCGGAAACGAAGGCTCTTATTGACGCCGCCGCCGAGTTCAATGCCGACATGATGATCTTGGGCTCCCACCCCGCCGCGCCGCATTCTCGCTTCCGAATCGGCTCGACGGCGGACGCACTGCTGCACTACGCCCCGCTACCACTACTGCTGGCTCCGCGGACGCCGAAGCTGTCGAAACGTGGCGTCACCAGGGTCAATTGCAGTTACATCGACACCGACCAGTCGCACGAGGCCCTGCGCCGCGCCGCCGACCTGGCGCACCGTTGGAATGTTCCGCTGCGGCTGGTGGCGTTTAGCCCGCGCGGGGCGACGATGTACCCGACGGAGACGGAGTTCATCGACAACTCGGACATGATGGTCGAGTGGCGTGAGCAGGCGCTGGCGCTGCTGGACCGTGGCCGGGACCGTGCGCTGAACAGGCACAGCGACCTGACCGTGCAGATGGAGGTCGGCAGCGGCTACGGCTGGTCCGGCGCGATTAACGCCCTGAAGTGGAAGAAGGGCGATCTGCTGGTGATGGGTTCCAGCACGCTGGGTGGTTTCCACCGCGTATTCATTGGCCCGTCGACGAACCAGATTCTGCGGCACAGCCCGGTGCCGGTCCTGCTGAGCACCGTTTAGCGCTCCTCAGCGTGCCGCGCGGTGCGCGATCCCGCGCGGGTTCTGATTAAGCACCGAGGAGTGTAGATTTGAGGTCATTATGAGCAATGATGGTTTGAACAACGGCCCCTCACCTGCTGATAACCCGGACCCTTCCTCCCAGTCCGACGGCTCCACTCCCGACGGCTCCTCTCCCGCAAGCTCCCAGCCTGCCGCATCCACTCCCGACGGCTCCTCTCCCGCAAGCTCCCAGCCAGGCGCCTCCTCACCTGATGGCTCCCATCTCGAGATGTCCGAGCTGGATCGCCCCAGCGCCCCCACCGAGCTGGACTACGAGGCCGACCCGTTGCTCCGCCTCGAGCGCAACAATAAGTCCACTCGCCAGGCGATTTGGTTCTTCGTCGGCGTGATCGTGGCCACCACTTTGTCTGCGATCCTGATTTGGATTTCCTCCAAGGTAATCGGCGGCCCCTACTGCGATGCAGACTCCTCCGCACAGCTGTGCAGCCGGACCTTCCAGCTGCTGTTCGCCATAGTGCCCACTTCCGTGGCTTTCTTTGGGCTTTTCGGCTCGGCTTTCATCACCTACTACAAGTGGAAGAACCACCAGCGCTGGCGCCCATGGGTAGCGGTGATCTGGTTCATCATGCCGTTCTGCATGGCTTGGATCACCTCGGTCGGCGCGTACCTGCTCCTCGACCACAACCTCTAGGACCGCTAGTTCCCCTAGTTCCCCTGACCCTGCGCTCCCACTCCGCTAGCCTCCGCGCGCTACGTCCACTTACTCCACCCGCCAGCACACTCCCACTCCTCTAGCCTCCGCGCGCTCTACGTCCACTTACTCCACCCGCCAGCACCGCCTACCTGCGCCCGGGCACTCAGGAGATGTCCCAAATCTTCCACTTTCGGCCAGTAGCATCTGTGAAGCGCAGATCTTACAACCTTCTGACCTGCGGGAATAGAAACTTATAGAAACAGAGTGGAAGATTTGGGACAATCCCCCCTGCGGACCGTCCCCTTTGAACCCATCTGAGCTAGCCACTCCGAGCTAGACCCAGCCAACCCCTCCGAGGTAGACCCAGCCAGCGAGACACTCCAATTGACACGTCGCCGAGGGCAATCACAGAGCCTTAGGCGGGGTAATGTCCCAAATCGTCGAGTTATTGAAAGTAGAGGGTTTGAAGCCCAAAATAGCGACGCTCTGACCTGCAGGAATAGAATAGTTATGTTTTAAGACGTGGAATTTGGGACATTCGCCCCTCGAGCAGGCCATCCAGCCCGTCATCAACGCCTCGCAAAAGCCCAATCCACGCCTTTCGGAAGCGTCACTGTGACATTTCAGATGCATAAACTCGCACCTTAGTTCTATTCTGCGCCTTAGAGTCCGCAGCTTCCGTCCGTGACTGTAATGAAGGCGCACGCACCCCCACCGTGCCGCCGGGAAAAATAGACCTGCGGCCCGACAGCACTAGAACAGCGCCGCCGCAGGGTAGGGTCGGGGCGCCGGAAGAAGGAGAACTCCAGCCCGGGCGCGCCAGCGGGCACCCCCGCGGCACCCATGCCCAGCGGGCGCCCCAGCGCGGGCGCTACTTCGCGACGATATTCACCATCTTGCCCGGCACCACGATGATCTTCGCCACCGTCTTGCCCTCAATGTGCGAAGCAACATTCGGCTCCTCCAGCGCAGCAGCCTCAATGTCCTCCCGCGAAGCATCCGCCGCCACGTTAATGCGACCGCGCAGCTTGCCCATCACCTGCACTGGCAACTCAATAGTGTCATCCACCAGCCACTTTTCATCCCACTCGGGGAAGGACTCATAAGTAATACCCTCGGAGTGGCCCAGGATCTCCCACATCTCCTCGGCGATGTGCGGCGCCACCGGCGACAGCATCTGCACCAGCGGTTCCACGGCTGCCCGCGGAGCCTGCCCGGCGGAGTAGGTTTTCGTCAGGTAGTTCACGTACTCAATCAGCTTCGCTACAGCCGTGTTGTCGCGCAGCTCTGCATAGTTTTCGTGAACCCCCGCGATGGTCCTGTGCAGGGCTTTTAGGTCTTCATCCGTGAGGGCGTCATCGCTCACAGAACCCTTACCCGTGTTCTCGTCGACGGCGAGGCGCCACGCGCGCTGCAGGAATCGCTGCGCGCCGACCACGTCCTTCGTAGCCCACGGCCGCGACGTGTCGAGCGGACCCATCGCCATCTCGTAAACGCGCAGGGTATCCGCACCGTAGTCGTCGCAGATCTCGTCGGGCGAGACCGCGTTCTTGAGGGACTTACCCATCTTGCCGTATTCCTGGAATACTTCTTCTTCCTTTGTGACGCCCTCAGCATCATCCGCCTCGCGAACCCAGAAGAACTTACCGTCGCGCTCGGTGACCTCCTCCGCGGGGAGGTACACGCCGCGGGAGTCCGTGTAGGCGTAGGCCTGGATGTAGCCCTGGTTGTAGAGGCGGTAGTAGGGCTCAAAGCTGGAGACTACTCCCAGGTCGAACAGCACCTTGTGCCAGAAGCGGGCGTACAGCAGGTGCAGCACGGCGTGCTCCACGCCGCCGACATACAGGTCCACGCCGCCGGAGGGGCGGCCTTCGCGTGGACCGACCCAGTAGCGTTCGTTTTCGATGTCTACCAGGGCGTTGTCGTTGTTCGGGTCGATGTAGCGCAGTTGGTACCAGGAAGAACCTGCCCACTGCGGCATGACGTTCGTGTCGCGGTAGTAGGTCTTTTCTCCGTCGCCGAGGTCCAGGGTGACCTCGACCCACTCCTTGGCCTTGGCCAGCGGGGGCTGGGGGGCGGAGTCCTTGTCGTCCGGGTCGAAGCTGACGGGCTTGTAGTCTTCCACCTCAGGCAGCTCGACGGGGAGCATGTCCTCCGGCAGGCCGTGGGCCATGCCGTTTTCGTCGTAGACGATGGGGAAGGGCTCGCCCCAGTAACGCTGGCGGGCGAACAGCCAGTCGCGCAGCTTGTACTGGATCTTTCCGCTGCCGGCGCCCTTGGATTCCAGCCATTCGATGGCCTTGTCGATGGCCTCCGCCTTGCCCAGGCCATTGAGCTCCAGGCCGTCGGAGTTGTTGGAGTTGATGTGCGGTCCGTCCTCGGTGAACGCCTCGGTGAGCTCGAGCCCCTTCTCACCAGCATCTGCGCCAGCCTTGCCTGCCTCAGCGCCCTCCGGCGCCAGCACTGGCACGATCGGCAGCCCGAACTCGGTGGCGAACTCAAAGTCGCGGGTATCGTGCGCCGGCACAGCCATGATCGCGCCGGTGCCGTAGCCCGTCAGCACATAGTCCGCGATGAAGACCGGCACCTGCGCGCCGTTCACCGGGTTAGTGGCGTAAACGCCCAGGAAAACGCCGGTCTTCTCCTTGTTCTCCTGGCGCTCCAGGTCCGACTTAGCGGCAATTGCCGCCCGGTAAGCCTCCACTGCAGCAGCCGGAGTCGACTGGCCGTAGGTCCACCGTGGGTCGACATCCGTGTAGGCGTCACTACCCGCAGAAGAACCACCGGACTGCGCGACGAGCGTATCCACCAGGTCGTGCTCCGGGGCCAGCACCATGTACGTCGCGCCGAACAGCGTGTCCGGGCGCGTGGTGAACACGTCAATGTCGCGGCCAAGGCAGTCGAACGTGACCTCCGCACCGCGGGACCGGCCGATCCAGTTGCGCTGCATGGACTTCACCTTTTCCGGCCAGTCCAGGTACTCCAGGTCGTCGATCAGGCGGTCGGAGTACGCGGTAATGCGCATCATCCACTGCTGCAGATTCTTGCGGAAGACGGGGAAGTTGCCGCGCTCGGAGCGGCCCTCCGCCGTGACCTCCTCGTTCGCCAGCACGGTGCCCAGACCGGGGCACCAGTTCACCGTCGAGTTCGAACGGTAGACCAGGCGGTAGCTATCCAGGATCTCCTGCTTCTCGGCGGCGCTGAGGTCCGCCCAGTCGGAGCGCTCGGCAGCGAGCTTCTCCTCCAGCTCCTTAATCGGGCGAGCTTTGCCCAGGGTGCCGTTGGCGTTCTTAGCCTCCGGGTCGAACCAGGAGTTGTAAATCTGCAGGAAGATCCACTGCGTCCAGCGGTAATAATCCGTATCCGTTGTGGCGAAGCTGCGGCGCTTGTCGTGGCCCAGGCCCAGGCGGCCCAGTTGGCGCTCCATGTTGGCAATGTTGGCCATGGTGGTGGTTCGCGGGTGGGTGCCGGTCTGCACGGCATACTGCTCGGCGGGCAGACCGAACGCATCGTAACCCAGCGTATGCAGCACATTCGCACCCTTCATGCGGTGGAAGCGCGCAAACACGTCCGTGCCGATGTAACCCAGCGGGTGGCCAACGTGCAGGCCCACACCGGAGGGGTAGGGGAACATGTCCTGGATAAATTTGCGGTCCTCCGGCAGCTCCGCGCCCGGCTCCGCCAGATCGCCCGTCGGGTTAGGGGCGTTAAACGTGCCGTTGTCGGCCCAGTGCTTCTGCCACTTGGCCTCGATCTTGGTCGCGAGGCCAGGAGTATAGCGATAAGAATTGTCTTCAGTGCTGCCGTTAGTCATGTTTTAACAGTCTAGTAGGTCGCCTGGACAGGGCAGGTTATTGCGTTTGGCTTGTTAGCCACCTGCGGTAATAGACTGTTTGGCATGATCGTGTTGACCGTTGTGTTGGTAGTCGTGGGTCTCGCCTTTTTCATCGCGGGCCTGCTGGGGGCTGCGGGGAAGTTGCCGGGTAACCCGGTCGTTGGCCTGCGCATTCCGGAGGTTCGCAAGACCGAGGAGCTCTGGAACACCGCGCACCGCATCGTCGGCCCGGCCTGGATGGGAGCTGGTGCGGCGTTCATCGGCGCGGCGCTGATCACCCTGAAGGTGAGCGGTTGGATGTGGCTGGTCTTCGCGTTGTTGCTGGTCGGCGCCGCTTTCTTGATCGGCCTGGGCTCCGCGTTGGGCGCCCACGCCGTCGCGCGCCTGGACGCCCGTGCCGCCCAGCTCGAGGCCGCCGAATCTTCTTGTTGCTCTAGCGGTGACGCCACCTCGGACTCCTGCTGCGGCGATTCCAGCGCGGCCGCCGGCGCTGGTCAGGCTGCTGGCGCTTGCTGTTCCGACGGCTCTGGCGTCGGCGCCGAAGCTGGCGCGGTGAGCGCGGAGGCGTGCGCAAGCGGTCAGGCGTGCGGCAGCTGCTCTCTGAATGGCTCCTGCGAGGGCGGTGGCGTGGACTGGGAGGCTGCCCAGCGGGCCGCCTCGGCGCAAGACTCGGCCCAGAACCCAGCGTAGAATCCAGCGCAAGACCCCACACGGGCCTAGCCCAGCACCACTGCACCCGTCGCCGCAGCTCCACCGCGCCCGGCAACCCAGTATTCTGGGGAACCATGAGAGACTCCAACGCCACCGTCGTCGTATCCGGCACCACCAACGTCGACACCTTCGTCACCGTCCAGAATTTCCCCCAGCCAGGGGAAACGACCATCGCAGAACCCGGCATAGAGGGGCTGGGCGGTAAGGGCGCCAATCAGGCGGCAGCCTGCGCACACTTGGGCGTCAATACCGTCCTTCTATCTGCGGTGGGCACCGATCCGCAGGGCGAACTCGCGATCAAAGAGCTGCGCGAACACGGTGTGAACACCGACTACATCGTAAGTAGCCGGCAGCCAACCGGACGGGCGTTCATCATGAACGACCCGAGCGGCGAGAACATCATCATCGTCACCTCGGGCGCAAACGAGCTGGTCAGCCCGGCTCAGCAACGTGAAACCGTGGAGGAATTGCGCCGCCAGGGACCCGTACCTATCGTGCTTGCGCAGGGCGAACTGACCCCCGAGCACAGCGCGGAGCTGCCGAAGCTGGTGGCGAATTCGGACTCGCGGCTGGTGCTGAACCTCGCGCCCGTGACCACGCGCGACCCCGACCTGCTCGCCGCGGCCGACCCCTTGGTGCTGAACGAGGGTGAGGCCGCCGCGGTGCTCGACGCCGCCCCCGGCACGCCCATCGAGGAGCTGCTGGAGCGCCTGCGCCCCATCGCTCGCTCTGTGGTGGTTACCTTGGGGCAGCGTGGAGCCATGATCTTGGAGGGTGACGCCGAACCGGTGCACATCCCCGCCGTCTACGTCGAGCGCGTCGTGGATACCACTGGTGCAGGCGATGCGTTCTGCGGCACGCTCGCGGCGGCGCTGGCGCAGGGGGAGAACCTGGTGGATGCGTGCACGCTGGGCGCGGCGGCCGGGGCTCTCGCCACGCAGAAGCGTGGCGCGGCAGGCAGCTACGCCACCGAGAACGAAATCCGTCGACTAGGAGACGCATAAAATGACTCAGAAGATCATCCTGGACTGCGATCCGGGGCACGACGACGCAATCGCCATGCTCCTGGCCTGGGGAAACCCGAACCTGGATCTGCTGGCGGTCACGACGGTGGCGGGCAACCAGACGCTGGAGAAGGTCACCAAGAACGCCCTGGCGCTGGCGCGCGTCGGCAACATCACCGGCATTCCTTTCGCCGCCGGGGCGGATCGCCCGCTGGTGGCGCCGCAGATCATTCCGGAGGAAATCCACGGGGATAGCGGCCTGGACGGCCCGCAGCTGCCCGCCGCCGGGGCCGAGCTGGATCCCCGCCACGCGGTGAACCTCATCGCGGACATTATCCGCGACAACGAGCCGGGGACCGTCACCCTCGTCCCCACGGGGGCGCTGACCAACATCGCCCTGTTCGCCCGCATGTATCCCGAGCTGGTGGAGCGGGTGGGTGGCGTCACCCTGATGGGTGGTGCGCACCACGCAGGCAACATGACCCCGAGTGCCGAGTTCAACATCCTGGCCGACCCGGAGGCCGCGAAGATCGTGTTCGGCGCGGGCTGGCCGGTGACGATGGTCGGGTTGGACGTCACGCACAAGGTGCTGGCCACGCCGCAGCGAATGAAGCAGTTGGCGGAGGTCGACACGGACGTGGCGAAGTTCATCGCGGAGCTGGTGGAGTTCTTCGGCGGCGCGTACATGAAGGAGCGGCACTACCCCGGCCCGCCGATGCACGACCCGCTGGCCGTCGCGGCCGTGGCGGACCCGCAGGTCGTGCGCACAATCCTGGCGCCGATCGACGTGGAGACCAAGGGCGAGCTGACGCGCGGGGCGACGGTCGTGGACTTGCGGCGCACCTGGGGTAGCCAGGATGGCGGGCAGGATCCGACGGCGCTGGGCACGGCGGATGATTCTGATATTGACGCCCCCGCCTCCGCCACTGCAGCGGGCGCTACCCTACGCACCCGCGTGGCTGTGGACGTCGACGCCGAGCGCTTCTGGAACCTGCTGGTCGACGCGCTACAGCGCATCGGGAGTACGGGATTCTAGTTAGGCGGTTCTAGTCAGGCGCGCATTCATCGCTTAAAGTTCTAGCTGCAACTATTAGAACCCCAATTGGTTTTCAATTGACGCTGAATCGGAGCCGCCCATGAACTCCACTAATCCGCACGCCGACAACGCACCATCCGGAAAGCCCGGTGGCGAGGCCGACGGAGCCACAGCCACTGGAGCCCCTGCTACAACCGCAGCAGCTTCCCCGGATCCGGTCGACTCCCGTCCCGGCGGTATCGGCCTGCTGATGACGGTGCTGATCACCGCGGCCGTCGCGTTCCAGCTGAACGCCTCCATGCTCTCCCCGGTGCTGGCCACCATGGCTCGCGAGCTGAACACCGACGAGGCCGCCACGGGTCTCACCCAGACCGCCTTCTTCACCGGTGGAGCCATGTGCGGCCTGTTCCTGCCGCGGCTGTCGGACATTGTCGGCCGCCGGAAGATCCTCGTCATCATGCTGGGCGTGATGTCCCTCGGCGGCCTCATCGCCGCGCTGGCGCCCAACATTGGCGTGCTGATGGTCGCCCGCGCCATGCAGGGCATCGCCGGCCCCACGATCCCCATGACCCTGATCATCCTGCGCAGCCAGGTCAAGGAGGAAGTCCGCCTGGGCACGCTCATGGGTCTGCTCGCCGCCATCAACGGTGGCGTCGCTGGTATCGACGTGATCCTGGCCGGCTGGATGGCCGAGCAATGGGGCTTCCGCTCCGTGTTCTGGCTCATCGCCATCATCGGCATCATCGCCACTCTGGTCGTCGCCTTCGGCGCTCCGGAATCCAAGCCGTCGGACAATGTGAAAATGGACTGGGCGGGCGCTGCTCTGCTGGTGGTATCGGTGCTGTGCATCACGTTGGGCGTCAACGAGGCAGGCAAGGCCGGGGCAGCGAACTGGCTGTACGTCATCGCCATGTTCATCGTCGGCGCGGTCGTCTTCCTGGCCTTCTGGAAGTACGAAAACCGCCACGACCAGCCGCTGGTCGCCCCGAAGTACCTGGCCCGCCGCCACACCTGGGCGCTGCTGGCCACCACGGTGCTGACCATGACCGGCGTGTTCGCCGCGGTCAACGGCCTGGCTATCTCCCTGGCGCAAAACCCGGATGCGGGCTTCGGCCTGGAGGCCGACAAGGCCTCCCTGTGGCTGCTGACCCCCTACGCCCTCATCGGCTGGGCCGTCGGCCCCTTTGCTGGACGCTGGGCACCGAGGGTCGGCTACGGACGGCTGATCATCATCGCCAACCTCGCCAGTGCGGCCCTCATGCTGGCTCTGGCGTTCGTCGGCGTGCACTCGCTGCCGGTGCTGATCATCACAGTGATCCTGCTGGGTGTTACCTACGCGGGTATCGGCAACATCGTCATCAACAACCTGGGCGTGGTGAACTCCCCGAAGGATAACGAGGGCTTCCTGCCCGGCATGAACTCCGCAGCCTTCAACCTGGGCGCGGGCGTGTCCTTCGCCGTGCTGCCGGTCTTCCAGGTCGCGGGCTCCCCGCAGGGCTCGGATTCTGCCGCGGGTTATATCACCGCGTTCATCGTCGCCGCGGTGATCCTCGGCATCGCCGCGGCCGTGGCGGCGCTGATCCCGAAGCAAACCGTCGCGGAGCTCGACCGCGCCATCGTCTAACCCCCGGCGCCGCGCGCGGGTCCACGCACCACTCTGCGCCCCGGCCCCCGCAGGCGCCCACCCCACCCGCGCCTGGCCCGTTGTGGACGGTCAAGGTTCGCGGAGGCGAGGGCGTCAATAAGATAAAGACCCATGGTAGAAAAACAGTCGCTATGGCACCGCATCATTAACTACCGGCCGGACTTCCTCATCGTCCTGATCGTCATCGCGGTCGTCGCGGCAATCATTGTGCCCGTGCGCGGCGAGGCGGCGGATGTCGCCAACACCATCACCAAGATCGCCATCGCATTCCTGTTTTTCCTCTACGGCGCGCGCCTGTCGCCACAGGAGGCCCTGAAAGGCCTGATGCACTGGCGGCTGCACCTGCTGATCATGGCGTTTACCTTCGTGGTCTTCCCGCTGATCGGCGTGGCGATGATGCCTCTGAAGGCGGTCGTCGGAAACGAACTCTACCTGGGCATTCTCTTCTGCACCCTGGTGCCATCGACAGTGCAATCCTCCGTTGCGTTCACCAGCATCGCGCGCGGCCACGTCGCCGCCTCGATCGTCGCGGCCAGCGTGTCTAGCCTTGTGGGAGTGCTCTTCACACCACTGCTGGTGCTGTTGCTGATGTCTTCTTCGGAAGGCTTTCATATTGACGCCACCACGTTCCTCGACATCGGAGTCCAGCTACTGCTGCCGTTTGCCATCGGCCAGCTGCTGCGTAGGTGGGTGTTCAAGTTCGCGGCCTCCAAGGCGACGAAGAAGGTGGACCAGATCTCCATCGGCCTGGTGGTGTACGTCAGCTTCTCGGAGGGCATCGTCTCCGGCGTGTGGGGTTCCGTCAACTGGCTGACGATTCTGGGCCTGGTGCTGGGCTCCATCGCGCTGGTGCATCTGATGCTGGGCGTGACGAGCGTGACCTCGCGGAAACTGGGATTCAACTACGCCGACCAGGTGGCCATCCAGTTCGCTGGCACCAAGAAGTCCCTGGCCTCGGGGCTACCGATGGCGGCGGTGATGTTCGGCGGGGCGAGCCTGGGCATGATGATCCTGCCGCTGATGATCTTCCACCAGGTGCAGCTGGTGATCTGCTCCTTGCGTGCCAGCACCTATGCCGCGCGCTTCCCGGAGGGCGAGAAGACCGCGGGCGCGCACACCTGGTAGGAGCTCGGGCTAACGCGGGCACGGAGCCTGCCGCACACTTGCCGCACTATTCCGGCTTCTGCAGCCGCTTCACGTAGCCCATGCGCGGGCGGAAGCCCGCCGGGTGCTTCATCTGCGCCACCGCGTCGGCAATCACCAGGCGGAAACGCGGCTGCATCGGCGGCATCTGGGAGATCGAATACCAGCCCACCTGCGTGGACTCGTCGTCGCCGATCACCGGCTCGTCGTTGAACTCGCCGGTCGCGGGGTCGGGAATCACTGTGCAGCGGACGGTGGTGTCCACGTAGCTGGTCACATCCCCATTCGGGTATTCCACGGGGCCGACCTGGCCCACGCCCAGCAGCGCATCCACCTGCACGTGCAGGCCGGTTTCCTCTCGCACCTCGCGGATGGCCGCCAGGTGCGGCTCCTCCCGCGGGTCCACGATCCCCGTCACGGGGGTCCACTGACCGTCGTCGGCGCGCTTCACCAACAGCACCTCCGGCACGGCCCAGATGGGTGCGTCCTCTGGGACGTCTCGGATGACAATGGCCGTCACGCCGGGCAGCCACAGCTCGTCGTGGCCGATTTTCTTGCGCAGTTCAACGATGAAATCAGGGGTCGGCATGGGCGCTATTCTACGGTGCTGGGGCTAGGTGCGGCGGGGGAGGGGGCGTCAAAAAATAAGGTTCACCAGCACCAGATACAGCACCGTGCCCAGCAAGATCGACAACGTGGCCGAGCGGCGCCAGAGGTGCACAGCGACGGTGAAGGCCAGGGCGATGCCAACCGCGGCCAGTCCGCCCGGCGCGCTGGCCTGGCCGGAGACGGTGTAGATGACGAGGAGGGTCATCACGCCGACGGGCATCGCCACCCCCAGCCAGGCGACCAGGTCGGACTCGCGGAAGAAGCGCAGGGCGGCGAAGGGCAGGCCGCGCAGGGCGAGGGTGACCAGGAAGACCGCGCCGAGGATCGCGAGGGTGGGGCCCACCTGCACACCTTCGGGCAGGCCGGCGGTGGCGAGCACCTGCATCGGCACGGCCACTTACTCCACCTCCCGAGATACAGCATTGTCCGCGCCGACTTTCAGCCGTAGCGCGCGGTCCAGCGGCGGGCATAGGAAGCGCACGATGAGGCTGACGAAGTACAGGCTCATGCCGATCATCAGCATGTTGTCGGGCGAAACCAGCAAGCTCACCGCGCCACACACCGCGGCCATGATCGGCAGCGAAAGATCCTTGAAGCTCACGAAAGCCTCGATCGCCAGAACCGTAAACAGGGCAAAAAGCGCGAACTCCATGCCCTGGATCTCGAAGGGCAGGGCGCTGCCGAACAGAGCACCGACCAGGCCACCACCGACCCAACCCGCTTGCAGCAGAATCTGCACCGCCATCACGCGGGCAGTGGACCACTGCGCATCGCGCCGGGCGGCGAGGATCGCATACGTCTCGTCCGTCAGTGCATAAATGCCATAAGCCCTGGCCAGCCAACCACGGACGTGGGCGATGGGGTAGTTCAGGGCGTAGAAGGCGTGGCGGAAGTTCACCAGGAACCCGTACAGCGCCGCGCTCAGCGGCCCCACGCCACCCGTGACCAGCGAGACCGCCAGGAACTCCATGGATCCCGCGTAGATGACGAAGGAGAAGATCGGCGCCCACCACCACGCGAAGCCGACCTGAGTGATCAGCAGGCCAAAGGCCAGACCCAGCGGCACCATGCCCAAGGCCACAGGCCAGGCGTCGGCAATCCCGGCGCGCCAGTCAGCGTTTCTGTCGCGGTGGGTGCTGCTCACGGCCATCTAGTTGCGCTCCGGGTGGCTCGCCCAGGTTGCGAACAGGTTCTTGGGGAAGGGGCTGTTCTTCATAATCTGACGCCACGTCTCCGCCGGTCGGTCCGTGAACACATCCTCTGCGGTTGCGGCCTGGAGGCCGGCAATCCCGGAATCCAGCCAGCCGCGCACGTCGGCGGCGTTGAGGAGGACGTAGCTGTGGAAGAGCCGCAGGCCGCGCAGCATAGAGGGGTCCACATGGCCGACAACCTGCGCTACCTGCTCGTCTACGCTGGGCGCCTCTTCGGCGGTGCTGATCAGCATGAACTGCCCGCGCGCGCCAAAGCGGGTGGCGGGGGCTAGGGCTTCAGGGCTGCCGGAGGCGGCGGAGGCGCCCGCGGCGTCCAGCTCCAAACGGTCCGCGTCCAACAGGCCAACGGCGAGCACGACGGGTTCGTTGTCGCCGCCGATGAAGAAGACCTTCGGCTTGGTGAGCTTATCCGCCAACGAAGGCAAGTGGTTGGCGACGGCTTCGCTGCTCATGAGACCCAGGCGGACGGCCACGATGGTGGCGCCGTCGGCCTGCGCGGCGCCGGGGCCCTGGCCGTCGGCCTCCGGGTTGTCCTGCACTTCCAGCACCAATAGCGCGTCCGCGCCGGGCAGCCCCGGCACGGCGAGCACGCCGGGGGAGGTGCCGAAGGCGTCGACGAACGCCTCCAGGTGTGCGGGGTCGACGTCCGCGGTGTCCAGGTAACCATCCGGATCCACAACCACTGCCGGTGCTTGGAAGATCACGTCACCGGGGTGCACGTTGAACTGGTTCTCGGCACCATTCGGCTGCTGTTCAGCGCTCACTTTTGCGACCCACCTTTCTGTTCGCCCCACCATTGTTTCAGCGCGGCGATGGCGTCCTCACGCTCCATCGGCCCGCGATCCAGCCGCAGCTCCTTCAAGTATGCCCAGGCCTTGCCCACATCGGGGCCGGGCTTGAGGTCCAAGATCTGCATGATCTCGTTGCCATCCAGGTCGGGGCGGACGGCGGCGAGGTCCTCCTGCTCCTGCAGCTGCTCGATACGCTTTTCCAAATTATCGTAGGTGCGCTGCAGCCTCTGGGCTTTTCGCTGGTTGCGGGTGGTGCAGTCGGCGCGAACCAGAAGGTGCAACAGTGGCAGCAGCTCGCCGGCGTCGTTGACGTAGCGGCGCACGGCGGAGTCGGTCCAGGTGGATTCGTTGTTGTCCTTCTCGCCGGCGCCGCGGCGGGCATCCTGGTTCTGCCCCTTGCCTTGCGTGTCCGCGTAGCCGTGGAACCGCATGTGCAGAAATACCAGCTGGCCGATGTCCTGAACGTGCTGCTTGGAGTACTTGAGCTTGCGCAGGCGGCGGCGGGTGATGCGCGCGCCCACGACTTCGTGCTGGTGGAAGGTCACCGCGCCGGATTCGGTAAAAGCCCTGGTGTCAGGCTTGCCGATGTCGTGCAGCAGCGCGGCCATGCGCAGTTCCAGCGAGGGCTCCAACCCGCGCTCGGCTTCCAGGTTCACGGCGTTGCGCAGCACCTTCAGCGAGTGCCAGTACACGTCCTTGTGCTGCCGGTGCTCGTCCTGCGTGAGCTTCAGAGCTGGCAGCTCCGGCAGCACGTGGTCGGCCAGCCCGGTCTCGACCATCAGGTCCAGGCCCACCCACGGTGCCGAGCCGAGCATCAGTTTGTTCAGTTCGACGGCCACGCGCTCGACGGTGATGCGGCTGATCTGCTCGCTCATCGCCGTCATTGCTTCCTTGACCCTCTTTGTGACGCCAAACTCCAGCTGGGAGACGAATCGGCACGCGCGGAGCATGCGCAGCGGGTCGTCGTTGAAGCTGATCTCCGGGCTATCCGGGGTGTCTAACACTCCGGCCTGGAGGTCTTCGAGGCCGTTTAGAGGGTCGCGGAGCTGGTGATTTCCGTCGGGGGAGAGCTCCAGTGCGATGGCATTTGCGCGGAAATCGCGGCGGATGAGGTCTCCGTCGAGGCTGTCGCCGAAGGAGACCTCGGGGTTGCGGGACTGGCCGTCGTACTGGTCGGCGCGGAAGGTGGTGATCTCCAGGATCTGACCCTTGACCAGCGCCGATACGGTGCCGTATTCAATGCCCGTGTCCCACACTGTCTCCGCCAGGGGCGTGACAATGTCGACGATGGCCTGCGGCCGGGCGTCGGTAGTGAAATCCAGGTCGTGGGAGAGGCGCCCCAGCAGAGCGTCGCGTACCGACCCGCCGACGAGGTAGAGGCTGTGGCCAGCGTCGTGGAAAGCCTGGGTGAGTGGCAAAAGGTCGCGGTCAAGCGCGCGCAGGGAGGTAAAGGCCTCCTGCAGCATGCCTTCAATCGTGCGCGAGCTGGCCGGCGCAGCGGCCGGCTGCGCCGGCTGCTCAGTGGCCTTCGCAGTGGCCTGCTGCGCTGGCTGTGCCGCCTTGCCGGGCTGCGCGGGATCCGAGTTTGCGGGGGAGTGGGCGGGTTTCGTCACGCTGCCAGATTCTACTAGCCCCCTCGGACGAGCCAACGGCCCCCTCATAACCTCCCAAAACCCCCGCACAAGTCTCAAATATCTCAGGACCTCCCGCACGGGCGCCAAGTCCCCCCTCAAAATCTCCCTAGATGAGCGGCAGATGTCGTTAGAACGGGAATACGCCGAGCAAAAGCTAACGCCCAAAAAATCCGCAATCCTCTGACCAGGCACTTTGCATAATCGACGCTTACTTTCAATAACGTATTCCCGTTCTAACGACATTCACCAGCTTGCGGCCCTGCCGGAACCCCCAGAAGCCTGTACCTGCACACCACCCGCAGATAGTTACAAATTCAGTTATAATTTCGCCTCCACTCGCTTCCATTCAGTTCCACATTGCGCAGATAACCGGCTATCGTTATCAGAATGAGTGGAAACGACAGCACCGGAAACGGCACGCCCCGCCGCCGGCGCCGCCGTTCAAGAAGAAGGCACCGCTCTGGCAGCGGCCAGCAGCAAGGCAACGGCCAGGGCAACAGCCAGCGCGGCCAGAACTCCCAAAACAGTTCCAACCAGGGCAAGCGCAAGAGCAACCGGAACCAGTCGCACCGCAAGAAGGGCGCCAACTCCAACAACCGCAACCGCCAGCGCAACCGCAGCAACTCGCGCCCGCGCTCTTTCGACGAGCACTCCAGCCTGCCGACCTCCGTGGAGACCTCCGCGGGCGGCCTGGTACTTTCCGGCCTGGCGGAGGCCGTGCAGCCTAATGGCGAGGTCGACTTCTCCGCAATCTATGTGGCCCTCATCGGCCGCCTGGATCGCCGTGGCAGGCTGCTGTGGTCCATGCCGAAGGGGCACATCGAACCGGATGAATCCCAACACGCCACCGCCGAGCGCGAGGTGTGGGAGGAAACGGGCGTGGCCGGGGAGGTCATCGCCGACCTCGGCACCATCGACTACTGGTTCGTCTCCGAGGGCATCCGTATCCACAAAACCGTCCACCACCACCTGCTTCGCTATGTCGATGGGGATCTGAACGACGAAGACCCGGAGGTCACCGAGGTTCGTTGGCTGCCCGTCAACCGTCTGATCGAGCACCTGGCCTACGCCGACGAGCGGCGCCTTGCCCGCCAAGCCTTCGACAGTCTGGCTGATCTGGCGCGCGCGGAGGCCGAAGCCGGCCGTGCAACGCCACGCTAAGGAGCGCTAACGGATTGCCAGCCGTTGCTGTTAGAACTAATAGCGACTAACAACTACTAATTACTTACGTAAGCGTGTAATCGTGCACAAAGGTGAGCGCAATGTCTAGATTCCCCCACGCCTGCACGGCGTTTGGTGTTTCTGTCGCGCTCTGTGGCCTGTTTGCCCTGCCTGTGGCCCCGGCGGTCGCTGACCCTATTAATGACGCCCCCTCGGCCTCCACCACTCAATACTCAGCCCAGGGGCGGACCCCGGACCCCACCGACCCCGCGGTTCGCGAGGATTCCACCTGGGCCAACCCGCTGGCTCGCGCGACGGATCCGCAGCAGGACGTGGACTTGGAGATCACCGGCATTGGTGCCAGCTCGAGCGTCCACGCCGCCGCGGGTCAGACTTATACCCTGCGCATCCGCAATGATCGCTCCCACGCCCTGAGCAATCTTTCGCTCACCTTGTTCTATCGCTCGGCCGCCACCGCCGCAGAGGTGCGCGTCGCGCAGCTCGCTAACCAGGGAGAATACTCCCTCAGCAGTCAGCCTCTGCAGCTCGACGGCACGCTCAGCCCCGGCGAGACGCGCGAGGTCACGGTCACTCTTCCTGCGACTGGTGTCTCCATCGACTCTTCTCGTGACGCCCCCTCGCCCCAACCGCTGAACCTCCCGCCTAATGCTTTTGAGGAACCCGGCGCTTATCCCCTGTTGTTTAGCCTGAGCGGCCAAGACACGAACCCGGAGAGCCCGGAGCAGGGGGGCGCACAGTACCTGGCGGTGGCGCGAACCACGCTGAGCGTGGGGGCGTCCACAAGAAAAGAAGACCAACCCAGCACCCCAGTGACGGTCGTGTATCCGCTGGCGGGGCCTACGTACATGGCGGCGGGGCAGACGGGCGATGCTCCGAAGCGGCGGCCCGCGTTCGTGACGAAGGACGTGCTGGCAGCCGAGGTCGGTAAGGGCGGTAGGCTGCGGGGGCTGCTGGATGCCTACCGAGAGGCGAAGTCGAGCAAGCTGAAGCAGGCGACGTGCATCGCCATCGACCCGGAGCTGCTGGATACTGTAAACCGCCTGGCAGAGGGGTATTTCGTGGGCGAGCGCGCGCCTGACCCGGTGGAGGAACCGCAACGGCTGCGCGACTCTTGGGATGAGATCCTGGGCGGCAAGGAGGTGGACGCCCAGCACATGCCCGGCAATGCGGATGCGAAGAAATGGATCGCTGACCTGCGGGAAGTCGTGCAGAGCAACTGCTCGGTGGCGTTGCCGTACGCCGGGACGGACATCAATGGGCTTTCGCAGGTGGATTCCGACTGGCTGCGCGTGCGTGCACTGGGCACGGGTGCCGGGGTGATTCAGCGGATCCTGGGCGTGGTGCCGACGCAGAACGTGGTGATCCCGGACGCTGGCTACGTCTCCCCGGAGGCACAGCAGGTTCTGGCGGCAGGGATCAGCAAGACTCCTGAGGGTGTGGAGCCGGTAGAGACCGACCAATCACGCCGTTTTGAGCAGACCGTGCAGGGTAAACCGGCAATTCCGCAGGCCGGGCACGTTACCACGCTGGTGGCGGAGAATACGGTGAACATCGAGCAGCCGGCGGCCGCACCCGAACAAGATCCCGGCGACGCAGGTCCAGATAGCATCGACCACGCCAACCCCACCGACGAGGCATGGAACGAGCGTCTGGTGAACCTCCCCGGCGCGCAGACCGACAGTGCGAAGACCACCGCCACCGCACTGACGTACTCCGCGGACCTCGGCACGGTACTCAAGGCCACTGGCGAGCACCCGGAGATTGCCGCATACTCCAACCCTGACCTGCGCTTTAACCTCGCCGACGATAGCGCTGTCGCCCGCCTGGCCAGCGCACAGGCGGTGCTGAACCTGGAGCTCGACTCCGGCCGTCCGACCCTCGCCGTACCGCCCGCCGCGTGGTCCGTGAACAAGACCCAGGCCAGCAGCTTCCTGCAGACCATCAGCCAGCACCTGGACGATCACTCGGCTACTCCCGCCCCGCTGCCGGAGGCCGTGCAGCCCCGCGGCATCGACCTGGCGGATGTGAGCTCCGGCAGCACCACGGTGCCTTACACCGACCCCGGTGCGTACTCCTCGCCTTACCTCGGAACGGTGGCGGATGCCGCCCGCAAGCTGCGGGAGCTCACGTTGTTTATGCAAAATGATTCCGCCATTGCGCTGACCCGCGAGGGCTTCACCAGCCCCCTGTTTTCCGATCTTCTGCGTGGCCTTTCCACCTACCGCAAGCGCGAGCGCGACCACGTGGACGTCCTGCGTGAGCAACTCGGCACCAACCTCGCCCGCGTGGGGCAGGTCACCTCCCAGCTGCGCCGCTCCATCAGTCTGCTGCCGCCGGGCAACGTCTTTACCCGCACGTCGGATTCCTCGCCGTTGCTGGTGGTTGCGCGCAACGGACTGCCCCTGCCGGTGACGGCCAAGGTTGGTTATTCTTCTGACGCCGACACGGATGTCACCGTCCACGTGGATTCCACGGCCTCGCCGACGATCCCGGCAAAGGGCTCCATCACCTGGTCACTAACCACCGACATCGCGGACACGTCCGAGCAGGTCAACCTATCTTTGTGGCTGGCGACCAACAGCCAGGAAGGCAAGGGGGATCTGGAAGACGGAACCCGCATTTCGGATCCGGTGGAGTTGCGCGTGCAGTCCGTACCGGGACTGTCCTCCCGCGGGGTGGCCATCATCGCCGTGCTGCTGCTGGGCATCGGCGCGGCGGGCAAGATGCTGTGGGATCGCCGGGGTGGGCCCACTTCTAAGCGGAATACAGCCACTCCGCTGCGGCCCGCTCCGCGCCCGCAGGAGGGCGATCAAAACTAGACACGCCCGGGGCTCCGTTAGGGAATGCACGATTGTTGCATAAAGATGGAGTAGTGACTTCTGAGCAAGAGAGGGAAGACCAACCGGCTAGGCTCTCGGCCGGACAGCGCGGACGTTTCCGTGCGACCCAGCCGCCGGCGCTAGCGCCGAAGAAAGACCGCACGAAGGCTGGAGTGTCTGCGGGCGGAGACGGGGCGTCACAAAGCCCTGCAGAGGTAGCCCCGACCTCCCAGAGCGGCCAAGGCCAAAGCAACGGTGGCCAGAGCGGCCAAGGCAACAGTGCCCACAACGGCGACGGCACGACCGCGGCTCAGGGCGCGGCAGCCACGGCGGCAACCGCGGGCACCGCGAGCGCCGCCACCGTGACCGCAGCCGACGAGCCGACCGGCAATGGCGGCAATGGCGGCAGTGGCAGCAACGGCAATAGTGGCGGCGACGACAACACAGACGGCCAGAGCCAAAAGCAGAGCGATGAGCAGATCGTCCGCGCCGGCGGCTCCATGGCCATTGCCACCCTGATTAGCCGCATCACGGGCTTCCTGCGCACGGTGTTCATCGCCTCCGCGCTGGGCGGTGCGGTGGCCAGTGCCTTCAACACGGCCAACACGCTGCCGAACCTCGTGACCGAGCTAGTGCTCGGCGCGGTGCTGACCTCCCTGGTCGTGCCCGTGCTGGTGCGCGCCGAGAAGGAGGACGCGGACCGCGGCGAGGCTTTCATACGAAGACTCTTGACGCTCACGTTCTCGCTGACCCTGGTCATCACCCTGGTCTCCGTGGCATGCGCGCCGCTGCTGGTGCGCATGAGCCTGGATTCCGAGGGCCACGTGAACATCGGCATGTCCACGGCATTCGCCTACCTGGTGCTGCCGCAGATCATGTTCTACGCCATGTTTGCCGTATTCATGGCGATTTTGAACACCAAGGGAGTATTCAAACCCGGCGCGTGGGCGCCCGTGGCCAACAACGTGGTCACGCTAGCCGTGCTGGGGCTGTACATGTTCCTGCCACGGGATACGAAGCTGCAGCCCACGGACAACGTGACTATCACCGACCCGCACGTGCTGCTGCTGGGCCTGGGCACCACCGCGGGCGTGGTCATGCAGGCGCTGATCATGGTGCCCTTCCTGCGCAAGGCCGGCATTAACCTGCGCCCGCTGTGGGGGATCGACGAGCGCCTGAAATCCTTCGGCGGCATGGCCATCGCCATCGTGGTGTACGTGGCTATCTCCCAGGTCGGTTGGCTGCTGAACAACCGCATCGCCTCCGACACGTGGGAGGTCGCGCCGACGATCTACATGCAGGCATGGCAGCTGCTGCAGATGCCCTATGGCGTGATCGGCGTGACGTTGCTGACGGCCGTCATGCCCCGCCTGTCCCGCAACGCCGCGGAGGGTGACGACAAGGCCGTGGTGCGCGACCTGACCGTCGCCTCGAAGCTGACGATGCTGGCGATGGTGCCGATCATCGTGTTCTTCACCTGCTTCGGCACCCTGATCTCCGCCGCCCTGTTTGCGTACAAGGAGTTCACCCTGGAGGATGCGAACGTGCTGGGCTGGACCATCAGCTTCTCCGCGTTCACCCTGATCCCCTACGCCCTGGTGCTGCTGCACCTCCGCGTGTTCTACGCGCGCGAGGAGGTCTGGACGCCCACCTTCATCATCGCAGGCATTACCGCGACGAAGCTGACCTTCGCCTACATCGCCCCGCAGATCGCCACCGAGCCGCGCCTGGTTGTGGTGCTGCTAGGTGCGGCCAATGGCCTGGGCTTTATGGCCGGTGCGATCATCGGCGACCGCCTGTTGCGGCGCTCGCTGGGGGATCTGCAGTTCCGCAAGGTGACGAAGACCGTGCTGTGGGCGCTGGGTTCCTCGCTGATCGGTGCACTGGTCGCCTGGCGCGTGGACGTGCTGCTGACGCACTTCGCCTTCCCGGCGCTCGCCAACCCCTGGTTTGTCATCCGCCTGCTCATCGCCGGCGTGCTGTTCCTGAGCATTACCGGGCTGATCCTGGTGCGCGCCCCGCTGCCGGAGATCCAAACCCTGGTGGGCGCCCTGTCGCGCATCCCGGGTATGTCGCGGGTTCTTCCGTCTCGACGCCCACTTCCCAGCGACGAGCAACCCATCGAAGAGGACCAGCCCCGTCGTCTGTCGGCCCAGGAGCTGGCCGCCCGGGAGGCCATTGCTCTGGACCACATGATGGCCGGCGTGGCGCTGCCGCCACTGGCGGCGGGCCGGGTGCGCGGTCCGCGCCTGGTGCCGGGTGCTCCGCTGCTGGAGGGCCGCTACCGCCTGCTGGCCGATCACGGCGGTTGGTCTGCCGCCCGGTTCTGGCAGGGCCGCGAGCTGGCCACCGGCGACATTGTGGCTCTGACCATCATGGATCCGGTGGCTTATGCCCGCTCGCAGGTCGCCCCTGGAATATCCGTGCCCGTCAACGGCGTGGAAGTGGCGCGCGCGAAGGACGAGATGCTGCGCCTCTCCGCGAAGCTGAAGCAATTCAACGTGCCGGGTATGGCACAGGTCAACCGCGTGATCGATTACGGCAACCTGGTGGTCATTGTGTCCCGCTGGGTGCAGGGTTCCCCGCTGACCACCGTGGCGGAGAGCCAGCCGGAGCCGCTGGCGGCTGCCTTCGCCGTGTCCTCCCTGGCCGACGCTGCCGCACAGGCCGAAGACAGCGGCACCTCGCTGGGCTTGGATCACCGCGACCGCGTGCGCATCGGCACCGATGGCGCGGCCGTGCTGGCCTTCCCGGGTGTGCTGCCGAACGATGACACGGCACAGGATGCCCACGGCGTGGCCGCGGCGCTGCGCGTGCTGCTGGAGCACGTCCCTTACGAGGAGGTGCCGGAGAACCTCACCCGCACCTACAAGAAGATCCACGAACTCGACGGCGAGAAGGTGGGCCCGGAGGACCTGCGCAAGGTAGCGAAGGACCTGCGAGAGCTGCAGGCCGGCGGCCTGGCTGTCCAGGAGGATGCAACTCCGGATCCGAGTGCACAGTCCGGCTTCGGTGCCCGCGGCAACCGCCCGGTGGGCATGGCCGCCGCGGCGGCCATCGCGTTCGTCTCCGTGTTGGTTATCGCCGCGCTGGTTGCGGCGGTGGTCAGTGTGGTCGGCGGCGACCGGAAGGATTCGCCGCTGTCCACCGACTCGCTGCGCCAGGGTGCGCAGGCCGTCCGTGGCGTGGACCCGGCGGAGGTTCCTCTGAGCCGCCCCCTCGAGTGGCTACCCGCCGATGTGAACTGGCCGCTGGATCGCCCGGACCTGGCGCGCCTAATCACCGACGGCGACCCGGAGACGTTCTGGCAGTCCAACCCTGCGTCCGTGCAGCTGGGTGGCCAGCCCGGCACCACGAAGCCTGGAATTGGTCTTTTGATGACGCTGCCAGAGGGCACCGCCCTGTCGCAGGTTCAGCTGCGCGGCCTGACCCGGGGGACCACCCTGGAGCTGCGCCTGGCGCAGGCTGACATCAACGGCAAGCTGGCCTCCCTGGATCAGACGACACTGCTGAAGTCCGTGCATGCGGACTCCGACGACGTGACCGTGGATCTGGCTGGCATGGGTGCGGACCACGCAGATACAACTGGCGACTCCGGCTGGGGTGTCGACCGCGAAGGCTCCTCCGCCGCGCCGGGTGAAGGCAACAGCGACGGCGACGGCGACAACGAGGACGCCGAGGGAAGCCAGAAGGGCAATGAAAAGGGCAAATACGATACCGATAAGGTCAGCGCCGCCAAGGGCAACCGCCTGCTGATCTGGATTACCGGCCTGCCGCTGCCGAAGCCTGCCACGCTGGCGGAGGTTACCGCCGTCGGCAACTGGCTGGATCAGACCAGCGAGGAAAATGCCGGTGCCGGTGACTCTGGCGACTCTGGTGACGCCGACGAAGCCGACGAAGCCGACACTGTAGAAGGCTCCCGACCCGCACGCCCCGTGCAGCCCGTCGGATAGACGCTCGAATAGACGCTCGGAACGCCTGCGCCCCTATAGCGCAACACGGCGCCTGCCTCAACTGTGAAGTTCACAATGAGGCAGGCGCCGTTCCCAGTTATCCACAGGCCAGGAACTTCGAACCCACAATCTGCCCGCTCATGAATAAAGTGTGGAGCACGGGGGCGGCACGGCTCCCGCAGACACACTAGGGGGAAGATGATGCTGGGGGCGTCACAAAGAACAAAGAGCAACACACGGCCAGCGCAACAAACCGACCACGAGCTGCTGCGCGGCCACAACGAGGGGCAACCCGGCGCGTTCCGCGAGCTGATCGACCGCCACCAACGCACGCTGTGGTGGGCGGTGCGGCGAGTCAACGTGCCCGAGGCCCACCAAATGGACGTTTACCAGGAGGGACTGCTGCGCGTGCACCGCTTCGCCGCACGCTTCAACGGAGAGCGCTCCGCCAGCGTGAGCACCTGGATGGCGACCATTATGCGCAACGCGGCGCTGTCATACATGCAGCGCTACAGCCGCGAAGCGCAACCGGGGCGCGAGGATTTCAACGAGCGTACGCGAACCCTGCCCGCGCGGGGGATGCGAGAAGAGGCGACGGTCGCCCGGTTGGATGTGCACCGCAGCCTACGGCAACTTTCGCCCGAGATGCGTGACGTGATGGTGTTGACGGAAATCAGAGGGCTAAGCGAGGCGACAACCGCGGAGCAACTGGGGATTCCCGTTGGCACCGTGAAATCACGGAAGAATCGGGCGAAACGGATGATATACGAGCACCTCGGAGGGGCAGAGGAATACGGAATGGCTGTGGCCGGTTAGACTGAAGTGAACAACATCTTCGACCTCAAAGGATAGATATGAACCAGCCATTCCTGCAGGCCAGCGGTATTCTCAGCAATGATTCGAAGGGTGCCGCGGACGCGGATAACGCCAGCGCTACCAGCGCAGACGGCGCTGCAAACGCAGAGGCAGGCAAGGTTCATGACGTCATCATTATCGGCTCCGGGCCCGCGGGTTACACCGCTGCTGTATACGCGGCACGCGCCGAGCTGAACCCGGTGGTTTTCGAGGGCGTAGAGTACGGCGGCCTGCTGATGCAGACCACCGAGGTGGAGAACTTCCCGGGCTTCCAGAAGGGCATTATGGGCCCGGATCTTATGGAAGAAATGCGCGCCCAGGCCGAGCGTTTCGGCGCTGACCTGCGCCAGGAGGATGTGGAGAAGGTCGACCTGACCGGCGAGATCAAGAAGGTGTGGGCCTATGGCGAGGAGTACCAGGCCCGCGCCGTGATCCTGGCTACCGGCGCCGCCCCGCGCTACCTGCACGTTCCTGGCGAGCAGGAGATGCTCGGCCGCGGTGTATCCGCCTGTGCGACCTGCGATGGTTTCTTCTTCAAGGACAAGCAGATCGCTGTGGTCGGCGGCGGCGATTCCGCGATGGAGGAGGCCGACTTCCTGACGAAGTTCGGCGAGAACGTCACCATCATTCACCGTCGTGACGAGTTCCGCGCCTCCAAGATCATGGAGGAGCGCGCCCGCAACAACCCGAAGATCAAGTTCCTGACCAACGCGAAGGTCGTGGAGGTCAAGGGCGACAAGTCCGTGGACACGCTGGTGGTGGAGGACACTCAGACCGGCGAGCAGAAGGACGTTGCGATGGACGCCATGTTCGTCGCCATTGGCCACGACCCGCGCACCACCGTCTTCGAAGGTCAGGTGGAGCTGCAGGAGAACGGCTACGTGAAGGTCGAGGAGCCCTCCACCCGCACTAGCCTGCCGGGTGTATTCGCAGCGGGCGACCTCGTGGATTCCCACTACCAGCAGGCCATCACCGCAGCTGGCTCGGGCTGCCGCGCCGCCCTGGACGCCGAGGCTTACCTCGCCGCCCTGTAACGGATCGGATAAGTTCGGTCACCGTTAGGTAACTATGGCCGGTCGGGCATAAGATACTTGCATGTTGAAGGGTAACCTCCAACCTAAAGAAAAGCGCTCCCAACCAGGAGGTTTGTCGCCACTATGTCCGACATCGTGAACGTCACCCAATCCACCTTCAAGTCCGAGGTCGTCGAAGCTACTCAGCCTGTTCTTGTCGACTTCTGGGCCGAATGGTGCCGCCCTTGTTTAGCTATGACGCCCATTCTCGACGAGCTGGCGACGGAGTTCGATGGCAAGGCGAAGATTGCCAAGGTGAACGTCGATGAGGAGCGCATGTTGGGCGCCATGTTTCAGGTCATGTCCATTCCCGCCCTCATGGTTTTCAAGGACGGGGAGAAGGTCGCGGAATTCACCGGCGCCCAGGATCGGGACACGCTGCGCTCTGCGATTGAGGCGCAGCTTTAAGAACAGCTGATAAAACACGCCTGACCTGCAAGTGAAGCAGATTGTTTAATTTGTCCCTAGAATTGCACCTATGGCTCGCCACTGTCGGCGAAAGATCTTAAATGTGATCTGGATCACAGTGGATAAAGTGGCTCTAGGCCGCGAAAGTTTGAAGAATTGGAGTGTTGAACCCAGTGGATCGTTTGCTTCTCCAGGTCGGCGACCGCAGCCCGCGCGTCGCCGAGGTCCGTGGCACCTTGGCGCGCCTCGGGCTGCTGGAAGGGTATGAAGGCGACGCGACCGGCAGCAAGTCGCAGCGCTGGACCAGCGAGGAAGAAGTTTTCGACGAAGCGCTGGCGGAGGCACTAAAGGCGTTTCAGCAGCAGCGCGGCATTATCGCCGACGGCACCATCACTCCCGGCACGTTGCGTGCGCTACGTGAGGCCTCCTACACATTGGGGGCGCGTGTGCTCTCGCTCCAGGGCAACCAGTTCGTCGGCGACGACGTGGCGCAACTGCAGACTCAGCTGCACGACCTGGGCTTCTACACCAGCCGTGTGGATGGCCACTTCGGCCCGCGTACCCACTCCGCCGTGGTGAACTACCAGCTGAACTACGGGCTAAACAACGACGGCGTGGTTGGTCCAGATACTTTGCGCGCCCTGTCTTACCTGGGACGGAGAATCACCGGCGGTTCGCCCCAATCCATTCGAGAGAAGGAACAGATTCGCTCCGCCGGGCCACAGCTGACCGGCAAACGCGTGGTGATTGACCCGGGTCTCGGCGGCTCGGACAAGGGATACATCGTTGACGGCCCCTTCGGACAGATCTCGGAGGAGGAGATCCTCTGGGATCTCGCCGGCAGGGTAGAGGGCCGCATGATTGCAGCGGGAATGGAAACTATTCTTTCGCGCCCCCGGTCCGCCAACCCCACTAACCAGGATCGTGCGAACATCGCAAATGCTTTCGGCGCGGATGTCATGATTAGCCTGCGTGCCGACATCTACCCAAACGAGAAGGCCAACGGCGCAGCAACGTTCTACTTTGGCTCGCTGACGGGCTACTCGTCGATGGTGGGCGAGAAGCTCTCCGGCTTTATTCAGCGCGAGATTGTAGCCCGCACCCCGCTGCAGAACTGCTTTAACCACGGTCAGACGTGGGACATTCTGCGCCTGACCAGCATGCCGACGGTGCAGGTCGTGCCCGGTTACCTGACCAGCCCGAAGGACGTAGAGATTCTCACTGATCCCGCGATGCGCGATACCATCGCCGAGGCCATCGTAGTGGCCGTGAAGCGCCTATACCTGCTGGACAAGGACGTCCACGCCACTGGCACCTTCAGCTTTGTGGAGCTCCTACAGGAAGAGCTTCCGAACAAGTAGATTCTGCTCCGGACTGGCTTGACTGAGCTTAGTCATCCGGCTGGACGTTCTGCCTCGTCCAAGCGCTGCGAGACTTCCAGAACTGCCGGGCGTTTCAGGGTTTCCGCGCGTTGCGAGCGTTCTAGACGTTCCAGTTAGTTTTAGTGTCTGGTTTCCACCAATTACCGTGGAAATCTTCTCCGGTCCATTGACCTGTGCGTGATCCTCTTCAGCAAAGTCCCCAAAGAGGCTATGGGGCCCGTTGATCTCAAAGCGATAGCGTGGGAAGTGTCGGTGGTGTTTAACCACCTTGAAACCCTCCGCCTCGAGAATGTCCTCGGAGAGCATCGGGGCGCTATCCAAAATGTCCGCGTTGCCCCCGTGGGTTTCCGCGGCGGTCTTCCAGCCCCGATAGGATTCGGGCACATACTTGAGAGATTCGAGCGCGCTGTATCCGCTTTCTTCTTTTTTTGTCTCGTCCCGCACCTTCTGCCACGAAGGCTCGTTGAGCTGCCGTGCAAACTCCTCGTCAAAGTCCTCAACTCGAGCGAAAGCCTCTACTGCCTTGACTCCCCGTCGGTGCGCCTCGGTAAGCACAGTATCGATGAGTTGATGTTCCAGATATAGGCCCATATACGGAACCGCCACGTGGACGGTGCTCAGCAGGATTGCATCAGGGGAGATCGGCCCAGTTGGCATGTTCGCGATGCCCTGCATATAGCGCGCAGGAGCGAAGAAGACCGTCGCTGCTGGAACTGGGCGAGTACCTGCACCTCCGGCGCTGACGAAGGCCGTGTAGCCGCAGATTCCCCATTCCAGCAGGACATTCTGCAGCCATACTTGCTTATCGAATAGCGGATCCTTGGCTGAACTACGCTGAGTCCCGTAAGCCGGGGGGAGCGCCCAGAAAGTCGATGCCGCAGCACTGGGCTCTAGATCTTCGGAACACTGAGGCGTGATGGCTTTAATATGTACTTCCACAGCGCTCCTTTCTGTTCGTTGAAGACATCCAAGAGTCCCTGAAAGTAGCGAGTCTGGAATGCGCAATCCGCTGCGTGCGGTTGGTTTCTACGAGAATCCTATAGGGGACCAATCATTCCCGTGGCAAAATCGCTAGTTTTTCGTTACACAAAACCCCGATGTTTCACGTGAAACATCGGGGTTAGAAGTGGAAGAGCAACCGATTAATAGTGGTCATTCACTCGTCGGTTCGCCGCACGGCCTGGATGAGTGGGTTCTTCATTGGCGTAGCCCGCAGCCACTACGAGAGCGATTGATCGGTCGTCGCGCCCCTCGAGGCCAATTGCCTTCTTGACGCCATCTTCGTTCCAACCGGTGGTGGGGGAGGTAGCCAGACCCTGTTCCTGGGCTGCAAGTAGCAGGAATCCTGCAACCAGCATGGCATCTCGAATACCAATTTCGCGAAGCTTCTCCGCGGATGCCGAGCCGTTGAAACCACGAACCTTCTCCGTTAGATCTGCTCCGAGAATCTTCTCAGCATCGTCCGGCACCACCTCGGATCGGCCGACCACCACGAATACCACGGGCGCATCTAGGAACTGCTGTTGCCCCGAGGCGTCGAAAATCGCCTGCTTAACGGCCTCATCCTGGACAACTACCAGGTCACGCATCTGCGCATTAAATGCACTAGGGGCTTCGAGGGCATTCTGAACCACTCGATCCAAGACTTCAGCGGGAATCGCCTGATCGGTGTACTGGCGCGTTGCTCGGCGAGAGGTAATAGCTTCACTTACGGTCAGAGACATAAGAATCTGCTCCTTTGGTTATATTTCGCTTTGTGCTGGTTCGCTTTGCCTAGTTGGTCTTCCCCAGGTTGGGATTTGTCGTGGTTAGAATAAGCGTTCTAGTGCTTCTTGAACTTCAACAGCTCGACAATTCGGTCGAAGTCCTCAGGACCACCAAATTCAACGACAATCTTGCCCTTTTTCTTCCCCATCTGAACACTGACCTTGGTCTCCAGAGCATCAGAGGCGCTGTCAATCCAGTTGGAAACATCTTCAGGCAGCTGCTGAGGTGTGCGACCGCTGAGCTTTGTGCCACTAGTTGCCTTTTCCCCTCGGTTAAGAAGAGTCACTGCTTCTTCTGTGGCGCGGACACTCAATCCCTCGCTTACGACACGAGTAGCAAGCTTCTCCTGCTCCTCCGCGCCACTCTTCAAGCCGAGTAGAGCACGCGCGTGGCCGGCACTGAGCACACCGGCTCCGACTCGCCGCTGCACAGATACAGGCAATTGAAGAAGGCGAATCATATTAGTGATAAGCGGACGAGACCGCCCGATCTTCTTCGCCAGCTGCTCCTGGGTTACTCCGAACTCCTCCATCAGTTGCTGGTACGCAGCTGCTTCTTCTAGTGGATTCAGCTGAACACGGTGAATATTCTCCAGCAGCGCATCCCGGAGCATCTCATCGTCAGCAGTTTCCCGAACGATTGCAGGGATTACTTCGAACCCGGCCCGATTCGCAGCTCGAAGACGGCGTTCGCCCATGATGAGCTCATACGTAGAATCCTCATCTGGAGCTTTACGAACGACGATCGGCTGCATGAGCCCGAACTCCTTGATGGAGTGGACGAGTTCTTGGAGGGCCTCCTCGTCAAACACCTCTCGCGGCTGCTTCGCATTTGTACGAATGGCGTCGAGGGGGAGCTCTTGGTAGGTTGCCCCGAAATCGTCTTGCGATGTTTCACGTGAAACATTCGAATCAGTGGCAGCTGAGGAACGACCCTCAGACACTCCGCCTCCCAATCCGGAGTACTCCCGGGCAGCCGATCCTGAAGCGTCACTGTGACGTTTCGGATCCATACCCGAAGTACCCTCTTGAACGGCACTCACGCCATCGAAATTCGACTGATCAGAATCGCTCAGACCCGTTTGTCGCTTTCCTTGGTCAGTATGTGGGGTGCTGTGCGAATCTGTTTCCCGAGAGTCCTTTGCGCCGATTTGCGATTGTGCGCCGACATGGGAACTCCTAGCTCCGTTGTTACTGCCTGATCCGCTACCCAGTACTATGTCCGCAGCTCCGTCCCCTAGGGATGGGCGAGCGGGCCCGGTAGGGATAAGAGATGCAAGACCGCGGCCAAGCCCACCGCGGCGGGCATTGCCTACCGCATTAGGGGAGGGCATCTGCGGCTTTCGAGATGAGCCACTGGGCTTGGTCGCCCCTAGAACTCGTCCGGTATTCGAAGGTAGACCTTTTTCAGTTTTCTGGGGCATCTTCGCGCCCGTCGGCTTGCTCTTCGGCAACGGACTCTCCTGACTTTGAGGCGCTTGATCCACCAGATTAAGGCTCGAGTTGTCACCCGAAACCTTGGATGCGGTATTTTTTGCGCTCTTTAACTCTTTTTTTGACAATTTGGAATCTTTTTTATTGCGCTTCCCCACTATTAATCACCCTGATTATGGAGTTCTGGGGCAATACCGATCGGTGCAGTTTCCACCGCCGGGAGATAGTCGCCTCTTTGAGCGAACTCCTTCGCTGCGTCATAGTAAGCAAGCGCACCAGGCGCGCCACCGTCGTACTGCAACACTGTCATGTTGTAACTCGGAGCCTCGGATACCTTGACGTTACGCGGAATATGGTTATCCAAGACCACGGAGCCAAAGTGGGTACGAACATCGTCGCTGACGTTCTGCGACAGCCGTGTGCGACCATCATACATCGTTAGTAGAACGCCCGAAATATGGAGGTTCTGATTCAAGTTCTCCCGAATCATGGCGATGTTATCGATCAACTGGGTTACGCCTTCAAGGGCGTAATACTCACATTGAATCGGAATGAGTACCTCGTTGACGGCGGTCATTGCATTGATCGTCAGGAGCCCGAGGGATGGGGGACAGTCGATAAAGACGTAATCGAAGCCGTGTTCTTCGATCCACTCGTCACTGATAGCGGAAGAAAGTCGGTACTCACGACGTACTTCATTCACCAAGTTGATCTCAGCGCCGGCAAGATCGATAGTGGCGGGAACGCAGAAGATGTTCTCATTGTCTTCGTTGCCCTGCATCACTTCGTCGATAGTCATCTCATTCAGTAGAACCTCATAAGACGAGGGTGTTCCAGTATGGTGCACCGCGTTGAGGGCCGTCGACGCATTACCCTGCGGATCCAGGTCAATAACGAGCACCTTCATGCCTAAAAGGGAGAGTGACCAAGCAAGGTTCACGGTAGAGGTCGTTTTACCAACGCCACCCTTTTGGTTGGCAATGGTGATCTTCCTGCACTTCTCCGGCCGCGGCAGCTTATTCCGGTTTGGGTTCTTCAAACGCGCGGCCTGCTGGGCGGCTCGCCCAATGGGTGTTTCATCCATGTCGAAGGTCGACATCTATGTCCAATCCTGAAGTCGAAAGATGATGTTTCACGTGAAACATCGAGGTGTATGTAAAGGATAGATCAGCCTCAAAGAGGCCACAATGAGAGCCCTACTTGATACGCGGAATGGTGATCACGTGTGTAGGTTCAGCCACTTTAGACTCGCCAACAAGCTGGATGGTTCCATCGCCACCGCCTGCCTTAGTGATCTCCTTAGCGTCTCGCTCGAGTTCCTCTGCGACCGAACCTCCCTTGAGAGCCTTCATGGCTCCATCGATTCGTACTAGGGGGAGCGACCAACGGGTGAGCTTGCCCAGCGGTGCCACAGCCCGAGAAGTAGCGACGTCCGCACCCCCCAAGGCCTTCACCACATCGGGTTCTTCAGCGCGGCCGCGAACGACCTCGCAGCCCAAATCGAGTCGATCGTTGATCTCGGACAGAAAGTTATAACGTCGCAGCAAGGGTTCCAGGAGCTGAACCTTCAAATCCGGACGCGCGATGGCCAAGGGGATACCCGGTAAGCCGGCACCCGATCCAATGTCCACAACACGGGAACCTTCATCAATTACCTCCCCGAGGACAGCGGAGTTAAGAACATGGCGCTCCCAGATACGGGGAACCTCGCGGGGGCCCAGCAATCCTCTTTCAATCCCAGCCGTTGCCAAGAACTCCGCATACTCCCGGGCAAGGGGTAGACGATCCCCGAAAACCTCCTGGGCGGCCGCTGGGGGTTCACCTAGTTCCGGGCTCTGTATATTTACATCGTCTCGATTCGCCATCTAGACACTCCTTCAACGGTGGGAGGTAGGGGCAATGTTTCACGTGAAACAATCGGCTTCTATTACTCCACCCATTCTATAGCCCATCCGGCACTAAGCAGCACCCGAGCCTCGTAGTAGCGAATGGCTGTTACAGAAGACCTAAGGAAAACAAAAGAGCCGCCACCTTTCCGGTGACGGCTCGTAGTGCTTAAGGGTTACTTGCGCTTCTTACCCTTCTTCTTCGGGTTATCCGGACGGACACCGACCTTCGGGGCAGAAGTGCGCTTGGAGGCGGCGATAGCTTCCTTCTCCGCTTCCTCCTCAGCATCCATCTTCTTGTAGAGGAAGTACTGCTGTAGGTAGGACCAAGTCATGTTCGTAGCCATGTACAGGGCGAGCCCTACCTGCCAAGCGAAACCACCCATCAGGTACAGAACCGGCATGACCCAGAGCATCAGCTTCTGCATCATGTCCATCTGCATCTGAGACTGCATGGCCTTAGGATCGTTCGCCTTGATCGGATTCTCTGCGCGACGCTTGGCAGCGCGATCCATAGACATGCGGGCAGAGAAGTGCATCAGCACGGAAGCCAGCAACATCAGCGGCACAACAACCATGATGATGTTGGTTCGGGTGAAGTCCACGTGACCGTCCGCAGAGAACGCACGGTAGTTGTTCGGATCCATGGAGATGAAGCCGGACAGCGGGGTACCGAAGATACGAGCGTCCAGGAAGGACTGGACCTCGTCCACGCCGAAGAAGTAGTTCGGGGTATTACGAGTCTCCTCAACCGTCATCCCCAGCTGACCCACACCGGTTCCCGTACGGTTGAAGGAACGAAGCACGTGGAACAGACCCAGGAAGATTGGCATCTGCACCAGCATTGGCAGGCAAGAAGCCAACGGGTTTACGCCCATCTCCTTCTGCAGCTTGCGCATCTCGATCGCCAGGGTCTGGCGGTCGTTCTTGTACTTGCGCTGCAGCTCCTGCATCTTTGGCTGCATTTCTTGCATCTTGCGGCTGGAACGCAGCTGATTGGCCATCGGCTTCACCAAGAGAATACGAATGGTGAACACGAGGAACATGATTGCCAGCGCCCAAGTGATGCCCGAATCTGGGCTCAGGACGTAGCTGAACAGCTTATGCCAGAACCACAAAACGCCGGACACTGGATAATAAATAAAATCCATGGCGACTCGAGGTTTCTCCTGTAGTTGATCTATTAAGGCCCGTAGGGTCGGCGCCACCGTTAGTCGGCGTCCAACGAAAAAACGCAGTTAGCGGCGTCGCTTGCCCCACGAGCACAGGGGACGACGAGGCGGGACAGGATCCCAACCTCCCGGATGCCATGGCCCACAGCGGGCCAGACGACCCAACGCGAGAAGCGACCCCTTAACCAGACCGTGGCGGCCTATAGCGGTTAAGGCGTAGTTGCTGCACGTAGGATCAAAACGGCATGTTGGCCCCATTTTAAGGGGTGACACATAACTTTGGTAACCAAGGATCAATCGGCGAGCCATTCGGGCCCCAATCCCCAGCCGACTGTCACCATCGGGCCGACCATAGCGACCGTCACTGTTGGCGGCCACATCACTATTGGGGGAGGGCTCGCCAGCGAGGAAAGGCTCGCTAGTTGGGGAGGGCTCGTCGGATGCAGCTGCGCACATCGCCGACCAACTCCTCGAAACTTGCGGTGGCACTCTTAGGCAACGCGCGGAGCACTACCGTGGTGCCAGCAGGGAAGTCCAGGCTACCTTCCTCCATCACGGTGCGGAAGGCATGACGAAGCTTCCGCGAGGTATTATGCCTGGTCACAGCGTTTCCGACCGCCTTGGAAACCACGAGCCCCAAACGCGGACCAGCAGTCGCCCCCTCTTGCAGCGGCAGCGGGAGCTCTTCAGCCCGACCGCAGCTCACCAAAATGTGAGCCACCACAGTGCGGCTTCCCTTCTTCCGACCATTCCGTATCGTCTGCCCGAACAAGGCGGTCGACCGAAGCCGGTGCTGGGGAGCTAGCACTGTGGTGGCTCTTTCTTATTTATTGACGCCCCTACGACAATCCACCCCAAGAGTATTGGGGTGGAGCGAACGTCTGTGCCTAATTTAGGCGGTCAGGGACTTGCGGCCCTTGTTGCGGCGTGCGGAAACGATGGCACGGCCGGCGCGGGTACGCATGCGGGTACGGAAACCGTGCACGCGTGCACGACGACGGTTGTTGGGCTGGAAAGTACGCTTGCCCTTGGCCACGGTACTTCACTCCTTAACTTTCGCTAGCAGCGGACGAGCCACCTGCAGCCACAACAGACACCCAGCCCCTACGAGGGCTGGGATCAACGCTTAAGCCAGCGGCGCGCCCACAAATTTAAGTGGACAGTTGCACCGGCAAAGTCCGGGAGGACTTAAGAGCCAGTACCGGTGGCACCCGATAGACAGCGTGGTGACCTGCTGTCGTACGTGGGTTGCCATAGACGAGTCAAGGATACGTGCTGTGACGGAAGTTATCCAAATTTTAGCGAGCCCCCACGGCAGATATAGCGAAAAATGCCACCTCAATGTGCATATAAGCGCTCTTTAGCAACGGAATTCTTCAGAGGGGCTTGGGTGTGAACAACGGGGCTTAGAGGTGGAAACGGACTACGTCAAATATCGTTGGGCCTTGTGGAAAACTCCTCCACCCCCAAACATTAAACCTTTACTTTACACCCTATACATGCAGGTCACGCGCGTTTTCACAATTTAATTAGAGTTATCCACAAGAGCGCTGTACCTTGGGGATAACATGTGAAAAGAAGTTATCCACAGGTGTGTATAACCGTGTGGAAACGCAGGACAACCGGCGTTTCGCACTGTGCACTGGGCCGTGAACAACTGCCAAACAGCGCGGCCCGCTAAACCACCCATGGTTTAACCCCCGTTAACCTTTCGGCCACCCCCGACCAACCCTGGAGTCCCATGAGCAACTCGAACTTCTCCATCGAGGAACATTTCCCAGACATGTGGGATGCCATCATGCACGATTGGCTTGCCGATAGCTCGTCGGCTAATCCCGATCCGGATCTGCCGACGATCTCCCCCAAGCAGCGTTCCCTGCTGCGCAAAGTCAGGCCGGTGGGACTCATGGGGCGCATTGTGGTGCTGGAGACCCCGAACAAGTGGACCAAAGAGTCGATCGAACAAGACCTCATCGACCCCATCAAGCACGTGCTCAAGACGCGGCTGGATCTTTCCGTTAGCCTCGCCATCACCAGCATTAACGGGGAACCTGAGGATCGCGCCGAGGCAGCCGATGACAATCGCACCGATGCTGATGCCGCTGGCGATACCCACGAAGGGGCGTCACAAAAAGGGTCGGTGGCGACCGCAGACGATCTTTCAATGTCGCAGGTAGAAGAGCTGGTCAACCGGGCCGAGCAGAGGGACGGTACGGCGCAGGCTGGGGCTGGCGGTGCGGCCGAGACTGCTGAGGAAGCTGCGCGGCGTCGGGAGCATGACGCCGACGAACTCGCCGGGCAATACGCAGCGTCGGAGAATCGTATCGACCCGAACCCGTCTCCGACGCCCACGCGCTGGACGAACAAGGAGACCGCGCACCGTCCGGCCCCGCGGCACACACCGCCGCACACCCATTCGCCGCAGCCGTCTTCGAGCTTCAACGATGGCCTCGACGGCGAGTCGCTGCTGAACAAGAACTACACGTTCGAGAACTTCGTGGTCGGTTCCTCCAATAACTTCGCCGCCGCGGCCTGTCGAGCTGTTGCCGAGGCACCGGCGAAGGCCTATAACCCCCTGTTCATTTGGGGCGAATCGGGCCTGGGCAAGACCCACCTGCTGCACGCCATTGGCCATTACGCCAAAGAACTGCAGCCGAATATGCGGGTGAAGTATGTGAGTTCGGAAGAGCTGACGAACGACTTCATTAACTCGATCGCCAACGACACCCGCGAATCCTTCAAGCGGCGTTACCGCAACCTGGACATGCTGATCGTGGACGATATTCAGTTCCTGCAGAACAAGGAATCCACGCAGGAGGAGTTCTTCCACACGTTCAACGCCCTGCACCAGGCGAATAAGCAGATCGTCTTGAGTTCCGACCGGCCTCCCCGGCAGCTGACCACCCTGGAAGACCGCCTGCGCACGCGCTTCGAGGGCGGCCTGATTACGGATGTGCAGACTCCGGACCTGGAGACGCGCATTGCGATTCTGACGAAGAAGGCCGAATCCGACAATGTGCAGTTGCCGGAGGACGTGAAGGTGCTGATTGCCAGCCGCTACGAGAAGTCCATCCGCGAGCTCGACGGTGCGTTGATCCGCGTGACGGCCTACTGCGCGCTGAGCCACGAACCTTTAACGGTAGAGACGGCCGAGATTGCGCTGCGGGATATTTCGCCGGCGGACCAGGACGTAGAGATCGTGCCGCAGCACGTCATCGAGGTAGTAGCAAATTACTTCAACCTGACCACGGACGAACTGGTGGGGAAGGGTAGAGCCAAGAAGTTTGTGCAGGCTCGGCAGATCGCCATGTATCTGTGCCGCGAGCTAACGGATCTATCCCTGCCGAAGCTGGGAAGCGCATTCGGCGGCCGCGACCACACCACGGTGATGTACGCGGAGCGGCGCGTGCGGGAATCCCTGTCGGAGAATAAGAAGGTCTTCGATCAGGTGCAGGAACTAACACAAAAGATCAAGTCCCATGCCCGGGATTAGCTCCGCCGACCACTAGCACCACCCCCGGCGACAGTGGGAGACGTGAGTTTCCCACAGTTTTCCCCAGATTCGACGAATTATCCCCAGGCTCGCTGTGGATAACTCACGAGGGTCTGACCTTTACTAGACCAGGATTCAACTGAGTTATCCACAATTCCACAGGGTTTTCCACAGGTGTAATTTCAAACTTGTAATTCAAGGGGTAGCGGTTTTGGCGGTCTCCGGATACGCCACGAAGGATGAAAAGTTAGCTGCGTCACAAAACAGCACCCCGTCCCCTGGGGAAAACTGCGCCTAAACTGGGTAAACAGCAGTGGACAAGATGTGTACAACTTACGACCCGCCGAAGTTATCCACAGTCAAGAACTCTTATTCACAACTTGTCCACCGAATCATCAACACGCGAACCCACGGTGCGACGTGCATCGATTAGGGTTTGTGCACAGCATCCACAACACCTACTACGACTGCTATCTCTCTAAATAAAAGGGAATAAACAGAAATAGAGCTTGTGGGTTAATCTTGATCAGACGAACCTCGAGGACCGCCAGACCCCCGAGAACCTCGATAACCACGAGAGCGACGAGAGCACGGAAGTTAGATTGAGCATGGATAGCCAAACAGTGAGTTTCATTGTTCCCAAGGATGACTTCGCATCCGCACTCGGTTGGGTAGCCCGCTCCCTGCCTAGCAAGCCAACCCAGCCCATCCTGCGCGGCGTGATGATTGTCGCCGACGACGAAGGGTTGGAACTTTCTGGATTCGACCGCGAGGTCTCCACTCGCGTGCGTATTAATGCTGAGGTCAACGAGCCCGGCAAGATCCTGGTAGCAGGCAAGCTGGCCTCCGACATTGTCGGCTCTCTGCCAAACAAGCCGATCAACATTGAGTTCGACGGCACCACCGTGACCCTCAAGACTGGCAAGTCCAAGTTCGAGCTGCCCGCAATGACCATCGAGGATTACCCGGTTCTGCCGGAGCTGCCCGAGGTCACCGGCACTATCGATCCGAACCTCTTTGCGGAATCCATCTCGCAGGTCGCTGTGGCGGCTGGCCGCGACGACACCCTGCCGATGCTCACCGGCGTGCACGTGGAAATCGACGGCGAGAATGTCATTATGGTCGCCACCGACCGCTTCCGCCTGGCCGTCCGCAGCTTCCAGTGGAACCCGGCGCAGGCCGACGCGCAGGCGAAGCTGCTGATCCCGGCCCGCACCCTGGCGGATACCGCGCGCTCCATGGATCCGAACAACACCGACCCCATCGAGATCGCAGTAGGTAGTGGCGAGGACATCGGCGCCGATGGCCTGCTGGGTATTTCCACCGAATCGCGGCACACCACCACGCGCCTGCTCGACGCAGAATTCCCAAAGTTCCGTCCACTGCTGCCAAAGACGCACACCGCCCTGGCCAGCGTCGAGATCGCCCCGCTGCAGGAGGCCATCAAGCGCGTCTCCATCGTCGCCGAGCGGAACTCCCAGATCCGGATGGACTTCAAGGACAACACCGTCACCCTTTCCGCAGGTGGCAGCGATGTCGGTTCGGCTACGGAAACCCTGGACTGCGCTTTCGCCGGCGAGCCGCTGGTCATTGCGTTTAACCCCAGCTACCTGAAGGAAGGCCTGGCGGCCATCCACACCCCGCGCGTGGTCTTCGGCTTCACCATGGCCTCCCGCCCCGCGATCCTGCTGCCGGATCCGGGCGAGCTGCCCGAGGCAGATGCAGAGGGTAACTTCGCAACCCCGGAGACGGACTTCACCTACCTGCTGATGCCAGTACGCCTGCCGGGCTAATCCGGGCTAGGCCAAGGTTGATTTTGGGGGTAGATTTCTAGCTAACCGTGTATGTCTCCAATCTTCGTCTGAGTAATTACAGGTCGTGGGAGGAACTCGACCTGCAACTCAGCCCTGGCATCACGATCTTCTCCGGCCCCAATGGCCACGGGAAAACCAATATCGTTGAGGCACTCGGTTACCTAGCCCACCTAAGCTCGCACCGCGTCAACAGCGATGCCGCCCTGGTGCGGCGTGGGGAAGACATCGCCAACATTTCCGCCACTGCCGTGAACAATGGCCGCGAGCTCACCGCTCACCTAGCTATCCGCGCCCGAGGCTCGAATCGCGCGCACATAAACCGTGCTGCCATGAACTCTCAGCGGGATCTGCTGGGGGTTGTGCGGACTACATTGTTCTCCCCGGAGGATCTGGCGCTCATCCGCGGCGAACCCGAGCAGCGCCGCCATTTTCTGGATACGATCATGATCGCCCGATACCCGCGCCTAGCTGCGGTGAAGGCGGATTACGACAAGGCGCTGCGCCAGCGGAATGCCCTGCTGCGGCAGTCAGCATTCGCTCTGCGGCTAGTGGTGGGCGCTCCGAAGGGAGCCAGCCACAACCTCTCGGAGGACATCAAGGCTGATGCGGAATCCGCCCTGGCCACCCTGGACGTGTGGGATAGCCAGTTGGCCGCGCTGGGTGGGCAGATCATGTCCGCGCGGGTGCAGATCGTCCACGACCTCGCCCCGCACCTGCAGCAGACCTACCAATCGCTGGCTCCGCAGTCGCGCCCCGCGCACATGTCTTACACGTCCACCATCGATGAGGAGCTCGCTGACCTGGGCATTCGCCTGGGCGTGAGCGAGCCGGATCAGCCTACGGCACTGCTGAGCCCGGAGATCGCCGAAGCCACGCTGCTGCAGGCCTTCGCCACCAAGCGACCCCAGGAGGTCGAGCGTGGCACCACACTGCTTGGCCCCCACCGCGACGATGTGAACTTGATCCTCGGCCACCAGCCAGCCAAGGGTTACGCCTCGCACGGTGAATCCTGGTCCTTTGCTCTTTCGCTGCGGCTCGCTGCGTTTTTTATGCAGCGCGGGGACGGGGTCGAGCCCGTCGTGATCCTCGATGATGTTTTCGCGGAGCTCGATTCTTCTCGACGCCACCACCTCGTCGACCTCATCTCCAGCGCCGAGCAGGTCCTCATCACGGCCGCGGTGGATGAGGACATTCCAGAAGCCCTGCGGAATGTGGCGAAGATCTACACTATTGATGAACTCAAGACTCCCGCGGCTAATGTCCTAGCTGATACTCCAGCGGGTACTCCAACTAGTGCCCCGGAAGATGCAGCAGCAAATGCAGCAGCTAGCGCGGCGGATCGCAGTATGAAGGATGGCGAGGCCGATGGCGACTGACCCAGTAGCCCAAGCTCTCGCTGCCATGAAGAAGGCCGGTGGTTCCCCGCAAGCTGAGTTGCCGCTGGTGGCGTCACCAAAAAAGAACAAGAAGGCAACGTACCGCAAGGCGACCAGGTACAAAACCCGCATGGATGGGCGGCTGGATCGCAGTTACCGGGAGCCGAAGCGTTTCGGTGCGCTCATTGGGCGCGAGATCAAGCGGCAGGGCTGGCAGCAGCGGGTGAGCGTTGCGCGGATCATGAACGCCTGGCCGGAGCTGGTGGGTGACAAGATCGCCGAACACACTCGCCCGGTGCGCTACGAGGAGGAAACGCAGATCCTGGTGATTGAGTGCGATTCCACCCCGTGGACCACTCAGCTGCGCTACATGCAGACCGTGATCCTGCAGGCCATCGCCAAGCGTGCGGGCGAGGACGTGGTAGCCCAATTGCGGATCCAGGGTCCCAACATCCGGCGGCCGAAATACGGCAAGCTGAGCGTGCAAGGGCGCGGGCCGCGAGACGACTTCGGATGATCTAAACACGGCTCAAATAGCTCAAACGGCCTGTCCAATGGCACCTTTAGGCCCGCGACGCGCTAGAATGGGGTGGTTATTTACGCGCGAGAAAAGGAGTTTGACCCACCGTGGCTGAACCACAGAAGCAGAGCGACTACGGCGCGAGTTCAATTACGATCCTCGAAGGCTTGGAGGCCGTTCGCAAGCGCCCCGGTATGTACATCGGTTCCACCGGTGAGCGCGGCCTGCACCACCTGGTGTGGGAGGTTGTGGACAACTCGGTTGACGAGGCCATGGCGGGTTATGCCAAGGAGGTCAGCGTAACGCTGCTGGCCGACGGTGGCGTGGAGGTCATCGACGATGGCCGTGGTATCCCAGTGGAGGATCACCCGACCGGCCCGCCGACCGTGCAGGTTGTTATGACGCAGCTGCACGCGGGCGGCAAGTTCGATTCGGACTCCTATGCCGTTTCCGGTGGTCTGCACGGTGTGGGTATCTCGGTGGTCAACGCCCTGTCTACCCGCATGGAGACTGAGATTAAGCGCGACGGATACCTGTGGCGTCAAAACTTCAACCAGGCTGTGCCCGAAGATCTGCAGCAGGTGAAGAAAACCCGGGGCACCGGCACGAAGCAGCGCTTCTGGCCGGATCCGGAGGTCTTCGAGACCGTCGAGTTCAACTTCGACACCGTGGCGAAGCGCCTGCAGGAGATGGCCTTCCTGAACAAGGGGCTAACCATCAAGCTCGTCGACGAGCGCGAGCACCTCGAGGACGATGAAGAGCTGGAGACCGCAGCGGAGGATGCGGCCGCACCGAAGTCCGCCGAGGAAAAGGCTGCCGAGGCAGAACAGAAGAAGGGCCCGCGCACCCGCGTCTTCCACTACCCGGAGGGCCTAAAGGACTACGTTGCCTACATCAACCGCAAGCGCACCGCGATCCACCCGACCATCATCTCCTTCGACGTGGCCGAGGAAGACCACGAGGTAGAGGTTGCGCTGCAGTGGAACAGCGGCTTTAGCCAGTCCGTCCACACCTTCGCCAACACCATCAACACCATCGAGGGTGGTACGCACGAGGAAGGCTTCCGCGCGGCGCTGACCTCCCTGATGAACCGCTACGCCCGCGAGCACAAACTGGTGAAGGCCAAGGATCCAAAGCTCAGCGGTGACGATGTGCGCGAAGGCCTCGCGGCAGTTATCTCCGTGCGCGTCGGCGACCCGCAGTTCGAGGGCCAGACGAAGACGAAGCTCGGCAACACCGAGATCAAGGGCTTCGTGCAAAGGGCCGTGAACGAGCACCTCGCGGATTGGCTGGATGCCAACCCGGCGGAGGCGAAGGCCATCGTGGACAAGGCAGTGGCTTCCGCCCACGCCCGCGACGCCGCCCGCAAGGCCCGCGACATGGTGCGCCGCAAGTCCGCTTCCGACATCGGCGGCCTGCCGGGCAAGCTGGCCGATTGCCGTTCCCGCGATCCGAAGCTCAGCGAGCTGTACATCGTGGAGGGTGATTCCGCAGGTGGCTCCGCGAAGTCTGGTCGCGATTCCATGTACCAGGCCATCCTGCCGCTGCGCGGCAAGATCCTGAACGTGGAGAAAGCACGCATGGATAAGGTGCTGAAGAACAACGAGGTCCAGGCCATTATTACGGCCCTTGGTACCGGTATCCACGACGAGTTCGACATCAAGAAGCTGCGTTACCACAAGATCGTGCTGATGGCTGACGCCGACGTGGATGGCCAGCACATTGCCACGCTGCTGCTTACTCTGCTGTTCCGCTTCATGCGTCCGCTGGTGGAGGAGGGCTACGTGTACCTGGCCCAGCCGCCGCTGTACAAGCTGAAGTGGGCCAAGGGCGAGCCGGGCTTTGCCTTCAGCGACCGCGAGCGTGACGAGCAGCTCGAGGAAGGCCTGGCGCAGGGCCGGAAGATCAACAAGGACGACGGCATCCAGCGCTACAAGGGTCTGGGTGAGATGAACGCTAAGGAGCTGTGGGAAACCACCATGGACCCGACGGTGCGCACCCTGCGTCGCGTGGACCTGGAGGATGCCGCGGCCGCCGACGAGATCTTCAGCGTGCTGATGGGCGACGACGTTGTAGCCCGCCGCAGCTTCATTACCAAAAACGCGCGCGACGTGCGCTTCCTTGATGTTTAATCGAGTGTTGTGAGCGATTCGAAACACCAAGCGAAAACCACTCGTACGCAGCCGCGCCGGGAGCCGACCCTGCTGCCGGTTGAGATGGTCGACGGCACCACGTCGCAGGTTCGCCTGTTCCTGCCCGGCACGGCGAAGGTGGGGGAGGAAGGTACTGACGCCACCACCTCCGGCAGTACTGCGAACCCAGCGAACAGCCCAGCGGATGCCGCGTGGGATCGTGCCCGCCCCCTGGTCGTGGTCTGGCCGGGCTTTGGAATGGGTGCCCGCTACTACGACCCGATCGCCTGGGAGTTAGCCGACCGCGGATACCCGGTGGTTACCGGCGAGCTGCGTGGTCAAGGTAGTTCCACGGCTGTAGCCACACGCAAGCACCAGTGGGGCTACCACCACCTGGCCTCTGAGGATTATCCGCGAACGATCCGGGCTGCGAAGGAGGCGCTGGGCGTCAATAAAAATCACCCCACGTTAATGCTTTGCCACTCGATGGGCGGACAGATCGGTGCGCTCTTCCTTGCGCGACCCGAGGCTGAAGAGCTGGGCATTCAGGGGATGATGGGCGTGGGTTCCGGCACCCCGTATTACAAAGGGTTTGAGGGTAAGCAGCGTACGCGCCTGCGCTTCGGTACCTACCAGATCATGCTGAATATCCTGCTGTTTGGTTACCAGCCCGCGGGCGTGCTGGATCTGGCGGGTTATGGGCGCCAATCGGGCACGCAGCTGCGTGAGTGGTTCCGTTATGGGCAAACAAACCGCCTGCACAAGCTGGCGGACCAGGACATGGACTACGAAGAGGCGAAGAAGTCCGTGCGCACCCCAGTGCTGCTGACGCGCTGCGCGAACGACGAGGACTGCCCCATTGCTTCCGCGGAGAACCTGGGGTCGGAGTTGCCCGCCGACGTGGTGCAGGTAGAGGAGCTCGATTCGCAGCTGGGGCACAACCGTTGGGCGCGGGAGCCGGAGCTGGTGTCCGATCGGCTGGAGGAGTTCTGGCGGGAGATGGCCGACTAGCGGCGCTCTCGGCGCTCGGTCCCGCGCTCAAGGCGGCTCTGAGAGAGTCTGGAGCGTGCTCAGAGCCTGGCCGCGTGGGAACGCATGAAGAAACCCGCGGACCTTCCAAAGTGAGAAGGAGCCGCGGGTTAGTGGGTTAAACGGAAGGCGTGGTCCGCCTTTTGCGTGATTACGCTATGGAAGCGTGAGTTATGCCTGGCGGCGAGCGAACATCATCCAAGCGCCAGCGACCATGGAGATCAGAGCCAGGCCAGCCAGGATGGAGATCTCCGGCTTAACGCCGGTGTTAGCCAGCTGAACGTTGCGCTCTGCCGGAGCCTCAGCGTCTTCTGCCGGAGCCTCTGCGACCGGTGCCTCAGCCTCGCCCTCTGCCGGAGCCTCAGCGTCTTCTGCCGGAGCCTCGATGTCCTCCTTAGCCGGAGCCTCTTCGTCGGCAGCCGGTGCCTCAGGCTTACCCTCGCCCTCAGCCGGAGCCTCTTCCTTCTCGCCATCCTTCGGAGCCTCAGCCTCATCCTCGGCCGGAGCCTCCTCGCCCTTGTCGCCGGCGTTGCCCAGGACTGCACCCAGAACACCCAGGCCAACGATGGTGCCACCGATGCCAGCAGCGATCTTGTTTTCCTTGCTCATGTTGGAGGAGCCGGTCTGGCCGTCCTCGGCGCCGTTCTCGTCGCCCTCGCCTTCGCCCGGCTGGTCGTCGCCGGACTCGGCGCCCTCGTCCTCGCCTTCGCCCGGCTGCTCTTCGTCAGCGCCGTTGTCCTCGGGCTGGGTGTTCTCGTTCTCTGCAGCCGGAGCCTCCGGAGCTGGGGTGGCGCCGTCTTCCTCAGCGCTAGCAACCGGGGTCAGCAGGGCTGCGGAGGCCAGAGCGGTAGCAGCGGCGGTAGCGGTGATCTTCTTGGACAGCTTCATGTCTTTCTCCTGTGTTTGCGTGTGTAGCCAAACCGTTTGGCTTCTGGGTGAAACGTCGGACATTTTTAAAGTAACTTTCGCCCTGGGATTTTTCAGTGCTAGAAATTACAAAAACCCCTGATCAGACGGTTTCTTCAAGTAGATTCTTTAAATTGACTGGTCAGCGCGAGATTGCACATATACGCAGCTTTTCACACCAGTCACTTTGATCTACCCACGTATGGGGGAACGAAAAGTCCCTTACCCAGGAAGTCATCTTTCCCGGACACCCCGGGAAATACGTAGAAATACCCACCGCCGTACGGCCTGATGTAGTCAGCCAGCGGCTCGCCCTCTAGCCGCTTCTGCACGGTAATAAACTGTCGCTGCAGATCCTGCTGGAAGCACACGAACACCAAACCCACGTCCAAGGTGCCGTTGTCCAGCACACCATTGTCGTAGTTATAGGCGCGCCGCAGCATCAACTGGTCCGCCGTTTCCTCGGTCCGCGGGTTCGCCAAGCGGATGTGCGCATCCACCGGAATCACATCCCCTGTGGGGTCATCCAGATAGTCCGGCGCCTCCCACTCGTCGCCGCCGGAAAGCGGCCCGCCGCTGAAGCGTTCGCGGCCAAAGATCTGCTCCTGCTCCGCGATAGAGATGCGATCCCAGAACTCCGTCAGCATTACGATCAGCCGCACGGCCATATAGCTACCGCCCGCTGCCCACTTCGGCTCGTCGCCACCGGCCCACACCAGCTCGTCGTGCTGCTCGGGCGTGGGATTAACGATTCCATCCTTAAATCCCAGGTGGTTGCGCTGTGTGCCACTCGGCCGGGGCGGGTTCTGGTAACCGGATTGGCGCCACCGCACCGCCATCGCCCCGCGCGTGTGCCGCAGAATATCGCGCAGAGCGTGCATCGCCGTATCCCGGTTGTGCGCGCAGATCTGCAGCGCCAGGTCGCCATGGCACTGCGCGGGATCCAGCGAATCATCCGCGAAGGCCTTCATGGTCTTGAGGTGCTTTGGCTTCTTAGCCTTCAACCCGAAGCGATCGTCGAACAGCGTTGCGCCCGCCCCTAGCGTGATCGTCAGCCCGTCCACCGGCACGTCCTCGCCCAGCTCCCCGGAATCCGTCGCCGGATACGCAATCCCATCGGGTGCCGCCGGACCCCCGGTGGTCAGCACGCGCGCCCGTTCGGTGATTGTCTGCAGCAACTCCTTTAGCTCCTCGCGCTTTTTAACCAGCACGTCCAAACCGCAGATGATCAGTTCTTTTTGCGGTGGCGTAATCACGCCCTGCTGGTGTTTGCCCTCAAATGGATAGTCGGGTAGCTCGTCGCTGCCGTCGTTTTCTTCGGCGGTGGCGCCGGTTTTTGCAAGGGTAGTGACGCCACCCGCTCCAGCCAGCCCCAGCATTCCGCCGAGCATGGTGCGCCTCGAAACCCGGGCGCCTCCGGGGCGGTTCTCCTGCTCGCCGTGGTCGTCTGTGGTGGCACGGGAATGAAAAGGACAGTTCACTACATCCTCCTGATCACAGTCATCGTCGCCAGCGGGGCAAGCAGCTCGTTCAGCTTCCCAATGGCCGCTCCCAGCTCTCGCTGATCGGCCTGTTCCCACGCGGTGAAGGGCTTTTTACCGTCGTATTTAGCCGCCATTTTCTTGGCTACCGCGTCCGTTCGATCCAGCTGCTTGTCGAGTTCGCGCAGATCCGCCCCGCGGTCTTCCACCAGGTCGCGCAGAGGATCGAGGGTAGAGCGGGTGGAGTAGAGTGCGGCCCGCACCGCGCTGCCCGTGATGTGGGCGCCGAAGTCGTTATGGCTCTTGAGGTCGAAGCGCTCGACCTCCTCGGTGACCTCGTGTGTTCGCAGGCCATAATTGGGTGCGAAGATCGCAAAATGCTCGATGCCGTCCGCCACTTCGTGGACATTTTCGTTCAGATTCTCGGCTGGGTCGAGCAGATCGCCCATGGACTCGCCGTGCCACAGTCCCCACTCCAGCCGGTGGTAGCCCGAAAGATCCTTGGCCTGATTGCCGTTGGCCTTCGAACTGGTACCGAAGTCCGCGATTTCATCCACCGGCCCCGGCCACTCGTGGTTCGAATCATCTAGCCTGCGGTAGGCCAAGTAAGCCGTCTTCCAGGCTTCTTTGGCAGCTGTGCGGTCGCCGGAACGCACGGCACGCAACAGCGCATCGTCCTTGGAAACCCACTCGCGCACCTGGGGTTTTTGTGCACGCGCGTGAGCGATGGATACGTCCGTGACCTCTTTGTCCGTGATCGGTTTCATCCTGGGGGCGTCACGAAGAGAAGAATCGGTGACCTTAAACTCGTCGCTAGAGATCGCCTTTTTACCCTGGAAGACGCAGGTCAGGTGGTATGTGCCGTCGGTCAGCTTCACGGACCAGGAGCGGGTGGCGGAACTGCCGACGCGCTCTAGAGTCTGGTAGGCGAAACCCTCCTGGTCGGCGACGTAAACCGTGGTGGAGGCGTCCGCGGTGTTGGTCACTCGGATGTGGTTGAGGTCGCCGCGCAGATCGCCGGGGGAGGGGCAGGCGCGGCGGCTCTTGATGTGAATGTCGGCGTCAGCGTAAACGTCGGTATCGCCGGAACCATCGGCAGCGTTTGTGCCGTTGCCGCCAGTGCCGTTGTCGCTATTCTCGCTAGAGCAGCCGGATAGCAGCAATGCGCTCGCCGAGACAGAGGCCACGGCGAGGGCTGCGACAACCCGGGCGGGCTGCCGCCGCGGGCGGGGTTGATCCGATGATTCAGGGGAGGTCATGGCTGGTACCGATGGTGGCTAATAATGGCGCCTATTAGTTCTAGCTCTCGGATCCGCCCTTGCGGTTGGAGATCCAGGTGAGGAAGCCCAACACGATTACGGCCACCGCGCCCATGCCCAGCCAGGCGCCCAGGTGGTTGGAGTCGTCGGACTCGCCGGCTGCGTTGTTCTTGCCGTTAGAGGCTGCGACGTTCTGCACGTCCTTCTCCGTGACCTTCGGGTCGTTCATGCCCTCGGCGACGTCCTTCAGCTTCTCGCCCGCGCGGTCGCTGTCATCCACCCGCTCGATGGAGTCGTAGTCCTTGGCCACGGTGCCGTCGGTCTCGTTGAGGAACAGCTTCTCCGCGCTGGCGTTGTCGAAGTCGAACATGTTGTCCAGCTTGCCCGCGCGGTTATCGAAGCTGTGCTCGCCGAGGCGGCCCAGCTCCCAGTTGTCCTGGATGAACTTCGTCACCGAGGTCTGCTCGGTGTAGGTGTTATCCACGTGGTTGACCTTGGAGTACGGCGAAATAACCAGCATGGGCTGGCGGGTGCCCGGGCCGCACTGGCCGTCCTCGTCATCGGCCACGCCGACCTTCTTGGCAGCGTCGGTGCAGATCTTGGAATCGATCGGCTTACCGGTTTCCTCCAGCTTGGTCGTGTCGTTGGAGCCATTCAGAACCTTCGGGGCACGGTGGTCGTACCAGCCGTCGGAATCGTCGTAGGCGATGACGATGGCGGTGGAACCCCACTGATCAGAGTTCTGGATCTCGTTGATGTAGTGGGTCATGAAGGCCTGCTCGTCCAGCGGGTTGGAGTAGCCCGCGTGGCCGTCCTGGTAGTTGGAGGCCTTCAGGTAGCTCACGGCCGGAAGGTTGTTGTTCTCCAGGGCGGTATCGAAATCCTGCAGGTCGTACTGGTGGTTGGCCTGGTCGGACTTGCCGATCATGTCCGGGCTGCTGGGCTCCAGGTGGTGTGGGTTGGCGGTGGATGCGAAGTATTGGAAAGGCTGGTGGTGCGGGTTGTAGTCCGTCTTCTCCTGGCCGGTCAGGGTCTTGTGCGTGGCACCGCAACGAGCGCGGGCATCGTCCGTAGCCTTCTCCGTCGGGCGGAAGCCGCCCTGGAACCAGCCCCAGGTGATGTCTTTCTCATTCAGCTGGTCGCCGATGTTCTTGTTGTGTAGCGCAGCCACCTCGTCGGTCTTGGAGGAGGAGCTGTTGGAGCAGTCGTCGTACAGCGGATCCGGGTCGCCCACGACGGTGACGGTCTTGCCGTCCTTGGATACTCCGGCGAACTCGTCGGACTCACCCGGTGTGATCTTCACCTGCTCGCCGTTCGACGGATCGTGGATGGTGGCGCCGGCGACGGTAGCTCCCACCAGGTTCAGCGCGCCGGGGGTCGACGGGCCGAAGATGGTGGAGTAGCTGTTGTCGTTCATGGCGTAATGCTGCGCGTAGTTCCACAGACCCGTGACGGTGTTGCCGTCGTAGTAGCCCATGGTCATACCCGGGCGGGCGTACAGACCCTCGTTTTCCTTATCCACGTCGGTGGAGACAGTCTCCGGGAACTTGTCCATCTTGCCGCCGTTAAAAGCCTCCTGCAGCGCGGAGTACTCGTGGTTCTGGTCTACGGTGACGGCCTGGTCCGGGCCCAGGCGGAAAGGCTTGACGGAGTTGGGGTTGTTCTTACCCAGCAGATCCTCGCTAGCCAGGTTGTTGACCTTCGGGGTGCCCTTCTTTGCCTTAAACTTCGGCGCATCCTGGTCGTTGGACTGCAGCTTCTCGCCGTCCTTGTTCGCGGCCTTGGGGTAGGTGGCGAAGTAGTGGTCGAAGGAGATGTTCTCGCTGTAGATGACGACGACGTGCTCGATGGGAGTCTTCGGCTTGGCCTGAGCATCGTCGGCGGCGGCAACACCCATGCCGCCGGTGGCTGCGGCGACCAGCAGGGCACTGGAGGCGGCCATCGACGCTACTTTGCGCAGGGCGGTAAAGGGCTTGGGAGAGTTCATTTTTTGGGCTTCCTCTTGCGATAGCGGTCATAGCCACTAGTCGGCTATGGCTGCAATAGGGTCAGTGTTTGAACACTTCTGATCTAACTCCTGGTTCTGTGACCTCGCAGGGCGAAGAGGGCGCATCCGCATGAGTTCAGCGGTTATTTACCTGTGCAACATCTCGAATTCACTTAATGGGGCGGGAAAGGTGGCGTCACAAAGCCTCCAAAGCGCAGGAAACCCACAACAAGGGGGTAGAATGGATAGGTCTGAAGGCTAAACAGAAAGGCTTCTCAAAACAGTGAGCGACGACAACAACGGTAGCGACAACCTCTTTGATCGAGTCACACCGATCGATCTGCAGGAGGAAATGAAGTCCAGCTACATCGATTACGCCATGAGCGTGATCGTCGGACGCGCCCTGCCCGAAGTCCGTGACGGTCTGAAGCCCGTGCACCGACGCATCCTCTACGCGATGTTCGACAACGGCTACCGCCCCGAGCGCAGCTACGTGAAGTCCGCAAAGCCCGTCGCTGACACGATGGGTAACTACCACCCGCACGGCGATATCGCGATCTACGATACCCTCGTGCGCCTGGCCCAGCCGTGGTCTATGCGCTATCCGCTGGTCGACGGCCAGGGCAACTTCGGTTCCCGCGGTAACGACGGCGCGGCCGCCATGCGTTACACCGAGTGCCGCATGACGCCCCTGGCGATGGAGATGGTGCGCGACATCCGCGAGAACACCGTCGAGTTCCAGCCCAACTACGACGGCAAGACCACCGAGCCGACAGTGCTGCCGTCCCGCGTGCCGAACCTGCTGATGAACGGCTCCGGCGGCATTGCCGTGGGCATGGCCACGAACATCCCGCCGCACAACCTGAACGAGCTGGCGGAAGCCATTTACTGGCTGCTCGACAACCCGGACGCAGAGGAGGCCGACGCGCTGGAGGCCTGCATGGAGCGGGTGAAGGGACCGGACTTCCCGACCGCTGGGCTGATCGTCGGCGACAAGGGTATCCAGGACACCTACCGCACCGGCCGTGGCTCCATCCGCATGCGTGGCGTGACCAGCATCGAGGAAGAGGGCAACCGCCAGGTCATCATCATCACCGAGCTGCCCTACCAGGTGAACCCGGACAACCTGGTGGCCTCGATCGCGGAGCAAATCCGCGACGGCAAGATCGCCGGCATCTCCAAGATTGACGATGAGTCCTCCGACCGCGTGGGCATGCGCATCGTCATCACTCTGAAGCGCGACGCTGTGCCGCGCGTGGTGCTGAACAACCTGTACAAGCACTCCCAGCTGCAGACCAGCTTCGGCTCCAACATGCTGTCCATCGTGGACGGCGTGCCGCGTACCCTGCGCCTGGACCAGATGCTGCGCCACTACGTGGACCACCAGATCGACGTGATCGTGCGCCGCACCCAGTTCCGCCTAGACGAGGCCGAGAAGCGCGCCCACATCCTGCGTGGCCTGGTGAAGGCTCTGGACATGCTGGACGAGGTCATCGCCCTGATCCGTCGCTCCCCGACGGTGGACGAGGCCCGCACCGGCCTGATCGACCTGCTGGATGTCGACGAGGTGCAGGCCGACCACATTCTGGCTATGCAGCTACGCCGCCTGGCCGCGATGGAGCGCCAGAAGATTATCGACGAGTTGGCGGAGCTGGAGGAGACCATCGCCGACCTGAAGGCGATCCTGGAATCCCCACAGCGCCAGCGCGACATCGTCCGTACCGAGCTGGCCGAGATCGTGGATAAGTACGGCGACGAGCGCCGCACGCAGATCATCGCCGCTTCCGGCGACGTGTCCGAGGAAGACCTGATTGCCCGCGAGAACGTGGTTGTGACCATCACGTCCACCGGCTACGCGAAGCGCACGAAGGTGGATAGCTACCGTAGCCAGCGTCGCGGCGGCAAGGGCGTGCGCGGTGCCGAGTTGAAGCAGGACGACGTGGTACGCCACTTCTTCGTTTGCTCGACGCACGACACGATCCTTTTCTTCACCAACTTCGGCCGCGTGTACCGCCTGCGCGCCTTCGAGCTGCCGGAGGCCACCCGTACGGCTCGCGGCCAGCACGTGGCTAACCTGCTGGAGTTCCAGCCGGGCGAGCAGATCGCCCAGGTTATCCAGATCCAGTCCTACGAGGATGCCCCGTACCTGGTGTTGGCTACCGCACATGGCCGGGTGAAGAAGTCCCGCCTGACGGACTACGACACTGCCCGTTCTGGCGGCCTGATTGCCATCAACTTGAACGAGGGCGATCGCCTGGTTGGTGCGCAGCTGTGCACCGCCGAGGACGATCTGCTGCTGGTTTCCGAAGAAGGCCAGGCCATGCGCTTCACCGCTGACGATGAGACGCTGCGCCCGATGGGCCGCGCTACCGCCGGTGTGAAGGGCATGCGCTTCCGCGAGGAGGACCAGCTGCTGGCGCTGACGGTCGTGGCTGAGGATTCTTCACTGTTCGTGGCTACCTCTGGCGGCTACGGCAAGCGCACGCCGATGGAGGAATACCCGACGAAGGGCCGTGGCGGCCTGGGCGTGGTTGCGTTTAAGTATGACAAGAAGCGCGGCAAGCTGATCGGTGCGCTGACGGTCAACGATGATGACGAAATCCTGGCTATGACCTCCAACGGCGGCGTGATTCGCACTGAGGTCAGCCAGATCCGCCACAGCGGTCGCGCAACCATGGGCGTGCGCCTGGTGGACCTGGCCAAGGGCAACGAGTTGGTTGCCGTGGACCGCAACGTGGAGGAAGAAGCAGAGGAGTCTGCTGAGGCCACCGCGAAGGCGGAGACGGAATCCGAGTAGTCCGAGCAACCGGGGCAGCCCGGGTAGGCCTGCAGGATAAGCCTTGAACCGAAGTAGCCTGGCGGTCGATACCGCTAGGCTACTGTCGTAAAGGCACAAAAGAGCACAACCGAGCACGAACGAGTACTGAAGAGTACGAACAAGTACGGAGATGCGATGACGCACAAAACGCCCCCGCCGAACGCGAAGAACGCGAAGAAGGCCAAAAACGCGAAGGCAACGGCGGAGAACGCTAAGAACGCTCCGGCGGAGCAGGCCAAGGCGCCGGTGCAGGATCAGGCTGCCGCGAAGAACCAGACCACCGTGAAAACTGGTGATAAGGCCGCCGAGGAGGCCGGGCAGAAGGCTACCGTGAACGCCGACCAGAAAGCGCCAGAGACCAACGCGGCTACCCAGCCTGCCCAGCCCGCTCAGTCCGCCCAGCGCGACAACAAGCCCAGCAAGCCCGGCAACCCGGCCAAGCGGGGCGTGCAGCGCACGATCACGTACATCGAGCCGATCAGTGCCCTGAAGATGGCGCTCATCTTCAACCTGGCGCTGTTTGCGGTGTGGTTTGTGGCTATGGCGTTGATCTACATCGTTCTCGGCGCTGCGGGCACGTGGGACCGTCTGGATTCGCTGATCGGTGACCTGACGGATTCCTCTGGCATGTCCGCCGGCATGTACTTCGGTGCTGTTGTGGCCATTGGTCTTTTCGAGGTCGTGCTCTTCACTCTTCTGGCGCCCGTCGCCGCGCTGATCTACAACGCCTCGTCGAGCATTCTCGGCGGTCTGCGCATCCAGCTGGATCGCTAGCTCTTTGGTTCTTTTTGACGCCCACTTTCCAGCTATAAAAACCGCTACTGACCAGGCGATTTGGTGATTGGCTGGATTGGTGGGTAATGTTTCTACTCGTTCGAGGGCCTATAGCTCAGGCGGTTAGAGCGCTTCGCTGATAACGAAGAGGTCGGAGGTTCAAGTCCTCCTAGGCCCACCAATCGAACACTCTTCGCTAGAGATCAAAGCGTCTGATATAGTTTCGGAAGCTTGGTTCGATAGTCAAGGGGCATTAGCTCAATTGGTAGAGCATCTGCTTTGCAAGCAGAAGGTCAGGAGTTCGATTCTCCTATGCTCCACAACTAAATAAGGTGAAGGCCCTCCCGGAAAGTAAACCGGGGGAGGCCTTCATTTTTGCTTGTTCGGCTTTTCCTTCTTGCTCTCAGCGGGTTAAGGGTCAAAATGTGTGTCTGGCTCGGCGTGTCGCGGGGGTTAGATTTGGCCTTTTTGAATGCCGATTGAGTGGGTGTAGTCGGTGTCGATAGCGTTGTCGTAGAGGGCTGGGCGTCCTGTTTCGTGGTCGGCTTGGTTCTCGGTTTGGGTCAGGGTGGATACTTTGGCGAGTTGGCCCTGGCCCCAGTCGGACTGCCTGGCGATTCGTACTGGATCGTCAGGCAGTTCCGTTTTTAAGTAGAGCCACCAATCCAGCATGCGGCGTTGTCGTTCGCCTGATCTGCCGCGGTGGGTTCTGGCGAGCAGTTTGAGCTGGGCGTTGATGCCGCCTTCTAAGCTGTTGGTGGTGGATTTGATCCGCTCGGGCGCAAGGACTCCTGCTGGCGGGTTGAGGTAGACAAACAGCATCTCGGACCGCCAAAGATGGTTGAGGCTGTTGTAGGCCTTGCGCACGTTGTGGTGGGTCCACACGCGGGTCCATGCACCTGTTTTGGGGTCTTTGATCATGGTTTTCTCGTTCATCCATTCCCGGTAGATCGTTGAAAACTCGTGCAGTTGCACACCCCACGCGGCGGCTTCATCCAGTGTGGTGATCCGGGTCAGTTTCAGCGCAAGTCGGTAGATGGTGCGCCCGGCATCGGTGCGTGGGTTGGTGGTGGTGTAGCGGCGGACCACGCGTTGGGCGTGGACGAGGCAGCGTTGAATTTTCGTAGTCGGCCAGCACTTTTTGATTGCGCTGTATGCGCCTTGGCCGCCGTCGATGACGGCGATGAGTGGGGCTTCGATGCGTTCAAGCAGCAGTTGGTAGTCGCGGGTGGTTTCGTGTTTGCACCAGTGCCAGGCGATCACGTGGTCGATGGTCGCCGCGACGATCAGGCAG
>NZ_JFCH01000021.1 GCF_000738175.1 Corynebacterium jeikeium | reverse complement strand
CTGCCTGATCGTCGCGGCGACCATCGACCACGTGATCGCCTGGCACTGGTGCAAACACGAAACCACCCGCGACTACCAACTGCTGCTTGAACGCATCGAAGCCCCACTCATCGCCGTCATCGACGGCGGCCAAGGCGCATACAGCGCAATCAAAAAGTGCTGGCCGACTACGAAAATTCAACGCTGCCTCGTCCACGCCCAACGCGTGGTCCGCCGCTACACCACCACCAACCCACGCACCGATGCCGGGCGCACCATCTACCGACTTGCGCTGAAACTGACCCGGATCACCACACTGGATGAAGCCGCCGCGTGGGGTGTGCAACTGCACGAGTTTTCAACGATCTACCGGGAATGGATGAACGAGAAAACCATGATCAAAGACCCCAAAACAGGTGCATGGACCCGCGTGTGGACCCACCACAACGTGCGCAAGGCCTACAACAGCCTCAACCATCTTTGGCGGTCCGAGATGCTGTTTGTCTACCTCAACCCGCCAGCAGGAGTCCTTGCGCCCGAGCGGATCAAATCCACCACCAACAGCTTAGAAGGCGGCATCAACGCCCAGCTCAAACTGCTCGCCAGAACCCACCGCGGCAGATCAGGCGAACGACAACGCCGCATGCTGGATTGGTGGCTCTACTTAAAAACGGAACTGCCTGACGATCCAGTACGAATCGCCAGGCAGTCCGACTGGGGCCAGGGCCAACTCGCCAAAGTATCCACCCTGACCCAAACCGAGAACCAAGCCGACCACGAAACAGGACGCCCAGCCCTCTACGACAACGCTATCGACACCGACTACACCCACTCAATCGGCATTCAAAAAGGCCAAATCTAACCCCCGCGACACGCCGAGCCAGACACACATTTTGACCCTTAACCCACAGAGCCTGCACAGGGCCCGCACCGCGCCCGCGTCGAGCCCGAACCGAGCAAGCGCGAAGGCCAGAACGCGGGAAGGTACAGTTAAATACCATGAGTGAAGTAAGCGAAGTTCGCGTTCGATTCTGCCCGTCGCCCACCGGCACCCCGCACGTCGGCATGGTGCGCACGGCCCTGTTCAACTGGGCTTATGCCCGTCACACCGGCGGCAAGCTCGTCTTTCGTATCGAGGACACCGATGCGAAGCGAGACTCCGAAGAGTCCTACCAGGCCATCATCGATTCCCTGAAGTGGCTGAACCTCGGTTGGGACGAAGGCATTGAGGTCGGCGGCCCCCACGAGCCCTACCGCCAGTCCCAGCGCATGGATATCTACGCGGATGTCCTGGAGAAGCTGAAGGAATCCGGCGACGTGTACCCGGCCTACTCCACCAACGAGGAAGTCCAGGCTCGCCACAAGGCTGCAGGCCGCGACCCACAGCTGGGGTACGACAACTACGACCGCGACCTCACTGAAGAGCAGATCGCGCAGTTCAAGGCCGAAGGCCGCGGGCCGGTCTGGCGCCTGCGCATGCCCGACGACCGAGTCTACGAGTGGCACGACCTGGTTCGCGGCGACATGAGCGTGGACGGCAAGACCGTGCCGGACTTCGTTGTCGCTCGCTCGAACGGCCAGCCACTGTACACCCTCGTTAACCCGGTGGACGATGCTCTGATGGAGATCACGCACGTCCTGCGAGGTGAAGACCTGCTGCCGTCCACACCGCGACAGATCGCACTCTACGAGGCGTTGGTACGGGTGGGCGCCGCTAAACAGGTACCTACATTCGGCCACCTACCGTTCGTAATGGGCGAGGGCAACAAGAAGCTCTCCAAGCGCGACCCGGAGTCGAATCTGTTTAACCACCGCGACAACGGCATCATCCCGGAGGGCATGCTGAATTACCTGTCGCTGTTGGGCTGGTCGCTGTCCGCCGACGAGGACATCTTCACGATGCAGCAGCTCATCGACAACTTCGATGTGGCGGACGTGAAGCCCAACCCGGCCCGCTTCGACCAGAAGAAGCTGGAGGCCATCAACGCCGACCACATCCGCATGCTGGAGCTGGGTGACTTCACCGAGCGCCTGCGCGCTTACCTGGAGGAGTACAAGGGCTTCCCGGCGGATTACCCCGCGGATAAGTTCGCTTTCGCCGCGGAGCTGGTGCAGACGCGCATCAAGACGCTCTCGGACGCTGACGGTCTGCTGCGCTTCCTGATTACTTCTGACGCCGACTTGTCCCTGGATGAGAAGGCCGCGAGGAAGAACTTGAAGGAGGACGCGGTGGAGGTCCTCGAGGTTGCCATCGCTCAGCTGGAGGCCATCGCGGACGGAGAGTTCAAGACCGACGTCATTGAGAAGGCGCTGCAGTCGAAGCTGATCGAGGAGATGGAGCTGAAGCCGCGCAAGGCCTACGGCGCTCTGCGTGTGGCCATCAGTGGTGCGGCTGTGTCCCCGCCGCTGTTTGAGTCCATGGAGCTGCTGGGCAAGGAGTCCACGTTGGCGCGACTGCGGGCAGCCCGCGAGCAGACTCCGTTCGCGCCTGCGCAGCAGTAAGCGCAGCGGTAGGTGTGCTTGCACGTGCCGTCCTGCGAGTCAGCGGCGGCGCGGTGAGCGCACTATGGCCGGAAAAAGGTGTGTTTACCAGCTGATTTGCTTGTAATTCACTGTTCTGGTTATAGTATTCCTCGTTGCGAGCGAGGTTCGCAGCGTTCAACGATCCGGGTATCCGGGGATTGACGCTTGCGGGTTTTGTTCGACGAACGATGGCCTATGGTGTAATTGGCAACACTACGGTTTCTGGTACCGTCATTCTAGGTTCGAGTCCTGGTAGGCCAGCGCCCCGTTCGTCTAGCGGCCTAGGACGCCGGCCTCTCACGCCGGTAACACGGGTTCAAATCCCGTACGGGGTACAAATATCTAATACAGCGACCTCCGGTCAGCTTCACTTTTCAGAGGCTAGCCGGAGGTTCTCGCTATTCTGGGGGCATGCTGACGTCGAATGAGTTGATCATCTCCCAGTTCTTGGGGGTTAAGTAAAGAAAAGTGGGGTTAAGGGTCAAAAGGGGATGCGGACGGAATCTTGGAGGATTCCATCATGAACCGCTCATACACCAAGGAGCAGCGACGCAGAGCTCTGCAGG
>NZ_JFCH01000020.1 GCF_000738175.1 Corynebacterium jeikeium | reverse complement strand
TTGAACCGGCTACCTATTCACCCAGAAACAAAAACAAAAAATAAAAACTCCTTAGAAAGGAGGTGATCCAGCCGCACCTTCCGGTACGGCTACCTTGTTACGACTTCGTCCCAATCGCCGATCCCACCTTCGACAGCTCCCTAACAAGTTTGGGCCACTGGCTTCGGGTGTTACCAACTTTCATGACGTGACGGGCGGTGTGTACAAGGCCCGGGAACGTATTCACCGCAGCGTTGCTGATCTGCGATTACTAGCGACTCCGACTTCATGGAGTCGAGTTGCAGACTCCAATCCGAACTGAGACCGGCTTTAAGGGATTAGCTCCACCTCACGGTATCGCAACCCACTGTACCGACCATTGTAGCATGTGTGAAGCCCTGGACATAAGGGGCATGATGATTTGACGTCATCCCCACCTTCCTCCGAGTTAACCCCGGCAGTCTCTCGCGAGTCCCCACCATAACGTGCTGGCAACACAAGACAAGGGTTGCGCTCGTTGCGGGACTTAACCCAACATCTCACGACACGAGCTGACGACAACCATGCACCACCTGTACACCAGCCACAAGGGAAACTACATCTCTGCAGCGATCCGGTGTATGTCAAGCCCAGGTAAGGTTCTTCGCGTTGCATCGAATTAATCCACATGCTCCGCCGCTTGTGCGGGCCCCCGTCAATTCCTTTGAGTTTTAGCCTTGCGGCCGTACTCCCCAGGCGGGGCGCTTAATGCGTTAGCTACGGCACGGGAATCGTAAATAAAACCCCCACACCTAGCGCCCACCGTTTACGGCATGGACTACCAGGGTATCTAATCCTGTTCGCTACCCATGCTTTCGCTCCTCAGCGTCAGTAACTGCCCAGAGACCTGCCTTCGCCATCGGTGTTCCTCCTGATATCTGCGCATTTCACCGCTACACCAGGAATTCCAGTCTCCCCTACAGCACTCTAGTTATGCCCGTATCGCCTGCACGCCCGAAGTTAAGCCCCGGGATTTCACAGACGACGCGACAAACCACCTACGAGCTCTTTACGCCCAGTAATTCCGGACAACGCTCGCACCCTACGTATTACCGCGGCTGCTGGCACGTAGTTAGCCGGTGCTTCTTATCCAGGTACCGTCACCAAAAGGCTTCTTCCCTAGCGAAAGGAGTTTACAACCCGAAGGCCGTCATCCCCCACGCGGCGTCGCTGCATCAGGCTTGCGCCCATTGTGCAATATTCCCCACTGCTGCCTCCCGTAGGAGTCTGGGCCGTGTCTCAGTCCCAATGTGGCCGTACACCCTCTCAGGCCGGCTACCCGTCGTCGCCTTGGTAGGCCATTACCCCACCAACAAGCTGATAGGCCGCGGGCTCATCTTGCACCGAAAAACTTTCCACCACACACACTAAAGCATGGTCCTATCCGGTATTAGACCCAGTTTCCCAGGCTTATCCCGAAGTGCAAGGCAGATCACCCACGTGTTACTCACCCGTTCGCCACTCGAGTACCCCTTGCAAGCAAAGGGCCTTTCCGTTCGACTTGCATGTGTTAAGCACGCCGCCAGCGTTCGTCCTGAGCCAGGATCAAACTCTCCATAAAAATGCCATCAGACACATGGTGAGCCTGAAAACCAGGCAAACAAAAAACTACTGACAAAAGAATTGAAAAAAGGATAAATAAATCACATCAACCAACACCAACAACACAAAACGCCGCTGACTATTGATCAGACACAACATACATCCCAAAAACTTTTCCAATAACCATTCATCAGCCCAACAAGCACCCGTAAAAAGGCGACTCCTGCTGGGATACGCACATTACATATCGTGGACACGTTAAAACCACGCTGGCGTAACCACCACCAACCCACAATCCATGCGAGCCAATGGAGCACTGAAACAAGTCACAAAAGTAATAAAGACATACAATGCATCAGAATCAACACAAAGGTTGGTCAACAAAGTATCTAAACTTGGTTCATCACGCTATTGAGTTCTCAAACAACCTACGCACACAACAAACACACCACACAATCGGTGGCAGCCACGTTGCGACGGATTACGAGTGTAAAGCAACCGTGAAAATAAAGCAAATTCCCGGTAAACAACCCGCTGCACTCGCACACACACGAACTGTTTTTACAGCTTTAAAATGATT
>NZ_JFCH01000019.1 GCF_000738175.1 Corynebacterium jeikeium | reverse complement strand
GGGGGGTGTTGCCGCCGGGTGCCAGGACTTTCGATGACAGCTGATAGGGACACGGCCAGTTTTAAACTAGGTCTCTTTGTAACGTGGGTGCTTCTAACGAAGGTCATGACACCAGCGACTGGAACAACGCCATACCCATCTCGTTTTCTAGGAGCTCATCATGTCTCCGGAGCATTCCATCGACATATTCCTTGGGTTAGACGTCGGCAAATCTGAACACCACGCCTGCGCCTTAGACCGTGATGGCAACAAGGTCTTCGACAAACCGTTGCCTCAACTCGAATCCGAACTAGCAGGCGTTTTTCACCAGCTTCAGAAGCTTGGCACCGTGCTCGTGATCGTCGACCAACCCAACACCATCGGCGCACTACCGATTGCTGTAGCCCGGGACTGCGGTTGCGAAGTCGGATACCTGCCAGGTCTTGCGATGCGCAAAGCTGCAGATCTCTATCCGGGACGTGCAAAAACAGACAAACGCGACGCATTCATCATCGCCGACACCGCCCGCACAATGCCCCACACGCTACGTGCCGTCGACCGCAATGATGAGGTACTCTCCGCCCTAAAGATGCTGTCCGGCTTCGATGATGACATCGCCCGCGATTGCACTCGCACTGTCAATCGGCTTCGCAGTGTCCTCACCCAGATCTACCCCAGCCTGGAACGAGTTTTTGCTGGTAGCACCCTGACTCGCACGCCGATCCTGGAATTATTGATCCATTACAAGGGACCGCAGGGGCTAAAAAGAGCCGGATACCAACGAGTGTTGAACTGGATGATCAAGCGCACACGTAAAGACCCCACCCCGCTGGTAGACGACATTTTTACAGCGCTGAAAGCTCAAACAGTCACCGTGCCTGGAAGCGATGCCGCCGAGTTAGTAATTCCTCAACTGGCTGCAAACATCCAGGCCCTCAAAGAGCAACGAAACACCATTGCTGAGCAGGTTGAAGAGATGCTCGCTGATTTCCCTTTTTGTGAGGTCTTGATGAGTATGCCCGGAGTCGGCATCAAGACCGCAGCGCAGATCCTTCTTGCGATCGGTGATGGCTCCGACTTCGCTAGTGCTGGCCACTTAGCTGCTTATGCTGGAATAGCACCCGTGACTAGACGATCAGGTTCGTCGATCAGAGGTGAGTTCCCGGCACGGTCAGGCAATAAACGACTGAAAAACGCCTTGTTCTACTCCGCATTCGCAGTTATCCGCAGCCACGAACCGTCACGGCGGTATTACGAACGCAAACGCGCTGAAGGAAAACGCCACAACGCAGCAGTCATCTGCCTGGCACGACGCCGATGCAATGTCATCTACGCGATGCTGAAAAACAAGGAGTTCTTCCGCGAAATCCCGCCACGCCCCGTCGCCGCATAAAGCCCCAAAGACGAAGCCGACCAGCACACGCTGGCCGGCTCCTAGGCACGCCTAAGAAACTACTCCCAAGACTGCGCTCGTCAACATCGGTCTGACACTTGACAAAAACATAGGGACACCCCCCAACACCACCCCACCCCAAAGTTCAATACATTGAACTTGGTGATTCATTGAACTGAACACTATTCTTGGCTGTCATGAGTATTAGCGTCCAGAACTTGAGCGTGAGCTACGGCGCGAACACCGCGATTCGGAACATCAGCTTCACCCTCGACTCCCCCGGCATGCACGGCATCATCGGCCCCAATGGCTCGGGCAAATCCACCCTCATGAAGGCGATGCTTCAGATCCTGGACAAGCGTCACGTCCACGGCACAAGCACCACCGGCACCCCTGCCGACTACCCCGTCACCCTCGACGGCAAGGACCCCGCCGAGCAGCGCCGCGCAATCGCGTATATCGAGCAGCGCTCTGACCTCGACCGCAACTTCCCCACCAGCGTCTTCGACACCGTCCTGATGGGAACCTACCCACGCCTGGGTCTTTTCCACCGCCCCGGCAAGACCGAACGCGAAGCAGCCACCCAGGCTCTCAAGGACGTCGACATGTGGGACTTCCGCCACCGCCACATCAGCGAACTCTCGGGCGGACAGTTCCAGCGCGTCCTCTTTGCCCGCGCCATCGTCCAGGACGCGGAGTACATCTTCCTGGACGAGCCCTTCGTCGGCATCGACGTCCCCAGCGAGAAGACGATCGTGACCCTGCTGCGGCAGATGGCGGACGCGGGCAAGCACGTCGTCGTCGTGCACCACGACATGAACACGGTGCGCGACTACTACGACGACCTCATCGTCCTCAACGGCGAGCTCGTCGCGGCGGGTCCCACCGAGGAGGTCTTCGTCCCCGACGTGCTGCAGAAAGCCTTCGGCGCGCTCGTCATCCGCGAGCCGTCAGCACCAGCCCACCCCACGCCACGGCAGGCAGCCCTTCAGGAGGAGACAGCATGATCGCGGAGTTCCTCGACTCACTACTCAGCCACGGCTACCTGCAAAAAGCGCTGATCACCTCGGTGATCGTGGGCGTGGCCTGCGGCATCGTCGGCAGCTTCATCGTGCTGCGCGGCATGGCCCTGATCGGTGATGCCATCTCGCACGCCGTACTACCGGGGGTCGCGGCCTCCTACCTGCTCGGCACGAACCTCTTCCTCGGGGCGGTGGTCGCGGGCCTACTCGCCACACTGGCGATCGGGCTGATCAGCGAACGCTCCACGGTGAAGAATGATTCGGCGATCGGCATCGTCTTTTCCACCTTCTTCGCGATCGGCGTGCTGCTCATGGCGAAAGCACAGACGGCGACGGATCTGACGGAGATCCTCTTCGGCAACGTCCTGACCGTTCAGGACGCCGACCGCAACCTCTCAATCGGTATTGCCGCTGCCGTGCTGATTCTCACGCTGGTCTTTTACAAGGAGCTCAAGCTCAGCACCTTCGACCCCATCATGGCGCAGTCGGCTGGCGTGCCCGTGCGGGCAATCCACTACGGGCTGATGGTGGTGCTCACGCTGGTGACGGTCATTTCCCTGCAGACGGTGGGCGTGATCCTGGTGGTCTCCCTGCTGATTACTCCGGCGTCGGCGGCGTACCTGCTGACGAACCGGCTGGGAGTGATGATCGGGCTTTCAGTGGCGATCTCGGCGCTCAGCTCCGTAGTGGGGCTGTTCCTGAGCTATAGCTACAACGTGTCCTCCGGCGTGACGATCGTGCTGACCGCCAGCGCGCTGTTCCTGCTGGCTTTCCTCTTCGCGCCAGGCAAGGGACTGATTGCTCGCTCGCTGGGCAATAAGCCACTGGCCGCGCTGTTGGCCCTCCTGGTGGGCGGTGCCCTCGTGTTCGGGGCCGTGACCTTCTCGACGGAGGAGAAGGCAGACGGTGAGCAGCTGAACGTCGTCACCACCTTCACGCTGCTGGCGGACCTGGTGGAGGAGATCGGCGGCGAGGCGGTGGACGTCCATAACCTCGTGCCGACCGGCACGGACCCGCACGACTACGACCCCCTGCCCGCGGACCTGGATGCGACGAGCGACGCCGACCTGCTGTTCTACAACGGGCTGAACCTCGAGGGCGGTGAGCACGGCTGGCTCGCGAAACTGAAAAACACCGCGGGCCTGGACGATTCCCAGATGGTCGAGGCCACCAAGGGCGTGGAACCGAAGTACCTCAAGGACGAAAAGGGCAATCAGGAGATCAACCCGCACGCCTTCCTGGACCCGACCGTCGGCATCGCGATGGCCGAGAACGTGACCGCGGCGCTGGCCGAGGCCCTGCCCGAGCGTGCCGAGCACATCGAGGAGAAGGGGGCGGAGTACAAGGCCATGCTGGAGAGCATCGACGCCGACTACCGCGAGCAGATCGGTGCGCTGCCGAAGGAGGATCGTGTGCTCGTGGCCAGTGAACATGCCTTCCAATACATGGTCGACACCTACGGCATGGAGCAGCTGTATATCTGGCAGATCGACACGGATGAAAACGGCTCCCCCGCGCAGATCGGACACCTCGTGCGCCAGCTGAAGGACAAGCGCCCGAAGCACCTGTTCGTGGAGTCGAACGTGGATACGCGCCCCATGAAGACCGTCTCGAAGGAGGCCGGGATTCCGATCTTCGACGAGCCACTGCACTCCGATGAGCTCGGCAAGCCGGGCACGGTCGCGGGAACCTACGAGGATTTCCTGCGCAGCAACTTGAAGACCATGATCGCGGGGCTGAAGCGCTAAAACGCGAATGCTCGAGGCCCACATGCGTTGGGCTTCCCCGGTCGCATTCCCGTTACCTTGTGAGTGTCCCCGATAATGGGGATAGTCGCTGGTCCCGGTATGGCTTACCTGCCCTGTAGTTTCCATAATCCGGGGGGGTGTTGCCGCCGGGTGCCAGGACTTTCGATGACAGCTGATAGGGACACGGCCAGTTTTAAACTAGGTCTCTTTGTAACGTGGGTGCTTCTAACGAAGGTCATGACACCAGCGACTGGAACAACGCCATACCCATCTCGTTTTCTAGGAGCTCATCATGTCTCCGGAGCATTCCATCGACATATTCCTTGGGTTAGACGTCGGCAAATCTGAACACCACGCCTGCGCCTTAGACCGTGATGGCAACAAGGTCTTCGACAAACCGTTGCCTCAACTCGAATCCGAACTAGCAGGCGTTTTTCACCAGCTTCAGAAGCTTGGCACCGTGCTCGTGATCGTCGACCAACCCAACACCATCGGCGCACTACCGATTGCTGTAGCCCGGGACTGCGGTTGCGAAGTCGGATACCTGCCAGGTCTTGCGATGCGCAAAGCTGCAGATCTCTATCCGGGACGTGCAAAAACAGACAAACGCGACGCATTCATCATCGCCGACACCGCCCGCACAATGCCCCACACGCTACGTGCCGTCGACCGCAATGATGAGGTACTCTCCGCCCTAAAGATGCTGTCCGGCTTCGATGATGACATCGCCCGCGATTGCACTCGCACTGTCAATCGGCTTCGCAGTGTCCTCACCCAGATCTACCCCAGCCTGGAACGAGTTTTTGCTGGTAGCACCCTGACTCGCACGCCGATCCTGGAATTATTGATCCATTACAAGGGACCGCAGGGGCTAAAAAGAGCCGGATACCAACGAGTGTTGAACTGGATGATCAAGCGCACACGTAAAGACCCCACCCCGCTGGTAGACGACATTTTTACAGCGCTGAAAGCTCAAACAGTCACCGTGCCTGGAAGCGATGCCGCCGAGTTAGTAATTCCTCAACTGGCTGCAAACATCCAGGCCCTCAAAGAGCAACGAAACACCATTGCTGAGCAGGTTGAAGAGATGCTCGCTGATTTCCCTTTTTGTGAGGTCTTGATGAGTATGCCCGGAGTCGGCATCAAGACCGCAGCGCAGATCCTTCTTGCGATCGGTGATGGCTCCGACTTCGCTAGTGCTGGCCACTTAGCTGCTTATGCTGGAATAGCACCCGTGACTAGACGATCAGGTTCGTCGATCAGAGGTGAGTTCCCGGCACGGTCAGGCAATAAACGACTGAAAAACGCCTTGTTCTACTCCGCATTCGCAGTTATCCGCAGCCACGAACCGTCACGGCGGTATTACGAACGCAAACGCGCTGAAGGAAAACGCCACAACGCAGCAGTCATCTGCCTGGCACGACGCCGATGCAATGTCATCTACGCGATGCTGAAAAACAAGGAGTTCTTCCGCGAAATCCCGCCACGCCCCGTCGCCGCATAAAGCCCCAAAGACGAAGCCGACCAGCACACGCTGGCCGGCTCCTAGGCACGCCTAAGAAACTACTCCCAAGACTG
>NZ_JFCH01000018.1 GCF_000738175.1 Corynebacterium jeikeium | reverse complement strand
GGACTATCACTACCGCATCAACGCACAGTGATGGATTGGTGGCTGTATCTACATACAGAAGTCCCTGACGATCCGGTCAAGATCGCCAGGGACCAACGATGGGGTCAAGACGCACTTTCCACAGCAACAGACCTGATCACCCACAACACCACAGCCACTACCAATGACATCGGTGCACCAGCAGAATACGACACCGCCATCGACACCAGCTACCAACACAACCTCGGCATCCAAAAAGGCTGGATCAAATAACCGCAACACGCCCGGAAAAGACACACTTTTCTTTACTTAACCCGTTCTTGGCGATCGGCCCGGATGAGTTCACTATCTCCAATCCACAGGACACACAGCTTGGAAGTGCACGCCAAAGGTGGAAGGCGAGCGATCTGTTCAAAGGTTCGCACGGGGTGGAGATTTTCGATGCTGCAGACACGCTTGTGCTCTCGGTTGAGAACCCGCTGGGTGTCTTTTGGGACGAGTACACCGTGCACCGAGTAGATCCGGAGTCCGGCGAGAAGGCGGAGCTCGCGCACCTCACGAAGCGGTTTGCGTGGTTCAGCACCAGATACGACGTGCATATTGCCGGTTATCCCCGGATGGAGATCAAAGGCGAGGCCTTCCAGCTCGACTACTCGCTGATAAGCCAGGGGCGCAAAATCGCAGAGGTGAGTGCGGAATTCCCCGGTGTTGGCAGGGCGCTGATGAGCAAGACTAGATACCGCATCACAATTGAGCCGGGGCTGGACGAGAACGTGCATGCCGCTGTCCTCGGTATCGCTTTCGCGCTAGATATGCGAAGGAGGAAGATGCGCGAGAGCTAGGCGTTAGAGGCCCCGAGCGTTGTCTTCTCGCGGTGCATTACGCGCGAGTGCCTGAGTTACCGTCGGACATGAGAGGCGCGCCGTCAGCATTGCGCTTCACAGGGAAGCTCTCTGGCAGGAACAGGGACACACCATCCTCCGCGGTAAGAACATCCCAGTGGTTATCGTGCACCCAGAACGTCAGAGGGGAGATGTTCACCGGGTGCTGCCGCAGCTCGTGGCGGGTCTGGGCCATCTGCTGCATGATGTTGTCCGCTGGCTGATCCGGAACCACTGGGTGAACCAGAACCGTGCTGCCACCGGGCATGGAGACTACGTGTCCGTGGCCATGGTCAGGAATCTTGGTGATCTGCAGGAAGAGATCGAACGTGATAGCGAGCGTCGCCCCGAATGGGAAGTCCGACTTAACCTGGAAGAAAACATCGCCAGCGCTTGCAATCTTCAGCGTTTCGAGAGACTTACGCGTGGTGGCCATAGAAGCCGCTGACCAAAAAGTGTGGTTGCTCTCGGGCATGTCCTGGCCCGGGAAGGTTGCGTCGCCCAGAACTTGCAGGTCAAGGTCGAAGCCCTGCGGAAGATCAGCGTCGGAGAGTGGCTTGAAACCGGAATCTACGGTGGCGAGGAAGCGGTAGACGCCCGGCAAGATCTCCTTTGCGTATGAGTAGTTGCTGGCATCCTTCGGGGCAGGGGAGATGATGCCGTACACAAGCTCTCCATTCGGGGCGGTTAAGGTCGCGTTACCGTCGCTGTCGTGCCGAAACTTCAAGTGGCCATGCTGAGCTGCTGGCTGCTGCGCTGCTGGCTGCTGACCAGCAGCTTCCTGCGCTGCTGGCTGCTGTGGTGAGGCGGTGTTGTCTTTCTTTTTCTTACCGAATAGTCCAAACATGGTTGTGAGAGTACGCAAATTCCGGAAGCTCCGCATGGCTTTGCTTCGGAAACTCTGAATGGCTTTAATCATCGCCGCCTCCCCAACGCCAAAGCTGAGGGCATCAACTCCCAAATTATGAGAGGTGCGGGGGTATTTCTCTCAAATCGTGATATGGGTCCAAATAATCACCTATGGTTTTAGAACTACCCAAAATGTAGTTAATGGGCTCGCAAACACCGTCCTAACCAGGCCTTCACCAGGCACAACGGCCGGATGAACGCGAGCAGAAGTAAGTATGCAAGAGACACACCAGTGAGGAGCCTCCCTTGCTAATCGGTATCCCCAGAGAACCAGAAGCCCTGGTCTCAGCCACACCGGACACCGTGGGCAAGCTCATCAAGCTTGGCTACGAGGTCACGGTTCAGTCCGGCGCAGGCGACCAGTCCAATTACCCTGACACCCTCTACGAAGAGGCCGGCGCGCGCATCGTCGGCGACGATGTTTGGCACGCGGACATCATCACCGCGCTCGACGCGCCAACCGACGAACAGCGCGCACAGCTCAAGCCCGGCGCTACCCTTATCGCTCGCCTGGCACCCGGCCGCAACGAAGAGCTCATCCAAGAGCTCGCGAACCAGAACGTGACCTCCGTGGCCATGGACACCGTGCCGCGCATCTCCCGCGCACAGTCCATGGACGTACTTAGCTCCCAGGCCAACATCGCCGGCTATCGCGCGGTCATCGAGGCGGCCAACACCTTCGGTCGCCTGTTCACCGGCCAGGTCACCGCCGCCGGCAAGGTTCCGCCTGCCGTCGTCTACGTCATTGGCACGGGCGTGGCCGGTCTAGCCGCGATCGGCACCGCGAACTCCATGGGTGCGATCGTCAAGGCCACTGACCTGCGCCCCGAGACCGCCGAGCAGGTCGAGTCCATGGGCGCCGAGTTAGTCGCCATCCAGGCGGAAACCGAGAAGTCCGAGGACGGCTACGCCAAGGAAATGACCGCCGACCAGGCGCAGGCTGCCGCCAAGCTCTATGCCGAGCAGTCCGCCGCCGCCGACATCGTCATCACCACCGCGAACATCCCTGGCCGCAAGTCCCCGGTGTTGCTCACCGCCGCCGATGTGGCTGCGATGAAGCCCGGCTCCGTCATCGTTGACATGGCCGCTGCCAACGGCGGCAACTGCGAGCTCACTGTCCCCGGCGAGATCACCGTTACCGACAACGGCGTGAGCATCATCGGCTACACGGACCTCGCCGGTCGCCTGCCTGCCCAGGCCTCGCAGCTCTACGGCCAGAACGTGGTCAACCTGCTCAAGCTCATGACTCCGGGAAAGGACGGCCAGCTGACCTTCGACCTGGAGGACGAGATCGTTCGCGGCATCACCGTCACGCACTCCACCTTCGCGGCGCCGTCTGCTGTCGCTTCTTCTGATGTTTCTTCTAATGACGCCACGTCCCAGCCCGCCGGGGAGGTCGCTGAGATCCTCTGGCCACCTCCACCGGTCAAGGTCTCTGCGGCTCCCGCCGCGCAGAGTGCGGGTGCTAAGGCCGATACGGATGTGGTTGCGGCGGAGCAGTCGGCGTCAAACCAAGAAGGCGAGGCAAAGAACAAGGGTGCGGGATGGAAGATCCTTGCTGCGCTGCTCGGCATCGCGCTGATTCTCGCCAGCCCGATGCAGGTCGCCGGCGAATACATGCTGCTCATGCTGGCCATCGTCGTGGGCTTCTACGTGATCACCGCGGTGACGCACAAGCTGCACACGCCGCTGATGAGTGAGACGAACGCGATCTCCGGCATCATCCTGGTCGGCGCGATCCTGCAGGTGGGCAGCTCGAACCTGGTTGTCGCGGGTCTGAGCTTTGTGGCGATTGTCGTGGCCTCTATCAATATCTTCGGCGGATTCTTCGTGACCCGTCGCATGTTGACCATGTTCGACGGAGGTAACTAAGCCATGAAACAACAACTTCTCAGCGCTGCCGAGACGGGCGCGCAGAACCTCGTCAACCCGACCGTCCTCGAGTGGACGGACAAGATCACCAACCTGGCCTACCTGGTCGCCGCACTTCTGTTCATCCTGGCGCTGGCAGGTCTGGCGAAGCAGCAGACCGCATCGCGCGGCAACCGCTTCGGCATCGCCGGTATGACCATCGCGCTCATCGCGACCATCGTCAAGGCCGTGGTCAACTCCATCAACGGGGGAGATGCCTCCACAGGTCCGCTCGTGACCGTGCTGTTGATTGCCGTGGCGATGCTGCTCGGTGCCGCGATTGGCATCCCGCGCGCCAAGAAGGTCGAAATGACCGAAATGCCGGAGCTCATTGCGATGCTGCACAGCTTCGTGGGCTTGGCCGCCGTGCTTATTGGCGTGAACTCCTTCATTCAGCCGGACGAGCGCACGAAGTCCATCGAGGCGTTCCACCTGGGCGAGGTTTACCTGGGTGTGTTCATCGGTGCGGTGACGCTCACGGGCTCCATCGTGGCGTATCTCAAGCTATCCGGAAAGATGGACGGTAAGCCGCTGATGCTGCCGGGCCGCCATCTGCTGAACCTGGCTGTCATTGTGGTGTCTCTCGTGGGCATGGTGCTGTTCATCTCCGCTGGCCACGAGAACCTGACCCTGGCGTGGATCGCGCTGGGCGTAATGCTTGCGCTGGCGCTGTTCCTGGGCTACCACCTGGTGGCGGCGATCGGCGGTGGCGATATGCCGGTGGTTGTGTCCATGCTGAACTCCTACTCCGGCTGGGCGGCCGCAGCGGCGGGCTTCATGCTGGCCAACCCGCTGCTCATTATCGTGGGCGCGCTGGTCGGCTCCTCCGGTGCCTACCTGTCCTATGTGATGTGCCAGGCAATGAACCGTAGCTTCGTCTCCGTTATCCTCGGCGGTTTCGGCGGCGAGGCTGCAGCTTCCGACGACCGAGAATACGGCGAGCACACCGAGGTCACCGCGGCTGAAACCGCGGAGCTGCTCAAGGGCGTGAAGAAGGTCATGATCACCCCGGGCTACGGCATGGCCGTGGCGCAGGCGCAGTACCCGGTGGCAACACTGGTGGAGCGCCTGAAGGAACAGGGCGTGGAGGTCACCTTCGGCATCCACCCTGTGGCAGGCCGCCTGCCAGGACACATGAACGTGCTGCTGGCTGAGGCCAAGGTGCCGTATGAGATTGTCCTCGAGCTCGACGAGGTCAACGACGACTTCGGGGACATCGACGTGGTGCTGGTCATCGGCGCGAACGACACCGTCAACCCGATCGCCGAAGAGCCAGGTTCTCCGATCGCGGGTATGCCCGTGCTGAAGGTCTGGGAGGCGGAGAAGGTCATCGTCTTCAAGCGCTCCATGGGCTCCGGCTACGCGGGCGTGCAGAACCCGCTGTTCTTCAACGAGAACACGGACATGCTGCTGGGTGACGCGAAGAAGACCGTCGAGGAGATTATCGCGAACCTGTAGGGGGACGTTGCAGGAGTTAGGGGGGAGGCCCTGAGCTGGGGGGTGTCCCTATGTTTTTGTCAAGTGCCAGACCGATGTTGACGAGCACAGTCTTGGGAGTAGTTTCTTAGGCGTGCCTAGGAGCCGGCCAGCGTGTGCTGGTCGGCTTCGTCTTTGGGGCTTTATGCGGCGACGGGGCGTGGCGGGATTTCGCGGAAGAACTCCTTGTTTTTCAGCATCGCGTAGATGACATTGCATCGGCGTCGTGCCAGGCAGATGACTGCTGCGTTGTGGCGTTTTCCTTCAGCGCGTTTGCGTTCGTAATACCGCCGTGACGGTTCGTGGCTGCGGATAACTGCGAATGCGGAGTAGAACAAGGCGTTTTTCAGTCGTTTATTGCCTGACCGTGCCGGGAACTCACCTCTGATCGACGAACCTGATCGTCTAGTCACGGGTGCTATTCCAGCATAAGCAGCTAAGTGGCCAGCACTAGCGAAGTCGGAGCCATCACCGATCGCAAGAAGGATCTGCGCTGCGGTCTTGATGCCGACTCCGGGCATACTCATCAAGACCTCACAAAAAGGGAAATCAGCGAGCATCTCTTCAACCTGCTCAGCAATGGTGTTTCGTTGCTCTTTGAGGGCCTGGATGTTTGCAGCCAGTTGAGGAATTACTAACTCGGCGGCATCGCTTCCAGGCACGGTGACTGTTTGAGCTTTCAGCGCTGTAAAAATGTCGTCTACCAGCGGGGTGGGGTCTTTACGTGTGCGCTTGATCATCCAGTTCAACACTCGTTGGTATCCGGCTCTTTTTAGCCCCTGCGGTCCCTTGTAATGGATCAATAATTCCAGGATCGGCGTGCGAGTCAGGGTGCTACCAGCAAAAACTCGTTCCAGGCTGGGGTAGATCTGGGTGAGGACACTGCGAAGCCGATTGACAGTGCGAGTGCAATCGCGGGCGATGTCATCATCGAAGCCGGACAGCATCTTTAGGGCGGAGAGTACCTCATCATTGCGGTCGACGGCACGTAGCGTGTGGGGCATTGTGCGGGCGGTGTCGGCGATGATGAATGCGTCGCGTTTGTCTGTTTTTGCACGTCCCGGATAGAGATCTGCAGCTTTGCGCATCGCAAGACCTGGCAGGTATCCGACTTCGCAACCGCAGTCCCGGGCTACAGCAATCGGTAGTGCGCCGATGGTGTTGGGTTGGTCGACGATCACGAGCACGGTGCCAAGCTTCTGAAGCTGGTGAAAAACGCCTGCTAGTTCGGATTCGAGTTGAGGCAACGGTTTGTCGAAGACCTTGTTGCCATCACGGTCTAAGGCGCAGGCGTGGTGTTCAGATTTGCCGACGTCTAACCCAAGGAATATGTCGATGGAATGCTCCGGAGACATGATGAGCTCCTAGAAAACGAGATGGGTATGGCGTTGTTCCAGTCGCTGGTGTCATGACCTTCGTTAGAAGCACCCACGTTACAAAGAGACCTAGTTTAAAACTGGCCGTGTCCCTATCAGCTGTCATCGAAAGTCCTGGCACCCGGCGGCAACACCCCCC
>NZ_JFCH01000017.1 GCF_000738175.1 Corynebacterium jeikeium | reverse complement strand
TCCTTGGTGATTCACTCAGACCGCGGAGCACATTATCGAGGCAGCAGCTGGCGAAGCATGACCGAGAAGTTCGGAATACTTCGCTCTATGTCGAAGAAAGGCTGTAGCCCCGACAATGCAGCATGCGAGGGGTTCTTCGGCCGAATGAAAAACGAAATGTACTACGGCAGAACCTGGCAGAACCCCCAAGAGCTCAAAGAAGCAATCGCGACATACATCGAGTTCTACAACAATCACCGAATCAAGATCAGCCTCGATGGTTTGAGCATTGCCGAATACCGAAAAGTCAATGTAGCGTGAAATCGAAACTGTCTAAAAAAACGTCCGCATCCCCTTTTGACCCTTAACCCAGGATGGTTTCGCCGGTGTATTTTCGCCCGATGCCAAGTTGGTAAAGCCTACTTGCATAGCGGACGGTTACCTTGCCGTTTGGGGTGACGACATCGTTGCGGACGCGCCATTCTTCTTCCGGTTTGTCGTTGGGTTCGGCTTTGGGGCCGGTGGTGTAGACCTCATGTGGTGTCCGCCTTCCGAGGGCTCGATGGGGTCGGACGGTGTTGTAGTAGTCGGCAAAGGTGTCGAGTTGTTGCTGGAGTTCGACCAGGGTGATCGCTGGGGATTGGGCAGCAATCCATTTTTTAAGCGTTTGGTGGAACCGTTCGATCTTCCCTTGTGTTTGAGGGTGGCCTGGCCGGCCATTTTTCTGTTGGATGCGGTATTTGTTGAGGGTTTTTTCGAATGCGTTGCGGCCCCCTTTTGCTCCAGCTAGGCGGGCAGTGAATACGAGTCCGTTGTCGGTGAGGGTGGACGCTGGCGGGCCGTAGGTGGCGATAAGGCGTTGCAGTTCAGCTGCAACAGCCGGTCCGCTGAAGGATGCTGCTGCGGTGATCGATAGCAGGTAACGGGAGTGATCGTCGATGAAGTCGAGGACTTCGAGTCGAGTGCCGTCGAGCAAGTGGAGGTGGGTGATATCCGCCTGCCAGCATTCGTTAGGCATAGCGGCTTCGAAGCGGATGAAAGAACTGCGTGGCTTTTTCTGCGGTTGTGGCGTGACAAGGCCTGCATTGGTGATGATCCGTCGGATGGTCGACGTTGACGGTACTCGCAACCCTTGGCGGTGAAGGTGGAATGCAATGGTCTCAGGGCCTGCGTCTAAACCGGATCTAACCAGTTGCTTACGCATGTCGATGATCTGGTTGCGTAAAGATGTCGGTACTGCTTGCGGGTGGGTATGAGGGGCGCGGGATTTCGGGGCGATGGCATCAGCGCCTCCGGCATCGAACTGGGACAGGATTTTGTAGACACGTTGCCGTGAGATTCTGAAGCGTTTGGCGACTTTGGTGACGGGTTCGCCTTGTTCGCGGACTGCCTTGACGATGGCGAGGTTGCGGTTAGGACTATTCATTTGTCAACAATGTCGCAGCTGAGGTGTCAACCATCACCGATTTTGCTTTGCGGTGGCAAACTGTCAACTATGCCGCGGCTGATCTGACAACCGTCACAACACTTATCCCTGGAACACGCTGTCAACTATGTCCTGACTTCAGACACCACATCCTCCGCCAAATCTCACATAGTGAGCAACCGGCGCTCGGTGATCTGGAAACGATCCCGGCGCCGGTTTTGCTTTTCCCAAATCTCACCCCGCATCGTCCGACGTGTTTTAGGTTGAAGAGCATGACTGATACCAGCGCCCCCACCGCGCCCAGCACCTCTAGTTCCCCCGGAACCGACCAGCTCGTCACCACGGAATACTCCGAGTCCATCCCCGGCCTCGTCCACGTCCGCCTGAACCGCCCCCGCAAGCTGAATTCGCTGACGATCGACCTGCTCCAACAGCTGATCTCCACGGCGCACACGCTCCGCCGCGACCGCTCCGTCCGCGTGGTCATCCTCTCCGGCGCGGAGGGCAACTTCTCCGCCGGCCTCGACTTCGCAGATACGCTGAAAAGCCCGCCGCGCATGCTTTCGCATTTCATCCCGCGTCCCCTGCGAGGCACGAACACATTCCAAGAGGCGCCGTGGACGTGGCGTCGCCTCCCTTTCCCGGTGATTGCCGCGGTGGAAGGCTATTGCTTTGGCGGTGGCGTGCAGATCGCTTGTGGTGCGGACTTTAGGTTTACGAGCAATGACGCCCACTGGTCAGTGTTGGAAGCGAAATGGGGTCTGGTGCCGGACATGTCGGGGATCATGTCCCTGAAGCAGTTGCTGCCGATTGACGAGGTGAAGCGGCTGGCCATGACCGGGGAGATCTTCTCCGGGGAGCTTGCCGCGGAGCTAGGCCTGGCTAAGGCTGTGGAGGATCCGCTGGCTGCGGCGGAGGAGCTGGCGCGGCAGATCATTGAGCGCTCGCCGGATTCGGTGGCGCTGGCGAAGAAGCTGGTGGACGAGACGTGGGACTCCGGCGAGCGGCGGACTTTCGCCCGCGAGCGCCTGCGCCAGGCGCGCCTGCTGGTGAGCAAGAACGCCGAGATCGCGCGGAAGGCCGCGCAGAAGAAGATCCCGCCGAAGTTCCGCCCGCGCGCGGTGCGCTAATTCGCGGGCGTTCCCGCCTACTTCACGCTTCAGCTTTCCGCGCCGCCTGCTTGCCGCGCGAGCTAGTCCGCGAGCGTTCCCGCCTACTTCACGCTTCAGCTTTCCGCGCCACCTGCTTGCCGCGCGAGCTAGTCCGCGAGCGTTCCCGCGGGGCGCCAGATGACGGGCTCGCGGGGCAGTAGTTCGGGCCGGAAGGTTGGCAGCAGCGCGGCGGGCGTGATGCCCCCGGCCGCTCCCGCCGCTTCAGCCGCCGAGATGTCCACCGCTTCGCCGAGCGATTCCGCGATCCACCGCATCATCCCTTCCGCCCCGCCGGGAAAGTCCCGCAGCGTGACGGCCCCGTCCCGCTTCGCCAGGCGCTTCCCATCCGGCCCTAACACCAGCGGAACGTGCACATACTCCACCGGCGGCAACCCCAGCAGGTGAGCCAGATACGCCTGCCTCGGAGCGGAACTCAGCAGGTCATCCCCGCGCACAACCTGCCCCACCCCGGCCAGCGCGTCGTCGACGACGACGGCCAGGTTGTAGGCATAGTCCCTGTTCACCGGCCCGCCCGGCGCGTCGGCGCCGGCGCCCATGCTGGCCTCTCCGCCCATCGCGTCTGTGCCCGCATTTACGCCAGCCGACGCTCCAGCATCTCCGCCACCCGCCGACGCCTTCGGTACGTTCCCGCCGCGCCGCAGCACCATGTCGTCCACCGCCCCGCGGTACACCCCGCCCGCGTATTCGCCACCCAAGCTTTCCCTACCCAAGCGTTCGCTGCCCGGAGCCTCACCGTCAGAAGCTTTACTGCCCGCTCCCACCGCGAACCGCTCGCGCACTTCCCACTCGTCCACGCCCGCGCGCAGCCGCAACGCCGGCACTCGCCCCCGTGCAGCCAACTCCGCGCGCTTGGCCACCCGCTCCGATTCTCCCAGGTCGCGGCATGTTCCCGGGTACGCGCCCGGCGCGGCGTGCGGCGCGCGGACCGCCTCGGCGATGTCCTTCCGCGAGCAGTAGCACTCGTATACGAGCCCCTTCTCTCGCAGGGCCTGTAGCGCTTTTTCATACTCCGACCAGCACTCTTGTTGACGCCACAGCCTCCCCTCGTACCCAATCCCCATAGTCGCAAGATCCAGTAGTTGCTGTTTTGCACTTTCTTCCGACGAGCGTTGAGCATCAATGTCGTCGATCCGCATCCGAAACTCGCGCCCCTCCTGCTTGGCAAACAACCACGCCAGCACAGCGGTCCGAAGATTCCCCAGGTGCAGGTCTCCCGAGGGGCTGGGCGCGTACCGCCCCGCGCCTTCGACCCCCGCCGACGCTAAATCCCCCACAGCCTGCGCCGCCTCACCACCTTGCGCCCTCGCTCCCGGCTGCTTCCCAGTTCGCACCATGCCAACGCCTCCTTTTTCCGCTTTCCCTGGCAAGGCTACCCGCGGGTCTGCAATACTTTTACGCCAAGGGGAAAGCTCAACGTGTGGGGGAAATGTGAATTCGTTGACGTGGGGGCGTCAGAAAGAACAGACAACAACAACGCTGCTCATTGAGGCGAAAGAGCTTCCGAGCGGCGCGCGGCGAGGGCTGGCGCGCGGGCGGCGACACTGCAAGATTGCGCCGGGGATCTACGCCGAGCGAGTGCACTGGGATGCGCTGCCGCGCGACGAAAAGGTGCGTCTCCACGCGATAGCACACGGCCTGAGCTGCACAAACGGCGCGCTGTGCGGGCGTTCTGCGGCGCTGCTGCACGGGCTACCGATCACGGGGCGGGCGGAGCCGAACGCGGAGATCGGGTACTACCCGCCGACGGGAACTCGCAAGGTTTCCGACAATCGAATCATCCGACCACTGCACGCTGGCTCGTGGCAGAGAACGGAAGAAATACTGATCACCACCGCCAACGGTCCGCGCGAAATTCGCCTAACCGGCATCCACGACTCAATAATCGACCTAGCCCGGTGGCATAGCGTGGCGGATGCAGTCGTGGCAGCAGAGTCGATTGTTCAGACGAAATACGGCAGCGATGCAGCAGAAGTATTTATTGCAGAAGTTCGTGAATACCTTCAATCAGCGCTGAATCTACGAGGTTTCAGCGAGGTCACGAAAGCTCTTCGACTGATCAACGGCGCCTCCGAGAGCCCGCGGGAATCTGAACTGAAGGTGAAACTGTGGGAGGCCGGGCTGCCAGCGCCTCTTCAGCAGGTGGAGCTGCACTACGAAGGCTACTTCGCAGGTCGCGTGGACTTTTTCTACCCCTGCGGACTGGTGATCGAGTATGACGGTCAGGGGAAATACCAGCCCGGCATGGCCAAGGCTGGCGCCAGCTTCACGCTGGGCACGGGCAGCGTGATCAACGAAGAGGTTTTCGCCGCGCGGCAGATCCTTAGCGAGCGCGAACGCGAGCGGAAACTGCAGAACCTGGGCCTGCGGATTTACCGGGTGGACCGCAATAACTTCCGTGATGGAAGTGCCGTGGCGGACATCTGCAGGATCCATCAGCAAATGACACGACAAGGCCTCGAGTTCCCCGCCACCAACCACCGGGGAGGTGTTCCGGCGTGGGAATAGCAGCTCCTGGCAGGAGGTAATTGCTTTCCTAAGGGAGAAGAATAGCGTCAGCGCAGGAATAGGTTCGCCGGTTAGGCATACATCTAGTCGGCAGGGAAGACGCCAAATCCGGCAGGGCGATTCTAAGCCCGTTTAAGCGATTTTCTTCGCGCTGAGAGGGTTCAGGATGCGCCGATCAGCCTGACGCGCTAGCGCCGTATTGCAAGATTTCCGACACTTAGGCAGCCAAATGTCCCAAATCTTCCACTCTGTTTTTATAACTTTCTATTTGCGCAGGTCAAAAGGGGTATAAATTTTTACTTCAGACTTGCTACCTGCCGAAAGTGGAAGATTTGGGACATTTGCGTTTTAGCCCACCCCGGCGCAAGGCAGCCGTGAGGCCAGTGGGGCTGATGTGGCATCAGCTAGACATCAACTGAGGAGGGGGAAGCGCTTGACCAGCGGGCCTGAACGGAGGGTGGGGCCAGTGGGGCTCATGTGACAGCGGGAGAACCTGGACATGGGAATGGGGAGGAATGGGTGTGGAGAGTCGGCCGCGCGAAAGGGGCGCCAACGGAAGCGGAGGATAAAATAGGGCGCCATGGCCGACAATCAGGGAAACACCAGCGCGGACACACGCGCGGGAGAGCGCACATCCAGCGACGGCGCGAACGTTAGCGCTGGTCAGAGCGCAGGTGCAGGCGCCAGCGCAGAAGCAAGCGCGGGCGCCGCAGACCTATCCTTCGAGGTGCGCACCCGGCTGCGCGATAACGCCAGCGCAGGCGCGAGCGCGGGTACGAACGCAGACACGGACACGCGCACGGGCGCGAGTGCGGGTGCCAGCGCAGGCGGAAGCGCGCGAGTGGATGGAAGCGCAGGCGGGCTGGGGCGTACGGGCGTCATAAAGACTCCGCATGGGAACATCCACACCCCAGCGTTCATCCCGGTGGCGACAAAAGCAACGGTCAAGACCCTCACGCCCGAGCAGGTGCGGTCGACGGGCGCGCAGGCGATGCTTTCCAACGCATACCACCTGTACCTGCAGCCCGGCCCGGACATCGTGGACGAGGGCGGCGGGCTCGCGACCTTCGAGAACTGGCATGGGCCGACGTACACGGACTCCGGCGGCTTCCAAGTCATGAGCCTCGGCGTGGGCTACAAGAAAGTCCTAGCCATGGACACAAAAGGCCGCAGCGAGGCGGACATCATCCAGCAGCAGAAAAAACGCATGGCCGTGGTGGACGAGGACGGCGTGGATTTCCGCAGCGTCATCGACGGCAGCAAGCACCGCTTCACGCCGGAGGTGTCCATGCAGATCCAGCACCAGCTGGGCGCGGACATTATGTTCGCGTTCGACGAGCTCACCACGCTGGTGAATACCCGCCCCTACCAGGAGCAATCCGTCGCGCGCACGCACCGTTGGGCTCGCCGTTGCCTGGCGGAGCACCAGCGGCTCACGGACTTGCGCACGCACCGCCCGCCGCAGTCTCTGTGGGGTGTGGTGCAGGGCGCGCAGTACGAGGATCTCCGCAGGCAGGCGGCCCGCGGGCTGGTGCAGCTGTCCGCGGAGGCGGAGGCGCAGGGCAACCGTGGTTTCGGCGGCTTCGGCATCGGCGGCGCGCTGGAGAAGGAGAACCTCGGCACGATCGTCCGCTGGGTCGCCGAGGAGCTCCCGGAGGATAAGCCCCGCCACCTGCTCGGCATTTCGGAGCCGGATGACCTGTTCACGGCGATTGAGGCCGGCGCGGACACGTTCGACTGCGTCGCGCCGACTCGCCTGGGCCGCCGCGGTGGCGTGTACACGCTGGACGGTCGGCTGAATCTTATGGGTGCGCGGTTTAAGAGGGATTTTTCTCCTATTGACGCCGCAGTAGGCGGCTATGTCTCGGAGAATTATTCGCGCGCTTATATTCACCACTTGTTGAAGGCGAAGGAGTACCTGGCCGGGACTTTGTGTACCCTGCATAATCTGCATTTCATGGTGGGGTTGGTGGACCGGATTCGCGAGTCCATGGAGCAGGGGCGTTTCTATGAGTTCCAGGAGGAGTTCATGCGGCGCTACTACGGCCCAGCCTGGCGGGAGCGCCTGGGCTAGCGCGCCGCTTCCGCCGCCACCTCCGCCGCTTCCGCCGGCTCCAGCGCGCGCCCTTCGTCGTCGAGGCGCTGGATGGCGCCGGAGCGGAAGTCGCGCTCCAGCTGCGAGCCTTCAACGTCGAAGGTCGGCAGTATGCGGTCCAGCCACTTGGGCATGTACCAGGTAGCCTTGCCGAGCAGCACCATCATGGCGGGGATGAAAGTCATGCGCACGAGGAAGGCGTCGAACAGCACGGCGGCGCCCAGCGCAAAGCCGAAGATCTGCACGAACGGCAGCGGCTGGAAGACGAAGCTGGCGAACACGCCGATCATGATCAGCGCCGCCACGGTCACAACCTTCGCGCCCATGCCGAAGCCGAAGATCACGGAGTCTTCAACGGGCGTGTACTTGGAGGTCTTCGCGGCCTCGAAGGATTCGTGCTTAAAGCGTTCTCGCATGCGCGAAACGATGAACATTTGGTAGTCCATCGCCAGCCCGAAGGTCACGCCGATAAGGAAGATCGGCATGAAGCTGATCAGCGGCCCCGGCGAGCTCCACAGCCCGGCCCAGCCTTCCTGCCAGACCAGCACGGTCAGTCCGAAGGCACCGCCGACGGAGAGCAGGAATCCAAGTGCCGCCATGATCGGCACGGTGATGCTGCGGAAGATCATCAGTAGCAGCACGAGCGCCAGCCCGACGACCAGCAGGAGGTATATCGGCATGGCATCCGACAGTTGGTCGGTGACGTCCTGCTGGATGGGGATCAGGCCGGTGATGCCCATGTCCACCCCGGTTTCCTGCTCGATCACGTTCTGCTGTCCGCGCAGCGCGTGGATGAGCGTGGCGGTGCTCTCCTCGGTCGGCCCGCCTACTGGCGTGATCAACAGCTGCGCGGCGAGCCCGTCCTCGCTCTGGCCGATGAGCTGCGCGTGCTTCACATGAATGTTGCTGCCGAGGTTCTCCATCGCGTAGATAAATGACGCCTGCGCCGCGGCCTTGGTCTTGTCGCCAGCGCCCTGGCCCGCCTCCGCGCCTTCAGCTGCCCGGGAGTCTCCCGCGTCCTGCGCCGGCTCTTCGCCGTCGCGAGGTGCTTCACCGCCCTGTGCGCCGTCAGCGCCCGGGGCATCTCCACCCTCCGCGCCCGGCGCGTCCGCCTGCCCCTGGATATAGGTGGCGAGCGCCGGCGAGTCCGGGTTTGCGTTCTCGCCGTTGACGACCACCAGGAACGGAGCGTTGCGGCCTGGGCCGAAGCCCTCCTCGAGCATTTCGGCGGACTTCCGCTGTGTGGAGTCCACGTTTGACGTCTTGTCATTCGGCAGCGAAAGCTGCAGGTTCAGAGCCGGGAGAGTCAACGCTGCCAGCACCAGCATCACCACTGCAATGGAGATTCCCGGGAAGCTGTAGACCAGCCTGATCCAGCGGCCCGCCAGGCCTTGCTTGTGCTGACCGTCGCCCGCGCGCTGGCGCTCCCCGCGCGCTACCGCGCGCGCAGCGCTCGCGCCGGCGCCGGCTTCCTCGCCAGCCTCAGCGCCAGCCCCGTCACCAACTTCAGCGCCAGCCACGTCAGCCCCGTCATCCCTGCCAGCCACGCCAGCCTCGTCGCCAACTTCAGCGCCAGCCACGCCAGCCACGTCATCCCTGCCAACGCGAACCGCACGCCCGCGACCCGCCGGACCGCCCGTGAAATACCCATGCGCCGAATCCTCCCCCACGAGGGCGGAGGCGTACTGAGCGCCAAACGTGGCGTCCTTACGAAAGACCCGCGAGCCACACGCCCCCAGCAGCGCGGGCAAGAACGTCAGCGCCACAGCCACCGCGACCATCACGCTGATCGCCGCGAAGTAACCCATGTACGACAGGAACGGAATGTTCGCCAGACGCAGGCCGACCAGCGCGATCGTCACCGTCAGGCCCGCGAACACCACCGCCGAACCCGCAGTTCCCGCGGCCAAGCCAATCGCATCCGGGCGCGACCGCCCCTGCCGCAGCTCATCGCGGTAACGCGACATGATGAACAGCGCGTAGTCGATGCCGACCGCCAGGCCGATCATCAGCCCCAGCGTCGGCGTGATGGAGTTCAGCGGCAGCACCGCCGTCGCACCCACCGTCACCAGCGCGCCGATACCCACGCCCACGATAGCCGTGACCAGCGGCAACCCCGCCGCCAGCAGCGAACCAAACGTGAACAACAGGATAATCAGCGCAACCACCACGCCCGCGATCTCCGAGATCGGCTCGACGGCGATGGGGTCACCGAAGCCGGGGCCGCCGACCTCCACGTCCATGCCCGCGTCGCGCGAGATCTGGATCGCGTCGTACACCGCCTGCCGATCCTCGTCGGTCACGTCGGCGGGCAGCGGCACGTCGTAGCTGAAGGTCATGGTGCCGTAGCGCCCGTCGGCGGAGTACATCCGCAGATTCTCCGCGTCGGATTGCGCGGTGGCCTTCGGCATGCCCTGCTTCGTCATCTGGTCGACGAGCATTTTGCCCAGCTTGTCGTTGAGCTCTACGGGGTTGCCGAACTGCATGCCCTCTTTGAAGTCGGGCACGTTGTTCTTTAATGACGCCACCGTCTCATCCATTGCCGCCATCAGCTCTGGGTCTTCGAGTTTCTTCCCCTCGGGGGCTCCGAAGACTATGTTGACGTCGGTGGATTCGGCGGGGTTTTTGGTGCCCGGGAATTTCTCTTGGAGCATTTCCGTGGCGTGCGTGGAGGGAACATCTTTGATTTCGAAGATGTCGTTGAAGCCCTTTTGGAACCCCAGGGCAGCCGCCGCGATGCCGACGAACAGTAGCAACCAGGCGGCAATCACCCGCTTCTTGTGCAGGTAGGACCATCGTCCGAGGTTAAACAGGATTTTCGCCACTGGTTGACCTTCCGCCGGCTGTTGAGTGTGTGTAGGACCTTGAGCTTGCGTTCGTGGTTGCGCTCTGGCAGCTCCTGCGGGGTGGGGGTTTCCCGAGAGATGCTTCCCACGAGGTGCTTCCCACGCCGCAGACAGTTCTCGAAATATACATCCTACAGTAGCCAAAAGCCCAGGTGGGTTGTGACAGGTGTGACGTGTGTTGCTAAAGCTTCCGGGCGGGCCTTCCGGATGCGCTCCCAGCTTCCCCGTCGTAGGCAATGCAAGGGGCAAATGTCCCAAATCTTCCACTTTCGGCGAGTAGCAGGTTTGCGGCAATTTTTCGCAACCTTCTGACCTGCAGAAACAGAAAGTTATAAAAACAGAGTGGAAGATTTGGGACATTCCCACTTCGGCGCCCCCTCATTGCCAGCCCTACACGCCCGACCGCGCACCCCGCTCGCGCACTCCCAACCCCCGCGGACGCTGCCGCCCGCCCCGCCCCGCAGAATTGAAGCTCCCCGGACGCACTTCCGCCCCCTTGCGACTGAGCGCCCGGCAAAACCTAACCCCGCGCACGCAAAAACCGCGCGCCACCTCCGGGCTTCACCCGGAAACAGCACGCGGTAAAAAAATTTTGGCGGTGGCGGAGGGATTTGAACCCTCGGTTGCTACTAACAACACTCGCTTTCGAGGCGAGCACCTTCGGCCGCTCGGACACGCCACCATAGTCAGCGATTGCAGACTCGTACTAGCGTAACACCCCCACATTTTCGCAACAAAACCCCACCCTGCGCATGCGAGAGCCCCGCACACGCTCCGCGCACACTCCGCGCGCGCATCCACACGTCCCCGCGCACGCCCCGCACACACTCCGCGCACGCCCCGCACACACTCCGCGCGCGCATCCACACGTCCCCGCGCACGCCCCCGCACACGCAAAAGCCCGCCGCGAACTTCCATCAGTTCGCGGCGGGCTTCCAGCTTCAGCGCTTCAGCCTCCGCGCAGAAAGTCTCCGCACGGGAGACCGCAGAAGGCTTGCGCCTAGCGGGCCTTAGCTCTGACAGGTCTTACTTGTCGCCGAAGACCTTGTCCATGCCCTTGTTCAGGCCGTCCTTGGCCTTGTCAGCCTTGTCGCCGTCCAGCTTGCCGTCGATGGCCTTCTCAGCACCGTCCTGAATCTTGTCGCGGTGCTCGCCTGCCATGTCCTTTGCCTTGTTCAGATCCATTGATCTCTCCTTGTGTCTATTGCCACTAACTTTGTTCTAATTTGTGCGCCCCAGCCGCAGCATTCGTACGACCAGGACGCTCGATTTCCAACGTAGGTTCGTTCTGCCATTCTCGCCACCACCGAGCCGTCTCCCCAGCCTTCAGACGCCCATTTCGATCGCAAAAGCACTGTTCAGAACCACTCATTAATTTTCTATAACACTTATTGACGCCCCCTCATCCTCCGCATCCTCACCCCTCCCTTGGGCCTCGCAGCCTGAGTGGACGGGAATGTCCGGGGAGTGCGTCGGCCACGGAGAATTCCAGCAACCGAGCAGTACGAGTCGGGCGCACCCGGCGGAGGCGCCAGCGCAGGCGCGCGGGTCAAGCATATCCAGCACGCGCGCGGGCGCGCCGTGGAAGAACCGCAAGAAGTAAAGCCCCTGCTCCTGGATAGGCGAATTATCCAGGAGCAGGGGCTCCCTCTCAGCATATCCAGCACGGGCGGGGCGCGCCCGTGCGCAGGCGGGCGGGCAAGCGCGGGCTCGCGCGCGCCTAGCGCAGGCGGGCGAAGAACTGCCGCAGCAGTTCTTCGCACTGCCCGGCCAGCACGCCTCCGCGGACCTCCGCCCAGTGCAGCGGAGACTCCCGCGGCACGTCCCAGACGCTGCCGCACGCCCCGGTCCGGGGCTCGTAGGCTCCGAAGACGATGCTGCCAATTCGCGCCCCGACCAGCGCCCCCGCACACATGGCGCAGGGTTCCAGGGTGACCACTAGCGTGCAGTTTTCCAGCCGCCAGGCGTCCCCGAGCTCCCGCACGGCTTCCCGGATGGCGAGGATCTCCGCGTGTGCGGTGGGATCATTGTCGGCTTCGCGCCGGTTCACGCCCCGCCCGAGTTCCCGCCCGTCCTGGTCGAGAATCACAGCTCCGACGGGAACGTCCCCGGCGGGAGTCTCCGCAGCGATGTCCAGGGCGCGGCGCATCAGCGCTTCCGCGCACGCATCCCCGGCGGCCTGCGGCAATCCCTCGCCCACGCACGCCTGAGCCTCAGCATCACCGCGTACGCCAGCCCCGCTGCACGCGCCCGGCAACCCGCCGCGCAACTCAGCTGCGTCACGCACTTCAGCCCCATCGCGCATCTCAGCTGGCTCGGCGGCACCCCACGCGCCCGGCGCGCCCTCCACCCCCACCGGCTAGAACTCCAGCTCCACGCCCACCAGGTCCGCCAGCTCGTCGGCGAATCCCAGCTCGTCTGCCACGCGCAGAACCTGCTCCGCCCCATACAGGTCGTCGTCGTAGAAGATGATGGACATTATCTGCTCGCTGACACCTAGATCCTCCAGCAGGTCGAAGTCGCCCTCGGGCCACGGATCGTCCGAGGCGTCGGCCTCCTCTTCCGAAGGCTCGTCAATGTCCAGAGTGTCCAACACCTCGCTGGCAATGTCGTAGTCCAACGCGGCAGTGGCGTCACTAAGTAAGATCCGCACGCCACTCGGCACCGGGCGGAGCACAACGGACCAGTCGTCCTCGATGCACAGCAGCCCCACGACCGGGCCCTCCGCGCGCGAGGCTCGCAACTCCGCGATGAGGTCGGGCAGGCTTTCCGTCGCGCGGGTGGGGAGTTCGCGCAGGTGCCAGTGGCCGTCGGCGCGAATGGCGGACACGGCGAAGGTCAGGTCGCCGCCGTCGCCGCCGCAGCCGGCGCCATAGCCACGGCCGCCATTGTCAAAGCTGTCGGTGCTCATGTCCCCCAACGCTAGTCGGCTTTGTGGAACACTGGGTAGCGTGAGACACGAAATTTCTTCCGACTACCGCCTGAGCACCCTCCCCGAGGATCGCCGCCCGCTGTGCATCCTGGGGCTGGGGCTGATCGGCGGTTCGCTGATGCGCGATGCGCAGGCCGCCGGCTGGCCCGTGTTCGGCTGGAATCGGTCGGAGAAAACCGTCACCCGCGCGCGCCGCGATGGCTACGACGTCTCGGGCGACCTCGAGGCAACGCTGCGCCGCGCCGAGGAGGCCGATGCGCTCTTGATCCTTGGCGTGCCGATGCCCGCGCTGTCTTTTCTTCTTGACGCCATATCTCAGCACGCTCCGACCTGCGGCTTTACTGACGTGACCAGCGTGAAGCAGGAAGTGCACGACCTCGTGGAGGCGAAGGGCATGTCCGATCGCTTCGTGGGCGGACATCCGATGGCTGGCACCGCGAACTCGGGCTGGCAGGCGACGATGCACGGGCTGTTCCGGGGTGCCGTGTGGGTGGTGACGTATGACAACGCGCGGGAGCTGGCGGGGGCTAGCGGCGCGGCAGGCGGCAGCGCGGGCGTGGCAGGCGGCAGCCGCGCGATTTCGAGAGCAGCGGGCGCAGCTGCCAGCGCCGACGCCTACGCGATCAGCAAGCGCTGGCTGGATACGTGGGTGCGCGTGGTCGGGCTGGCCGAGGAGGTCGGCGCGTCGGTAATCCCCGCCATCGCACGCCGACATGACAGCGCCGTGGGGCGGGTCAGCCACCTACCGCACATCCTCGCCGAGGCACTGGCAGTCGCGGGTGATAGTGGAGGTCCATTGGCGCTGAGCCTGGCGGCGTCAAGTTTCCGCGACGGCACGCGCGTGGCTGGAACGGACCCTGACCTGGTGCGCGCGATGGTGGAGAACAACCGCCCTGCCGTGCTGGAGGCCCTGGACCAGACCATTGAACTGCTGCAGAGCGCGCAGGAGGATATCTCCCACCCGGATCGTTCCCTGAAGACACTTGCCGAGGACGGCCACGCCGCGCGCGGGCGCTTCGAGGCGCGGGCGGGCCGCAACAAGGGGGATGCCCCCAACCGGCCAATTATCCGCGTGCGGCCGGGGGCGCCGGGTTGGCTGGATCAGCTCCGCTCGGCGGAGTCCATGGGCGCGCAGATCGGCATTTTCTAGCAGGGCGGGGTGTCGCGCTGCGACGCCTGCGAGCGCCGCCCCGCCGCGTTCGCCCGGCACCACCGCGCACTGCCGCCCCCGCGCCCCGCTAGCAGTCGTCCTTTGTCTTGGCCGGCGGGGCGCCTTCCAGCACGTCAGGTAGTTCCTTGGCCAGGGAATCCACGCCCTCCCACGCGGTCGTCTCCAACCCATCGTTGGGAATCGCCATAATGGCCACGGGTGTCATTTCTCCGTTCGGACCGGGCACCAGGCCAAGCTGGCGGTAGATGAAACGCCCGTCCGGCTCCGGGCCCCAGCCGCCCTTAAACTGCGCTCCTTTGATCTTCGACAGCCCGTAGCTGTGCTCCGGGATGATGTGGCCCATTCGCTCCAGCACCTTGTCAGAGCCATTCATGCACCGGAACCCGTTCATGAACTTCACCTGATCCGTCAGCTTCCACTTAATCGCGCCGAACCCGACGTAGACCCCATCTTCAAACTGCTTCGCCGCGTTCGTCGGGTCGCCTACGCGGTGCATGTAATCGCGCACTTTGTAGGAGGCGGTGCGGTCCGAGCCGTCGCCGACATACATCCAGAGCCGAAACGCGGCGTCATTATCCGAATAGTGGATCGCCGCGTCCATGTCGGCTTCCATCGCGGCGCGAGGGGCGGGCTGGCCGTGGGCTTCCGCGTGGCGCAGCTTCTCCTCGACCGCGCCGGCGATCGGCACCTTGATCGTCGACCAGGCGCCTTCCTCGTTGAGCTTGCCCGCGTGCAGAGGCCCTTCCTGCCCGAGGATTGCCACTCCGACCTGCACGTTGTTCTTCTCGGCGATGTCGGCCGCCAGCTTGTCCAGCTTTGCCTGCTGTTCCTCGTCGGTGGGCGGGGTGGCGTCTGCGCCGTCGTTGTCGCCGGTGTCGTCGTTGTCGCCGGTGTCGTTGTCGGGCGCGGCGGCGGTGTTGGCGGCGGGTGCGCTCTCTTCGCCCTTCTTCTCGACGCCCCCTTCCCCGCCGTTTAGCCCCATCACCAAACCGACCGTGATGGCGAGGACGGCGGCTCCCACTCCGAGGCTCGCGACGAGTCCGCCACGTCCGTCGCGTGTGCCGCGGCCGCCGGCCTCTCCGCTCCGCGACTGCCCTTCGGGGCGTTCATTGCTCGCCATCTTCCCTCCTTGACCAGCTGTTTCTTCGAACTCTTCCGTCTCGGCTGCGCATTCTCCGCTGTCTAGCACTTCACCACGCAGCGTTCCACCGCTCAACGCTTCCGAGCAGCGTCTCCACCGCCTAGCGCTTCACCACGCGGCGTCTCCACCACTTGGCACTTCACCACGCGGCGTCTCCACCACTTGGCACTTCACCACGCGGCGTCTCCACCACCTAGCACTTCACCACGCAGCGTTCCGCTACCTAGCACTTCACCGCGCGACATCTCCACCGCTCAACGCTTCCGAGCAACGTTCCCGCTGTGCGGCAAATCACCTCCGAGAGCGATCGCGTTCAGTCTAGCCAGGAATCCCCCTGCTCGCGCCCCATACACTCTCGCTTCCGAGACTCTTAACCCCCTCCGGCAGTACTCTTAGCCTCCGGCGACGGTGTGCTTACTTCTCCAGTGGCAAAACTCGCCGTAGGTCTCCCCAGCTTCGCCCCCAAAGCCGCCCATCCCCTCTCGTTTGAGCCCGTTTGGCCCACCTTCAGCCCCGACGGGAGCACTTGCGAAAGCCTGGATGTCCCAAATCTTCCACTTTCAACGAGTAGCACCTTTGCAGCAAAATTTCGCAACTCCCTGACCTGCACTAATAGATGGTTATAAAAACAGAGTGGAAGATTTGGGACATCCTCCTCCGCGCCCGGCTTCCGAAAAGCCCAATATTGGGAAATTCCCGAATGAGGGACGCAGTTTCGCACCCTTACTCAGGTATCCCCCGCCCCCGTTTCGGCCGTCTATGACGCTTACAGCGCTTCGGCTTAAAACCACCCCCACCACATCTGCCTGTCTAGCGTCACCCTAAGGCCGCCCATCTTCATCCGAAGCCTTCCCACTTCCACCCGAAGGCCTCCCCCCCGCCCGAAGGACACCGAATGTGCCCGCAGGCATGCCGAAGACTTGCTGCAGACGCACCCGCGGACATGCTGCAACACGCTGCGGGCACGACCCCGGAGAAGCGATGTCCCAAATCTTCGAGTTATTGAAAGTAGCGGGTTTGCAGCCAAATTTCGCAAGCCGCTGACCCGCGCAAACATAATAGTTATATTCTAAGACGTGGAATTTGGGACATTACCCTCCAAGACCCCTTGTACCTGAGACGTCCCGGGATGTCAGGGGCCCGGCGCCGCGGGGCTTGCAGACGCGAGCCAGGGACTCCAGGGATCCGCCAGGCGCCGGGCACCCGCCAAGCGCTGGGCGCAGGTCAGGCCCGCCAGGCGCCGGGCACCCGCCAAGCGCTGGGCGCAGGTCAGGCCCGGCGCGACCCGGGCATCTTCCGCCGGCCAAACCAGCCCAGCGCGAGCGCCAGCACCAGCCCGGCCGCAGCCACCGCAAGATACCGTCCGACGTAATCTCCGCTGGTCTGCGGCGTTTTCGGCGGAGCAGGAGTGGTGTCCGCTGTCAACACGCTGGACGTGTCGCGCCCGCTGGTGACGTCCTCGATCCAGGCTGCGGCGTCCGAAAGCGTGGTGATGGCCGCCGTCGGCGAGGGCAAGTCCGGGTCTCCGTTGGCCGTGCCCGCAGTCGCGAGGCCTGCGAGTTTGCCGCCGACGAAGAACGGCGCGCCCGAGTCGCCGCCCTGCATCGCCGCGCGCGAGAGGGACTCTGCCTCGAGGATTCCCCCGACGATTTTTGGCATGACGCCACCCGCCTCACCTGCGGAAACCTCCCCACCGCCCATGGCGATTTCGGCAGGGACGGACTCCACCCCTTCGGGGCTGGGGGCGCCCGCGGACGCAGAAGGCTTCGAAGAGCGGGAGTCTCCGGAGGTCTCCGAGGTCGGAGTGTCTGGCTTACCCGACTTGCCCGACTTGCCCGACTGACCTGGCGCGGCGGCGCCGGGTGCGGGAGATCCAGGTGCAGCGGTGCCGGGTGCGGGAGATCCAGGTGCAGCGGCGCCGGGTGCGGGGGATCCGGGCTCCGGCATGGCGCCGTCGCCCCGGAGGATCTGGGGCGCGCCCGCGCCGCCGGAACCGCCGGGCGCGGGGATGGATTCCACGCCACCCTCAACATGCGGCGCGGCCGGCGCCTGCGAGTCGGTCGGCGCTTCAGGCTTTTCAGAGGTCTTCGGAGCCCCGCCGCCGGTGCTCGGCGCGGCCGGCGTTGGTGAACCGCCGGCACCCGGCCCGGCGAGAACTTCCCGCACTCGCATCCGCGCCACCGGAAGATCGCCCTTGCGCGCCATCAGTGAGCTGCTGCTCCAGCCGTAGAGATTCCCCTCGTCGCCCACGCCCGGCATGCTATCGGCCAGCTCCGCCGGCTCGACTCCCTCGACGGGCTTGGTGAGGTGCAAGAGGCCGGCGTCCATAACAGGCGACAGCGACCACGAATCCGCGTCGTAGACAGCACCCGCGATGCGCGCCTGCGTGCCCTCGTTGGAGACGGATTCCAGGCAGTGCCGCGCCGTCAGCACCCACTGCGGGGCCACAAGCGTGCCCGTGCAGTCGCCGAAGTTGCCGACGCGCCCGATGCGCAGGGATGCGACCGTCCGCGACTCCGCGTTGTCCGGTGCGTGCTCGCCGTATTCCAGCGCGCTGGCGGGAGTCACGCACCCGCCGGCCAGGACTGCTGCGGCCGCGATGGCTGCCATTCGTGATGTCAGTTTCTTCATGCTGGTGCTCCTCGTGCTCCTCGTTCTCATCCGGCTCCTCATGCTCGCTCTCCCGCGCGTTCTCCCGCGATCAGCCGGACCACCTGCGCGACGCATCGCTCCGCCGGCCCCTGCCCTGCAAACAACTTCCGCGCCGGCCCGGCGGCCAGCTTCTTCCACGCCCACGCGAACGCCAGGAACGCCGCGATAAACGCCGCCGCCCACAGGTCCGAGTGCAGCGACACGTGCGTCTGCCACCACAGAGCCGTAAGCACGTGGAGGATGTACACCGTCAGCGCCATCGCACCCAGCGCGACCAGCGGATTCGTAGCCTTTACACGCCGCCCGACAATCAGGCTCAGGTGCAGCACAATGGCGGCGACGGCGATGGAAAGCACGATCTCGCCCAGCACGCCCGTGTGCCCGGTCGCGCGCGCCCAGCCGGGAAGGTCGGTCTGAAAGCGCAGGTAGAAGCCTATTGCTGCGGCGAGGCAGGCGATTGCGGTTGTTATCTTTGTGACGCCACCAGCCCCCGTGCCATCCTTTCCCACGTACACGTCGAAGAGGACCATCCCGGCCAGGATGTACGCGACCCACGCGAGGTGTGGGTACGGGAGCGGGAGTTCCAGCGGGGCGTAGCGCCACGTGGCGGCGGCTGTGGCGATGAGCAGGAGAGCGACTTTCGCGCCCGTCGGCAGTGGAGGCACCCAGGCGGTGGCGAGCATCGTTGCACCGAGGACGACCAGCACGACCTGGATCTCCCCTCCGACGGGCAGAAGCGCCAGGCCGATGAGGGTGATCAGCGCGCCGCGGGCAGCGAGCTTCGCGATGGTCTGCAAAGTGGTAGCGCGTGCGGCGGCGTTGGTCCAGATGAGCATCATGGTCACGCCCGCGATCACCGCGAACAGTGCAGCCGGGAGCCCCGACAGGATCACCTTCGTTTGCCATAGCGGGTGACCAAGGTGCAGGTAGATCATCCCGAGGATTGCTAACCCGCGGGCGATGTCGAGCCCGAGGATGCGCGGGCGCTTTGCATTTGCCGTTCCGTCGGCTGCCGTTTCAGCGCTATTTGCGCTGGTGTGGGCTTCGTCTCCGCGTGCCTTCGCGGAGCTCCTAGAAGTAGGTGTTTTTACCACCCGGCTGTCTCCTTTTTAGTTCTCATTCTTAGTGTTCGAGCTCTGCGCTCGAACTCCATGCTCAAACTCAGTGTTCAAACTCCATGCTCAAGTCCAGAGCAGGCCCGCTATGCGGAACGATTGTCTTTTTTAACGTCTGATTCTTAGGATTCCCTGCCGCACGTTTGCAAGCCTCCTGTAAGTTTCTTTTAAGTTCCCCGCCCCGCCGAACGCCCCTCCTACCGCTGGAGCACCCGCAAAAGGGGCAATGTCCAAAATCTTCCACTTTTAAAGAAAAGCAGATATGCAGCAAAATATTGCAAGGCTCTGACCTGCAGAAATAGATAGTTATAGAAACAGAGTGGAAGATTTGGGACATTCCCCTCCTCGCCAGGCAGCGAAATGGCCAATCTCTAGGCCCCTCCCGAATGAGGGACGCAAATTCGCGCCCTTACTCAGGTATCCCCTGCCCCCGTTTCGGCCGTCTATGGCGCTTACGGAGCTTCGACCTTTCGAGCCCCCGCAAGACAAAACCCCGTGGCCGACGGAGTCATCGCTGGTCACAGGGGAAATTTGTGCGCCCGGAGGGATTCGAACCCCCAACCTTCTGATCCGTAGTCAGATGCTCTATCCGTTGAGCTACGGGCGCATCACCGCTGCCCCAAAGGGCATCGATTAGGTCTGCAAGGTTGCCCTTGCAACGCAGATTAACTCTACACACCGGGGACACAAAACAACAAATCCCCACTTCACCAGCGGAAATGAAATCATGAACGCGCGGCAACGGGGTAGTGCGCCACGGATGAAACGGACACCAAGCAACGCACCGTGGATCCTACGGGGATCAAGCAACGCACCGTGGATCCCACGGGGACCAAGCAACGCACCGTGGATCCCACGGGGATCACGCAGTGGACCACGGGTGGAACGGAGGAGATCTGCAGACCCGGCGCGCGAAGCGCGCCGGAAGGCTCAGCGGCCGAAGTGTGCGCTGTGCGGAGGCGATCGCTAACGCGACCGCCTCTGTCGACCCAAACCGTCTGCGGCGCCCATGCTCCCGCATGCGCGCTGCAGTCGGAGAGCACGGCGCGCCCACCGCGCGCCGTGCAGGCGCCCCGCGTGCACACGCACGCGCGGCGCATGTTCCAACCGCCCGCCATTCCAGCAAAAGCAAAACCCCCGCAACCGGCGGAGAACCGCCAGCCACAGGGGAAAATGGTGCGCCCGGAGGGATTCGAACCCCCAACCTTCTGATCCGTAGTCAGATGCTCTATCCGTTGAGCTACGGGCGCTTGGAAACTTCGACAAAGTGCTTCACGCCGGCACAATCCCAGCGGACCACCACAGGCGCACCACACGCCCCACAACACTGTCCGCAGCTGTTGACCCCGGAACCTCACCACAAGTAACCGGGCAGCTATATGGGCAGCTCTGGCGCTGACGCACTCTGTCGAAGTTGCGGAGGCGACAGGATTTGAACCTGCGGTCCCCTAAGGGACAACTCCTTAGCAGGGAGCCCCATTCGGCCGCTCTGGCACGCCTCCGAACGTCGTATCGCAGCACTGTTTCCAGATACCACAATCTCGACCGAACTTAGCCTACACAACCTGCCCACCTTCCCCAAAATCCCGCCCGCTTCTCCGCCTGCCCTGCTGGCCACGACTCTACCTGCTCCAGCCACGCTTCCCCGTAACCTCCCAGCAACCTCCCCGAAGTCCTGTCCCCGGCCCCAACTACACTGTGCAGTATGATTCGCCCCGATCTTTCCTCCCTGCCCGCATACGTCCCCGGCTCCGCCCAGCCGGGCGCGCTGAAGTTGGCTTCCAACGAGTCTTCGCTGTCGCCGTTGCCTTCTGTAAGTGCTGTTATTAATGACGCCACCTCGAACCTCAACCGCTACCCCGACATGGCTTCGGGCGCATTGCGTGGGAAACTCGCGCAGTGGTTGGGCGTGGACCTCGACAACGTCGCCGTAGGTAATGGCAGTTCCGCCCTGTGCCAGCAGCTGGTGCAGGCCACATGCAAGGACGGCGATGAGGTTGTGTACGCCTGGCGGTCGTTCGAGGCATATCCGATCCTGTGCAAGATCGCCGGTGCGGTTGGGGTAGGTGTGCCGCTGAAGAGTGGGCGTCATGACCTCAAGGCAATGAGTGAAGCGATCGGCGAGCGTACGCGCCTAGTTTTTGTGTGCAACCCGAATAATCCGACGGGCACGACGGTGAGCCGCGACGAGTTCCACGAGTTCATGGGGCGCGTGCCTGCGAATGTGACGGTTGTGCTGGATGAGGCGTATGTGGAGTACAACCGGGATGCGGAGTCTCCGGTGGCGTTGGAGGAGCTGCAGCGCTACCCGAACCTGGCGGTGTGCCGAACGTTCTCGAAGGCGTACGGGCTGGCGGGCCTGCGGCTGGGTTACCTGGTCGGCCCGGCAGAGCTGGTGGAGGCCGTGAATAAGGTGGGGATTCCTTTCGGCGTGAACGCGCTGGCGCAGGCGGCGGGTATTGCGAGCGTGGAGGCGCAGGACGAGCTGGCCGCGCGCGTGGATGCGACGATGGCGGAGCGCGAGCGGGTGGAGGCGTACCTGGCGGGGGTTGCTCCGGCTGGCACTGGCGGTGCCGGCGCGGCGGGCGGGGCTGCGGACGGCGCGGAAGGCGCCGAGCCGTTGACGTACCCCTCGCAGGCGAACTTTGTGTGGCTGAACGCGGGCGAGCGCGCGGAGGCGCTGGATGAGGCTCTGAAGCGCGAGGGTGTGATCGCGCGGTGTTTCGCGGGCGAGGGCGTGCGCGTGACGGTGACAACGTCGGAGGAGACGGATGTGCTGCTCCGCGCGCTGGAGCGTGCGCTGCCTGCCGCTGGGCTTGCTAACTACTCGGAAGCCGACCCGGCCTCCGGCAGCGACGCGGCGAATGGCACCGCGCACTCGCAGGCCGACCAGGCCGACTAGCGCCGTGCATCCGGAGGATCCGACGCGCATCCCTGCCGTGATGGAGCGTCTGCGCGCGGCGTGGGAGGCTCAGCCTTCGGTGCCGTTTGCGCAGTTGTGGGCTCAGTTGGAGTCGGTGGGCGTGGGTTTCAACGCCACCGATGCGGAGCTGGTGGAGGCGTGCGATGAGTTGTTGCGCCGTCACCCTTATTCTTTCGCCCCGGTCCTACCGGGAGCGCTTTCTGCCGTGCCTAGTGACGCCCCTTCGGCCTCCCCTGCCCCGCGCACCGTCGTGGTGGAGACGGCCGACCCTGGGCCGGTGGTGACGCTTTCAGTGGAGCCGGAGGAGCCTCTGGGGTGGGCGGTTGTGCGTGGCCGGCGTGCGGGGGTTCAGCCGGTGGTGTGGCGTTTTCTAGGGGTGCGGGCGTGCCGGGCGGGTGCTCCTTTGGTGGTGGAGGATGCAGAGGGGTTTGTGCATCGCCTGGGTGTGGTGGAGCGTATGACGTCTGCGGGGTTTGCGGTGGCTCCGGGGGAGAATGCGGCTGCACTGGAGGGGTTGCGGCGCGCGGAGTTGGGGGATCGGGTGTTTGTGGTGCGTTTTGAGGATGATTCGTGGGCGTTGGTGGGGCACGCTCTGTGGTGGTTTCGGGTGGGGCGACGCGCGGTGGATGCGCGGAGGTTGAAGTGGGTGGGGTTTGTGTCTGGAATGCCTGGAGCCCCGCTCCTGGTGCGTACACCGGGAGCGGGGCTCGAGGAGTTGCCGCTGGTCGCGGAGGTTTTCCGCGCCAGCTGACGAGAAGCAACCCAGCCTGCGGAAGTAGAGGGATTTGAACCCCCGGATGGTTTCCCATCGCTGGTTTTCAAGACCAGTGCATTCGGCCGCTCTGCCATACTTCCAACGCGGCTCAATACCGCTCAAAACATCCTACACCCCACACCACAACGCACCCATTTCCAGCCGCACAATGATTCATTAGGGTGGAGACCATGAGCATCACCACCAACGCAATCATCCAGACCGATACCGAAAACCCCAGCTCCCTGGCCTGGCAAACCACCAGCATCGCCGATCCCCAACCCGGCGAAGCCCTGGTGCGCATCCACTACGCGGGCGTCAATAGAGCAGACACCCTCCAAGCCCAAGGCCACTACCCCCCGCCAGCCGGCACCACCAACATCATTGGCCTGGAAGCCGCTGGAGTGATCGAAGACCCCAACGGCGCCACCCACGCCGACGGCACCCCTTGGCACGCAGGCGACGAAGTCGCCGCTCTACTCTCCGGGGGCGGATACAGCGAATACGCCACCGTGCCCGAAGGCCAACTGCTGCCCATCCCCGCCGGATACAGCCTCGCCGAAGCCGCCAGCGTGGTGGAAGTTGCCTGCACCGTCTGGTCCAACATCATGATGACCGCCCATCTACGCGAAGGCGATACCATCCTCTTCCACGGCGGTGGCGGAGGCATCGGCATCTTCGGCATCCAACTAGCCAAAGCACTCGGCGCCACCGTGGCAGTCACCGCCGGCTCCGAGGAAAAGCTTCACGTATGCCGCCGCTACGGCGCGGACATCCTCATTAACTATAAGGAGGAAGACTTCGCCGAGGTTCTCACAGAACACGGCGGGGCGGACGTGATCCTGGACATCATCGGCGCAAAATACCTCGACCGCAACATCACGGCCCTGGCCCCCGACGGGCACATCGTGATCATCGGCATGCAAGGCGGCGTGAAGGGCGAGCTGAACATCGCCAAGCTACTCAACAAACGCGGCAACATCAGCGCCACCGGCCTGCGCTACCGCGACGCGAAAGACAAGGCGCGCATCGTCGCCGAAACCCTACACAACGTATGGCCACTGCTGGAAAACGAGCAGATCACCCACCACATCGACCGGATCATGCCCATCGCCGAAGCCGCCGCCGCACACAAGGCACTGCTGGCCGGGGAAGTCACTGGCAAGATCGTGCTCGAACTACCCCAGAGCTAGGCGCGGCGGGCGCGCAGCCCAGAGCGGCATGCGAACTCGAGGCCCGGCGCCATGCAAGCGATCGCGGCGACCTAAGCGCGCGGCTTGGTAAGCCGCCCGCGCCCACGAGCCCCACCCCCGAGCCCACGCCGCGGCCACCCGCCGGTCTGCACCAACACAAGCGCCGCCAGCACCAGCAGCAGGCCAACCCACTGCACCAGCGAAAGTCGCTCGCCGACGAACACCACGCCCAGGAACGTCGCCGTCACCGGGGAAAGCACGCCCAGGATCGCCACCTGCACCACGTCCAACTTGGCCAAACCGTGGAACCAAATGCCATACGCAATCAGGGCACCGAAGATCGTCAGGTACGCATAGCCCAGCACATTCTGGCCGGTCAGATGATCCGGCAACCCCTCCATCACCAGCAGCAGTGGAACCAGGAACAACCCGCCGAAAGTCAGCTGCCAGCCCGTCACCGCCAGCTGCGGCACATCGTCCGGCTTACCCCACTTCTTCGCCAGAATCGCACCCAAACCCATGCACACACTGGCGCCTAAACCCGCGAGGATGCCGCCGGTATTCAGGGCGGCGGCGGGCGTCAATACCAAACAAGCCACACCCACCACGGCAACGAGCGCGCCGATCACCTGGTACGGCTGAATGCGCGTGCCCAACAACGCCGGACTCAGGGCGATCACCCACAACGGCGCCGTGTTCGTCACAATCGCCGCCACACCGCCCGGCAGCAAATACGCCGCCGCGAACAGCAGAGCAAAGAAGCCGCCGATGTTCACAACCCCCAGCACCGCAGACTTCCACCACCACTGCCCGCGCGGCAGCCTGCGGAACCACAGCAGCAGCATCAAACCCGCAGGTAGCGCACGCAGCACACCCGCCAGCAGCGGCCGCCCAGGTGGCAGCATGTTCGTGGTGACGATGTACGTCGTTCCCCAAATAATCGGTGTAAGCGCAGTAATCAGTCGAAGCACACGGCCACGCTATCTTACGGACGCCACCACCCGCACCAGCTGGTCCACATCATGCACGGTGTTGTGCGGGGCGAACCCGACGGAAACTGCACCGGCCTGGTCCAGGGACGAACCCAGCGCAGAGGCTGCGTCTGCGGCCGAGGCCGCATCTGAGTTCGCGCCCGAATCCGCGCCCTTGCGAACGTGGCGGCCACGAGAGTTCGCGCTCGGCGCAGCCGGCTGCTCCTCGAAAACTCCCATGCGCTCCAGCAGCTGCGACTGGCCCGGTGCGACCACGCCCGCGACCACACCATTAGCCAGCAGGCGTTGCACCACCACGCCCGCGGGCACGCCATCCACCAGGAAGCTCACGCGCGGAACGCGGTCCACGGCGGCGAATTCCTCCAGCACGGGGCCGTCGCCATCCACGCCGATCACGTGGACGGTGCCGAGGGTTTGCAGCCCCTCCACCAGGTGCGTTGCCAGGGAATTCAGGTAGTCTGCCGCATGCGGTAGGCCGGTCTTCAACCGGGTACGGCGGGTGCCACGGGCGGAATCATCCAGGCGGGCCAGGTGGTCCACGGCCTCCGCCACACCACCCAGCAGGCCCTCGGACACGCCACCCACGCCCACGCCATGGCCAGAGCGGAACACGGCCCGGCGGGTGGCATCGTCCTTAAACACCAGCGCGCCGACGCTCGGGCCGCCCAGGCTAGCGACATCCAAGGCCAGCACGTCCGCGCCCATCTGCTCCACGTCCACCACGCGGTACGGGGCGAAGGTATCCACGTCCACCACCAGCAGAGCCCGGGACTTCGCCCGCACACAATCAGCGATGGCGCGGACATCCGTCACCGCACCCACATAACGGTTCGCGGCGGAGACCGCCACCACCGTGGTTTCCGGCTCCACCAAGTTCGCAAACTGCCAAGCCGGCAGCACACCACTGGATAGATCCGGTTCCGCCCAGCGCACCCGAGCGCCATACAGATCCGCCGCATGCTTCCACGGGGAAACGTTCGCCGGATCGTCAATGCGGGACAGCACGACCTCCTGGCCCAGGCGCAAGCGCCGGTACAGAGCGTGCGCCAGGTCATCCAGCAACGCCTCGCGGGAGGCGCCCAGCACCACATTCTCCGGCCGCGCGCCCGTCAGGTCCGCAATCGCAGTGCGCGCCGAATCGCCGAAAGACTCACCAATGCGGCGGCCCAGACGCTGCGCGCGGGAATGCGAACCGGTCGCGGACTCCGGCGGCTCCAGCAAAGAAGCCACCCGGAAACTCCGCGCCACAGCCGAAGACACCCTTTCTGGCACCTGCGGGAAATCCTGCGCGTTTAGGTACGTCCAGCCATCCGACAGCGATGCATACAACCCCCGGACCCGTGGTACATCGAACACTGGACTACTCCTTAATGTTTAGACTGCTGAGGACTGCGCTTCCTGCACATCGCGCCGCCTGTGCACGGCGGCGCCCAGAACTCCCCGCCCCGGGCTCGGAGGGCCCGCTGCGAAAAAGCCGGGGAACTAACCTCAACCGATACTAGCGCTCAATCCGGACAGGCAACACCGCTCCCGGTCCCGGCTGCGAACCGGCGCCTCGCGCCGCGGGGAACTGCCGGCGCTAACTGCCACCAGCCCAGCCGGCAAAGCAGAAGCGGGACTCGCCGGGAATAGGAGGTGTGGGCGTCACAAAGTAAAATAGACTGCCTCAAAGCAACAGCAACAAAAACGCGAAGCAGTAACAAGAAGCAGGACCAAATGCCACAAAAAATGCCAGAGGCCGCGGATCTACAGCGGATCACCGCCGCGGCAGAAGGCGACATCCCAGCTAGCAACTCCCAAACCTTCGGCGCGGCATGGGCCGACCTGAAGAAGGGGTTTGCGCAGCGCGAACTATGGCTCGCACTCGGCTGGCAGGACATCAAACAACGCTACCGGCGCAGTACCCTCGGACCCCTGTGGATCACCATCGCCACCGGCGTGATGGCCCTGGCCCTCGGCCTGCTGTACAGCCTGCTGTTCCAGCAAGACTTGGCCAGCTTCCTGCCGCACGTCGCCGTCGGCCTGATCCTGTGGGGCTTTATCTCTGGCTGCATCAAGGACGGCTCCGAAGTGTTCATCGCCAACGAAGGGCTGATCAAGCAACTGCCGTCGGCTTTGTCGGTGCACGTATACCGCCTGGTGTGGAGGCAGTTCCTATTCCTGCTGCACAACCTGGTGATCTGGCTAGTGCTGCTGGCCGTGTTCCGCCCATCGCTCGGGTGGGAAGTGCTGCTGGTCGTGCCCGCCATGGCGCTAATGATCGCCAACGGCATCTGGGTGACCATGTTCTTCGGCATCATCGCCACCCGGTTCCGCGACGTAGCCCCGCTGCTGGATTCGCTAGTCCAACTAGCTTTTTATATGACGCCCATCGTCTGGACCACCAAAACCCTGCGCGACCAAGGCGGGGCAGTGGCCGAACGAGCTCGCATTGCAGAGATTAACCCGCTGTACCACTACCTAGAGATCGTCCGCGGGCCGATGATCGGCGAGCCAGTCCCCGCCTACCACTGGGGCATCGTTGGCTTGCTTACGGTTATCGGGCTTGCGCTGGCGCTGCTGGTGATGCGCCGCTGGCGCTTCCGCGTGAGCTACTGGGTATAGCCGCGCTGGCTGGCTTGGTTATGGCTTGGCTTTGCGGCTTGCGGCTGGCTTAGCGGTAGGCGGGCTTGGGGCCCGCCAGCCGCGACAACTGAAACAACAAAGTGAGATGACATGGTTTCGATTGACACTTACGACGCTTGCGTAGACTTCCCCATCTTCGATGCGAAGACCCGCTCCATGAAGCAGACATTCCTGGGGGCTGCCGGCGGCGCGATCGGCAGGAACTCGTCGAATACGGTGATGGTGGAGGCACTTAAGGGCGTCAATCTGCATTTGCAGGACGGTGACCGGATCGGCCTGGTTGGGCACAACGGCGCCGGCAAGTCCACCCTGCTGCGCCTGCTCAGTGGGATCTACGAGCCGACGCGCGGGTCCGCGATCGTGCGCGGGCGCGTGGCCCCCGTTTTCGACCTGGGTGTAGGCATGGATCCGGAGATCTCCGGGTACGAGAACATCATGATCCGCGGGCTGTTCCTGGGGCAGACGCGGAAGGCGATGCGGCGGAAAATGGACGACATTGCGGAGTTCAGCGAACTCGGCGAATACCTGGATATGCCGCTGCGCACCTACTCCACGGGCATGCGGATTCGGCTGGCTTTGGGGGTTGTGACCAGCATCGACCCGGAGATTCTGCTGCTGGACGAAGGCATCGGCGCCGTGGATGCTGCGTTCATGGCTAAGGCACGCGGGCGACTGGTGGAGATGGTTGAGCGGAGCGGCATCCTGGTTTTCGCCTCGCACAGCAACGAGTTCCTGGCGCAGCTGTGTGACAGTGCGCTGTGGATCGACCACGGAGAGGTCCGGCAGGTGGGGCGCGTGGATGATGTGGTTGAGGCCTATGAGGGGCCGGAGGCTGGCGAGCACGTCCGCCAGGTGCTGAAGGACCTGGGCCGGGGTTAGTGCTGGCGGGGTGCTGGGCCGCTGGGGGTGCGGGCCGAGGTTAGAGCACTGGGGTGGTGGGTTTGCGGGGCTGCTGGGGTTTGCGGGGCTGCTGGGGTTTGCGGGGCTGCTGGGGTTTGCTAGTTGGCTTTGCGGGGCTGTTGGGCGAGCCCCGACGACCCCACCAGTCCCACCTTCCCCATCAGCCCCTACCACCCCACTTGTCCCATAAGCCACCCTGAATCCCGTCCCAGCGAGAGGCTAAGTGTCGGAAAAGTTGCAGTTCAAAACTCTAAATGTCGGAGGCGGAATCAAGCGGTGGATGCGCCACGCTTGAATAGTTCGTTGAGTATTTCACGTGGGGTTGCGCCGCCGAGGATTTGTCGGGGTGTTTCGTTGAGCTCATTTTGCACCCACGCGACATGTTCGGGTGTGACGGTGGCAAAGTCGGTGCCCTTTTTGTAGAACCTGCGCCTGATCTCGCCGTTGGTGTTCTCGTTGGTTGGTCTCTGCCACGGTGAGTGCGGTTCACAGAAAAACACCTGGCAGCCGTCTTTAATCTGGACTTGTGCTGTGACAGCCATTTCTGCGCCTTGGTCCCATGTGATGGTCTTTAGCTGCTCGGTGTTGAGGTCTTTGACCATGTCCTGCAGGGTTGCGACCACGGTGTGTGAACTGTGCTCATCGGGAAGGTGTCCAAGCAGGGTGTAACGGCTGGTGCGCTCTACTAGGGTAATCAGCGCGCTTTTGCCACCTTTACCAATAACAAGGTCGCCCTCCCAGTGCCCGGGAATAGCCCTGTCATCAGCTTCCGGGCTGCGGTGGGTGATCTCAGCACCTTTGATCCAAGGGCGACCGGTTAACACGCCAGCGTTTCGGGCACGACGCTTGCGTGTTGAGCCGCCGCGGATAAGTACGTCTTTAGTCTTCATGACTTCTTCAAGCTCGGCTCGCAGGCTGCCTTTGCCTTGAATGTATAAGGCACTGTAGATCGCTTCGTGGGAAATACGCATGCTTTCATCATCGCTGAAAGCATGCTCAAGCCATGCACTAATGCGCCCAGGTGACCACCTGCGGGCAAGGCAATCGACTACTACACCCCGAAGCGTTGGGCTTTCATCGAGCTTGCGTAGTTTTGGCCGCACCATCCGACCAGCAGTAGAAACAGCAGCGTTGTGGGCGTTATACCGCAGCTGCTCTGTGCCGTCCTCATCGACGATCTTCCAACCATTACGGGTGATTTCACGAGCGACGACACTGTGGTGCCTATTTATTTTCTGCGCGATGGCTCGTGCCGAATCACCGACACGACATCCCGCTTCAATAGCAACACGGTCTTCAACAGTAAGCCTGCGACCACGCCCTACTAAGGCGTGTTTGTCGAATACGCCGCTAGGAAATCCATCAACGGCTTGAGTTTTCATCGGTGCTGGCATAACAGAATCTTTACCCAGCTTCTTGCCTGTATCTGGCAAAGACACCACCGCCTCATCAGGCGTTCGACGATGTCGCTGCCGGCGTAACTTCGCATACCGCTGCTTCCTTATCCACCCATACACGGTAGAAGGATGCACACCGATAGCATCAGCCACTGTCTGACAGCTCTCACCAGCAAGCACTCGCTCCACGGCCTGGGCACGTTCATCAGGTGACAAGTGGGCGCGTCTAGGCCGCACTTCGATTACACCAGCTTTCTTTAACCTGCTGTGAAGCAAGCCAGTCGATATTCCAACAGTCTGTG
>NZ_JFCH01000016.1 GCF_000738175.1 Corynebacterium jeikeium | reverse complement strand
ACCAACCAACGAGAACACCAACGGCGAGATCAGGCGCAGGTTCTACAAAAAGGGCACCGACTTTGCCACCGTCACACCCGAACATGTCGCGTGGGTGCAAAATGAGCTCAACGAAACACCCCGACAAATCCTCGGCGGCGCAACCCCACGTGAAATACTCAACGAACTATTCAAGCGTGGCGCATCCACCGCTTGATTCCGCCCCCCTGGCTTGAACATATGGCGATGAAAACTAGACTTCAAGTAGTTGAACTTTTGGTATGGAGATGCCTATGCGTAAGACCTTAATCAGCCTCACCGGCCCCGCCTTCGTTGCTGCAGTGGCTTACGTCGACCCCGGCAACGTAGCCGCCAACATCAGCGCCGGCTCCCACTACGGCTACCTCCTGGTGTGGGTACTCGTCGTGGCCAACCTCATGGCCATGTTCATCCAGTACCACTCCGCCAAACTGGGCCTAGTCACCCACCGCTCCCTGCCGGAAATCATGGGCGAGCGTCTCTCCCGCCGCGCGCGCCTAGGCATGTGGGCCCAGGCCGAGCTCATCGCCGCGGCCACCGACCTCGCCGAAGTCATCGGCGGCGCCATTGCCCTGCAACTCCTCTTCAACCTCCCCCTGTTCGCGGGCGCGCTCATCATCGGCGCGGTCTCCATCATTCTCCTCATCTTCCAGAAGAAGAACCAGTGGTTCGAGGGGCTTGTCATCGGCCTGCTCCTGGTCATCTGCATCGGCTTCCTTGCCGGCCTCGCCATCGCCCCGCCCGACCCCGCCGACGTGGCCGGCGGCCTCATCCCCCGCCTAGAGGGCAAGGACAGCATCCTGCTGGCCGCCTCCATGTTGGGCGCCACCGTCATGCCGCACGCCATTTACCTACACTCCTCCCTGACCAAGCAGCGCTACCCCGACCTGGAAATCCCCCACGTGCTGGCCGGCACCCGCGCGGACATCGCCGTGGCGCTGTCCATCGCCGGGCTCGTCAACGTGGGCCTGCTGGTCCTGGCGGGCTCGGCCCTCTACGGCGTGGACGGCACAGAGACCATCTCCGGGGCCCACACGGCGATTGCCAGCCACCTCGGCCCGCTGGTCGGCGTTCTCTTCGCCATCGGCCTGCTGGCCAGCGGCCTCGCCTCGACGTCAGTGGGCGCCTACGCCGGCTCCGAAATCATGGACGGCCTGCTTCACATCAAGGTCCCCCTACTAGTCCGCCGCCTGGTCACGCTCATCCCGGCGCTGGTCATCATCGGCTGCGGGGTCGACCCCACTATGGCACTGGTGGTCAGCCAGGCACTTCTTTCCCTGGGCATCCCCTTCGCCATCATCCCGCTTTTCCGCTATGCCGGCTCCCGGGACGTCATGGGTGAGTTCGCCGCGAAACCCTGGTCTATGGCCGTGGGCTGGACGCTTGCCGCGCTGGTCATCGCACTCAATCTCGCCCTCGTGCTCCTGCCGCTGCTCTAGGCCGCCTACAATCAGCAGCCATGATTGAAGTAGCAGCCGTCGTCATCCGCAACCCACAAGGCCACGTGCTTACCGTGCGCAAGAAGTCCTCCACCAAGTACCAACTGCCCGGCGGCAAGCCCGAGGCGGGCGAGGCGCTTGTCGACGCCGCCCTGCGCGAAGTTGCCGAAGAAGTAGGCCTCACCCTCGACGCCGAGAGCCTCAACAAACTCGGCACCTTCGACGCTCCCGCCGCCAACGAACCGGGCGAGGTCGTCGTCGGCACCATCTTCACCTACACCCGCACCGTCACCGCCGACGAACCCCATGCCGCCGCCGAAATCGGCGACACCGCCTGGGTCAACCCAGCAGCCCCCGACCGCGAGCTTGCACACCTGCTGCGCGACCGCGTCTTCCCCACGCTGGCCTAGCGCCAACTGTCAACACTTCGGCGTCATTGACCTCGAAACCATCAAGAGCTACCCTTTTGAACATGTTCACTGAACACGTTCACTCATCGCGCTCGGCCGCCAAAGCTGGCACCGTCAGCAAGGTCCTAGCCACCGCCTACGAACTCTTCCTCACTCAGGGCTACGCCACCACCAGCATCCGGACTATCGCATCCGAAGCTGGCGTTAGCGTGGGAACCGTCATGGGAGTCGGCGACAAACAAACGCTGCTCATCCGCACCATTGGCCAACACATTTCAGAACTCCACGATGACATCCGGGGACAATCCGATAGCTTTCTCGATGTCCTGAGACCTTTCCTCCAGATGTTTACCGGCCACGAAGAGCTCTCCCGCGCCTTTGGCGCAGCACTCATCCAACAAGGCAATCAAGGCGAAGCGCTCACCGCACTCAAAACGCTCCTGACCGATGAAATCACCCTGCGACTCGGCACCAGGCTCAGCAGCGCCGATGCGGCCGAGTACGCCGACCTGCTGTACAACGTCTACCTCGGCTTACTCATCGGCTGGGCCGCCGGAATCTACGACACCGAGCACCTCACATCCCAAGCCGCCTCATCGATCGAACGCCTCAACACCGCATTCGGAGTAACCCAATGATCCTAGAATCTTCCCCAGCCTGGCCCTCCCTTCTACTAGCAGCCATTCTGCTTGGCGACGCCGCCCTCTCCCTCAAACCAGTCCCCTTCATCGAAGCCTGCCTCAGCGGCGTCAAACTCCCCAAGGACTGGTGGTGGGCGCTCATTGTCATCAAGTGCCTCGCCGCCGTAGGACTCATTGCCGGCCTCTGGTTCCCCGGCGTAGGAATCACAGCCATGATTGGAGTCATCGCCTATTTCTGCGCGGCCGCAGCAGCCCATGTCCGCGCCCACTTCCTCGGTAGCGCATTCTGGATCAACTGCTTAGGCATGCTCGCATTCTCCATCGGAGTACTGATCCTGACGCTCGCACTGAATTAAGACACCAGTCAACCTTTCACGGCTTCCTGAAGGCAGATACATCATTGCACCTCTTGAATGATGACTTGATGCTTTCTACCCTAAAGGTATGCGCACGACGATAAACCTCCCGCCGAAACTCCTTGAAGAAACGAAGGTCCAAGCCAAAGCCAACAATGTCACTTTGAGCTCATACGTCGAAGAGGCGGTCCGCGCTGCCCTCAAGAAGGAAGCCCGCATCAGTACCGAAGACACCCCCGTTAACCTGCCCTCCTTCGATTGCGGCGGACCGGCTCTAGTTGATCTCAGCAACAAAGAAGCTGTGTGGGCGGTACTCGATGATCATTCCTGATGTCAACATTCTCGTTTATGCCTTCCACTCCGCTGCACCGCAACATAAACCCGCTCAACAATGGCTAAGTAGTGCTCTAAATCGGCATGAAACAATTGGACTCCTGGATGTTGTGGCAACGGGCGTGCTGTCAAGGGGTGAATGCGCCACTTCGACCGGGAGGTAGTTGTGACGCGTTGGACTCCGAAGGATGTTAAGGATGCTGCTGTTGAGCGCGTGGTGGCAGGCGAGGCAGTTAGCCTGGTCGCGCGTGATGTGGGTGTAGGCCCCGAATCGGTTTACGGTTGGTTGAGGGTAAGAGGTGTCGAACCTCCAGGCAGGCGTGCGAGTCGTTTGCGTGATCCGTTTGTCCGTGAGGCTGTTGGGTTGGTGCGTGCAGGTATGTCGATCAGTCAAGCAGCACAGACTGTTGGAATATCGACTGGCTTGCTTCACAGCAGGTTAAAGAAAGCTGGTGTAATCGAAGTGCGGCCTAGACGCGCCCACTTGTCACCTGATGAACGTGCCCAGGCCGTGGAGCGAGTGCTTGCTGGTGAGAGCTGTCAGACAGTGGCTGATGCTATCGGTGTGCATCCTTCTACCGTGTATGGGTGGATAAGGAAGCAGCGGTATGCGAAGTTACGCCGGCAGCGACATCGTCGAACGCCTGATGAGGCGGTGGTGTCTTTGCCAGATACAGGCAAGAAGCTGGGTAAAGATTCTGTTATGCCAGCACCGATGAAAACTCAAGCCGTTGATGGATTTCCTAGCGGCGTATTCGACAAACACGCCTTAGTAGGGCGTGGTCGCAGGCTTACTGTTGAAGACCGTGTTGCTATTGAAGCGGGATGTCGTGTCGGTGATTCGGCACGAGCCATCGCGCAGAAAATAAATAGGCACCACAGTGTCGTCGCTCGTGAAATCACCCGTAATGGTTGGAAGATCGTCGATGAGGACGGCACAGAGCAGCTGCGGTATAACGCCCACAACGCTGCTGTTTCTACTGCTGGTCGGATGGTGCGGCCAAAACTACGCAAGCTCGATGAAAGCCCAACGCTTCGGGGTGTAGTAGTCGATTGCCTTGCCCGCAGGTGGTCACCTGGGCGCATTAGTGCATGGCTTGAGCATGCTTTCAGCGATGATGAAAGCATGCGTATTTCCCACGAAGCGATCTACAGTGCCTTATACATTCAAGGCAAAGGCAGCCTGCGAGCCGAGCTTGAAGAAGTCATGAAGACTAAAGACGTACTTATCCGCGGCGGCTCAACACGCAAGCGTCGTGCCCGAAACGCTGGCGTGTTAACCGGTCGCCCTTGGATCAAAGGTGCTGAGATCACCCACCGCAGCCCGGAAGCTGATGACAGGGCTATTCCCGGGCACTGGGAGGGCGACCTTGTTATTGGTAAAGGTGGCAAAAGCGCGCTGATTACCCTAGTAGAGCGCACCAGCCGTTACACCCTGCTTGGACACCTTCCCGATGAGCACAGTTCACACACCGTGGTCGCAACCCTGCAGGACATGGTCAAAGACCTCAACACCGAGCAGCTAAAGACCATCACATGGGACCAAGGCGCAGAAATGGCTGTCACAGCACAAGTCCAGATTAAAGACGGCTGCCAGGTGTTTTTCTGTGAACCGCACTCACCGTGGCAGAGACCAACCAACGAGAACACCAACGGCGAGATCAGGCGCAGGTTCTACAAAAAGGGCACCGACTTTGCCACCGTCACACCCGAACATGTCGCGTGGG
>NZ_JFCH01000015.1 GCF_000738175.1 Corynebacterium jeikeium | reverse complement strand
GCGAGTCCGAGTGGGTCTTGGGCGTTGTAGGCACCTAGGGTGGGGTTGTAGTAGCGGAAGCGGTTGTACGCCCACCCGGATTCCGCATCCTCGTACTGGCCTGCAAACAACAACGGGCTGGTGCACCGACCTGCCCATGTGCGTGTGCCGTAGAGGGTTTGGGTGGTGTGTCCCTCGACGACACCGGTGGTGGTGTTGATCAGTTCCTGTGGTGCTCCGGCTAGGTCGCACACTAGGGCGTAGAACGTCGCATCAACCCGAGCCTGTGGCCAGGTGGTGGCAGGGTTCACCGGAGTGTCGGTGTTGTCACGGGTGGTTAGTGTGATCTGGCCGTGTGTCTCACCAGTGGCCGGGTCAGTGGTCCACACGTAGCCTTCACCCACACGTGCCGGATCGGTGGTGTCGATGGTGGTGGTGACAGCTGCCAGTTGGTTACCGGTGTGGGTGAACACGTCACGGTGGATAACTTCACCGGTGGTGGTGTTGATCGTGTCTTTGGCTACGCGTCGGCCGAGACCATCGTAGACGTAGCGGTAGCCGGTGTTTGGTTCATCGGAGGAGGTAAAGCCGATGGGTTGTTCACCGGTGGCGTAGTAGAAGTGATGGACTAATGGTTTCTTGCCCAGACGTTTGGTCACGGTGCGGGTGATACGGCCTGCATCATCGTAGGTGTAGGTAGTCCGGCCGACTTTGACCGGCAGGGTGTTGTGGTAGTCGATGACCCCGTCAGCAGTAGAGGCCAGCACACCTGCCGGGGTGAATGAATAGTTCTCCTGGGCGGAAACCCCGGTGGCACTGCCTGATTGTGCTGGAGTGCCTGCTCGTGCAGGAGTGTGTGTCGTGGTGTGTGGTGGGGTGGTGTTGTGGTTGCTGGGGTTACTGGGGTTGGTGGTGGTTGGTTGGGGTGTGCGGGTCGCACTGGTAGCGCGGCCTGTAGCGTCGACGGTGAAGCTGGTGGTGCCACGCAGTTGGTCGGTGATGGCGGTGAGGGTGGAGTCGGCTCGCCAGGTGAAGTCACGACCAGCAACAGGGGCAAGCCCGCCAGGCGTTGCCGAATCCAACAGGTTGGTGTGGTCACCGGTGATGCGCCCACGGGTATCGATGTTGATGGTGCGTACCAGGTTGTCGATAGCGGTGGTGGCGCGGTGGCCGCGGGTGTTGGTGGTGTAGGTCAGCTCGGCAAGCAGGCGACCAGTGTGATCCAGGCCTGCCGGAGCGCTTGTATCGGTGTGGCGGTCATGAGTGACTACTGGGGTGGTGTGTTGGGTGATGGTGCTGCTGGTGATCTCACCAGCAGCATTGCGTCCATAGTCGGTGGTGATGGTGTGGTCGGTGGGTAGGGTGAGGTGTTCGCCGGTGACCATGCCCGTGGCGGAAAGCTCGAGAGTGTGGCGGGTTTCTTCGCCACTGGCCAGGCGTGTGGTCTCACTAATGGCCCGGCCATAGGAGTCACGGGTGTAGGTGATGGTGGCAGCCGGGTTGGTGATGCTGGTCAGGCGGCCGAAGGGATCGTAGTCAAACAGTGTGGTGCCGGAAGCATCCTCAATGCTGGTAGTCAATCCCAACTGGTTGTAGGTGGTGGTGGTTGTGCCTGCTGGTGTGGTCACCTGGGCTAAGAGTCCGTCGGGGCTGGTGGTGTTGGTGGTGACGATACCGTTGTAGTCGGTTTGTTGGGTGATGTTCCCGTCGAGGTTGTAGGTGTAGGTCCAGGTGTGGCCGTCGGCGTTGGTGATGGCCACGGGTTGCATTTGGGTGTTGTAGGTGATGGTGGTGGTCGCACCGGTGGCGTCGGTGGTGGTGATGGGTTTGTCGAAGACGGTGTAGGTGGTTGTGGTGGTTGCTCCGGTTTCGTTGGTGGTGGCCAGTTGGTTGCCTTCGCCGTCGTAGGTGGCGGTGAGGGTGGTGCCATCGGGGTGGGTGAGTGTGGTGGGCCAGCCTTCGGGGGTGTAGTCGATACGGGTGGTGTTGCCGTCGGGGTCGAGGGTGTCGGTGATAAGGCCTTGGATGTTGAGGGTGTGGCTGGTGCGGCGGCCGGCGGGGTCGGTGATGGCGATGGTGCGGCCGGCGTTATCGCAGTCGATGTGGGTGGTGGCCCCATCGGGGGTGGTGATGCTGGCAGGGGTGATGCCGGAGACACGGTAGTCGTAGGTGTAGCAGGTGGTGGCTCCGTCGGCGGTGGTGACCGCGGTGGTCATGCCGAAAGCATCGACCTGGTAGTCGGTGGTGTGTCCGTCGCGGCCGGTGATGCGTACGGGCATGCCCCAGGTGCCGGGTTCGACGGTTGTGGTGGTGCCATCGGGGTAGGTGGTGTCGACGATGAGGTCGTTGTCGTCGTAGGTGTAGCAGGTGGTGGCACCAGCCGCGTTGGTGACTGTGGCTGGGAGGTGGTGGTCGGTGTAGGTGGTGTCTTGGATACCACCTTCGGGGGTGATGATGCGCCAGACGTCGCCGGAGGCGGTGGCGCGGTAGACGGTGGGGCGGATGTCGCCGAGGAGGTCGTCGGTCAGCCAGTCGGTGGGGACGGTCCAGTTGGTGGTGGTGTCGCGGTTGGTGGTGCGGCCGCGTCCGGTCAGGCCTGCTTGTTCTAGTCCACCGTTGAGGAGGGCTTGGTAGACGGGGAGGTTGTGGAGCCGGTCGAGGTAAGTGTCAACGACACTATCGCCGGTGTCTAGGGGGTCACCGGTGAAGTCGCCGGCGGTTTCGATGAGTACGCAGACGGTGCCGCCGATGGGTGCGTCGTCGCCGGTGTCGTCGCCCCAGTAGAGGATGTTGGGGAACATACCACCGGTGCCGACTTGGGCGGTAACACGGCCGTGGTCATCGTAGCGGTAGTGATACGCAGCACCATTCCGGTCACGCCAACCAGCAGTACGGCCTTGCTCATCGTAGAAGTAGCTCAACACACCAGCATGGGAATTCACCACGCGAATGAGCTGACCGGCAGCGTCGTATTCATAAGAGATCAGCCGCTGAGGTGCTTCGTCAGGGTGAGTCTGCTGGTTATCGACCCAGATGGAAGCCACACGATTCGTAGCGTGATCCCAGACCAAAGACAAGTGAGTTCCATCGCTGCGCGTGATATCTCGCATCTGGCCAGTGGCCTGATCCCACGAGTACGTGATGGCCGCGCCCGTGTGATGAACCAACGCCGTGACACCAACGGTGAAGCCCAGACCAAGATCAGCGGCGAAAGAACCGGTGCGCAACCCCGCGCCAGCCGAGTGTCCACCAGCTGCAGGGGAGCGGTCCTCCACACCCGATGTAGTGACGTAGCTCCCGTCACCAGAAACAGAAAATACGTAGGTGATTCCCTCCGCTACATTGCGCACACGGTAGGCACCATCTGCAAAGGAAAGCAGCCACGCGCGGCCGTCCGCGCGGACCTCGGATCCGTCCAATGGGGCTGGCGGGAACGTCAGCAACGCACCATCGGGAGAGACCATAAGGATTTCGTCATCCAAGATCTCGATATGCACATCCATGCGCGAGACCCACCTGGAGCCCAAAGCTCGTCCCAACTCGTGCGCAGAATTAGCGTTTCGGTCGATGATCAGCGGCAAGATGCCAGGGATGTTGATGTCTTGAGTGAAATCGACCATGTTGCCCGTCGCCATATCGACAGGCTCAGCAGCGAAGCAAATCTGGCCGCCGCGGGTGATCTTTGAATAGGCAGACTTGGCGAATTTTTCGCCTGCCTCGCCTGCGACACGGCTGGCTCCATTCGCCATCTTCAGTGCAGCCGAGTTGGCACCGGACTTCGCCGCCGCCTTAACAGCGGACGCAGCCTTGCCCATGCCGTGAGTTGCCTTGGCAACGGTATTGCCAAGCTTCCCGGCCTTCGCAAGTTTGGCTATACCGGCAAAAGGCAAGGAAGTCGCCACGTCGAAAAGCACCTCGCCCCACGACGCGTTGCCCGTTGCTGCAAGCAGAGCCTTCAGCCCAATGCCTGCAATCAACAGGCCAGCGCCGATCGCCTGAAGGCCAGGAACAAGAAGCAAAACGGATCCGACAATCTGCATGATGTCAGAAATAGCGGCGAGAACGTCAGCATGATCAGACACCCAATCCTTGGTCTTCTGCCATGCACGCTCCAGCATGTTCGGATTGTCATCAAAGTCCGCTTTAGCCTGGGCCGCGATAATGCCTACGGCGGAATCAACCTCTTCGCCCAAGGTGGTCTTAATCGCATCAGAGGTCGAAATATGTCCCAGCCAAACAGTCTTAACTTCCTCAAAGTGGAGGCGTGCTGCTTCCATGGCAGTCTGAGCCGTCTGCGCATCTGCTTCCGCAGAAACGGCTGCAGAGGCAGTCGCGGCACCCACACCTGGAATCATCGATGTGCTTACGGCTGTAGCAGTCGCTGCCGTCGCTGTTACTCGCGCGCGAGCCGCGTTGACCTCAGCCGAGTTTAAGGCGGTAACAGCGGCCTGATAGTCAGCATGGGTAGCCCGAGCTGGCACTTCAAGAGCTCCCATTTCCGTTTGAGCAGTTTTCAGCGCAAGCTCGTAAAGGTGGACGGCGCGGCCAACACCTGAGTGAGACTCGCCAGTAATATCTAGATGACTAGGGAAGTCAGCATTCAGGAGTTCCTTGTATCGGTCACCCTCGGAGCCCTCGAACCCGCCGTCGTTGATAGACCGCATTGCGGACGCCGCGGTCGTTGCTTGATTGCCGAAAGTAGAATAACGACGCGCCGTTTCCCCAACGGCTCCAACGTTTCCACCAATGTGGAAGTTCTTACCTTTGTAGACGAAGAACGGGGCAAGCAATAGTTCTGGCATGGCGGGCTAAGATCCTCTGGTCTTTGGTCAGATGAAGAAACGAAGGGGAAATCGAAGGAGAGGGGATGGAGTGGGCTAGAGAACCTAGCCCACTTAGGAACCAGCGATAGCTTGGGAAGCGCGGCCACGAGTCTCAGCGACGGACTGGGTGTTTTCATCCAGCGCGCCACGAATCTGGCCCAGAATTTCCTTCAGGTTATGTGCAGCGGAAGACCACTTACCGTGAACCTGGGAGTATTCCTCCTGCTCGGAGCCTTCCCAGCTGGAAGCCAGCTTGCGGATATCAGAATCCATCTCCGACAGGGTGGACTCGATCTGGTTCATTACGCCATTGAGATCGCCAGAAGTGGACTCAGCATCGGAATTGTTGTACGCGTACACAGCCATGGTGGACGTTAACCTTTCTACGAATGAAGATGTGGTGACGGTGGTTGGTTAGAGAATGTTGCCCTGCTGGAAATTCATGCCGGCGAACTTTTGCTGCAGCGCGCTGGTCTGCTCTTCCTCACCCGACTGGTAGGACTTACCCGCTTCATCAACGCGACCAGTCAGCTCCTCCAGAGCCTGCTTAACCTGATCCATGTTGTCCGACCATGCCTGAGTCATATTGTCCCAAGCTCCAACAGAGGAGCCCTTCCAGGATCCCTTCAACGGCTCCAAAGCTTCCAAGAACTTAGAAGACTGGTCCATCAGGTTCTGGTGGTTGGTCTGCAGAGAAGATACGTGACCAGAAACGGCACTGTGTTCAACGGAAAGGTGTTCGCTACCCATGATTACTCCTTGTGCGAGTCCGACAACACGGGCTCGTCAATAGTGGTGAAAAACTTGTACAGGTTGGCGCGCAGTTAGATCGGTGCTGGAAAGAACAAACGCGAGAGAAGATTTCCGACCTTCACCCGCATGCACCCCGCGCGTGACATTAGCTAGCCGAGCTAACTGGTTTCATCGAGCACTTTGGCAATTCCTTCGCGAAGCTGTGTATTGCCATCTTTCATGTTTTGTAAGGCATCTTGGACATCCGCGAGGACGTCCTTCAGATTGGTGGCGCCTTCTTTCCACTTGGTGATGATCTCGTAGTACGCATCAGCCTCAGTGGCCTCCCAGCCTCCACGAAGATCTTCAATTGAGTTGTCAATATCCTCCAAAGTATTCGCGATATCGCCCATCACCGTGTTGATATCGCCCTTTGTGGAATCTGCCGCCGAATCGCGGAACGCATAATACGTAGCGCCAGACATGTGCTATTCCTTTCCCCTGAGCTTGGCGGCAAACTGGTTGAAACCCTTTGCGGATTCGTCATCGTATTGCTGAGTGACGTCGGCGATCTTGCCCGACACATCGCCCAGCTTTCCCACGTTTTCTAGAAGGCGGTTGCGTGGGCCATCCCACTCGCCGAAGTATTCGGCCACCGCCTGCTGGATCTTGTGGCCGTGGATGGAATCCACACCGGACAGAAGGTCGGCGCCTGTCTTATCGCCTTCCAGATCGGCCTTCATACCGGCGAGATTGTTTGCAATATCACGCAGAGATTGCAGAGGTACTTGAATGTAATCGGACATGCCTTACTCCTGTTTCTGCAAAGCTTCCTGGCTGCCAGCGAAGAAGTTCGAATCGAGTAGATCCAAACCTTCAAACGTCTCACCCAACGTCTCTGGATGCGCCTGAACACTGTTGGCCACACGCTTCACAATGTTGCCCAGCAACTCAGCAGTCTCCTCATCTGGAGCCGATCCAGAAATGACCAACGTCCAGGTGGTGGAGGGAATGGGGAGAAACGCCTGGTGGTGGAATGTCGTGCGCCGCTGAGATATTGGACCGGACTGAGTGGTATTGGATGAGTGCACATAGGCCGTTCCCTTGGGGGATGTGCACTGCTGTGTGGTCGCGTCCTTGGTAGAAAATGCCTGCTCCACGGTGCGCAGGCTAGCAAACTCAGGGGAGCTGTCGTACCAGCGCAACAACAGCGTGGCTGACGTTGCCTGTCCATCTTCCGAGAGGCCGGGGAGGATCAGGGTTAGAAGAATGTTTCCATCGCGGGCGGCTTTAACCAGCTGCTCGAGCTGCTGAAGCACTAGCTTTTGTTCGGCTCGCTTCAAGCGGTGGCCAGGAATGTAATTCTCCGCGATCTGGGACAAACGGTGTGGCGACGCCTCTGGATGAGTGTCAATACGAACCCAGTTGGTGGGCAGGGAGGCTTGCCATAGGAACCGTGGACGTGGGGCATCCGGGTGGAACCGCACAGGCGAGGTGACCGAATTGGCCATAAAGCCTTCTCCTCTTTAATTCACTTAATCGCACCGTCAATCTTGAATACCCCTTCGAGGATGCCAGTTGAGCCTCGAGATCGCATTGCAAATCTCGATAAAAGGGAAGGTCGGGGAACTTGGATTAGAGAATCCTAAGCGATGGGAAATCTGCAGGTATGGCAGCACGGTTTGGGTATGTATCGATAAGTGTCTGGGCTGACTGGGGATCGGACACTTATGTAAAAATGAGGTGCATGTAAGGTGTAGTTCGCTTTAGGTTTACCTATAGTGCCCTCTAATTGGGGGAGCGGAAACCAAGCTGAACCAACTCCACGCGGCCTGGGCCACGCACCCACTGTGCACGGCCAGTCGGTAGCTGCTGCAGGTACACCTTCGGCCACACAGCGCCCTCTTGCTTCTCTCCGCTGAGCAGCAAACCATTTGCCCCGTTGTCCCGGATGCCTTGCGCGAACGTGTCATACGTGGCTCTCGACACACCAGCCGCGCGGCGTGCAATCCACACGTGAAGACCAATATCTGCGCCATGGGAAAGGAAGGGAACCAGTGGCCGGAGCGGATTGTTGGTTCCCTCGAACTGCTCAAAATCGTCCACCACAATGTAGATTTCGGGGCCTTGCCACCACGACCGATTGCGCAATTGCTCCTGCGTTACATCCGCAGGGGGCAGACGCCTCTCCAGCTCCTTGGCGATACCTTTCGCCAACAGCTCCGCCGCGGACTTTGTGCCAGCGTACTCACCCAGGAACTCCTCAGGACACTCGCCAAGCAAGGTGCGGCGGGCGTCGAAAATACCGAACATCACCTGACCCGGTTGCTTGCCACGAATTGCCTCCGACATCAACGCGCGAAGCGCCGTAGTCTTCCCTGACGCATGCTCACCCACAATGAACAAATGGCGCTGAGCACCATTCAAATCGAAGCGCACGGGCTGCAAAGTTGATTCCGCCAATGCCACTACAGCAGGCTGACCGCCGCTGGCCTCGATCAACTCTTGCAGCATGACCTTCTCCGGCAACATGCGTACCGCAGGCGCATTCTTAAATGGGCTAGCTTGAGCAATCGCGGAAATCAGTGCCTGCGTGGACTGCTCCCGAACCACATCTGGCTGGTCCAGCACAGGGCTTGCCACATGGGAAAACAGCTTGTCTGCAGACAAAATGCGCCCCGTCGGCTGGCCCGCCAACTGCTCTTGCGGCTTCTTCCCGATCGAGGAATCCAGAGGATCATTCAGGCGATGTTCCAGCTTTGTGCCAATTACAGCCTGCAGCTGCAGTCGGAAATCTGCCCAGCGTCCCGTTGCAAACACCACGTGTACGCCATAACCCAGGCCGCGGGCAGCTAAGTTCTGAGCCTGCTCTGCCAGATCCTCAAAGTCATGCCGAAGAGTGGCCCAGCCATCGATAATGAGGAAGACATCAGCGCTGGGCAGCTCTGGAAGACGGCCCGCCGCATGTGCACGGCGCATATCTTCCACGCTGGACAAGCGATGCTCTGCAAAGATTCGCTCACGGTCCGCGAGGAACTGCAGCATCTCAGAAAACATGCGGCGCAGCTTATCCTCATCAAAACGAGTAGCCACATCACCAACATGGGGAAGCTCCGCAAACGCGGTGAACGCCGAACCATTCAAGTCCGCGATGTACATGGACACTTCCGCAGGAGTGTGCGTCAGAGCCGTGGCCAGAACCAGGGACTTCACCGTTGTCGTCTTGCCAGATTGCGGAGCACCCATGATTGCGACGTTGCCCTGCGAACCCGCCAAATCGACAACAAGCGGGCCCTGCCACTGCTCCAAAGGCTTATCCTTCAGCCCCAGTGGAATCTGCAATTGACCGGTGCGCTGAGCACGCATACCACGGTCAGACGTGAGCTCTACCTGGCCCAACGCCGAACCAAGATCGATCCTGTCGGGAACCGGAGGAAGCCAGATCTGCCGGGTAGGTTCCGCAGCGGGGATCAACCGGGACACAACCAGCTCCAACGTCGTAGTTGGCTCTACCGCCGATTGGATATTCGCCGACTTCTTGGCATTCGTAGCCAGCGAAAGCTGGTGTGCCTCTACACGCTGCTGCAGCCAGCTTTCCGTCGTGTTCTCTAGCTCCAGAGGCATCGGAACAGGTGGAAGCTCGCGTTCCTCCTGGGATGCGGAGGACGTATACGGTCCCGACACATAAGCGGCCTTAAAGCGGTCAAAGATGTCCGGATCCACCTTCAAATAGCCCGAACCGGGAATTGGGGGAAGCTCGTGGGCTGCCGTGGAACCAATGGCCGTGCGGGATTCGGACGCGGAAAATGTACGCAGGCCAATGCGGTAGGACAGGTAGGATTCCAGGCCGCGCAGGCGGCCTTCCTCCAAACGCTGGGAAGCCAAGAGAAGGTGCACGCCAATGGAACGGCCGATGCGCCCGATCTGTACAAATAGATCGATAAACTCCGGCTTGGCTGCTAGAAGCTCACCAAACTCATCAATCACCACAAACAGGACGGGCAGAGGATCCATGGAGGTCGAGCCATCCTGGTCGATCTGCTTTTGTCGAATGGCGTTGTACTCTGCAACATTGGCCAAGTTGCCAGCCTTTTGCAGAACATGCTGGCGGCGCTGAATCTCGCCCAAAATCGAATCATGCAGGCGATCCACCAAGCCCGCCTCGTCCGCCAAGTTATCCACCACCGCAGCCGTGTGAGGGAGTGGCTCCAAGCCGGCAAACGTCGCGCCACCCTTAAAGTCCACCAAAACCAGCGACAGCTGATCAGGATGATGGTTGATCACCTGAGCCAAGACGATGGTGCGCAGCACCTCAGACTTACCCGAACCGGTTGCGCCCACACATAGGCCGTGTGGACCCATTCCGGACTTCGCGGATTCCTTGATATCTAGGTAGATCGGCTCCGCCTCGGCGTCAATTCCAAAAGGCACCTTTAGGAACTCATCCGCGCCACCAGGACTCCACTGGTGGGCAATGTCGTAGGTAGCAAAGTCGTCGATGCCCAGCATCGCATCCAGGCCGATGGTCTGTTCAAGCGGAGCGTCGGGCGTGGCATCCTCCACCAAGCGCAGAGGTGAAAGCGAACGGGCCACGGACTCCGCTAAAGCAGGGGAGACCTGATCCAACCGGCCACGGAAGCCTCCATACAGCATGCGCTCTACAAACCCATCCTCGCCAGCTTTGGGTTCGCGCACCTCACCACGGTCGATCAGCTGAACCTGGAATTCGCGGGAATCCTCAATGGATACGCGGACGTCCACGTGGCTCGGCTCGTCCTGTTGACGCAAAGACGTGGCCAGCACAGCAATACGGGCCTTCTCCAGGCTCAACACCTGAGACAGTTGCCCCTCCAGCCAGCGTCCATGTTCGGAATCCATGTCCAGCACCACCACAATGAAAGGCTCCTCCAGAGCCTTCATTTGGTACCGGGCGCGCTCCTTCAACTCGTCATTGCGGCGCTCCACTTCCTGAAGCAACGATTGGGCGGAAGTTTCATCGTGGCTCACCTGGCGCTTGCCCAGAGGGCCATCAAACTCGTCCTCACTCAAGACGTGAGGAAGCCACAGCGCCCAATCTGCGGTATCCGCATGATCAGCCAACGGCAATGCAAAGTGGAAACGCACGTCATCAGGAGCATGGAACACCGCCGCCTGGGTGACAATCGTGCGCAGAGCCTCCGTTGTCAGCTGGGGAGAACCCACCAAACTGACCACACCCCGGGCCGGAATGGCGATGGGAGTATTCTCCACGGTTTGAGTACGCTTCAGCATGCGCTCTGCGTGCGCTTGGGAGATCGGCTCCGGAATGGCCAACGGGTCCGTGGCCTCCTTCACCTTGATGCCGCACGCCAGCTGGCACGTTCCTGATCCGATGCGGGTGACCAACACATCTTCGTCACTACGGCGCCGCTCCCACAGGCGGAAGGGGTTTCGAATGGCATCCTGCAGCGCGCCTGGCTCGGGGCTGCGCATTGCCGCGACTTTTTGTTGCTCAGTTGCTTTGTCTTTTGCCTTCGCCTCCATTTCCTTTAGGTGCTCCAAGAAACGAACGCGGGCTGTTTCGGCCTCCTTGCGCTTGCCCGTGCGCGAACGCGCGAACATCACCAGCGCGCTGACAATCACCATCACGAACATCACCGAGCCGATGGCCATGCGGATAGGGTTGCCGGACGACATCATCATGAGCACCATGCCCATGCCACCAATAACTGGTAGTAGGAACGTCACCGCATTCGCCGCCGCGCCATTGGAACGGATCGTTGGAATCTGGGCCAACTCCAACGGCCCTTGTGGCACTATCGCTCGATTCGCGCGAGCCGGACGGTGAATAATCTTGGTGGACATTACTTCAGCAAAAACTCTCTACGCACGTATCGGGGATCAACAGGACAATCGGCTGCTAGGCGCATACAAGGGCACCCAGCCACGTGCCACACGACAATCCATGTAATCATTACTACTATGTCTGCGATGTTTGTGAGATTAAGTGTGTTTTGGCAAGACCATCAACTGGATGTCAGCCTCCCAGCACACAGGCCCGTCATCGACTACCTCGATGACGTGGTGGAACTGTTCCGTGGACGAGTAGCAGATTCCGAATTTACCGCAGACGTGGAAGCTACCGCGCACCTGTGGGTGCTGTCCTCCCCAGAAACGGGGATTATCAACGCTGAGCGCACTCTCGAAGACTATGAGGTGCTGGACGGGCACAAACTCTACCTGTCGCAGCGAGCTGAAGCCGCCCACGCACCATTTGTCGATGACATCATGGCCGAAATGCGCAGCACCATTGGAGCCTCCCAGTTTGCGTGGTCTGGAACCACCCGCACAGATGGACTGCTGGCTACCATGTTGGCCACTATTACGTTGGTTGGCCTCGTCGCACTCAAGGGTGTGTGGGGTAGCAGTCTCGCAGGGCTTGGTTTTGGGCATGGCTCGTCCGCCGGCGGACACGTTGTGGAGGCGTGGAATTCAGGTCGAATCACAAGCGTCGTGACCGCTACCGTCCTGACCCTCCTGGCAATCGGGATTGCCCTGTGGAAGCCCCGTCCGTGGGCACAGAAGCTGGCGTGGGCCCTGCCAATCTTTGGATTCATCGTCTCTGCAGCCGTGTTGCGGCCCGTGGACAGTGCGCCAGGGCTAGCGTGGACAATCAGTATCACTGCACTCTGTGCGGCCATCGCAGCTTGGATCGCGCTGAGGAGGCAAGCGACAGCTACAGCGGTTGCAGCCGGGATCGTCGCCGTTGCTGCGGCGGTCTTCGGGCTGGCAACCTTCCTTGGTGCAAGTCCTTTTGCGCTGGCCGCGTGGACAGCATGGCTGCCCATCGCGATGCTGCTGACCACCTCGACGCTTGCTATCAGTAGCACCGGGCTTGCCGCGATGCTTCGTCGCAGTGACGCTGGTGAATCCATTAGCCGCGAATCCATCCGCGCTGCCGCCCTGCGCACTGAAGCAATTAGTCGCGGTATTAGCTGGGCCGCAACAATCATGGGCGCCCTCATTGTTCTTGTTCTCAGCACAAGCAGCTACTGGCAACAGGGGCTCATTGCAGCCCTGCTGGCGGTCATCCTGATCCTGCGTACGAATGGCTTTTCGGATGCTCGCATCATTAGCCCTCTGCTCATCGCCGGAATCACTGGCCTCGCCACGAGCACCGGGAGCTTCGTGCATTGGTTCTCAGGCGACGGATCGCAGACTGGTAAGGACTCGACCGATCAGTTTGGAGTAAATGCGTGGATCTTCAACAGTGCTACTGATAGTTGGCAGCCATGGGCTGCAGCCGCCCTGGTCATCGTCATCTCACTGATGGTTCTAGCCTTTATCGCAAGCCGTCAGCCAGACGAACTGGCCGAGGCCCGCATGGCCAAAGTCATCACATTCATTGACGTGGTGGCGTCCCTTGCATTCATCCCAATTGTCCTCATCGGGCAAGGCGTGCTGACCTACTACTGGGCGGTCAGTTAGGCGTCGTTCTACTAGGACCCTGGCGATAGATAAAAGAAAGCCCGTGGCGCGAGGAACGCACCACGAGCTTTCTCACCGGCAGCTGCTCAGCCAGTTCTGCCCGCCAAACCCACGTTGGCTAGATGTTGGCTAGATTTTCTCTACCTTGCCCACTGCGTGCAGGGTCTTTAGCTTGGAAGCCTTGCGCAGCTGCAGATCCCACTCGCTGGGGCGCGGGTAGGCCTTGTCACCCGCAGCCTCGGCGAAGAATGCCACGGTGGTCGGCAGCGTAACGGGCTTGGCAAACTCCACGCTGAAGCGTGCAGCGGAAGGCAGCAAGCCCTCCAGACCACGCAGCATCGTGGCAGCGGACCACATGCCGTGCGCAATGACGGCCGGGAAGCCGAATGCCTTCGCGCCAACGCCGGAGACGTGGATTGGGTTCTTATCACCCGAAGCCTGCGCGTACTCCTGGATGTCCGCCGGGGTTACGCGGAACTTCGCGGACGGGGTCGCGTCGTACTCATCGAACTCAACCGGCTCCAGAATGCGGCCGTCGGTCGGCTGATTGTCCTTGTAAGGCGAGGAGCTGGAAAGCTTCGCACCCTTAGACAGGAAGCCACTGGTCTGCTTCCACACGTCCTCGCCATCCACGGAGACGACGGTAACGACATCCAGCAGCACACCCTTGGTGTGCGGACGCAGATTCTCCGCGTGCACGCGGATGTCCAGCACATCGTCCACGGTCAGGTCGCGGATCTGCTCGATGCGGTTGGTCAGGTGCACCAGACCCACGGCATTAACGGGGGAGTCCGATGCAGTCAGGATCTTCATGACAATCGGGAAACTCAGCACGTACGGGTACGTGATCGGCAGCTCGTTGCGCAGCCGCAGGCCCGTTGCCGCGTTGTAGGCAGCCAGCTCCGGCACCTTGATCTTGACGCCCTCAACCTTGAACGCAGTCTTCGGATTGTCCTTGGCACTACGGGGGCTACCCACGCCCGGAACAACATCCTTGACGGCGTTGCGGTACTCGTCCATCAGCACTGGGATGGAATCCAGCTTCTTGTAGTCAACCACTGGTCGTGGCTCCTTTCTCTACAGTTCGCTTGACGGGGTTCGTCTTAGGCGCCCAGCATTGCCTGGCCACACACGCGGACAACGTTGCCGGTGACAGCCTGGGAAGCCGGAGCTGCGAAGTAGGCGATGGTCTCGGCGACGTCCACGGTCTCGCCACCCTGCTGCAGGGAGGACAGCAGACGGCCACCGACGCGGGTGCCGAACGGGATGGCGGCGGTCATCTGGGTCTCGATGAAGCCCGGAGCCACTGCGTTGACGGTGATGCCACGGTCAGCCAGCTTCTCGGAGAAGGAATCCACGAAGCCGATCACGCCGGCCTTGGTAGCGCCGTAGTTGGTCTGGCCACGGTTACCGGCGATACCGGCGATGGAAGCCACGCCGATGACACGGCCGTTGTCGGCCAGGCCACCGTTATCCAGCAGCTTCTCGGTGATGCGCACCGGTGCAGCCAGGTTGACGGCGATGACGGAATCCCAACGGCCCTCGTCCATGTTGGCCAGCAGCTTATCGCGGGTAATACCAGCGTTGTGGACGATGATGTCGATCGGGCCGCCGTGGCGAGCCTCTGCGTGCTCCTTCAGCTTCTCCGCGGCGTCGGCAGCGGTGACGTCCAGCGGCAGGGCAGTGCCGCCAACCTTGTTGGCGGTCTCTGCCAGGCCCTCGCCAGCCTGCGGAACATCCACGCAGATGACCTTCGCACCGTCGCGAGCCAGCACCTCTGCGATGGTGGCGCCAATGCCGCGGGCAGCGCCGGTGACCACGGCGATCTTGCCCTCGGAAGGCTTGTCCCAGTTGGCCGGGGCGGTCGCGGACTGGGCGTCAACACGAATAACCTGAGCGTCCACGAAGGCCGACTTGGCGGACAGGACGAAGCGCAGGGTGGACTCCAGGCCAGCGAGGTCGGCGGAAGCGTCCGGGGCGGTGTACACCAGCTGGACGGTGGCGCCGCGCAGCAGCTCCTTACCGACGGAGCGGGTGAAGCCCTCCAGGGCACGCTGAGCGATGCGCTCGTCAGCGTTGTCGATCAGCTCCGGGGTGGTGCCGATGACCAGCAGGCGGGCGCAGGGCTGCAGCTGGCGCATGACCGGGTGGAAGAAGTCATACAGCTGGCGGAGGTCTTCCGGCTTGGTGATGCCGGTGGCGTCAAAAACCAGACCGGCGTACTTGTTATCGCCAGCGGAAGTAGAGACCTTGTAGTCGTCGGCGAGCAGCTCCTCGATGCGGCCAACCAGGCGACCGGAACCGCCCAGTAGAACACGGCCGTCCAGCGCGGGCTCGCCCTCCTTGTAACGACGCAGCTTCGTCGGTACCGGCAGGCCAGCCTGCTTGGAGATCTTCTTGCCGAGGTCCGAGTTGATGAACTTCAGGTATGCATCCTGGTTTTCAGGCACTAGCTTTAACTCCTCATATCTATAAATTCGCCACAGTGGGTGGCGATTCGGCGCGAAATATACAAGTCTTGTTGGCGATACGCACACGAGCGTTGCCGAGACAATGTATGTTCTCATGTATAACCATACGGTGTGATCGAGCACACCGTGTAGGAAAACGTTCTTTCAATTCACATTCTTCGATGGAGTGACACAAAAATATGACTAACGGAGCACCCCGCAAGGTCGCCATCCTCGGCGGCAACCGCATCCCGTTCGCCCGTTCCAACAAGGAGTACGCGAACGCGTCTAACCAAGACATGCTGACCGCCGCCATCGATGGCCTGGTCGCACGCTACGGCCTGCAGGGCGAGGAGCTGGGCCAGGTCGTCGCCGGCGCCGTGCTGAAGCACTCCCGCGACTTCAACCTGACCCGCGAGACCGTCCTCGGCTCCGCGTTGTCCTCCACCACCCCGGCCTTCGACCTGCAGATGGCCTGCGGCACCGGCCTGGCTGCCCTGGTGCAGGTTGCAGACGCAATCGCCCTGGGCCGCATCGAGTCCGGCATCGGCGGCGGTGTGGACACCACCTCCGACGCACCGCTGGCCGTTAACGATCAGCTGCGCAAGACCCTGATCAAGCTGAACAACGCGAAGACCACCACCGACCGCCTGAAGCTGGTCGGCCAGATCCGCCCCTCCCAGCTGGCCCCGGAGCAGCCGAACAACGGTGAGCCCCGCACTGGTCTTTCCATGGGTGACCACGCGGCCATCACCGCCCGCGAGTTCGGCCTGACCCGCGAGGAGCAGGACCAGCTGGCAGCTGAATCCCACCAGAAGCTGGCCAAGGCATACGACGAGGGCTTCTTCGAGGACCTCATCACCCCGTACCTGGGCGTGCAGCGCGATACCAACCTGCGCCCGGACTCCAACGTGGAGAAGCTGGCCAAGCTGAAGCCGGTCTTCGGCAAGAAGGATGCCGAGCAGCACGGCACCAAGGCCACCATGACCGCCGGTAACTCCACCCCGCTGACCGACGGCGCTTCCGCAGTCCTGATCTCCTCCGAGGAGTGGGCCGCAGAGCACAACATCCCGGTCAAGGCATACCTGGTGGATTCCGAGGTTGCTTCCGTGGACTTCATCAACGGCCGCGACGGCATGACCCCGGACGGCCTGCTGATGTCCCCGACCTACGCGGTTGCGCGCCTGCTGAAGCGCAACAACCTCACCCTGCAGGACTTCGATTTCTACGAGATCCACGAGGCTTTCGCCTCCCAGACCTGCGCCACCCTGAAGGCTTGGGAGTCCGACGAGTACTGCCGCGAGCGCCTGGGCCTGGATGGCGCCCTGGGTGCCATCGACCGCGCGAAGCTGAACGTCAAGGGCTCCTCCTTGGCAGCCGGCCACCCGTTCGCCGCTACCGGCGGCCGCATCATCGCCACCGCTGCGAAGGTGCTGGAGGAAAACGGCGGCGGCCGCACCCTGGTTTCCATCTGTGCAGCAGGTGGTCAGGGTATCGTCGCCATCATCGAGCGCTAAAGCGCCGCTAGCCGCTAGCTGCTAGTTAGCCGCTAGCTTCTAGCGGCCAGCGGCTGCGAGCCGCCGGTTGCTAGAACACCTTCGCCAGATCGGTCTTGTACACCACCGCGTTGTAGCTGTGCCACGAGGTGGCCACCCAGTACAAGTTCCCATCGGTCTGGTGTGGGTACATATACCCGCCGTAGATATCCGGCACCTGGGCCCTGGAGATCAGCGTTTTCGCGCTGCTCCAGGGCCCTTCTGGGCTATCGGCCTGGCGCAGCACCATTCCTTGAGTGGATTCGTACAGTGCCAACCACTTGCCGAGGTGCTCGTTGTACTGCACGGATAGCTCGGAGACTCGCCCGTCGAGCACCGGCTTTGCTGCGTCCATGCGGGAGGTCCAGCCGTTTCCGTCCCAGTATTCCGCAGAGCTGAAGTCGGGGAACTCTGCCTCGTTGATGCGTGCCAAGCGCGCCTGGCCGGAGCGTCCCGACGGGGTGCCGTAGACGTACACGTAGCCGTCGTCGCCTGCAGCGCTTTCCGGTGCCTTGGCGAAGGCGGTCATCTGGAAGTAGTCGTTGCCACGGCTGTGTGCTGGCAAGTCAGGCAGTCGGTTGTCCTTAGAAGCCACCGAGCTTGTGCGGTAAGAGCCCGGCACCACAGAGAAAGTCTTCCCGCCATCTGTGGACTTCGCCGTCGCGGCGTAGTTCGTACGCCACTGTCCCGGGCGCCCCCAGTCGCGCACGGACATGAAGTCCACGTACTGTGCCCCGTTTACCTCGATGCCTGCGGTCGGGATGATGGTCTTTTCCACACCGTCGATCTTTAGAGATTCAGGCAGGAACTCCTCGGAGTCCGCCCCCGTGGCAGGGCCACCCATGTGGATGCCGTTGGAGGGATCCATATCGTCGGTCTCGTATAGAGCATTGGAGTGCCAGCCGTTGTTTCCGGCACCGCAGCGGAAGGAATCACCGAACGCTGCCAGTACGCGCCCATCGCCGGAATCCCACATGATGCCTAAGTCGGTGGAGCTCAAGCCCGTCTTGTCGGTGCGGTCGGGGCTGAAGCGGCCGGTGAGCATGTGCATTGCCTCGGTATTACCGGTGACCTTCGGCATGCCCTCGGGCTTGCCGGTCAGCCACTGTGGTTGGCCAAGGCTACCGGCTAGCGACCCGGTGCTGCTGGCGGCCAACCCATCGCTGGTGGTAGGAGCGTAGGTCCAGCATGGATCCGCCGCGGCGTGCCCCGTAGACAGGGCGGTCACGGCGGTGGCGGTGGCCAGGATCGAACCGGCGGTCAGGGTAGCGGCGAGGGAGCGGCGGGCGGCGGGAATCTTATGCATGCAAGTTATATTTGCATACGCTGTCCTGCGGCGCCTGTCGAGCTCCGCTATATTTTCGGCTATGGCTAATTCCTCTCGCATTGCTTCAATCGCCGTCGCTGCTGTTCTTACTCTGTCCAGCGCCGCGGGCATTGCCGGTGCTGCAGACGCTGATTCCGCTTCTGAAACCCTCCAGCCTCTGCCGACCGTTGAGACTCCCAAGGCTCCTGCGTCGAGCGGCTTGGGTAGCTCCTCGCGCGTGCCGAAGGCCTGCCAGCAGCTGGACCAGCAAATCGAAGAGGTCCGTAAGCAGTGGGACGAAGCAGTCGCCGAGCAGGATATCTACAAGGCCAATGGCCTGCGCATGGAGTTCGGCAACCTTGCCGCCAGCTACTACCAGTGCCGCCTGGCTGGAAACACTCTGGTCGGCTCGCTGTAGGCGCTAGCATGGCCTCATGATCACAATTGGGCTGACTGGTGGAATCGGATCCGGCAAGTCAACTGTCTCTTCGCGGTTGGCGGAGCTCGGTGCTTTTATTGTTGACGCCGACCTGGTGGCGCGCGAGATCGTCGAACCAGGTCAGCCAGCTTTGGCCGAGCTGGCGGATGCGTTTGACGGGGTGCTGAACCCCGACGGCACGTTAAACCGGGCGGAACTAGCCCGGCAGGCCTTTGCTACGCCGGAGGCGACGGAGAAGCTGAACGCGATCACCCACCCGCGCATCCGTGCCCGCACCGAAGAGCTGTTTAAGCAGGGGAGGGAGTCCGGCGCGCAGGTGCTCGTTTACGACATGCCGCTGCTTATCGAAAACGGTGAGGTCGACAAGGTCGATCACGTGTTGGTGGTGGACGCTCCCGACGAGCTGCGCATCGACCGCCTAGTGCAACACCGTGGTTTGGACGAAAATGACGCCCGCCGCCGCATTGCCGCCCAGATCGACCGCGTGACCCGCCTGAATGCGGCGGACACGGTTCTGGATAATTCCGGAACCGTGGAACAGCTACTCGAGCAGGTCGACGATTTCTGGGCCGGGCTCTAAAGCGCTACCAGAACCGGGGGATACCGGCCCCGAATATCGGCGGCAGGCCATCGGCGACAACCGTCTCCGGGAAGATGAATAGCCCCACCGCGTCGCGGTAGCGGGAGGTGCGCTCCTTGGCCAGGTTCCGCTGCTGCACCGGATCGGACTTGGAGGCCAGGCCGTAGACGGTGGTGTGCGGGCCGAAGGCAATGCGATAGTCGCTCACTCCACGATGCAGATGGCTATCAGTTGTGGCGATCACCAGCTCACGCGGCAGTGGCTTGCCATGGGAAGCGTTCTTGGCCTGCGCGTTCATTTTTCCGAAGACCTTCGCGCTGTGCCACGCATTGCTAATGGTGGACCAGGAGTTGCCCTCCACGTGGATGCGCTGCGGGGAGATTCCGGCGCGGACCAGCCACCTCTTCATAGATTCGGCCTCCACGTGACCGTGCTCGGTCTTGCCGCCGGAGGTGATGATCGGGCTCGCCGGGTGCTGCAACGCATAATCGCGGGCAACCTCCAGGCGGCGCTGCAGGTTCGGGTGCACGGAGCCATCCGCGTTCAGCCCGTTACCCAGCACTACCACGGTTGCACGCGGACTGGTGGCCTTGCCAGGAGCCTGTACGGGAGCCTCCAGCACCTTGAGGATGTGGTTAATCTCGGCGCGTCGACCGGGGGAGAGCCGGTCCAACGCCGGGCGCGGATCCTGGTTCAGATACTGGGCGGCGATGGCGGCCGCGGAGTAGGCGTCATCAACAGTGCGAGCAGTACGTGCACCGCTGGGGCCGACCGGCAACAGCTCGCCAGGAATAACGACGGTGTTGGGGCCGATCGGCGCCGAACCGGCAACGATTGGTGGGACGGCGGGCGCAGCCGGCGCTGGCGCGGCAACGGCAGAAGGAGTGAGCAACAGTGAAAGAGCGATGACAGGGGCGATAGCGGCACGACCGCGGGAGAAGAGCTTCATGTGATTAACCTTAGAGCGGCCACAGTAAAAGCGCTGGGTGACAGCACGGCAAGCGATGTCCGGGGCGGTAAGTAGACTGGTGCGCATGGCCTTTGCAGCAGAACGTCCCGAATTGTCGTACTCCGAGTTCCGTCCCGTGGGGGAGGTCGAACGCTCGAATGCGAAGTTCGAAGTCATCAGCGACTACAAACCCGCCGGTGACCAGCCGAAGGCGATCGAAGAGCTGCACCAGCGCCTTAACCGCGGCGAACGCGACGTGGTGTTGATGGGCGCCACCGGTACCGGTAAGTCCGCGACGGCCGCCTGGCTGATCGAAAAGGAGCAGCGCCCCACCCTGGTGATGGCGCCGAATAAAACGCTGGCAGCCCAGCTGGCCAACGAGCTGCGCAGCCTGCTGCCGAACAACGCGGTGGAGTACTTCGTCTCCTACTACGACTACTACCAACCAGAGGCGTATATCGCGCAGACGGATACGTACATCGAGAAAGACTCGTCCATCAACGAAGACGTGGAGCGCCTGCGCCACTCCGCGACCTCCGCACTGCTGTCGCGCCGGGACGTGGTGGTTGTGTCCTCGGTCTCCTGCATCTACGGCCTCGGCACCCCGCAGTCTTACCTGGACCGCTCGGTGGTCTTGAAGGTCGACGAGGAGGTCGAACGCGATCGGTTCCTGCGCCTGCTGGTGGATATCCAATACTCCCGCAACGACGTCGCCTTTACCCGCGGCACCTTCCGCGTGAAGGGCGATACGGTGGACATCATTCCGGCCTACGAGGAGCTGGCGGTGCGCGTGGAGTTCTTCGGTGACGACATCGACGCGCTGTATTACATCCACCCGCTGACCGGCGACGTGATTCGCCAGGTAGACGAGCTGCGCATCTTCCCGGCCACCCACTATGTGGCCGGCCCGGAGCGCATGGAAAAGGCCATGCAGGCCATCAAGGAGGAGCTGGCGCAGCGCCTGGAAGAGCTGGAGAACCGCGGCAAGCTGCTGGAGGCCCAGCGCCTGCGCATGCGCACCGAATACGATCTGGAGATGATCCAGCAGGTGGGCTTCACCAGTGGCATCGAGAACTACTCCCGCCACATCGACGGCCGCGCCGCCGGTTCCGCGCCCGCCACCCTGATCGATTATTTTCCCGAGGACTTCCTCACCATCATCGACGAGTCTCACGTGACTGTCCCGCAGATCGGCGGAATGTTCGAAGGCGACATGTCCCGCAAGCGCAACCTGGTGGAGCACGGCTTCCGTCTGCCCAGCGCGCTGGATAACCGGCCGCTGACGTGGGAGGAGTTCGACGACCGCAAGGGCCAGTGCGTCTACATGTCCGCCACCCCCGGCGATTACGAGATCGCCGCCGCCCAGGGCGAGTACGTCGAACAGGTCATTCGCCCGACCGGCCTGGTGGATCCGAAGGTGGAGGTGCGCCCGACCGAAGGCCAGATCGACGACCTGATCGAGCAGATCCGCCAGCGCACCGAAAAGAACGAGCGCGTGCTGGTCACCACACTGACCAAGCGCATGGCCGAGGACCTCACCGACTACCTACTGGAGCACGGCGTGAAGGTCCGCTACATGCACTCGGATATCGATACCCTCAAGCGCGTGGAGCTGCTCCGCCAGCTGCGCCTGGGCGAGTTCGACGTGCTGGTGGGCATCAACCTGCTGCGCGAGGGCCTGGACCTGCCGGAGGTCTCGCTGGTGGCGATCCTGGATGCGGACAAGGAGGGCTTCCTGCGCTCCGAACGCTCGCTGATCCAGACCATCGGCCGTGCTGCCCGTAACGTCTCCGGCGAGGTCATCATGTACGCCGACCAGGTCACCGACTCGATGCAGTACGCCATCGACGAGACGGAGCGCCGCCGCGCCAAGCAGATCGCCTACAATGAAGAGCACGGCATTGATCCGCAGCCTTTGCGTAAGAAGATCGCCGATATCTTGGACCAGGTCGCGGAGCTAGAAGCGGAATCTGGTGCGGACGCCGCAGGCGGCGCCGGCGCAGATTCCAGCGCCGGGGGGCGGGGTGAATCGCCCGAGGCCGACTGGGCGCTGGTGCGCGGTTCCAGCGACGAACCCATGGCACGCCCGCAGCTGGAGAAGCTGATCCAGGACATGACGGAACAGATGAAATCGGCGGCCAAGGAACTGAAGTTCGAGCTCGCCGGCCGCCTCCGCGACGAAATCGCGGACCTAAAAAAGGAACTACGGGGCATGATCGAAGCTGGGTTGTAATATTAGAGTTATGTACAACACAGTCGTGGTCGGAACCGATGGGTCGGAATCTTCTTTTCTAGCAGTGCGACGCGCCGCGGGCGTAGCCGCCGCCATGGACGCGGAGCTCGTCCTGGCCAGCGCGTATGTGGGGGAGCACGCGGATACCGCGACGAAACAGACCACTGCAGTGGAAGGGGAGATGTCCGCGGCTGAGGTGTTGGCGTCCGCACGAAAAGAGGCCGAAGGCGAGGGCGCCAAGAAGGTTCGCGCGGTGCTGAAGGAAGGCGACCCGGTGGAGGCGCTGATGAGCATCGTCAAGAGCGAGGAGGCGGACCTGCTGGTGGTCGGCAACCGTGGGATTAACTCGCTGACCGGGCGCCTGCTGGGCAGTGTGCCAGCCGATGCGGCGCGCCAGGCGGAGTGCGATGTGATGATCGTCCACACCGTCGGCACCAGGGACTAGCCCTTCCCGATCCGCGCTAGACCCGCTTAATCCCAGGGCAACGGGCGGGCATGCACGACTGTCAGGCCCTGGGTGGCGCGCGTCATGGCCACGTAGAGGTCGTTGAGCCCCTGGGGGGAGCTCTCCACAATGTCCGCCGGCTCGACCAAGATCACCTCGTCGAACTCCAGGCCCTTCGCGGCGGCGGTATCCACAAGCACAACTTCCACGCCCGTTTTTTCCGCCTCGGACTGCTCCGCTGCCTGCTCCGTCACAACGTGCTCTAGGCGCGCGGGGTCAGCGGTAATCACGCCGATCAGGCCGGATTCACCCGTCAGCTCCCGAGCCTGCTCCACCGTCGCCTGAACCTTTGAACCGAGCTCGGCGCCGGTCGCCGCCTTGGCATACCGCACCCCGGTACCCGATTCGCGCAGAGCCAGGGGAGAAGGCTGCGAGGGGTCGATCTCGTGCAACAGCGGCGCGGCAAGATCCGCAATGTCCTTCGGAGTCCGGTAGTTCACCGTCAGCTGGTGCAGCTGCCAGCGGTCGGCCACGAAAGGTGAAAGCGCCTCCGCCCAGCTATCCACCCCGCCGGGGTTGCCGGTCTGCGCCGGGTCGCCCACCAACGTCATCCACTTGTTAGGCGAGCGGCGGAACACCATCCGCCAGGCCATTTCGCTGAGCTCCTGCGCCTCGTCGACGATCACGTGCCCGAATGCCCACCGGCTATCGGCTGCCGCACGTTCGGCAGTCGTGCGGTGGTCGCGGACTCGCTGGCGGGCGGCCAGCGTTTCGGCGTCGATAACGTCGTAGGCCATCAGCACTTCGGGCGCGAAGCCATCGTCCAGGTCCTGGCTGGCCGAGCCGGTGAGGATGTCCAGTGCCTCCTGCGCCTCGGTGATTTTCTCCAGCCACTGCTCGCGCTCCTCAGCAGCGGTCTCCTCGTCGGAGACATAGCCCAGCATGTCGATCAGTTCGTCGATGAGTGGCGCGTCGGCGTCAGTCCATTCACCGCTGGGGTGGGCGGCCAGGCCGCGCCACGTGTCCTCGTCGTAGTCGACGGCGATGGCCGCCGGGTCCGCGTATAGCCGCTCCAGCACCTGGTTGGGGTGCAGCTCGGGCCAGAATTGCCCCAGTGCGTCCACGACCGTCGGATCCGCACCGAGTTCCTCGCGCAGGGTGGCGATGTCGCCCTTGCCCAGCAGGTTCTCGCCTCCCAGCGGGTCGGCACCGATGCTTTCGCCCAGGGCCTCCGCCAGCGAATTCAGCCCGTGGTCGAGGAAGGCCGCCCGCGCATGATTGTGCGGCTTGCGGGAGCGCCGCGCACGAGTCCTTGCTGCCCGCACCATCTTCGGCGTGAGCTGCACGTTGAGCCCGTCGATGCTGATGTCGATGCTGTCTTCCGGCACGGTCTGGTACGTCTTGATCGCATCAGCCAGGATCGTCAGCATCTCCGCCGAGCCCTTGACCTCGCGCGCCAGCAGGTTCGTCTCCGGCACGGTGTGCAGGTTCGGCAGCAGGGTGCCGGGGGTTGCCAGCACCACGCCAGTTTCGCCCAGCGAGGGCAGCACCTGCGAAATGTAGGAAAGGAAGCGGTCGTTAGGGCCGATGATTAGCACGCCCGTGTTATCGAGCTGCTCGCGCCACGTGTACAGCAGGTACGCCGCCCGGTGCAGCGCCACGGCAGTCTTGCCGGTTCCAGGCGCTCCCTGGACCACGGTCACACCACGGTGTGCTGCGCGGATGATTGCGTCCTGTTCCGCCGCGATCGTCTCTACGATGTCTTGCATATACGCCGTGCGCGCCCTGTTGACGGCATCGAGTAGCGCTTCTTCTTTGGCGACGCCCCCTCGCCGCCCAGTACCTACCGCATCGGTCGGTCCTGCCGTGGTGGATAGCTGTTCGTCTGCCACGCTGCGCACCGTCCGACCACGGGTGGTGATGTGCCGCCGCGTGTGTACCCCGTCGGGGCGCAGGGTGGTGGCCAGGTAGAAGGGGCGGGCCAGGGGAGCACGCCAGTCCATCAGCAGGGTGCGCATCTGCTCGTCGTCATCGTGTAAACCGATGCGCCCGATGTATCGGCGATCCAGGTGTTCGTTTCCGGGGACGGGGTTCTCCGCCTCCGCATCCTCCACGTCGATGCGCCCGAACATTAGGCCAACCTCCGCAGCAGAGTAGGAATCCAGGCGTTGAGCAATGTCGCGGGCCTCGCGGTCGCGCACCATCAGACCCTGCGGGTCGTCGATATCGGCCTCCAGGCGGACAGCTTTGAGCCGCTGTTCCAGCTTCTCGCGGGCTTGGTCTACCCGTTCTAGGAGGTCGTCGAGGTAGCGCTGCTCGGCAGCGATGTCGTCGGTGGGCGACAAGGTGGGTGGGGGTTCCCTTCTGTGTGTGGGTTCTTAAGTATAGAGATGGATAGAGCACGCTATCCTACTCTTTCCGCAATGCTTTCGATAGCAAAGAAGGGTTAAGGGTCAAAAGGGGATGCGGACGTTTTTTTAGACAGTTTCGATTTCACGCTACATTGACTTTTCGGTATTCGGCAATGCTCAAACCATCGAGGCTGATCTTGATTCGGTGATTGTTGTAGAACTCGATGTATGTCGCGATTGCTTCTTTGAGCTCTTGGGGGTTCTGCCAGGTTCTGCCGTAGTACATTTCGTTTTTCATTCGGCCGAAGAACCCCTCGCATGCTGCATTGTCGGGGCTACAGCCTTTCTTCGACATAGAGCGAAGTATTCCGAACTTCTCGGTCATGCTTCGCCAGCTGCTGCCTCGATAATGTGCTCCGCGGTCTGAGTGAATCACCAAGGA
>NZ_JFCH01000014.1 GCF_000738175.1 Corynebacterium jeikeium | reverse complement strand
ACCCACGACACCACAGCCACTACCAATGACATCGGTGCACCAGCAGAATACGACACCGCCATCGACACCAGCTACCAACACAACCTCGGCATCCACTGGGGCAAATAACCACGACACACCCGGGAAAGACACACTTTTTGTCCTTTAACCCCTATTCGACTTGGACTAGGGGGTTAAACGACAGAAGGGGATGCGGACGTTTTTTTAGACAGTTTCGATTTCACGCTACATTGACTTTTCGGTATTCGGCAATGCTCAAACCATCGAGGCTGATCTTGATTCGGTGATTGTTGTAGAACTCGATGTATGTCGCGATTGCTTCTTTGAGCTCTTGGGGGTTCTGCCAGGTTCTGCCGTAGTACATTTCGTTTTTCATTCGGCCGAAGAACCCCTCGCATGCTGCATTGTCGGGGCTACAGCCTTTCTTCGACATAGAGCGAAGTATTCCGAACTTCTCGGTCATGCTTCGCCAGCTGCTGCCTCGATAATGTGCTCCGCGGTCTGAGTGAATCACCAAGGA
>NZ_JFCH01000013.1 GCF_000738175.1 Corynebacterium jeikeium | reverse complement strand
CTAAAGTCCGGATGCCTCCTGATCGCAGCCAGTAAAACCCACGTCATCAACTGGACCTGGGCCAGACACGAAACCACCGCCGCCTACACCGAACTCCTACGCCCCATTGCCGCACCACTAATCGCAGTCACAGACGGCGGACAAGGTGCCCAATCAGCCATCCACCACTGCTGGCCAACAACACGCATCCAACGCTGCCTCGTCCACGCCCAACGAACAGTCCGCCGCCACACCACCAGCAACCCCCGCACCGATGCCGGCAAAACCCTCTACCGCCTAGCCCTGAAACTCACTCGCATCACAGACCTTGACCACGCAGCCGAATGGGTCACACACCTGCACGAATTCAACCACACCTACCAGGTGTGGATGAACGAGAAAACCACCATCCGCGACCCTGCCAGCGGTGCCTACAGCAGGGTCTACACCCACCAACGCGTCCGAGCGGCCTATCAGTCATTACTATCCCTGCACCGCAGGAACCTGTTATTTACCTACCTGCAACCACCACCAACAACCATCAATCCTGACGGACTAGCAGCGACAACAAACAGTCTTGAAGGCGGCATCAACGCCCCAATAAAAGAACTAGCCCGCAGACACCGCGGATTATCACTACCGCATCAACGCACAGTAATGGATTGGTGGCTGTACCTACATACAGAAGTCCCTGACGATCCGGTCAAGATCGCCAGGGACCAGCGATGGGGTCAAGACGCACTTTCCACAGCAACAAACTTGATCACCCA
>NZ_JFCH01000012.1 GCF_000738175.1 Corynebacterium jeikeium | reverse complement strand
CTTCCCGCCATCGGCAAGGATTCCGCCGAGGAGCAGGAGAAGTTCTGGGATGGCTTCGGCAAGATCGTCGAGGAGTACACCCCGCGCAACCGTGAGTTGCTGAACACTCGCGACGAGCTGCAGAAGAAGATGGATGCCTGGTATGCCGACCACAAGGGTGCTCAGGATCCGGAGGAGTACAAGGCTTTCCTAAAGGAGATCGGCTACCTGGTCGACGAACCGGGTGACTTCGAGATTACGACCCAGAACATCGACCCGGAGGTCGGCACGACCGCCGGCCCGCAGCTGGTTATTTCGGCGTTGAACGCCCGCTTTGCGCTGAACGCAGCGAACGCCCGCTGGGGTTCCCTGTACGATGCCCTCTACGGAACCGACGCTATCTCTGAAGAGAACGGCCAGGAGAAGGGCACCGGCTACAACAAGGTTCGCGGTGACAAGGTCATCGAGTGGGGCCGTGAGTTCCTGGACCGCGTTGTACCGCTGGAGTCCGGCTCCCACAAGGACGTCACCAAGTACGCCGTCGAGTCCGGCCAGCTGGCTGCCACCATCGACGGCAATGATGTGCACCTGCGCAACCCGGAGGTCTACGCAGGCTTCGGCGGCGACAAGGCCAACCCGACCGACATTCTGCTGTACAACAATGGCCTGTACATCGACATTCAGATCGACCCGGAGTCCCCGATCGGCAAGACCGACAAGGCCGGTGTGAAGGACCTGAACCTCGAATCCGCGGTGACGACAATTATCGATTTTGAAGACTCAGTGGCAGCTGTGGATGCAGAGGATAAAACTCTGGGTTATCGCAACTGGCTTGGGCTAAATGTTGGTAATCTGACAAAAACCATTACCAAGTCGGGGCGAACCTTCACCCGTAAGCTCAACGAGGATCGCTACTACACCGGCAAGGACGGCTCCGAGCTGCGTCTGCACGGTCGTTCCCTGCTGTTTGTGCGTAACGTTGGCCACCTGATGCAGAACCCGGCGATCCTGGATCAGAATGGTGAGGAGATTTTCGAGGGCATCATGGATGCCGTTATTACTTCGGCTGCTGCGATCCCGGGTCTGGATGAGAACAACCCGCTGCGTAACTCCCGTAATGGTTCGATCTACATTGTGAAGCCGAAGCAGCACGGCCCGGACGAGGTTGCGTTCACCAACGACCTGTTCGGTGCTGTGGAGGATCTGCTGGGTCTGGAGCGGTTCACCTTGAAGGTTGGTGTGATGGACGAGGAGCGTCGCACCACCGCCAACCTGGATGCTTGCATCGCACAGGTTAAGGAGCGTCTGGCGTTTATTAACACTGGCTTCCTGGATCGCACTGGTGATGAGATCCACACCTCCATGCTGGCTGGTCCGATGGTGCGTAAGGCGGATCTGCAGACCGCGCCGTGGAAGATCGCTTACGAGGACAACAATGTGGATGCTGGTCTGGCGCATGGTCTGCCGGGTAAGTCGCAGATCGGTAAGGGCATGTGGGCCAAGACTGAGCTGATGGCTGACATGCTGGCCCAGAAGATTGGCCAGCCGAAGGAGGGCGCTTCCACCGCATGGGTTCCGTCGCCGACGGGTGCGACGCTGCACGCAACCCACTACCACGAGGTGGATGTTTTCGAGGTGCAGGACAAGCTGCGCACGGAGGGGCGTCGTGAGACTCTGGGTGACATTCTGACCATTCCGGTGGCGGAGTTTGCTGATTGGTCTGCTGAGGAGATCGCCGAGGAGATTGATAATAACTCCCAGTCCATTCTGGGTTATGTGGTCCGTTGGGTGGAGCAGGGTGTTGGTTGCTCCAAGATCCCGGATATCCACGACATTGACCTGATGGAGGATCGCGCTACCTGCCGTATTAACTCCCAGCACTTGGCTAACTGGTTGAAGCATGGTGTGGTGACTGAGGAGCAGGTTCTGGAGTCTTTGCAGCGTATGGCTGCGAAGGTGGATGAGCAGAACGCTGGTGATGCGAACTACCGCAACATGGC
>NZ_JFCH01000011.1 GCF_000738175.1 Corynebacterium jeikeium | reverse complement strand
AGGGCAGACCCAAAGGCTCGGCTGCACCGAAGCGGCTTACAGAAGAAGACAAGCTGCGCCGTCAGATCGCACGGTTGGAAGCGGAAAACGCGTACTTAAAAAAATTGCGGGACTTGAGGAACCAGGGACACGCCTGAAAGTCCAGGCGATTGTCATCCTCAAGTCGCACCACCGCTTGGAGTACCTCCTAGAGGCCGCTGGTATCCCACGGTCGACGTTCTTTTACCACCAGAAACGACTCAACGAACCGGATAAGTACGCAGTGCTCAAAGACGCGATCCGGGAGTGCTTCGAACGTAACAAGCATCGCTATGGCTACCGGCGGGTGCTGCTGGACCTGCGTAACCAGGGCTGGGTGGTCAACCACAAACTCGTCTACAAACTCATGTGCCAGATGGGTCTTCGAGCCAAGATTCGCCAACGCAGGCCCTATGTTTCCTACAGCGGGGCGATCAGCCACATCGCTGACAACACACTCGACCGCAAGTTCACTCCGGATCAGCCAAATACCGTTTTTGTCAGCGACGTCACCGAGTTCAGGGTTGCAGGCCGCAAGGTGTATTTGTCACCGGTGATGGACTTGTTCGACCGCTCCATCGTCGCTCACAGCGTGGCTACATCGCCGTCGACAGCGTTGACCACCGATTCTTTGTCCAAGGCGATCGCGGCGTGTGCGCCTGAACCCGGGTGGATGATGCACACAGATCAAGGTTTCCAGTACCAGCATGCCTCCTGGCGTGACCTGATCGGCGACAACGGTGGTGTGCAGTCGATGTCGCGTAAAGCCAACTGCTACGACAACGCGGTCATGGAAAACTTCTTTGGACACTTGAAGACAGAGATGTACCACGGTGAAGTCTTCGACACGGTCGCAGAGTTCAATCAAGCGATCGACGAGTACATCAGGTGGTACAACACCGAACGCATCCAACAACGACTAAAGGGCCTGACCCCGATGCAATATCGGAATCAGACCCTTGAACCCCTCACCGCCTAGAATTAAACCAGTCCAACTTTCGGGGGCCAGTTCAACTTTGCTGTGGTAGGGGTCTTTTTCGTTTCTTGCTAACGCCCTCGCAGGGGACAAATGCTGTTGGGGTGTAGCGGAGGTAGGTAACTGCCGGCGTGGGGGTCTAACTTCGGGGCGTTTAGGACATTTGTCCCGGATGACCCGTGGAAAGTGCAGCGTTGAGCGTGGAGAGTGGAGGCACGGGTGAGGTTTGGAGGGTGGACCATGGCGAGTGGAGACCCTCACGGTGCGTCCGCGTGTACACGTGACCGAGTCATGCCACACCCACCTGCATCTGTTCGGGTGTCAGCCTGTTGCCCGCCTAGACCCACATCTAGCTTAACTATCCAGCAGTTCGATCCAGGCCGTCAGCCGAGTATCCTCCGCTAAGTCGGCGAAGCTCACATCGTAGCCTTTCTCCTGCAGCCAAGTGAGAACCGTAACTAGCTGCAGAGAGTTCATACCCTGGTCATAGAGTTCCTCGGAAACCTCGATCTCCGCTGGCTCCATCTTCATCGTCTCGGCTACACATCCGCGCAACTGGTCTTCAGTGATTGGTTCCATTAGTTCGCTACCTCAATCTTCCGTTCGGCCGTGCTATCTGCGTTGTTCTGTTGGATTCGTTTATTCACTTTGCCCACCCCGGTGGTGGGGAACTCCTCCACGATGTGCACGTGGTCCGGTACTGCGAACCGCGCGATACCGGCAGCCCGAGCATGCTTCCGGACAGCAAGTGGCGTTAGATCATCCACCCCATCCCTCAGGATCACATAGGCCGTGATGGCTTCGCCCAGATTGTCGTCCGGAGTGCCAACCACCGAAACATCGTGGATATCCGGATGGCTGAGCAACGCGTTTTCGACTGCTTCCGGAGCCACCTTTTCCCCACCGCGGTTGATCTGATCCTTTGCCCGGCCGACAACCGTCAGAGCACTATCGTCGACGGTGACGATGTCGCCAGTAATGTAAAAGCCATCTTCGGTGAATGCCCTAGAGTTGATCTCTTCAGCACGGTGATAGCCCCGGATCGTGTACGGCCCGCGGGTGAGTAGGTGTCCGGGGTGGCCTTCGGGGAGGGGGAGCGTGGCGTCATCAACAATGCAAATCTCATCGTGGCTGCTCATGGGGCGACCCTGTGTATTGATTATTTCCTCGGTCGAGGCGTTTAACGGTGTGAAGTTTACGAGTCCCTCAGCCATGCCGAAAACCTGTTGCAGTTGACAGTCGAGTTCCGGCCGGATGCGGCGGGCCACCTCGGCAGATAGCTTCGCCCCACCCACCCATAGCGTGCGCAGAGTGCGTAGGTCGTGGCGATCGCGGGCCGGTGCGTTGAGAATGCCCAGTACCGCCGGAGGTACCAGGGCGAGGTGAGTCGCACCGTGGTGGTCAATGGCAGGCAGCAGATCGCTGGGCATCGGTGAATTGGCGAAAACGATGTGCGCTCCGCGCAGCAGCGCACCCAGAATTCCCGGCGAGCTGAGAGTGAAGTTATGCGCCGCGGGCAAAGCGACGAGCAGGCAAGATTCCGTCTCCAAGTCACAGGCTTGCAGCGCACAACGGATCGAATAGAGATAATCCGCATGGGTTCGCGGGATTAGCTTCGGTAGGCCGGTCGTGCCACCGGAGAGCTGCAGGAACGCAAGCTCGTCTGCTTCAACATCGGCGGTTGGAGGGGCGGGTGACTCTTCGTTTGCAGCCTCCGAGTGCCCCGTTGATTCGGTAGCCCAGGGAGATTCGGCGGTCTCGTCGATGAGGATCGCTCGAACAGTGCGGCCATCGTCCAGCGGCTCTTGTAGCGTGGCGTGGACGCCCGCAAGGTGCCGATCGGGGCGCGACGTGCTGATGTAGAAGCGTGCTGGCGCGTGGCTGGCGAAGTGGCGCACCTCCGTGGAGCCGAGGTCAGGCAAGGCGAAGATGGGAATGGCGCCGAGCTTCCATAATGCCAAGAGAGTTTCGAGGAACACCACACTATTGGGAAGCTGCAGGATGCAGCCATCGCCCCGGCGTACTCCGGCTTGGTGAAGGTAGTGGGCGGCGGTCTCGACGCTGTTGTCTAGTTCGTGCCAGGACAGGCTGCGGTGGCGGTCCGTCGTGGCGGGTCGATTGGGAAAGGTGGCAACCGTTTGTTGGAAGACATCCCAGTGGGTGTGGTGGGTCCATATTCCCTGGCGGTGGTATTCCTGCGCGAGGGTACGGGGCATGTGGTTGGCCAGTACCTCTGGGCCGTGGCTTCCGTTAAGCGGGCTGAGGTGGGGCTCGGGATTGGGCGCTATGTGTGCTGACGGGAGCTGCGCGGTGCCTTCTGTATCTCCCTTTGCGGCCAGTCCCAACAGCGCACGCACCGGACCGAGTTTGAAGTTGGTTTCCTCGATCTCCTGGTCTGGCTGGGATTCGGCAACGATTCCGCCGCCGGCTCGGGCAGACACTTGGGAGCCTTGAACCGTGGCACTTCGGATAGCTACCCGCCACTCGCCATCGCCGTGGGAATCTGCGTATCCGATGGCGCCGCCGTACAGACCCCGCTCCGGCTCCTGCTGGCGCAAAAAGTCCAACGCAGCAGCGGACGGTGCTCCATTGACTGCCGGAGTGGGGTGTAGCAACGCAGCCAACTCCAGAACGGAGGTATCAGGGTTCCGCAACGTGCCTTCGATATGGGTTCCTAGGTGCCAGGTGTGCGACGTGGCGGTCAGCGTGGGTAATTCCGGAACGTGTAGCTGAGTACACAGGGGTTCAAGAACCTTCCGGATGGCCGTGGTCACGAAGCGGTGCTCGGCGATGTCTTTGTGGGAGAGCGTGAGCTCAATTGCCCGCGCCCAGTCCGTCACCGGGTCCTCCGATCGAGCGATAGTTCCGGCCAGCGGGTGGGAAACAATCCGCGCGCCTTCCTTGCGGATCAGTAGCTCCGGGCTAGATCCCACGAAGAAAGCTTCTTCGGGGCCGTTAGTCGTAGCTACCAGGTGCCCGTGCCCCGTGGCGGAGGTTTCCATGAACCCTCGTAGCAGGGCTTCCGGCTCCACAGGGCTAGCCAGCGTGTACTCCTCCTCGCGGGAAAGCACCACCTTTTGAAACTCGCCACGCCCAATCGCCTCCACGGCACGGCTAACCCGCCGGCCATGCTCTTGCAGGCTGGGGCGTTGTGAGATGTCCACCACGTCGGGAACCAATGGAGCCGTCTTCCAACGCGGAGCTCCCGCGTGCCACTGAAAGCCCTCGGGGGCCAGCAATACCGGTGCTGTGTCTGGATCGAAGGGCAGCGCTCCCACCACGACGTCTTCCCGTCCTGCCTCCGCCGCCCTACGAAGTGCTGCGGCGGCTTGCTCTACCGTGCCATAACGAGTTTTGACGCCGCAGGTTGTCAGAGTCTGGTCGCTGTCGCTCATGACAAAGCTGGGTGGGCCACTAGCCTCCCCACTGGGCGGACCATCGTGCACCTCCAGCTGTTTCAGCGCGCTGGCCGTATCCAGGCTTCTTCCACAGCGCTTGGCTACCCAATCAATCGTTTCCTGGTGGTCCTGTGCCGTGAAATCCGCAATTCCGTCCGTGATCACAAACGGCTGAATGTCCTTCATAAACGCATCCACCGCGGTGACCTTGCAGCCCATGTGGCCATATACCCCGGTGATAATTAGCTGATCCCGCCGAGCGAAAGCCAGCGACTGGTAAAGGTCCGTGCGCTCGAATGCGGAATAGCGCCACTTCGTGAGTATCTGGTGATGCTTGCCTGGCGCCAACTCTTTGATGATCGACGCTTCCTCGGCTGTTTGTAAACCTTGTCCCCACATATCGCTTAAGAGCCCTCGTCGGGTGGGGTGCTGTTGCGGCGGCTGGGCGGAATAGAACACAGGAATACCCAGCTGATCCGCCGTGGTGATGAGGCGCGCGATGTTGGCGAGCGCCGAGTGTAGCGGTTCTTTGTTCCAGTCATAGGCAGCTAGGAAGTACTTCTGCATGTCGTGCACCAGCAGTGCTGCGCGTGCGGGCTCCAGGGCCCAGGATCTCGCCGGACAATCGGCGGGCAGTGTGGTGGATGGAGTGGGGATGGGATAGGGCGAAATGGGTGGAATCGCCATAGAGATAACCTTTCGTTGGGCTGGTGGGGTACAGAGGCTAGGCATCTAGGGTGGCGCCACCATCAACACGGAGGTCGTGCATGGTGATGTGGCAGGCTGCAGGGGAGATAAGAAAGAGGCATGCTGCCGCGATATCTTCTGGCTGCGCGATGCGTTGTAAGGGGATGCCTAACCGGTAGTCCTCCGGTACACCGGCAAGGGTCTGCGCGGCTCGATCCTCGCCGTGCCAGCTGGTGCGTAGCATCGCGGTGTCTGTGGAACCAGGGGATACGCTGTTGCAGCGCACCCCGTGTGGGGCGCACTCTAGCGCCAGAGTTTTCAACCAGGCAGTCGCTGCCGCTTTGGAAGCTCCATAGGAGGCCATGCGTGCCCGGGGCTGTGCTGCTGCATTGGAAGTCACTGCCACAATTGCTCCAGTGCCGCGATCCACCATGTGCTGGGCGATTGCGGAGCATGTGCGGGCTAAGCCGGTGACGTTGACAGCGAAGTTGTTTTCCCAGGCTCCGGTCTCGTTGGGGTCCGTACCGATACCCGAGACTGTGTCAACTGTGTCAACTGCCGTGGGGCCCGTCAGTGCGCTATCTGGGATTAAGGTTCCCGCGCAGTGGATGAGTGCATCAATGTGCCCGTGAGCTGCCAGTGCTTTCGACAGGTGGCTTTCCACGCTGCGTGGGTCAGTCGGGTTTGAAGAGGTGATGTCTACTTCCGGTAGATCCCAGCCGATCACGGTGTGATCGTTCTGTCGTAGCAGGCGCACACACTCGCGGCCGATGCCTCCAGCAGCACCTGTCACGATCACCGTTTGTTGTAGTTGCGCTTGCTCCGGCGGCGACTCGGTTGGCTGCTGTGTGGCTAGGTGCGGAGGAATGTTGAAATCCATAGCGGACACTGTAATCGACTTAGGTTAGGCTAATCAAGGGTGTTATTCTTGGATTTCTTGAGAGGGATGATGAGCGGGTCGCCAGTCTCCGGATCTTCGATCACCCGTGCTCGCAGGTCGAAAGCCCGCTGCAGTAGCTCTGCAGTAATGATCTCCGAAGGCGAACCGGAGGCCATCACCTGGCCTTCATTCATGACCACTAGATAATCGGAATAACGCACCGCAAGATTTAGATCGTGCAGCACCATAACCACGGTGCGGCCAAGCCGTTGGCACAGGTCCTCAACCAGTTCCAAGATGTCCACGGAAGTCGCCAGGTCTAAGTAGGTGGTCGGCTCGTCGAGGAAAAGGATGTCGGTGTTCTGCGTCAACACCATGGAAATCCACACGCGCTGGCGCTGGCCGCCAGAGAGTTCATCCAGCGTGCGGTTAGCAAGATCCTTGGAATCTGTTTGCTCCAGGGCCTCGAGTACCGCCCCTTCGTCCGTGGAAGACCATTGCCGGAACCACGCCTGGTGTGGGTGCCGCCCGCGAGCCACCAGATCGGAGACCAGCAGGCCCTCTGGGGCCACGGGCGATTGGGGAAGTACGCCCAATAGTCGGGCGACCTCCTTGCGTTTCATGGCCGTGATGTCCTGGTTATTCACACGAACGGTTCCCGTATTGAGGTCAAGTAGGCCGGACATGGCACGCAGTAATGTGGACTTACCGCAGCCGTTGGGCCCCACGATGGTAGTAATCTTGCCCGCCGGGAACGTGGCGCTAAGGTCGCGGATGATGGTGCGCTCGCCGTAGCCCACCGTGATCGAGGACGCAACTACGCCGCTGGTGTCGCTTGGCTGTGCTGTATTTGGTAGTGCCGTGTTGTGCTGTGCTGTATTTGGCTGGGGTGTGGAAGAGGTCATGCGTCTGTGCTCCTAGTGCGTTGAACGAGCAGATAGATGAGGAAGATGCCACCTAGGGCGGAGGTCACAATGCCCACCGGAAGTTCCACCGGCAGAATCGCTTGGGTGACGATGTCCGCCCCCAGCAGCAGTACTGCACCGGTGAGCGCCGAAGCCGCAAGCGGTGGGGTGGGTACGCCGCACATTCGAAGGGCCACCTGGGGTGCTACGAAGGCGACGAAGCCGATGGGGCCGGCGGCGGAGACTGCTACCGCAGCTAGGGCCACGGCCAGCGCCAGCATCGCGACCTGTACACCGTTGACCCGCTGGCCGAGTGCCCGAGCCAGATCGGGTCCCAAAGTGGTGGCCAGCGCCTGGTAGCCGATCCAGGCCAGTAGGGGACAGCACGCGATCACCAGAACCACCATCGGGATGGTGGTATTCCAGCCCGCTGTGGCCAAGGAGCCTGTGAGCCAGAACTGCGCTTGGGTAGCATTCCGTAGCTCCGAGCGGATCATAAGGAAATTGATGTAGGAACTGAGCAGCGCGGTGATGATGATGCCAAAGAGCACTAGTCGGTAGGAATCCGCCTGGCGCCGCCACGCCAGTGCCCAGATCGCTGTAGCGCTGAGTATCGCCCCTAGTAGTGCGGCCAGAGGGATTCCGATTCCGGACAGCCAGCTGAGAAATCCGCTGCCACCGCCGAGGACGATGACCGTCACGGCCATGGCTGAGGCGCCCGTGGTGATACCAAGGATATCCGGGCTGGCCAGTGCGTTGCGGGTGACTGTCTGAGTTAGCGCGCCAGAAAGCCCCAAAGCACTGCCGACCGCGATGGCGGTTGCCACACGGGGCATGCGCCAGTCCAGGACCACTAGCCTTTCCACGCGGTTTCCATCCCCGCGGAAGACAACCTCCAGCACTCGGGAAACGGAGATGGGGAAATCACCTAGTCCAATGGAAAATGCTCCCAAGAAAACGATAAGGGCCGCGGCAATGAGGCATACAAGCAGCACTCGTGGGCGCCAAACGAAGGAGATTGGCCCGACCCTGAATGCCGGACGGCCTGGAACCCGCTCGGTAGCGGTGAGCCTATTGCGCGAAGTCTTGTTGAGCCCCATCAGAGCGTCGCCACCTTCTTTCGGTAAATCAAGACGATGAAGAACGGTGCACCCACGAACGCCAGCACAATGCCCACCTGGAGCTCGCCGGGCCGGGCGATGAGGCGCCCCACCACGTCCGCGTAAAGAAGTAGTGCTGCACCGGCTAGCGCGGAGTACGGCAGAATCCACTTGTAATCCGGGCCGGTGAGGGCTCGGACGATATGGGGTACCACCAGGCCGATGAAGCCCAGCGGTCCTGCAGCGGCAGTGGCTGCACCTGCCAGCAGTGCGATGATGCCCATGCCGCCTAGTCGCGCGGCCGCAGTGTTGATACCTAAGCCAGCAGCCACGTCGTCGCCCAGATTTAGGATGTTCAGCTGCGGGCCCGTGGCAAAGGCCAGGATCAACCCCAGAACCACAAACGGCAAGACGCTGAGCGCGATGTTCATATCCCGGCCCGCTAGGGAACCGACGGTCCAGAAGCGCATCCTATCCAGGTTGTTTTCACTTGTGAGAACGAAGGCGCTCGTGATGGCACTTAGCACTGCCGACAGCGCGGCTCCGCCCAGCACGAGGGTCAGGGGATTTACCGTGGCTCTGCCCGCGGAAGCTAGGCCGAAGACCAGCGCCGTCGCTGCGATTGCACCAAGGAAGGCAACCACCGCAGTCGCCCAAGGCGCGCTGATGCCCAACAGGGCGTAGCTGGCCACCACGCTCAGTGCCGCGCCGGAACTGATTCCCAGTATCCCCGGATCCGCCAGGGGATTGCGGGTATGTCCCTGGATTAGGGCGCCGGCTACGCCTAGTGCCGCGCCCACGATAATGGCCAATATGGTGCGTGGCAGGCGCAGCTCGGCGACCACGCGTTGGTTGACTGGAACCTCCTCCGGGGAGCTACTGGTAGCCGGGAGATCCCGAAGTGCAGCCCACACGTCCTCTGCGGGGATGGAACGGGCGCCGTACAGGAAACTGCAGATCGTGCCACTGACGACCAGTAGGAGTAGTACCCCCAGACCCAGTAGGCGGCTGGTGCGCACACTCATGGCGTGGCCTCCAATCGCTGTTGCGGCTCACGCCCTGCGCTAGGCCGTGTTAAGCCGAACAACCGTACGCGCCGGTCTGCCCGCTGCTGTCGCTCGCCGAAATCTTGGAAACTGGCCTTGGCCAGCGCCCGGTGCGTGCGGGTGTTGCGATAGTCCGGCTCGCCAAGCACCAGCTGGCACTGCGGGTCTTGCTCTAGCAGTGCTGCGGCCAGCTTGCTCAGAAAAGAAGAGAAGATCCCATGGCCAGTCAGTTCTGGCTTGCCGATTGCGATATGGGCTCCCAGGTCGTGGGGTTGAGAGAGATAGCTGCTGCCAATCTCGTCCCGGTGCGGGCGATAGATTTCCACGTACCCCACCGGGGTTGTGGCGTCATTCTCGTCAGACGGTGTAGGAGCTGCGGAGGCATCGCCCCTCGTGGCTTCCTTTGCAGCCCGGATGTGGGGGGAGCGGGGTATCGAATAGGACAGTATTGCGGCGCGAGCGTAGGTGGTGTGAGTTTTTGCGACCCAGTCCTGGCGCCAGCGTTCGGCTGGCCAGGGTTGTTCCCACGTCTCGCGCAAGTGAGGGCGGGACATCCACTCGGCCACCAGATCGGCATCGGAAGATTCGGGATCTGGGTCCGCAGGGCGTAGGGAAAAGGGAGGGTTCATCTGCGGTAACGGTGGCGGGGAAGGGAGGAAATCCGCTGTCGGGATGTCGTGGCGCAACCGGGCCAGTATTTCCTCCGGGCGGGGTTGGGGGCTTCCTGTGAGCAGTGACTCAGGCTGTTGCTGGGGGTCATTGTCAATCATGGGTAAGCATACTACCGTCTATGTGTAAGGTAAGCCTTCACTTGGTAAGGGGATGGTAAGTTGAAATCATTGGCGATCATCGGAGCGGGGCCAAAAGCGCTAGCCGTTCAGGCGAAACTCCACGCTCTGCGCAGCCTGGGCGTTCCAACCCCGGAAGTAACCGTGGTGGATCCGCACGGCATTGGCGGTAATTGGAAGCCTTGCGGTGGGTGGACGGACGGGCGGCAGTTGCTGGGAACCTCGCCCGATAAAGATCTGGGATTTCCCTACCGCACGCGCATCGCGGGCGAGCTCAACGAGGCCGTGGACCGGAGCATGCTGGGGCTTAGCTGGGTGCGCTTCCTTACGGAGTCGGATCGTTATGCCTCTTGGATCGACCGTGGCCACCCCAACCCACCGCACTACCTGTGGGCTAGCTACCTGGAGTGGGCGGCGCAAAAGATGGGAATGCGGGTGGTTCCAGCAACGGTGCGGCTACTCGACGTGACCACTGAAAGTAGTGCCACTAGCCCTACGGGCACGGCCACCGGCACTGCCTCCCAGCCCTGCCGGTGGCGCCTCACTGCCGAGGACACACGTGGCGCCGAGTTCACTCTGGAGGCCGATAGTGTGCTCGTTACCGGCCCTGGCCGTAGCGACGGCAAAATTTCGGATGTTCCGGGTGTGCTCTCTGTGGCAGAATTTTGGGATCTCAAGGCGCGTGGAAGCCTCCCCGAGGTCCCTCGTGTTGTGGTGATCGGTACTGGGGAATCTGCAGCTTCCGTGTTGGACCAGCTAATTCACCTCAATATTGAGGAAGCTCTGGCCGTATCGCCCCTGGCCACGATGTTCAGTCGTGGGGAGAGTCAATTCGAAAACGAGTTGTATACAGATCCGCGCAAATGGGTGACACTCAGCGAAGCAGCGCGTAGAGACTTCATCCGCAGAACCGACCGTGGGGTGCTTTCTGTGCGGGTGCAGCAGGTGTTAGATTCCGATGATCGCGTGGCACATCGCCGTGGCGTTGTCCGCCGTGTGGAGCTGGCGAGCTCGCCGGACGCTGATTTTCGACTGCGGGTGCATATTGATGATGAAGTGTGTGGCTCCTACACCGAGCTGTGCGATCTCGTCATTGACGCTCGCGGTGGTAGGCCCTTGTGGTTCTGTGATGTGATGACGCCACAGGTGCGCCTCCTCCTGGAGCGCGCACTAGGCAACCAGTCCGATGCAGCGCTGAGCTCCGTTCCGGCCTGGGAGGCCAGTATTGGGGCAGATCTGGCAGTGGAGGGATTGGTTCCGCACCTGTTTGTTCCGGCACTGGCAGGTATGCGCCAGGGGCCGGGGTTTGCGAACCTGAGCTGCCTGGGCGAGCTTTCCGATCGGGTAGTAGCTGGGCTCGGTGTAGGGGACGGCCTGGGCGATAATGCCGCCGATGTGCAGGCTGGCATGCGGGCTGGGGTGCAGGCTGGGGTTCGGGCGGAGGTGCGTTCATGAGTGCATTTCCAGCACCGCGGCCTCATGGCCGCCGAGTGAAGCAGCGCTATGCCACGGTGGATGCGATGATTTGTGCGGCAGTCCAGGAGTGTGGGGTAGATAGCCCACGGCTAGCGGTTACGGGGCCTGCTGGGGCCATTACTTGGCCAGAACTGGCTAGAGGTGCCAGGCGAGTGGCCGGCAGTATTAGCAGCCGCGGGCTGGGTAGAGGGGACCGGATCGCGGTACTGGCGCGCCGGGATACTCGGCTACCGGTAATGGTGGCAGGGATTCTTCACTCGGGCGCAGTCTATTGTCCATTGGAGGTGGATTCTCCAACAGAGCGTTTGCGTTGGCAGCTGGAAGATCTTCAGCCGGAGCTGGTGATGTTGCTCGGTGTGGAGCAGTCTGCGGAACAGGAGCTGCGCCGAGTCGTCGCCGAAGCTTGCGCCGCTGAAGTGTGGATTGGTGGCGCAGAGTGTGACCGCGAAAATATAGATGGATCGGGTGGCTCGCTGCAGGTGAGCGGTGCGCTGTTGGAGGTGAACACGGACATTTGCCCGGAGGATCCCTGTTACATCACGTTCACCTCAGGTTCGACCGGGCGGCCGAAGGCGGTGGTGAATACTCACCGTGGCGTAGCCTGCCATTTGGAATGGAGCGCCCGGATCGTGGGGCCTGGCGAGGAACTTCGTGTGCTGCAGAAGGCGCCGGCGGTGTTTGATGTGGGTATCGCGGAGATCCTGAACCCCCTGGCTAATGGTGGAACGGTGGTGATGCCCGATTCACAGTGGTGGATGGGGGATATCGATGGCTTTTTGGATTTGCTGGTGGATTACCAGGTCAGTGTGCTGTCGATGGTGCCGAGTATGCTCGGCACGCTGTTGGATGTCATGGACGACATGGGTGAGCCTCTGGAAAGGTTGGCTGGGCTCAAGCATCTGCTGCTAGGTGGCGAGGCTGTGCCCAGTGCGCTGGCAGAACGGTGCCTGCGACAGATCGGTTGCCGGGTGCATGGACTTTATGGGCCCACGGAGGCCGCGATGGATGTGCTGTGGGTTGAATATACCGAGGAATTGCTGGCTGAGCTGGCGGGATCCAGCGCGGGGGATGGTCGGCAACCGTCGCTGTTGGGTCTGCCTCAAGACAATGTGAGCTGTTATCTGCGCGCTGAGGATGGGAAAGAGGTTACCGATCCTGGCCAGGTGGGTGAGCTCTGCATTGCCGGGGTGCAGGTGGCTACTGGCTATTGGCGCCGCCCGGAGCTAACGGCACAATCTTTTGTGCCCAGTTGGTACCCACAGGTTGATGGCGGCCGAATGTACTGCACCGGAGATCTAGCACGATGGAACCAGGTGGGGTTGCTGGAATTCGTAGGTCGGGTGGGTGACCAGGTGAAGATCCGGGGCAACCGAGTGGAGTTGGGAGAGGTAGATGCGGCGCTGCGACGGGTTCCTGGTGTGCGGCAGGCGGCCAGTCGTGTCGTTGGCGAGGATTCACCAGTGCTGGTGGGCTATGTGGTGTGGGATCAGGAAGCAGTGGTACTACCGCCTACGGAGGTGGCTGCTGTGCTGCGCGAATCAGTACCGGAGTACATGGTTCCCAGCCGTGTAGTGGCTCTGCAGGCATTGCCGCTGAGCAGTAATGGGAAGCTGGATCGTCGTGCCCTCCCCGATCCAAATTAAGTTAAAAAGTCTCAGATTACCCTTGTTAGCCTACCCTTGGTGATGGTAGCCTTACCTAATCTTGTTCGTTTAGTGAAATGGAAACCCATTCAGAATGAAGAACTCAAACGTTGTCCGTGCGCTCAGCATCGCCGTGCTCTCCACTACCCTGGTGTTGGGAGCCTGCAGCTCCGATGCAGATGACAAGGCGGAAAATACTTCCTCAGGCGCAAACTCCGCAGCGAATTCCGGCGATAATGCCTCCGAAGTCAACATCAAGCACGCCTGGGGGGAAGACACATACCCCGTAAACCCCGAGCGCGTCGTTGCCATTGGTCCAGCCATCGACAACCTGCTGGCTATGGGCATCAAGCCCTCCGCCGTGGTGGTGTCTGCTAAGGACATGAATGCCCCGTGGCGCGACGGCAAGTTGGATGGCGTGGAGATTATCAAGCAGACCGATTTCAAGACTCTGCCGAAGGAAGAGATCGCCGCCGCTGCTCCGGATTTCATCGTCGGGGACTACTGGACGATCTCCGAGGATAACTACACACAGCTCTCCGAGATCGCGCCCACTCTGGGTGGTATTGGCACCGAGGGTGAGGGGATCAGCTGGAAGTCGCAGTTGAAGGAGCTCGGCAAGATCTTCAACAAGGAAGATAAAGCTCAAGAAGTCATCGACCAGGATGAGAAAGTCTTCTCCGATGCGAAGTCCGAGCTGCCGAATATCGAGGGTAAGACCGGTGTGGTCTCCCAGTTCGCTCAGGGATCCTTTGGAGCTGTGGCCGACCCGAAGGATCCAGGAGCCTCCTTTATCTACGACCTGGGTATGAAGTTCCCGGAATCTCTGACCGACGGCTCAATCGAGGTACAGCAGGGGCGCGTGACTCTGTCGCCAGAAAACGTCTCCGCCCTGGCTGCGGACTTCATGGTGATCTATAACCGCACCGGTGACATCGCGGAGGTGGAGAAGATCCCGGGCTACTCAGACCTGCCGCAGGTCAAGTCCGGCGCCACCCTGGCGGGTAACGAGGCTGTGGTTGCTGGCCTGAACACGCCGACCGCCCTGTCCCGTGCATGGGTATTGGAGCAGGTCAAGCCTACCTTGAAAGAGATCTCTTAGTCTCTTTTTCTCCAGCACCCCTCGCGAATGTGTCGCCCGGTGTGGCAGCGTGGGGTGTTTTCTTATGCCCTTTCTTGTTCTCTCACTCGCCTCCCCGCTGCCGCCCGCCGACTCACAAGGAACTTGACTTGTCTTCTACGCTGCCGTTAACGAGCGCTCAATACGGTGTCTGGAACGCCCAAAAACTCAACCCCGAATCGCCCTACTACGTGGTTGGTGAGGTACTGCACCTGGGGCCAGGGCACATCGAGCTGGAAACTCTGCAGCACTCCATCGCACAGCTGCAACAGGAAGCTGAGACATTGCGCGTGCGCGTCACGACGGATGGCCTTACCCCGCAACAATCCGTGGTACAGGAAGGCCCCGGGGTCGACCGCGTGATCGACGTGCGGCACGCCGCGGATCCCCAGCGCAGCGCGGAAGCCTGGGTAGATGCGCTACGCGCCGAATGTGCCGAGACGATGCGCACCATGGTGGATCAACCGTTGTGTCGTTATGTCATTATTCTTCTCGACGTCACCGAGACCTGGGTTGTCCAGCTTTATCATCACCTTATTGTCGATGGCTTCTCGGCTTCCCTGCTCACGCGTCGCCTTAGTCAGATTTATACCGCTCGCGTGGCAGGAAAGCAGGCTCGTCCATTCCGGGCAGCTTCGCTGTCCGAACTGGTGGCGCTGGATCAGGAGTACCGCGAATCCGCGGAGCATATCCGGGATAAACAGTATTGGACGTCCGTACTCGCACAGCTTCCGGAAGTTGCTGAGCGCGCCACGATGAATACGGCCACAAAGGCAGAAGGCACAGGGCAAACCACAATCACCACCACCATGCGCCTGGGGCCGGAGATCATGGAGAAGGCCACGAAAGCCGCTACTGATGAGCAGATTACGTGGGTAGAGCTCATGATCGCACTGTACGGGGCGTTTGTTCACCGTCTGTTGGCTCCACGCTCGACCAGCGAACAATTCCTGGCTGTGCCCGTGATGGCACGCTCGCATACGCGAGAGCTCCGCACGCCTGCAATGGCCGTCAATGTGCTGCCACTGCGAGTCAACGTCGACAATCAACAAACGGTGCAGGAGTATCTACACCATGCGGTGGAGTCGCTGCATGGTCTACTGGCCCACCAGCGACTGCGTGGAGAGAGCCTACCGCAGATCACGGGGGACTCCCGGGTGGCTGACGTGCTACACGGAGTGGGAGTGAATGCTAAGGCCTTCACCACCCGGGCGGATTTCGCGGGGGTTCCGGGGCGGTTGCGCAATGTGGCGGGTGGGCCGCCGGAGGATTTGGGATTGGTGCTCACCCCGGCCGAGGATGGCGGACTGGACATGGCTTTTGAGACGGATCCGGCCCGCGTGAGTGCCGAGCATGCGCGGGCTCGGTTGGAGGCACTGCGGGAGTTCACGTGTCAGGCGCTTGAAGACACATCCCGAAAGATCGGGGAGCTGCCACTGCATAGCCAGAGACGGCGCGTGGAAATGTTAGAGCAGCGGCACGCCCAAGGTGTCGAAGTGGCCGAAAATAGCCGATCGCAGGACGCTCTGAGCACCGCTTTGTCCACGCTGCGAAACCACACACAGGCACATCTGGTGGTTCACACTGCCGATGGCTGGGATACCGAGCCCGGAACTGAGATGTTGGATCGCGAGATACTGGGCGCTGCAGTGCTGAACAGCAAGGATCTCCACGCTGCAGTACATCGCCTGGCTAGTTACTTTCGCCGTGAGGTTCTGGGAAGCGACAGGTGGCGCCAGGCGGAACAAGTCACCGAGCAAGATAGGGCGCGACCAGTGCTCGCTCTCGAGATGGAGCGGGGGCGCGAATTGGCCCTTGCTGTGCTAGCCGCTTTCGCCGCGGGTGTGCCCTTCGTCTATATCGATCCCACCAGTCCTGCCCAGCGCCGTGAGCAAATCCATGCGAACGCTGAACCGGTAGCTAGTGTGGATGCGGCGGCCATCCGCTACGCCCTAGCCTTGGGCAGTACCACCTCGGAGGAGAACGCCGTAGAACGGTCCGCGGAATCGGCAGCCTGTCCAGACCCGGAGCAATTGGCCTACCTGATCTATACTTCTGGATCCACCGGCAAGCCCAAGGGCGTGGAGGTTCCCCGCCGTGCCATTAGCTCTCTGTTTGCCCAACACCGCAGCGGATTGTACGACAGGCCGCACGCGGTGGTGGCGCATACGGCGTCTTTCAGTTTCGATGCAGCATTCGACCAGTTGCTGTGGCTGCTGGCGGGCCACGACGTGCACCTCTACCCAGAACAGGCCACTGGGGATGCAGACAAGCTGGTGGAACACTTCGCTACACAGCAGATCAATGTGGTGGATACGACTCCCTCCATGATGAAGGCGTTGTTGGCCGCGCAGTTATTGGAGAAAGTACCGAGCCTGCAGTTAGTGGTTTTGGGTGGCGAAGAGCTGCCCGCTGAGCTGTGGGATCACCTGGCGGCCACCGGCCTGGAGGTCGTCAATGCCTATGGCCCCACCGAAAGCACTGTAGATGCCCTTTTGGCCCGAGTGGAGCCGGGCGTGGCACACCTGGGGCGGCCCGTTGCCGGTATGCGTGCCTACCTGGTGGATAACGCCCTGCAGCTGGTAGGAGACCAAGAAGTAGGCGAACTGGTTCTAGCCGGTCCACAGCTGGCACTCGGCTACCGTGGCCTTCCGGAGGCCACCGATGCGGCGTTCAAGGAGGACGTTCGCATCGACCCGCGTCGGGCTCCGGAGCGCATTTACCGCACCGGGGATCGGGCACGATGGATTCCTGGGCGGGGCTACCAGTTTCTGGGGCGTGCCGATGAGCAAGTCGAGATCAATGGGCAGCGCGTGGAGCTGGCCGAAGTGGAAGCTGTACTAGCCAGCGTGAACGGCGTGCGGCACTGCGCCGTGGCACCACTGAATCGCAGTGGGCAGGCCACTGTGTTGGTTGCTGCGGTGGTAGGGGATTGGCCCATGGACGCTTCAGATCTGACCGCTATCCGGCACCAGTTGCAAGCTGCTTTACCCGCCGCGGCGATCCCCCGGCGCATCCATCCAGTGCGAGCGCTGCCCACCACCACCTCCGGCAAGATCGACCGGGAGGCCATCGCCGGATACGGACTGCAGCCGCCGACCGCTGGTGCGAAGGAGGATACCGCAGCTCCCGAGGCGACCGAACCCGTGGAGGTCTCTAGCGCAGGTAACGCAACTACAAGCGGTAAAAACGACCCGCTTGCGCCGCTCGACCCTGCCCACCTCCTGCTGCATCGCACGGTGTGTGATGTTCTCCATCTACCGCCGCAGCAGACTGATCCTGATCAGGACTTCATCAGTTTGGGAGGGGAGAGTATTGCTGCTCTTCATGTGGCCTCTCGCGCACGTCAGCAGGGGCTGCTGTTGCAGCCGAAGGACCTAATGGGCGGCATTGCGTTAGCGCAGATCCCATTAGACTTCCGTCCTCCGCAGAATCCGCAGGCTCCCCAGGTTTCGCAGGCTGCGCGCCCGACCTTCCTTAGTTCTGGTGAAGACCTGGGCGATAAGAGTAATGAGGGCTCCAATAATGGGGACGACCAATGGCTGGATTGGGGTGTATTGCCGTGGAGTCCGGTGGCGCGCACGCAGATTGCAGCTGCTCCCACCGTGCAAGCGATGCGTCGCCACGTGATGTACCGGTGGCTAGATGTGCCACCCGGGTGTGGCCAAGCCGATGTACTGCGCGCGGTGGAGGTGCTTCAGCGCCGGCACGCGAGCCTGCGGATGTTGCTGGACTGGGACAACGTAGTGCAGCTGATCCCGCGTGTGCCACTGGCCAGTGCCACGGAGATTGTGGTGGAGCTTGCGCCGGACGGCCCAGATCCGGTGGAACAGCTGGCCGCCCGCATAGCCCCCGATAGAGGAGTGATGTGGCAGGTGGGGCTGTGTGCGGAAGGCGCGCTGGTGATGGTGCACCACCTGGCGATCGATGCGCTGTCCTGGCCGAACCTGCAGCGCGAGTGGAATGCTGTATTAATTGACGCCAACGTGAAGCTTCCCGCACTCACCGGCCTCCTGCGCGCCCACGGGATGCAGCGTGCCGTGGAGCACCAGGCCGTGCAGAACGTGCCACCGGGATCGGCGGAGCTGTCGGTCTTGCCGGAGTTGCCGGAGAAACTGCTATGCCCACGGGGGCAGGCCACGATGATGTGGCGACATATTGCGATGCCGGACGCTGCGGCGATGAGTTCCGAGCTGGCGCAGCGTTTTCGAACAGACCGACAGGTCGTGGTGGTGTCATTGTTAGCGCAAGCGCTACAGGCCGTAGGTTTGACCGAGCTTCAGCTGGTGGTGGAAGGGCACGGCCGCGATGGCGGCACCGGTGCCACTCGTTCTGGTGACTATGGCAGCACCGGTAGCGCGGTGGATTGCATGGAGCTGATCGGTTGGTTCACTACGGAGGAGCGTTGGGCTTTCTCTGTGAGGGCTGACGGTGCCTCCGTTCATTCATCCGCCAATTCTCCGAGGTTTATGGCAGCGTGGGTTCGCGCTGGGCGCGAGGCCGAGTCGCAGGCTCAGCCGTGGGATCCAGCTTCGTGCCCTCCAAACCGTCGTGTGGTGATTAATGTTCTGGATGCACAGCCGGAGGAGAGCTTCGGCGTGTTGGAATCCGACGACCGGCGGATGACGGAGGCTCTGACGATAAATGTCTTCCTCACCTCGGACGGCGCAGACGTGGAATACGTGGCGGACCTGGCAGCACTCAGGGATGCATCCCCGACCGTGCTGGAGAAACTGCACGAACAGCTACAGCGTGCGGCGCGGGACCTGCTGGTCGCGGATCGATTGGTACTGCGCCAAGCACTGCCTAGCGACTACCGGGCATTCGATACACAGCCGACGAACCCTCGGCTAGGCCACAGCTCAACCAACCAGCCCACACCGACCCTCAGCGTTGCTCATCTGCGCTCCCTGGAAGCCGCCCACGGTCCCCTGGAAGACATTGTCCCGGCTACTGCCTCCCAGCAGGGGCTGCTGTTCCACGGATTGGCCGGAACCGACCGCTACGTCATTGCCGCCGCCGTGGACCTTACTGGTGTGGCTTCCCCAGAGCTTATCCACCAGTCGATGCGGGCAATTCTGCGCCGCCACGCAGCACTGCGCGCCGTGTTCGATTGCAGCGACCTCCCGCTGATGCTGATTCCGGAGCGGCTCGATCTGCCCTGGACAATCCACGACTGCAGAGACTTCTCACCGGCTGCAGCTCATGCGTTCGTGGAACATCTGCGGGAGTTGCGCGGCCACCGCGCCGTGGACCTGGAATCCGGCCCGCTAGTCACCGCAGACCTGGTGCTGTTGCCAGAGAGTAACCGACTAGAAACCAACCGCCCTGCCACACTTGTGCTGGGCAGCCATCACATCCTCACCGATGGCTGGTCCACCGCCGTGATGCTGCAGGATTTGCAGCGACTGCTAAGCGGCGAGGATCTGGACCCCGCGCCCTCCTTCGCGGAATTTGCTCGAAGCCTGTGCCAACGCAGCGTCGAACAACTGGAGCGGGAACACCGCGCCTGGCAACAGATTTTCACCGGCACCGATCAGCCCCATGAGGCCAGTCGCACAGGCGAGCACGGAGGTGTGATTGCGGGCTTGCGGCCGGTGGCGTCAAGTAAAAAGAGCACAACAGAAGCCCCAGAGGTGCCGCACGTACTGCACCGCGACACAGACGGGCGGGTGACAACGGCCGCGGCGAGCCTAGGGACCACACCCAGTGTGCTGGTACAAACCGCGTGGTTGCTCACGCTGGCTGCGCTGCATGGTGGGCGCCGAGTGACTACGGGGGTGACTCTTTCCGGCCGGTCCGCGGAGCAGCCGCGAATGGCTAGTGCGGTGGGCATGTTCATCACCACACTCCCGTTGCACGTACAACTCGAACCGGGGCACACGCTGCGCCATACCGTGCGACAGGTGGCAGATACCATGGCGCTGATCAGCGAGAACCAGACCACGCCGCTACAGGAGATCGAGACCCTGGTGGGAAGTGCACCGTTGTTCGACACCGCGGTGGTGTACGACCATCACGCACACTTCGGTGCACCGAGCGGTCCACACACAGTGGAGACCTCCGAGTCGTGCCTGCGCATCCAGGGGCTGCGCACCAGCGGTCGCACGCATTACCCGCTGACTGTCGTGTGCCCGCCCGGGGACGTTTTGGAAATTACGCTGGTGCACCGTCCGGATGTGGTGGAACGCATTCTTCCTGACGCCGCCGCGAGGTGGTTCGGCACATTCCTCAATGCACTGTGCGACGCCGCCACCGGTAGGGATCTCCGGTTGGTGGAGTTGCTTCCGGAGCGCGGCGAGTTTGAGGAGCCAGCGGACGGGCAAATAGAAGTAGATGGGCACAGCGAAGTAGAGGAAGCGGATACGTGCAATACCGGTAACCGGGAGCTTTCTGAGGACAACCCCGTATGCGCCCAGGTGCAGGCCGCCATGGAGAGCTTGCTAGGCAACCCGATCGGCCCCGAAGAGAACTTCTTCACCTCCGGTGGTGACTCCCTGCTGGCCATGCGTTTGATGGGTGTGCTGCGCAAGCAGGGCATGCAGTTGAAGATCCAGGACATTGTGGATGCTGGTACTCCGGCAGCCATCGCGGAACGGCTGGGGCAGGGCACTGGTGGAGCTATGAAGGCTAAGCAGCCGCCGAAGCCGCAGCAATCCCAGCGCTTACAGACTGCCGAGCATTCGCAACGCCGCCCGGTGTGGTGCCTCCATACGATCGGCGGACATGGCTTGGCCTTCGCCCCGCTGGCCAGCCTTCTGGCGGACACTGAGTTCGACGCCCGCCTGATCGAACTACCGTCCCCGCTACCCCAGGTGGAAACACTGGCCGAGCTAGCGGAGCTCTACACCGAACAGATCCTGGCCGAGCAACAAGAAGGACCCTTCACGTTGGTGGGCTACTCCTTCGGTGGCGTGGTGGCTGAAAACATCGCTGCCGCGTTGCAGCGCCGGGGCTATGAGGTGCGGTTCTTAGGAATTCTTGACGCCTACCCCAGCGGCAGCAGCCCCAGCTCCGGTACGCATTCCTGGCCGCCGGGCACGCCCGATGGCAGGACAGCCTTTGGTGACTACGACGTTCGGGCAATTGCGCGTGCCGATGGGATGTCACACGAATTGGGCACTGTGGGCGTCGATATAGAAAGCAACATCCGTTTCTGCATGCAGATGCTGCACACAGCAGCACCCACCAGCTACGAAGGCCGGGTCGAGCTAGTGGTGGCAACGCAAAACAACAGTGATGTGGCACACGGGCAGTGGGATCCGGCTGCTGCGTGGAGGCGCCGTCCGGGGGCGTATCCGGTGCGGGTGAGCGAGCTTGAACTTACGCACGCGCAGCTGGTGAAAGCCGATGGCTGGAAGAACGTTTTCCAGCAATGGGCACCGCGGCTGCTGGACAAGAGTTCGGCTGACCGGCCAGCACCCGAGGCGACAGGTATCGACCCTGCGCATGCCGACCCTGCGCACTGACCCGCTACACACCGACTCACCGCACACCGCCAACCCAGAAACGAGAAAGGAATGACCATGGCGAGGAATAGCCGAGACAGGGAAATCTACCCCATTACGATCCGCGAACTGCAGGTCGATGACATCGAGGACATCACACCAGGGATGCGTCGCATTACTCTGACGGGCGAACAACTACGCGCCCATAGTGCGTTCGGCGTAGACGCACCACCGCTAGTCAGCGATGGTTTCGACGACGATATCCGCATCATCTTCCCAGACCCGGCCACCGGGGAGCGCCCTCACCCCATCACACGGGAGGACGCGACGGTGCTATGGCAAGAGGAGGTCAAAGATCTGTTTCGGACATATACCGTCCGTTCATTCGACGCCTCCCAGGGCCGCCTCGTCGTAGACTTCGCGCGGCATGGCCAAGGCCTGGCCGAGGACTGGTCCGCACGAGCTCGACCGGGAGATCCCCTGTATATCGCAGGGCCGAAGTCTTGCGCAGCGCTGCCCACCCACACTCCGTGGCTACTGATGGTGGGCGACGAGACGGCGCTGCCGGCGATTGCTCGCTGTATAGAGTCTTTGCCCGCCGGGTATAGGGCAGTGGCGATTATTGAGGTTGCCACGCGGGCACATGTCCAGCGACTGGAGTTCGAAGCACAGGTGGACATTCACTGGCAGGTGCGAGACGAGGGCGGGGACTTCGTGGCGAAAGCTACCGAGTTGTACGGAGAACACCCAGAGTGGGCGGCCGAGCCCGCCGCGATGCCCTATGTATGGGCTGCGGGAGAGGCCGGGCGATTGAAGGCGATCCGACGCTGGGTTCGAGCTCTGGGGATTCCGCGGGAAAACGTGGAGATTACGGGGTACTGGCGCGCAATGGCACCGGCACAATCGGAAGCAGGGGCGACGGCTACGCAGGGCGACAGTGAGGGGGCGGAGACAGGGGCCGTGACGAGCCACCGTAATGCGGTGATTGAGCTGCATGAACTCACCGAAATGGGGTCGGCGATTCTGGTGCGCCAAGCCGTAGGGTTGGGGATTTTTGGCCTGATTGATGAGGGCGCGGATCGAGTGGATCAACTGGCCGCAGCAACTGGCCTGCAGCAGGAGCTGGCTCTCCGGATTGCGCGTTACTTGGAGGCAGTGGGGTTAGTGACTTTGTCGGCGGATGCAGCACTGGATAGCTCAGCGGAGGATGTGGCGGACCAACGGGCGGTTCGAATCGGCCTCACTGCGCTGGGCAGCGAGTTAGCAAACCCGGATTCTCCAGTAAGGGATTGGATTGCCGGGCCGGCAGCCGCCAAGACCGCAGCACTTGGCCAGCTAGGGCAGGCACTGCAGAATCCGGCTGATACGGGCGAGCACCGCTGGGACTACATTGTGCAAACCCAGCCACAACTGGCCGTGGAGGAACACGAACAGGCGGCCTCCAGCGCTCAGTGGTCGGCCCCGGCCGCAGCGGAGATTCTGAGCAGCAAGCTACTAGCGCGACAGGATGCTGGCTCGCTTCGGTGCGCGGTGGGAGGTCCGGCCGCGGCGGTGTATGCGGATGAGATTCTACGTAAGATACCGCAGGCCAACGCCGTGGTGTTGGGGTCGTTTTCGGAGGCAGAAGATGACGCAAGGATTTCAGTAGGCGCAACAACTGCAGCGATGACGGAGCCTGGGGCCAGCGCAGAGGAGGTTATGCTGCGCGATATTGCTCCACGCCGCCGGGATCGTGCTCGCTATAGTGCACTGCACGCTCCAACGGTTGGGCGTAGCGGTGAGGATGTGCGCCGGGCGGATTGGGCTGGCACAGTGGCTACTTTGTGTGAGCAGGTAGATGCTGTGGTGTTGGTTGATCCGTGGCGGCGTTGGCCAGCTATAGAGCTGCAACAGCTGGTAGCTGCCGTACTACGTTTTGGGGCGCAGCTGTTCCTGGTGACCCCAGTGTTGCAGGAAAGCGGGGCCGAGGATCATGACTACGAGGAAGATTTATCACGCCTCGTTCTGTATGGATCGCAGCTGCCCACGGCCCGTGTGATTGCGAAGCACCTGGCTGCCGTGGGTGCGGTAGCGCGTTCGCAGCAGGCGGTGGGGTGGAGTGCCCAGCTGTTCGAGGTGGGGAGGGGAGGTAGGTAACTGCCGGTGGTCGGGCGAACCTCAGGACATTTGTCTCGGGCGAAGCGTGTGGAGGAGCGGCGGACGTTTGGTGGTTTGCTAAACCGTTTCTAAAGTGCCCCCTGTCGGCTGGCCCCTAGCGGCTGAGCTGCCTCCATATCGGCGGCCACACATCCCCCAAAATAATTAACTTAGGGTAGCATGTTGTGTGGTTAGCCTAACCTGTGTAAGATAGGCGCGATTGCTGAGTCCCCCGTAGCCGAAAGAGGCCATCAGTCCCTCAGGGCTACGGGCACTCTACAGCGCCTCAAAGAGTTCCTTACACGTTAGGCTTTCACATGTTTCGAAACAATTCGCTGACCCGTCGAGCGGCGCTGAAGACCGCCGCTGTCTTGGCAGCATCCACTCTTGTTCTGTCTGGTTGCTCCCGAGGCGATGACGCGGCGGCGTCAAAAAATGAGGGCACCGGGGACGAGCGCATCGCCGCAGTTGGCCTGGGAGACAGCGATACCTTGCTCGCTCTAGGCATCCAACCAGTCCTCGTAGCGCCCTGGGGTGCTGAGGGTGATGTTGATGCGTCTGGCGTCGGCCCATGGGCTACCGAAAAGCTCGGCGAAAACAAACCTGAGGTGGTCTACGGTACTGCCAGCGGATTCACTGCTGAAATCCTGGAGAAGATCTCCGCCGCTGATCCGGACAAGATCATTGCGGTGAACTCTGCCGTAGACGCGCAGGCGAAGAAGGCGCTCAATGACATTGCCCCTACCACCGTGAAGCCAGACGGTGCGACGGACTGGCAGATCCCTTGGCGGGATCAGGTCAACCAGATCGCCGGCGCTGTAGACAAGCAAGAAGAAGGCGACAAGCTTGTCGAAGAAACGCAGAAGGCCTTCGATGATTTCCAAAAGCAGCATCCTGAACTCAAGGGCAAGCGTGCGGCTATCGTCATGCCTTATCAGGGAAAGATCGGCCTGTACACCTCCGGTGACGGCCGAGGGCAGTTCATCGAAAGTCTGGGCTTCGAGATCCCGAAGGAGCTCGAAGGCGACGGCGGCGAGTTCTACCGTGACATCGCACCTGAGAACTACAGCGACCTCAACAACGTCGATTACCTCTTCGTCCTTGATTACCAGGGTGCCGCCGATACCTTGAAGAAGGATCCAACATTCAGCAAGCTGGACGTTGTTCGCGAAGGCAAGGTCCGCTGGATGGACGAAAACGTGGGCAATGCAATGAGTATGCCGAACCCATTGACCATCCCCTGGGCAGTAGACAAGTTCTCTGACGCAATCTAGTTGAAAGTGTCTGCGTCAAGAACTCGACATTCTTTGGTGCTTTCCCGGCGTTTGCTTACTTCGGCCGCACTCGTTGGTTTGGCATTGCTGCTGGTTGCCTCCCTGTACTTGGGTTCCAAAGACCTTTCCATTGGCGAGGTGACCAGCATCCTCATGCATGGTCCGCACCCGTCCGCGCAGTCCGGCATTAATGCTGAACAGTCCGGCATCATTTGGGACCTGCGCGTTCCGCGCACGCTCTTAGCAGTGATCACAGGTGCGGCCCTGGCTATGGCGGGCGCCATTGCTCAGAGCTGGACCCGCAACCCCTTGGCAGATCCCGGCATTATCGGCGTGAACGCTGGAGCGAGTTTCGCAGTCGCCGCGGCACTGACCTTGGGTTGGGCAACGACGGTCGGGGAGCGGACACTTGTGGGGCTCGTCGGAGCTGCCGTCGCCGCTCTAATCGTGTTATTGATTTCCCGCGTATCGCGTAACCCGCTAACTCTGGTACTCGTGGGCGTGGGAGTTACCTTTGCCCTGCAAGCGGCCACGAACATGCTGAGCCTCTATTCTTCCGACACCCTGGAAGGGCTCCGCCGCTGGACCGTCGGCTCCACGGCTGGGCGGGGTATGGAAGACGTAGCCTTAGCTGCTTTAGGTCTAGTACTAGGTGCGCTATGTGGTGCGCTTGCAGCACGCCCGCTGGATCTACTTGCGATGGGCGAGGACTCCGCCCGTTCCCTTGGCAGCTCGCCCACGAGAACCCGCTTGTTGGCTGCCGCAGCGGTGATCATCCTCGCCGGTTCTGCGACTGCCACCGTGGGGCTTGTGACCTTCGTGGGCTTCGCCGTGCCACACCTACTGCGTCCGTTCACTGGCCCGGCGCTTACCCGTCTCTTGCTACCAACTGCCATCCTCGGCGGCGCGGCTGTACTGCTAGCCGATATTGTGGGCCGCTTCGTCCTGCAACCTAACGAGCTGGAAATGTCCATTGTCCTAGCTATTGTCGGTGCCCCAGTGATGATTCTGGCGGTACGACGTAAGAAGAGCTCACCGACCTCGAATGACTCGGAGCTGGCGATATGAGCGATATGACGTCTATCCGTAGTATCAAGCGTTCACGAAGCAGACGCATCCTGGCAGCCACATCGGGGTTCGCCCTCATAGCGGCGCTTTGTTATTGCCTAATTCTGGGGCAAGGAGCGGTGAAGCTCAGCCCGATGGAAGTCATCGAAGTTCTCACCGGTGGGGGCACACAGCAAGCAATCAACGTGGTGTGGGATCTCCGCCTGCCTGTAGCAATCGCTACCGTTCTGGTCGGCGCGGCGCTGGGGCTGGCCGGCGCGTGGACCCAAACCATGGCTCGCAATCCGCTGGCCAGTCCGGACATTCTCGGTGTATCCGGCGGCGCAGCGGTTCTGGTTGTGGCGGGCACCGTAGTTACCCGCCCCGCATGGAGTGAGGGGGTGTCGACGTTCTGGTGGCGTGCTGCACTCGCTTTGGTTGGCGCACTAGTGATCGTTGGTTTGCTCGTTCTGCTCGGTGGTTTCGGAACGTCGCAGCGCGTAGTGGTCATCGGCCTGGCGCTGTCTTTCCTCACGCAGTCTTTAGTGCAGTATCTTCTGCTCAGGGCTGACTTAACTCGTGCCACGGATGCCCAAACTTGGCTCGCTGGGTCCACCGGCTTTGTGCGTACGGAAGCTTTGCTGCCTATGGCGTTGGGCCTGTTGCCCTTCGTAGTTTTAGGCCTCTGCGTTACGCGCGATGTCCCTCTTCTTTCTCATGATGACGCCACCGCGTCCACACTTGGTGTAAATGTCACGAGGGTGCGCGCTATTTTGCTCATCGCCGCAACGGGCATTGTCGCGGTGGTGGTTTCCTTTGTCGGCCCAATTGGATTCGTGGCACTATTGGCTCCTCAGCTGGCCAAGCTGATGGCGGCCACTCCCACGCCCCATCCGCTGTGCTCTACTTTTGCAGGCGCCGCTCTATTAGCTGCGTGCGCCGTCGTGGCGGGCGCACTGCCATTTACATCCCCTGTGGGGTTGGTTACCGCCATCATCGGTGGCCCCGCGTTGGTGTTGCTTGTCTGGCTGGCGGCCCGTCGCGGAACTCTGAAAGGAATGGTTCAATGAACGTTCAAGTTGATCACGTCACCGTGGGGTACAACGACGGCCCAAGCATTGTTAAGGACGTGTCTTTCACTGCAGAGCCCGGGAAGGTCACCACGCTCTTAGGCCCCAATGGTTGCGGCAAGTCGACGCTGCTCAAGACGCTTTCTCGGCTGCTTGCTCCCGCCGAAGGGCAGGTACTTGCCCAGGAGAAAGACGTGCATAGTTTGCGGTCGCGCGAAGCCGCCCAACTAATTGCGCTTTTGCCACAACACCCGCTGTGTCCGGCGGGATTGACCGTTGGAGAACTTGTGGAACGCGGACGGCACCCTTATCGTCGATCGCTCTGGGGTGGGGGAGCGACGGCGTCAGAAGATAAAGAAAAAGTGCGCGAGGCGCTGAAGAAGACGAAGGTTGACCATCTTGTTGCCCGCGACGTGGCGGAGCTTTCTGGCGGCCAGCGGCAGCGGGTCTGGATGGCGATGGTGCTGGCGCAGGATACGCCAATTGTGCTGTTGGACGAACCGACTACCTACCTAGATCCGGCACATGCGATAGAGATTCTAAGTATCGTGCGGGAGCTCGCTCAAGAGGGCAAGACGGTGATTACCGTGCTTCATGATCTTGGCTTGGCGGGAGCTTTTAGCGACGAGATGATCGTCATGAAGGAAGGGGAAAAGATCGCCGAGGGTTCTCCAAAGGAGGCTCTGACGGTGGATGTGTTGCGCGAGGCATATGGCCTGAATGCCGAGGTGTGGGAAGATCCCCGCGGTACGGCTCCGATCATTGTGCCGCGAGGGATCGTTGCTAACCCGCCACAGGGGTCTTGAGTGGAGGGCCTAAGGCCTTGCCCTCCCGAGGAACCAATAGGGGCACCACTGCACGGATTCGCTATTGAGGCCCCAGGTGTGAACTGCGTGGCGCCGTACTTCCTTGCAGAGTTGCCCTTCGCCCGCGACCCAGACGTACTTCGACTGGGTCGCGGGGTGTTCGGCACGGTCCAATTGCTGTAGGTGGGACATCACTGCCGCGCTGAAGTCCGTTGTAGCGCTAAACAACACTTCTAGGCTGCCCAGCTTGCTCTCCCAGTCGGCGACGAGGGAGGGCTCGAGGTCACCATGGTTCTCGGCGACAATCACGATGTGCATGGAGCGCAATTGTTCCGGGGCGAAAGCTTGCGTGTATTCCAAGATGGCGCGAATGGAAGGCGCGGCAGATGGGTCTGCGATAAGCGTTTGCGAATTGTGCGCGCGGTGCCAGAGACCCTGGCATGTCCAGATGCCTACCTGGTCACCAACACGAGTTGCAAGAGCCCAGGCGAGCCCTGGTCCGACGTGCTCATCCTTTGGATTTTTGACGCCATGTGTCGCCACGTCGAAAGTTAACTGTCCGCACTCGGAATCGAATGAGCGAACGGTGTACCAACGTAGATTTGGGCGTTGGGTCTCCGGCATGGCTGCAACGCTTGCGCGGATATTGTCGCCACCTCCGTGGAGTGGTAGATGGAGATTCTCGCCGGGCTTAGCGGGCATAAAGAGGCCAAAGAACTCGTCCGGGCCGGAAAGCTGAAAGCCGACCAGTTCAGGGGAGTGGATGACAATCCTCTGCAGGTTTTCTGCCGGGGCGCTGACGTCATAAACAGTGGCGCGGATGATTCGATGGTGCGGTTCAGAAGGGGCGGCCAAGAGTTGGTGGTCAGAGAAGGCCGCGCGGTAGGCGGAAGTGTTCGTCGGAGTGTTCAGGGTAATTGGTTTCGAGGTCATAGTGGAAGTTAACTTACCCTTACCTAAAGCAAAAGTGAAAGGGCGAGGGACAGAAAGCCCCGCGGGGATCCGAGGATCGCCGCGGGGCTTGAAACTGTATGGCTGACCTGTCTGCTTAAGAGATCAGCCGGAACCTAGTTCCTAGCGGGAACCGGCTGTTCTTACTTGGCCAGCTTGCCCAGCTTGTCGAAGTTGTTGAACAGGGAAACGATGCCGCCAACCAGGGCTGCAACGGTGGTGATCAGGGTGACGACGGTGGTCAGCTTCTCCAGGCCCTTGGTGTTCTCGTCCCAGCCGAAGAACTTGTTTGCGGAACCAGCCAGGTCCTTCTTGCCGGGCTCGCCGTCGTTGTTGTCGTTCTCGGTGCCATCCTCGTTCTTCTTCAGGCTGCCGGCGAGGGACTCGATGGAAGAGTTCTTGACGCCGTTGTCGGTGTCCTCAGCAACTGCAGCGGTGGAGCCAGCAACTGCAACGGTAGCGGCGGTGGTCAGAGCCAGCAGGGACTTCTTGAGCTTCATGTGTTTAATCCTCACGTGAAAGATGGTGTGTCGGCCTGAACTGGCCGTGGTACGGGAATCAATTTAACATGGCCGTGCACTTTAAGCACAGTGCAAATTTGCTACCTGCGTGCTGAAAGAGCTTATAAATGATCCTTGATTGCATCTGGGTGCAGTCTGAAAACCTCCTGCCGGGCTGACGGTACGCCCTGCCTCAAACCTTCAGTGCGGGCGCCTTAATCCCCTTATGGTGCTGAAGATTCTGGATATAACCGCATGCCACAGTTGTGATCTGACCAGTGATTTTGTAGCGCAAAGCACCAGGCCGGTTCAGTATTAGCAGACCTGCTGGAATGGCGAGGCAACGGAGCGTGAGGGGGCGTCAACAAGAAAGAAAGAGAATCGCACGGGGGTGGGGCAACACACCCCCGCTGCGCGAAATCTGCCACCGCCCCGAAAAACTCTGATACGGCGATTTGGTCGGCCGAGCAGGGGTGTGGAAGAATATAGCGGTTGCCAGAAGGCGAACCGAGTTCACGATGAACTGAACGCGCTGGCACAGACCGCGTGCGCGAGGGTCGGAAATCCCACGCACGGCAAGCAAAAATCTAGGTCAAATTAGGAGACTCAAGTGATTCAGCAAGAATCGCGTCTGCGAGTTGCCGACAACACCGGTGCCCGGGAAATCCTGGTCATCCGTCCGCTCGGTGGTTCCGTTCGACGCTCCGCTGGTATCGGTGATGTCGTCGTAGCTACCGTCAAGGAAGCTGCACCCGGCGGCACCGTTAAGGCCGGCGACATCGTCAAGGCTGTCATCGTCCGCGCAAAGAAGGAGACCCGTCGTCCGGACGGCTCCTACATCTCTTTCGACGAGAACGCGGCTGTCATCATCAAGGCAAACGACAACGATCCCCGCGGCACCCGTATCTTCGGCCCGGTCGCACGTGAGCTTCGCGACAAGAAGTTCATGAAGATCGTTTCCCTGGCTCCGGAGGTGCTCTAAATGAAGATCCGTAAGGGCGACACCGTACTGGTAATCTCCGGCCCGGACAAGGGTGCAAAGGGCAAGGTCATCGAGGCCTACCCGCAGCGCGACAAGGTCCTGGTCGAGGGCGTCAACCGAATCAAGAAGCACGTTGCAAACTCCGCTCCAGAGCGCGGCGCTGAGTCCGGCGGCATCGTTACCCAGGAAGCTCCGATCCACGTTTCCAACGTGATGGTCGTTGACTCCGACGGCAACCCGACCCGTATCGGCTACCGCTTCGACGAAGACGGTAAGAAGATCCGCGTGTCCAAGCGCAACGGGAAGGACATCTAACGATGAGCGAAAACTACACCCCACGTTTGAAGACTCGCTACCGTGAGGAAATCCGCGAGAAGCTGAACGGCGAGTTCAGCTACGAGAACGTCATGCAGATCCCGGGCGTCACCAAGGTTGTCGTCAACATGGGTGTCGGCGACGCTGCTCGCGATTCCAAGCTGATCAACGGTGCAATCGAAGACCTGACCAAGATCACCGGTCAGAAGCCGCAGATTCGTACCGCGAAGAAGGCAATCGCTAACTTCAAGCTGCGTGAAGGCATGCCCATCGGCGCCCGCGTTACCCTGCGTGGCGACCGCATGTGGGAGTTCCTGGACCGCCTGCTGACCGTCGCTCTGCCGCGTATTCGTGACTTCCGCGGTCTGAACGACAAGCAGTTCGACGGCCACGGCAACTACACCTTCGGCCTGTCCGAGCAGTCCATGTTCTACGAGATCGACGTCGACAAGATCGACCGTCCTCGCGGCATGAACATCACCGTCGTTACCACTGCAACCAACGACGACGAAGGCCGCGCACTGCTGCGCGAGCTGGGCTTCCCCTTCAAGCAGAAGGGCTCCGCTGAGTAAATCAGCGTGACAAAACCCCCGCTTCCCATCGAGGTTCTCCTCGAATAATAGGGAAGCGGGGGTTCTTTGTTTTTGGTATCCGCTGCCGGTTTACAGGAAGATCTTAACGATCTTGCCGATGAAGCCGATTACGTCCTTGACCTTGTCCAGGGTAGAGGTGGAGTCGTCCCAGCCGACCAGCTTGTCGATGGAGCCCTTCAGCTTCTCCTTCTTCTCGTCGTCGATGGAGCCCTGGGTGCCCTCCTCGGTGGAGCCCTCGTTCTCGGTGTCCTCGGCGTTCTCGTCTGCGGTCTCGCCAGCCTCGGCCTCGTCGTCTGCCTCAGCCTGGTCATCACCAGCGGTAGCGTCCTCAGCCGGTGCGGCCTCGTCGGCAGCCGGCTGGGTTGCGACATCGGCGGCGACCGGTGCCTCAGCGGCGTCGTCTGCAACTGCAGCCGGAACGCCAGCCAGGGCGACGGAGGATGCTGCGGCCAGGGTGATGAGGGACTTCTTGAACTTCAAAGGAATCTCCTTCCGAGAGGGGTGTATAAAAACTGCAAAGTTGCGACGGGGTAGTGATCGGTTCTGCGAGTTCCGATCAGGTGCCGCAAGTCTGTACTTCGTGTACGTACAACATGTGTAGTGAATTGCGGCTCACTCTCGCAATAGGTGCAGCCAAAGTGTGAGGCAATTCACGTAACGGCTGAAACGCGCAGGTAGGGACGCTTAATTTCCCCTATTCTCCCGCTTATGTAGCACAAATGCTACACACAGTGTTCGCTTATCCGTCACTGCTTGACGCGCCACACTAACCCCGCACGCCACCGCTTAAGCCGCCGCCTAAACCCCCGCACGTAGCCACCGTCACGGTCGTGACTGGGATTGGCCTACTCCTGATCTGCTGGATTTCTGGCCCTAGGGGCGTCACAAAACAAGAAAAACAGCGATTTGGGGAAACCCGCAGGTGATTGCTAGAGTTATCAGGTCTTGCGTTGCCCCATGCCCAAAACTGGGATGGCAGCGTGAGCAGTGTAAACATCAATCCACTTTGTTGTAGGCCCCTCGCCCAATAAAGCGGCCGCGCGGACACGGCGGCGAGCACCCCACGTTATTTAGCATGGGGCGCGCTAGTAGCCAGCAAGCGCGCGGTACACGCATCCTGGGTGGGCCGGGAACCGCAATGAGAAAGGCTATGGGTCAAAACTTATGACCATGACTGATCCCATCGCGGACATGCTGTCCCGCGTGCGGAACGCATCCAACGCGTTCCATGAGTCCGTCTCCATGCCTTCCTCCAAGATCAAGGCGAACATCGCCGAGATTCTGAAGGAGGAGGGTTACATCGCTGACTACACCGTCAATGACGCCAAGGTTGGCAAGACACTGGACATCGAGCTGAAGTACGGCCCGTCCCGCGAGCGTTCTATCTCCGGGCTGCGTCGTGTTTCCAAGCCGGGTCTTCGTGTGTACGCAAAGTCCAACGAGCTGCCGCAGGTTCTCGGCGGCCTGGGTGTGGCCATCATTTCCACGTCCCACGGCCTGCTGACCGACCGTGAGGCTCAGAACAAGGGTGTAGGCGGAGAAGTTCTCGCCTACGTCTGGTAACTAGAGGAGGTCCAAACCATGTCTCGTGTTGGCAAGGCACCGGTGGCTGTCCCCTCTGGCGTCACCATCAACATCAACGGCCAGTCTGTCGAGGTCAAGGGTCCGAAGGGTACCCTGAGCCAGGACATTCCGGCCCCGATCACCGTGGCACAGGAAGGCGAGGAGCTCGTCGTTTCCCGCCCGGATGATCACCGCAAGAATCGTTCCCTGCACGGCCTGTCCCGCTCCCTGGTCTTCAACATGATCGAGGGCGTGACCAAGGGCTACACCATCAACATGGAAATCTTCGGTGTTGGCTACCGTGTGCAGCTCAAGGGCAAGAACCTGGAGTTCGCACTGGGCTACTCCCACCCTGTGCTGATTGAGGCACCGGAGGGTATCACCTTCGCCGTGGATGGCAACACCAAGTTCTCCATCGCAGGTATCGACAAGCAGCAGGTCGGACAGATCGCCGCGAACATCCGCCGTCTGCGTAAGGACGATCCTTACAAGGGCAAGGGCATTCGCTACGAGGGCGAGCAGGTCCGTCGCAAGGTCGGAAAGACGGGTAAGTAATGAGCAACACTGCACAAAACGAAAAGCGTCTGCCGGTGGGCAAGGACATTTCCACCCGCCGCCGCACCGCACGCGCACGTCGTCACTTCCGTATCCGCAAGACCCTCTCCGGCACCCCGGAGACCCCGCGTCTGGTAATTCACCGCACCTCTCGCCACATGCACGCACAGGTCATCGACGATGTTGCAGGCCACACCCTGGTCGCAGCATCCACGATGGAAGCCGATGTGCGCGCTATGGAGGGCGACAAGAAGGCTCGCGGTGCGAAGGTTGGCCAGCTGATCGCCGAGCGCGCCAAGGCCGCTGGCATCGAGGCTGTCGTCTTCGACCGTGCGGGCTACAAGTACCACGGCCGCGTCGCCGCTCTGGCTGATGCTGCCCGCGAAGGTGGTCTGAAGTTCTAATGACCAACTCCACGAACAACACCAACGGAAGGAACGCGTGATGTCGGGACGTGAACGTAACGGCGGACGCTCCGCCGAGAACAACGACAAGAAGGAGCGCAACGAGCGTAACGGCCGCAACGACCGCGGTGGACGTAACGATCGTCGCAACCAGCAGGATGAGCGCAGCCAGTTCATCGAGCGCGTGGTTACCATCAACCGCGTCTCGAAGGTTGTGAAGGGCGGTCGCCGCTTCAGCTTCACCGCGCTGGTCATCGTCGGCGACGGCCAGGGCATGGTCGGCGTCGGCTACGGCAAGGCCAAGGAAGTCCCTGCCGCCATCCAGAAGGGCGCAGAAGAGGCTCGCAAGAACTTCTTCCGCGTACCGATGATCAACGGCACCATCACCCACCCGGTTCAGGGTGAGGACGCTGCAGGCATCGTCATGATGAAGCCCGCAGCACCCGGTACCGGTGTGATCGCTGGTGGCGCTGTCCGCCCGGTGCTGGAGTGCGCCGGCGTGCAGGACATCCTGTCGAAGTCCCTGGGCTCCGACAACGCCATCAACATTGTCCACGCAACCGTGGCTGGCCTGAAGCAGCTGGTCCGTCCGGAAGAGGTTGCCGCACGCCGTGGCAAGTCCCTGGACGAGGTTGCTCCGGCCGCTATGCTGCGCGCACGTGCAGCAGGACAGGGGGCATAAGCAATGGCTTTGAAGATCACCCAGGTTAAGGGCTTGGTCGGAACCAAGCCGAAGCAGCGCGATTCCATGCGCTCTCTCGGCCTGAAGCGCATTGGCCAGACGGTCGTCCGTGAGGACAACCCGATCGTCCGCGGTCAGATCAACACTGTGCGCCACATGGTCGAGGTCGAAGAAGTGGCAGGAGAGTAAACATGAGCGATCCAATTAAGCTCCACGACCTCCGCCCCGCTCCGGGCGCCAAGAAGGCCAAGACCCGCGTGGGTCGTGGTGAGGCGTCTAAGGGTAAGACCGCAGGTCGTGGTACCAAGGGCACCAAGGCTCGTAAGCAGGTTTCGGCAGCATTCGAGGGTGGCCAGATGCCACTGCACATGCGCCTGCCTAAGCTGAAGGGCTTCAAGAACCCCGCCAAGGTCACCTACCAGGTGGTTAACGTGTCTGACCTGGAGAAGGCATTCTCCAACGGTGGCGACGTCACCGTTGCAGACATCGTTGCAGCTGGTCTGGCTCGTAAGAACCAGCCGGTGAAGGTTCTGGGTAACGGCGAGATCAGCGTGAAGCTGAACGTCACCGCTAACAAGTTCTCGGGCTCTGCAAAGCAGAAGATCGAGGCTGCCGGTGGCACCGCTACCGAGGCTAAGTAAACAAGACGGCTAGCAGGCTCTAGCCGAGCTTAGCTACAAAGAATCGCCCCGCCAGTGCATTGTTGCGCTGGCGGGGCGATTCTTTTCTTTATCCATTGACGCCCTCATTTCGGCGGGCGATGATTCCAGGTAGAAAGAGCGGGGCCGGTGGTAGGGCGGTGGCGCTTAATTTGTAGTGCGCTATGGGTGGTACAGTAACCTAAGCATTTGTCCTGTCTGCTAACCTGTACAGGTTGCAATTGGTGTCGCCTCTATGCGGGCGTATCTTGAAGTGCAGGTGCGCTGGCCAGTAGATCCCGCACGAAGGTAAGAAACTACACAGGAGGCAAAGTTTGTCCGCCCTCACCTCGGCGTTCAAGAACGCTGATCTTCGCAAGAAGATCTTGTTCACGCTTGCGATGATCATCCTCTATCGCATCGGCGCCCAGATCCCCACCCCAGGCGTGGATTACGGCTCGATCCAGTCGCAGATCTCCGACCTGACCGACAGCTCGGCCATGTACTCGCTGATCAACCTGTTCTCAGGTGGCGCACTGCTGCAGCTTTCAGTGTTCGCCGTCGGTATCATGCCGTACATTACGGCCTCGATTATCGTGCAGCTGTTGACAGTGGTGATCCCCAAGTTCGAGCAGCTGAAGAAGGAAGGCCAGTCCGGCCAGGCGAAGATGACGGAGTACACCCGTTACCTGACCGTGGCTTTGGCGCTGCTGCAGTCCGCGGGCATCGTGGCGCTGGCGGATCGCCGGCAGCTGCTGGGGCAGGGCGTGCAGGTCCTGAAGGACGGCACGGGTGTGTTCGGACTGGTAGTTATGGTGCTGGTCATGACCTCCGGTGCGGTGCTGCTGATGTGGATGGGTGAGCTGATCACTGACCGCGGTATCGGCAACGGAATGTCGCTGTTGATCTTCGCGGGTATTGCCACCTCTCTGCCGGCGCAGGGCGCCTCCATCCTCTCCGGCTCCGGCGGCTTCGTCTTCGCAGCGGTGCTGGTTGGTGTGCTGATCCTGGTCGTCGGCGTGGTCTTCATCGAGCAGGGCCAGCGCCGCATCCCGGTCCAGTACGCAAAGCGTATGATCGGTCGCCGTCAGTACGGCGAGACCTCCACCTACCTGCCGCTGAAGGTCAACCAGGCCGGCGTTATCCCAGTGATCTTCGCCTCCTCGCTGCTGACCGTCCCGATCCTGATCACTCAGATCATCCAGTCTGGCAACCCGGAGGGCGCGGGCCAGGAGAACTGGTGGAACCAGAATGTCATGACCGTGCTGACGGACCCAGCTGCCTGGCAGTACATCCTGCTGTATGTGGCACTGATCATCTTCTTCTCCTTCTTCTACGTTTCCGTCCAGTACGATCCCTACGATCAGGCGGATAACATGAAGAAGTACGGTGGCTTCATTCCGGGCATCCGTCCGGGCCGCCCGACCGCGGAGTATCTTGGATATGTGATGAACCGTCTGCTGATCGTCGGTTCCATCTACCTGGCGCTCATCGCCGTTCTGCCTAACATCCTCATCAACATGGGTGTGCAGACGACGCAGGCCGCAGGCCAGGGTCAGATGCCGTTCGGTGGTACCGCCATCCTGATTCTGGTATCCGTTGCCCTGACCACGATCAAGCAACTCGAATCGCAAGTTATGCAGTCTAACTACGAAGGATTCCTCAAATGAGACTAGTTCTGCTCGGCCCTCCCGGCGCTGGCAAGGGCACCCAAGCATCACTGCTGTCCGATGCACTGAAGATCCCGCACATCTCCACCGGCGATCTGTTCCGCACCAACATCTCCCAGGGCACCGAACTGGGCAAGCAGGCGCAGGAGTACATGGACGCTGGCAAGCTGGTCCCGACCTCCGTCACCGCCGACATGGTTCGCGACCGCCTGAACCAGGACGATGCCGCCGACGGATTCCTGCTGGACGGCTTCCCCCGCACCATCGAGCAGGCAGAGCTGCTGGAGAAGATGCTGCAGGAGGACGGCCACTCCCTGGACGCAGTCATCAACTACGTAGTCTCCGAGGACGTTGTTGTTGATCGCATGCTGGCCCGCGGCCGCAACGATGACAACGAGGACACCATCCGCACCCGCCTAGAGGTCTACCGTGAGGAGACCGCCCCGCTGATCGACCACTACAAGGACGTTCTGCTGAACATCGACGCAGAGGGCACCGTTGAGGACATCTCCTGCACCACGCTGAACGCGCTGGACAAGTAAACCCCGCGCGCAAGAATCGCTGATCCCGCCAGCCGGCCCCACACGGTCCGACCTGGCGGGATTTGTGGTTATTCGCCCCGCGAGGGGGCGTCACTAAGAAAAACGAGTAAGCAAAGAGAACAGAAGCGAAACCACATGGGCTTTAGGCGAAAGAACAAGAAGATCGCGGCGAAGACCGCAGAGCAGCTGGATGCGATGCAGGCCGCCGGGGAGATCGTCGGACTGGCGCTGCAGGAGGTCAAGAAGGCTGCGGCGCCGGGCAAGACCACGCTCGACCTGGACCGCGTGGCCGAGCAGGTCATCCGCGACCACGGCGCCACCCCGACCTTCAAGGGGTACGGCGGCTTCCCGGGTTCCATTTGCGCGAGCCCGAACGACATGATCGTCCACGGCATCCCATCCGCAGACGTGGTGCTGAAGGAGGGCGACCTGATCTCCATCGACTGCGGCGCAACGCTCAACGGTTGGGTGGGGGACTCCGCCTGGACCTTCGGCATCGGCGAAATAGCCGAGGAACACGACCGTCTAAACCGCGCGACCGAATGGGTCCTGTACGAGGGACTGAAGGCGATGGTGCCCGGCAATCGGCTGACGGACGTGTCCTGGGCGTTGGAGAAGGCGACCGAAGCCGCCGCACGGAAGTTCGACGTGGAGCTGTGGATCGTCGACGGTTACGGCGGCCACGGAATTGGCCGCACCATGCACGAGGACCCGTATCTGGCCAACGAAGGCCGCGGTGGGCGCGGACCGGAGATCCAGGAGGGCTCCGTGCTGGCCATCGAACCGATGCTGGCGCTGGGCACGGCGGACTCCTACGTGCTGGATGACGAATGGTCCGTGCTGACCGATGACGGCAGTTTCTCCTCGCACTGGGAGCACACCGTCGCCGCGACCGCCGATGGCCCGCGGATCCTCACGCCGCGCAAGTAGCTCTTTCTTTCTTGGTGACGCCCCCTGCCGCCTGCCCCGGCTAATGCGGTGTCGGGGGTGCAGCAGTATTGGCGGTGGTAGGGGAGCACCGTAGTGAGGGGGCAGCAGGGGTGGGGTTAATGGGCGGCGGGCGATTATTGGGGAATCAAGTATTGCGAGTAGGCTAAACATAATCGTTTCTTGAGGACCTATAAGTAACTGCAAAGGGAAAGTGCCAGCATGAATGGATCCCGATTCCTTAACTCTCTGATATTCAAGATCATCGTCGCGATTGTTCTGGGTATCGTCTGCAGCCTCTTCTTCCCGGAATGGGCCGGCCGCGTATTTGCGACCTTCAATGGGTTGTTCGCTAACTTCCTGGGATTCTTCGTCCCGGTTCTGATCTTCGCGCTGATCGCCCCGGCTATCGCCAGCTTGGGTCGCGGAGCTGGTAAGTGGCTGGCTGTGACCGCCGGCATCGCCTACGTCTCCACCATCATTTCCGGCCTGATCGCCTACGGCGTGGCGGAAGGGCTTTACCCCTCGCTGCTGGGCAATGAGTCGATGATCGAGGCCAAGGATATTGAAGAGGGCGCGCTGGCGCCGTTCTTCTCCGTAGAGATGGATCCACCGCTGGGCGTGATGTCTGCACTGCTGCTGGCTTTTACCGTAGGTATCGCTATGGCCTCGATGCGCACCGAGGTTTTGTACAAGGGTGCTGAGGAGCTGCGCGAGGTGACCATGAAGGTCATCCAGAGCTTCATCATCCCGCTGCTGCCGTTCTACATCTTCGGCGTGTTCCTGACCATGAGTATGAACGGCAACCTGAAGCTCACGCTGACGCAGTTCTCTAAGGTACTGATTCTCGCCGTACTGATGACATGGGCCATCTTGACGCTGCAATACCTGCTGGCTGGGCTCTTTGCACAGCGCAACCCGTTCACGGCGCTGAAGAACATGCTGCCCGCCTACTTCACCGCCCTGGGTACTTCCTCTTCTGCCGCAACCATTCCGGTGACCCTGGAGTGCACTCGCAAGAACGGGGTATCCCAGTCTGTCGCCGATTTCGTGGTGCCGCTGTGTGCAACGGTGCACCTATCCGGTTCCATGCAGAAGATCGCTCTGTTTGCGTTCTCCATTGTCTACATGACGGGCGTGGACATGACCGCAGGCATGGCTCTGGGCTTCATCTTCTTGCTGGGCGTGATGATGATCGCAGCTCCAGGTGTGCCGGGTGGTGCGATTATGGCGGCCGTGGGTCTGCTGCAGTCCCAGCTGGGCTTCGACGATGGCCAGGTGGCACTGATGATTGCCGCTTACATCGCCATCGACTCCTTCGGTACCGCATGTAACGTCACCGGTGACGGCGCGATTGCGCTGACCGTGAACCGCCTGGCGAAGGGCGAGCTGCGCCGCGAGGAGCAACCCGCTTAGAGGCTCCGCTGCTTGAGTGGACAAACGCTCGCGCTAGCTTTCAAGAGGGCTGGGGCGAGCGTTTTGGCATCTGCGCAGGTCGCGTGTATTGTATGCAGTTGGTGCATGAGGCTTTCGCATCGGTAGGTACCCCAGGTGGCTACCGTGGCGGGGGTTCTGAGACTGTACCGTATGTAGCAAAACATCACCCATACCAGCTAGTTGAGCTGGGGAAACGTTGGAGGATATGGCAAAAGAAGGCGCCATCGAGGTTGAGGGTCGCATCGTCGAGCCCCTGCCAAATGCGATGTTCCGTGTCGAGCTGGATAACGGCCACAAGGTGTTGGCCCACATTTCCGGCAAGATGCGCCAACACTACATCCGTATTCTCCCCGAGGATCGGGTTGTCGTGGAGCTGTCTCCCTACGACCTGACCCGTGGGCGTATCGTTTACCGCTACAAGTAAATCGTTAAGCCTCCATACATCCAATCTAGGTAGCAGCACCGCCGAGGTTGCAGCTACTTGGTCACTACCTCTGGCCGCGGCGGCCGGAGCCCTCCTTCCAACACCCCAATAGTTGGGGTGTTGGTTTCGCGCATTCAAGGCACTTGGTGCCCGGACGGTCTCTTCCGTGACTGTTGGCGAAATACTCGAAGGATCAAAAGGGACGAGTGTGGAGAAAACCGTCGCTAAACCGGAAGGAAAATGCCCTATGGCACGCCTTGCTGGTGTTGACCTGCCACGCGAGAAGCGCATGGAGGTCGCACTGACCTACATCTTCGGAATCGGCCCCGCCCGTTCCAAGGAGCTGCTGGAAAAGACCGGCATCTCCCCTGATCTTCGCTCCAAGGATCTGACCGACGAGCAGCTGTCCGCTCTGCGTGACGTTATCGAGAACACCTGGAAGGTGGAGGGTGACCTCCGCCGCGAGATCCAGGCCGATATTCGCCGCAAGATCGAGATTGGTTCCTACCAGGGCCTGCGCCACCGCCGTGGCCTGCCGGTCCGCGGTCAGCGCACCAAGACCAATGCTCGTACCCGTAAGGGCCCCAAGAAGACGATCGCAGGAAAGAAGAAGTAACCTATGCCTCCGAAGACTCGTTCCGGCGCGCGCCGCACTGGCCGTCGCGTCGTCAAGAAGAATGTGGCCAACGGCCACGCATACATCAAGTCCACCTTCAACAACACCATCGTGTCCATCACGGACCCGAAGGGCGCTGTGATTTCCTGGGCTTCCTCGGGCCACGTCGGCTTCAAGGGCTCCCGTAAGTCCACCCCCTTCGCCGCTCAGATGGCTGCCGAGTCCGCTGCCCGCAAGGCAATGGACCACGGCATGAAGAAGGTTGACGTTTTCGTGAAGGGTCCGGGCTCCGGCCGCGAGACCGCTATCCGTTCCCTGTCCACCGCGGGCCTTGAGGTTGGCACCATTGCCGACGTCACCCCGCAGCCGCACAACGGCTGCCGCCCGCCGAAGCGTCGTCGCGTCTAAAGAGAAGAAAGGATTAGGGATTAAAAATGGCTCGTTATACCGGCCCCGTAACCCGTAAGTCCCGTCGCCTCCGCGTCGACCTCGTCGGCGGCGACAACTCCTTCGAGCGTCGCCCCTACCCTCCGGGGCAGGCTGGCCGTGCTCGCATCAAGGAGTCCGAGTACCTCCTGCAGCTGCAGGAGAAGCAGAAGGCGAAGTACACCTACGGCGTTCTGGAGAAGCAGTTCCGCCGTTACTACGCAGAGGCCAACCGTCGCCCGGGTAAGACCGGTGACAACCTGGTCATCCTGCTGGAGTCTCGCCTGGACAACGTTGTCTACCGCGCAGGTCTGGCACGCACCCGCCGCCAGGCTCGCCAGCTGGTTTCCCACGGTCACTTCACCGTGAACGGCAAGAAGGTCAACGTTCCTTCCTACAAGGTCTCCCAGTACGACATCATCGACGTGCGTGAGAAGTCTCGCTCGATGCTGTGGTTCGAAGAGGCTCAGGAAGCCCTGGTCGATACGATCGTTCCTGCTTGGCTGCAGGTCGTACCGTCCACTCTGCGCATCCTCGTGCACCAGCTGCCCGAGCGCGCTCAGATCGACATTCCGCTGCAGGAACAGCTGATCGTCGAGCTCTACTCGAAGTAAAACTGACGAACCTATTCGTTAGAATTACTTCGGATAGAACACCAAACGCGGTTTTCTACCGTCCGCACCGTCTACCAAACCTGGTGGCGGTAGTCCCCCTAACGGCGTCATATAGCGGTCGCCGAAAAAGGAGAAGCTTTAACAATGCTCATTTCACAGCGCCCCGCGCTCACGGAAGAGTTCATCGACGATTCCCGCTCCCGGTTCGTCATCGAGCCGCTGGAGCCGGGCTTCGGCTACACGCTGGGTAACTCCCTGCGCCGGACCCTGCTGTCGTCCATCCCGGGCGCGGCAGTGACCTCCCTGCGCATCGAGGGTGTGCTCCACGAGTTCACCACCATTCCGGGCGTGAAGGAAGATGTTTCCGACATCATCCTGAACATCAAGTCCCTGGTTCTGTCCAGCGACTCCGACGAGCCCGTCTCGATGTTCATCCGCAAGGAAGGCCCGGGCGAGGTTACCGGCGCCGACGTTGAGGTTCCGGCTGGCGTGGAGGTTCACAACCAGGACCTGCACATCGCCACCCTGAACGAGCAGGGCAAGCTGGAGATCGAGATGACTGTCGAGCGTGGTCGCGGCTACGTTCCGGCTGCTACAGCTTCTTCTGAGATCGGACGCATCCCGGTCGACCAGATTTACTCCCCGGTCCTGAAGGTTAGCTACAAGGTCGAGGCAACCCGTGTGGAACAGCGCACGGACTTCGACAAGCTGGTTCTGGACGTGGAGACGAAGAACTCCATCACCGCCCGTGATGCTATGGCATCCGCAGGTAAGACCCTGGTGGAGCTGTTCGGTCTGGCTCAGGAGCTGAACCACGAAGCAGAGGGCATCGAAATCGGCCCGTCGCCGCAGGAGAGCGAGCACATCGCTGCCTACAGCATGCCGATCGAGGACCTGAACTTCTCCGTCCGCTCCTACAACTGCCTGAAGCGTGAAGAGATTCACACCGTCGGCGAGCTGGCTGCACGCACGGAGTCCGACCTGCTGGACATCCGCAACTTCGGCCAGAAGTCCATCAACGAGGTCAAGGTCAAGCTGGCTGGCTTGGGCCTGGGCCTGAAGGACGCTCCGGAGGACTTCGATATCACCGATATCGAGGGCTACGACGCAGAGACCGGCGAGTTCATCGACACCGAGGGCGAGGACATCGCGGAATAACCCGGTGGTTAACCGCACGCGCTCACTGATTTAAAGATCCACACGAGGAGAACTAATGCCTACCCCAAAGAAGGGCGCCCGCCTGGGCGGTTCTGCTTCCCACCAGAAGAAGATCCTGTCCAACCTCGCTGCTCAGCTGTTTGAGCACGGCGCCATCAAGACCACGGACGCAAAGGCTAAGCTGCTGCGCCCCTACGTCGAGAAGATCATCACCAAGGCCAAGCGCGGCACCCTGGCGGACCGCCGCAACGTGCTGAAGCTCATCCCGAACAAGGAAGTTGTTGCTTACCTGTTCAACGAGCTGGCTCCGAAGTTCGAAGGCCGTCCGGGTGGCTACACCCGCATCATCAAGCTGGAGAACCGCAAGGGCGACAATGCTCCGATCTCCCAGATTTCCCTGGTGACGGAGCAGCTGGCCTCCACCGAGGCGGAGCGCGCTAACCGCGTTGCCGCTTCCAAGGCCAAGAAGGCTGAGGCCGAGGCTGCAGAGGCTAAGGCTGAAGAGGCCGAGGAGGCTCCGGAGGTTGAGGCTGACACCGCAACCGACAAGGCCGCTGAGGCTGAGGCTGCTGAAGCTGCCGACGAGGCCAAGGCTGAAGAGGCTGCTGAGGACAAGTAAGTCCGGCGCTCTCGCCTAGCTTTGAGGCGGGTCACGGTTACCCAATCGGGTAGCTCGTGGCCCGCCTTTTTGTTGCTTACTTATTGACGCCCCCACCCCCGCCGGCCCCGATGCCACCGAACTGGCAAGGGTGCGCCTGTTGGCGTTTGCGGGGTGGGGTTTAGGTGGGTTTGGGCAGGTTTGTGGTGGGTTTGTGCGCTGAATGTCGCTAGAACGGGAATGCGTTAATGCGAACGATTTGCAGTTCTGTAAAAGTGCAGGTCAGAGAGTTTTCATCTTGGTGGTGTTTACCTTGCGGCGCGCGTATTCCCGTTCTAGCGACATTTGCCGGTTCGCCTAGTCCATCTCCAGCTCCGGTTCCTCCGCGCGAGCCTGCTCAAAGACCTCCTTCGCCGCCGAGAGGTTAATCAGACCGATCACCACGCCGACCACAATGTCCGGCCATGCGCTGGCCCAGAAGATCATCACCACACCGGCGCCGAGGATCAACACATTAGCCGCAGCATCATTGCGCGCCGCCAGCCAAGCACCCTGAACCAACGCACTATCCGCCCCGCCAGTGTGTAGCTGGCCTTCCGGCGGCTGGCCACCGACCACCCCAGGGCGGTGAGCACCAGAACGTTGATGAGGGTGTCTTCGAGGAAGTCGGCGGCGTCAGCAAAAGGGCGACGGAGCCGATGACCAGCGCGATCGTCACCTCAACGACGAAGCCGAGGCCATTAAGGGCAGCGACCTACGCGACTAGCCGGCGGGCGCGCGAGTCGAGGGTGGAGGCGGAGAATTCGTTGTCTTGCATGCAGACTAGACTAAGGCGCGCACAGTACCCATGGCGAATGCAGCAGCTGAGCAGCAACAGCTAGCCGAGTTAGCCGAACGTCCATCTGAAGGAGGCGCCCCGCCCATGACCGAAACGTCGCAGGCCCAGCAGCTCTCGCAGGCCACCTCAGCTGTGCCGGCCAGTCAGCCCAACCGGGCCGGCGAGCTGGTGCGGGTGCGCCTGGACGTGGCCTACGACGGCACGGACTTCCACGGCTGGGCCACTCAGTCCGGCGGGCTACGCACGGTCGCGGGAGTGCTGCAGGAAAAACTGTCGCTGGTCACGCGCCATCCTATTGAGCTGGTCGTTGCCGGGCGTACCGACGCGGGCGTGCATGCCAGCGGTCAGGTCTGCCATGCGGACATCCCGGCGGACGCCTTCGAGCAGCGCTCGTTGACCCGCCCGGAGGATCTGGTGCGGCGCCTGTCGCGCATGTTGCCCGCGGACGTGCGGCTGCACGGGGCGAGTGCTGCTCCGCAGGGTTTTGACGCCCGCTTCTCCGCGCTGCGCCGGCACTACATTTATCGCGTGACGACTCATCCGGCCGGGCCTGTGCCGGTGCGAGCGCGGGATACGGCAGCGTGGCGCCACCCGATTGATCTGGAGAAAACTCAGGCGGCCTCCGATGCGCTGATCGGTTTGAACGACTTCGCGGCATTTTGCAAGGCCCGCGAGGGTGCTACGACCGTCCGCGAACTTCAGGAGTTCCGCTGGGTGGACGTCTCCACGGAGGCGGAACCGCAGACCTATGAGGCTCACGTGACGGCGGATGCTTTTTGCTGGTCGATGGTGCGATCCCTGGTGGGGGCGGCTCTGACGGTCGGGTCGGGCAAGCGACCGGAGGATTTCACTCCGGGGTTGTTGAAGGAGACGAAGCGCAGCTCGGCCGTGCCGGTCGCGCCGGCGGCCGGTTTGAACCTGGTGCGGGTGGATTACCCGGCCGACGAGGAGCTGGCGGAACGCGCGCTGACGACCCGCGCCAAGCGTTCGCCGGTCGGTAGTGGGAGCGGGTCGGCTCCCGCCGCCGCAGGAGCCACGGAGCCAGACACGGCGCCGGATGCAGAGCCAGACACCGCGCCGTGAGGGAAACGGTGCTTGTGCGCATTCGGCCTCGCGCGGCGATGCTTTGCACGCCTTGAACGAGCGGGCGCGGGAGTGGCTGCACCCGCCGTCGGAGCTGTAGCCGGAGCGGCAACCGGCGCATTCTGTGGCACCGGCTGCGGCGCTGGCTTCGGCGCTGGCTTCGGCGCGGGAGCCGTGACGGCGAAGAAGTTGAAGTACTCCCGGTGCTCACCGTGAGCCAGGATCGTGCCCGTGCCAACCGGCGGCACCGCGATGTACACATCCACCGTGGGGCGCCCCAGCAGTTGCAGGCGCTCGCGCCCCTGGGCGAGCACGTCCTCCGCAGCAGCGAAGCCGACACTCCCGTTGCGCGAACTGTGCGAACTATGTGGGTTGCGCGGTCCGCGAGAAGCTGCGGGGACCTCCACGAGCAGTACCTGGGTCTTCGTCCCCTCATCGCCTGTGGGATTAGCCATTCCGTTGGCGCTAGCAGCGTTACCACTGAACCTGTGCAGCTCGAATAGCTCTTCCGGCCAATTCATCGACCCCTCCAGCGCACGCAGCTGCCCGCTCGTTCCAAACACCGCAAAAGTCGCGCCGGGGATGGGATGCACCAGCATGGATTCGCCCGCGTCGGTCAGCCCGATAAACCATCCCGGTGCAGGCGGAATGCTCAACTGATCCGCCAAGCCGGATACCTGCGCGCCCACCGGCGGAGCCTCCGCGGGCAGAGCCCACACCCCGCACCCGCTGGCGGCAAAAGGCATCCGCGCCGCCGCGTGCTCTGGCACGCCGACCAGGGTGGCAGAGGCATCCCCCAACCAGCCGCGCCCGAAAGGTTTGGTGGGGACGGTTGCGGTGGAGAGGGTGGCGTCCACAAGAGAAAGACCCAAACCACCGGCCAACCGGTCGGCAGAAATCCGCCGCGACGACGGCTCGCCCCACAACCTGTCGTGCACGCAGAGCAGGCGGAACCAGCGCGTGCCCTGGTCCGTGGTGGCGCGGCTGCGGGCGAAGGCTAACCAGCCCGCTGCGATGCATCCGATCGCCACCAACGCACACAAAACCCACGTCCACCAGGCAGTATGCCTAGCATCGGCAGAATCGGCAGCAAAAAGCGCCACTGAACCCATTATTCCCAACCCCCAAAGTATGAAATTCCCCCGAATGCGAGGTTCGCCTCGCGCAAGCAATTCAACCATGAAATACTTAAGCGCGCTAGCGGGGGCTAGAAACAACAAAACACAATAAAAGGGGGAGCGCAGTAACCATGCGCACAACGGGGATACAAGTATCTGGGTTTAATTTTCTGCTGCGCAGGCTCGAGCTCGCGCTGGTTATTGGGGATCCGCGGATGGCCCACGATCCACTCCGCAGCCAGCGGCGGGCGCTGGTTGTCGGCGTGCTGCTGAGCCTGTTGATCGCCGGTGGTGCGGTGATGCTGGGGCTACTGCGCCCACAGCCGAGCCTGGACGGAGCCGACCTGGTGGCCGACGAGACCGGCACGCTGCACCTGCGCCTGGAGGATTCCTACCATCCGATCACGAACGTCGCCTCCGCGCGGCTGATTCTGCAGCAGCCCGTAGAGGTACAGAAGACCACCGCTGAACAGCTATCTCAGGTGCCGTTGGGGCAGCCGATCGGCATTCCGCAGGTGCCGGCGCTTTCCGCCGCGCCGGACCGCGAGTGGCTGTACTGCGACCGTTCAGCCGGTGGCGTGGGCACGGTCGTGGCCGTCGAGCACATCAAGGCGCATCGCCACGCTCTGCTGGCTGCGCCTTCGGGTTATTGGCTTATTGACGCCACCACTCGCGCCCGCATCACTCCAGACGCAGCCCGAGCTTTCGGCACGGAGGCGGTGCCCGCCAGCGATGGGTTGGTCCAGCAGTTTCGTCGCAGCCCCGACATCGCCATGCCGGCGGGAAAGACGAAGATGCCCGCGCCTTTCGACGTGGCGGGCAGGGTAATCACGTCTGGCGACCGGGCGTTTCTGGTGGACCGAGCGGGCGTGGGGGAGGTCAAGGGATCGCGGCGCGACTTTGCCCTGGCCAGTAGCCCCGTGCCGCCGGTGGAGGCACCACTTGCGGATGTGATGCGCCAGCCGAGCGTGGACGTGTTGGCGGGAATCCCGGAGTTCGACGGCGAGCAGCCCGTGACGTGGGCGCAGCCGCAGATGGTGTGCGCGGGGCCGGAGGGGTTGGCGGAGCCGGAGGATGGTGACGGTGCTGGTGCTGGTGCGAGTGCCGGTGGCGGGCAGGGCGTGGACTCAGCCGGAATCAGCGCCGTACTGGCCGCCGAAGATCCAACCGCCTTTTACGGCCCGCGGGGCACGTCGGCGCTGAAGACGGAGCGCGGATACGTGCTGGTTAGCGATAACGGCGTGCGCTACTCCGTGGGCAGCCAGGCCGAGTTGCGCGCCCTGGGGTTCACTGCGGAGCACAATGTTCAGTTTGCCCGCGTGGCCTCGTTGCCCGACGGTGGCCTGCTGTCTGCGGAGAAAGCTCGACAGACGACCGTAGCGATGATGCCCAGCGCCAGCACTAGGGAGAGCACGACCGGCACGGAGTAGTCGGCGGCCTCCGGCTGGTGAGGATGGGAGCTGACAGTCTGCAGCTCGTAGCGTGCGTCGGCTGAGCCATCGCTGGCTCGCGCATCCCGCAGATCGAGCGCCTTATCCACGGCTGCGGCGGGATTCACAACCAACATCTGCTTTCCTAACCCCGGGCCGCTCGCACCGGGAGAGGCTGTGGAGGACAGCAGTTCGCGGACCTCCTGCACGCTGAGGTGCGGGACGATCTGCCAGACCAGCGCCGCGGTCCCGGAAACTACTGGCGCGGCGAAGCTGGTGCCTTCGAAAGGATCGGGGTTGCCGACGATGGTGTGCACCTTTCCGCGCACGTCCACCTGCCCTTCGACCGGCCCGCCAGGGGCGAACAGATCTACCCAGTGCGTCGGCGCGCTGTACTGCGCAGGCACGCGCCCCTGGTCGGCGGAGTTCGTTTTCACTGCACTAGCTCCGGTGCTGGTCCCCGCGGCTGCATCCGGAGCAGCCCCGGCACTGGATCCTGCGCCAGCCGCTACCAACTCCTGCGCCCGCGGCGCCACGGCCCCCACGGCCAGCACAGAATCCAGACTGGAAGGAAACGTCGGCGCCCCCTCCGGGCACTGCCCCGTGTTGCCCGTGGAAGCCACCACCAGCACTCCGGCCTTCTCTGCCCGGCCGACGGCCTCCCGTAGTTCCGCCGTATCCTCGCAGGCAACCATCGAAATATTGATGACCTTCACCCGTGCCTTCAACGCCCGGTCGATCGCGCGAACCAGATCCTCCACCGTGCCCTCAGCCCGGGAGGAAACCGCGTTATGCCTAAACGAATGCACCTTGGCTTCCGGCGCTATCGCCCGCAACACGCTGGTCACCACGGACCCGTGCAACACACAAAAATCGCGGTCTCCCACCACGCCCGGCCCAGCGGAGCCCGTATCAATCACAGCCACGTCCACGTCCCGGCCCCGGGACAGGGCGTGCAGCGCTGGGTACGAGGGGGCGTCAATATCCGGCAAAGGCACGGTACCGGGCGCCGCAACGGTGCCTTCCTGGCAGTTCCCGTGTGGCGAGGAATCCTGGATGATCATCAGCCGATGCCCCGAATCGCCTCGAAGATTCCTGTGGTCTGCAGCGCCAGGGGGATGGCCAGACAGAACGCGACGGCCTCCACCATATCGATCACCCGCCCCAACATCGGCGACTGCACGCGCACCGCCGGCAGGCCAACCAGCACCAGGCACGCCGCACCCCAGGGTTCGTGCAGCGCCAACCACAGAATCGTCGTCGCGGACAGCACCGCCAGCGCCACCGAATGCACCGGTCGGGTGCTGCGCGCGCTCACACCCAGTACGGCCACCAGCACTAGCAGCGCTGCACGCCACAGGCTCAGCGGCTCACCCCACGGCGCCAACTGGTACACGCACGCACTCAACACCGCCACGATTGCTACCACCAGGGCGGAATGCACCTCCACCACCTGGCCCGCTCGGGTGGTCGTCGGCTGAGTAAACACACCAGTCGCGGGCACCTTTGGCAGCTTGATGCCCGCCAGTCCGATCGCAATCTGCCCCGAGTAAGCCAGCGCGAACATCGCCAGCAGCAGAGTAATCCCCGGCCAGAAATTCATCGCTGCGAACACCACCCACGTGGCCGTCACAATCCGCGCCGGGCCGCTGCGCCACACCATGAGAGCCGCCACAAAGCATGCACACAGCACATTCACGTGCAGCCCCAGCCCGAAACCAAGGATTGCGGCGAGGTAGGTGAAGTTGCGGTGGTGCAGCGAAGCCGCCGCCGTAGCCAGTGCCACCACTGCGGTTGCCACGATCGTTGCGGTGTCTGCCGAATGGTTGAGGTTAAGGACGCCCCCAGCTCCAACCAACTGATTATCCAAAGGGTGCCACGCGGGAGTGGCTTGAAGGCTGAACAGCGCAACGATGGCCGCGGCGATCCAGGAAGCAGGGCTAGCGGGGATAGGGCCGGAGAGCTCCTCGACAGCCTCGGCCGGCGGGGCGGGAACGGTGGCGATCTGCAAGGTCAGCGACTCTCCGGGGCGCACCCCAGCCTCCGCCAGAGTGTGCTGGGGCTGAACCTGCCCAACCGCCCGGTGGAGGATCCAGTGTTCCCCCGGCTCCGCATCCACAAGGTGCGGTATGAGCTCCGCGACAGGCACATGGTCGGCGATTGCAGCGTTGATAGTGGTGCCCTTCGCAGGCACGGAAATGCTGAGAGCTAGCACAGTAGAAATCCCCCTGGTGGTGCACGTTTAGACCGTGCCCGATTGAATCTGCAGCGAGGATCCCCCCTTTGGACCCCGCCGGTGTTTATTACACGGCACAGATAGTAACCCAGGCGAGGCGAACTCGCTTGCCCTGCGGGTTGTCCGGGGAAGGTTTAGAATCAAAAACAACATCCAGGGGGTTGGATGGGGATTAGTTGGGGACAAGCAGGTAAACCGGGGGATTTTTCACCATGCAAACACAGGCGCCACCGACGCTGCCGAAAGACAAACAACCCTTCATCAGGCTGCTGTTGCCTGCCGTCATGCTGGTTGCGGTGGTGGGCATGGTCGCCGCCATGGTGCTGTCCGGTTCTGGACGCAACCCGATCAGCTTCATCTTTCCGCTGATGATGCTGGGCAGCATGGCGATGATGTTCCAGCCAGGGGCGAATGTGGACGAAACGCGGCGCTCGTTCCACCGGCACATCGACGCGCTGAAGGACAGCGTGCAGCGCAGCCACGACGAGCAGCTGCAGGGCATGCTGGCAGCCCACCCGCATCCGCAGGCGCTGTGGACGCATGTGCACACCGGTACCGACGTGACTTCTGAGCCGGGTGTGGTGCGCATCGGCACCGCGGTGCAGACCCCGGACGATCCGCTGGAAGTGCCGGTGAACGCCCCGCCGGAGGACCTGGAGCCGGTCAGCGCTATGAGCCTGCGGGAGGTCGCGCTGCGCTATGCCACCATCGAAGCCCCGGTGTCCGTGGAACTGGCTAGCTTCCACTGCATCGTGCTGCTCGGCGACGGGGCGGCTGGATTGGCGCGCGCCATGCAGGCGCAACTGGCGATGCAGGATCCGGACATAATCGGGATCACCGGGCCTTTCGAGGAATGGCTGCCGCACGATGGGCCGCGCAAGGTGCACTTCTGCACGGGTGAGAGCCCCGTGGTCGCCGGCGCAGTGGTTACTGACCCGAGCGAAGAATGGGTAGAAAACGCCAAGGGGCACGGTCTGTTGCTGCAGGTGGACGATGCCGCCGGCGGGTGCCTGCTAAGCGCCTGGACCGTCGATGGCTGGGTGCCCTTCGGCGTGGCCGACCAGCTCAGCGAGGTGGAGCTGGCGCAGATTTGCCGCGCCAGGTCCACCGTGAAATCCAGTACCTCGCTGCTGGAACTGCCGGGCGGTGAACTGCGTGCGCCCATCGGCTTTTCTGGCGCGCCGGTGTACCTGGACATCAAGGAATCCGCCCTGGGAGGCATCGGCCCGCATGGTCTGTGCGTGGGTGCGACCGGTAGCGGGAAGTCGGAACTGCTGAAAAGCGTGGTGATCAGCTTCGCCCACCAGCACAGTCCGGAGGAGCTGAACTTTGTGCTCGTGGACTTCAAGGGCGGCGCCAGCTTTCTGGGGATGGATCGGCTGCCCCACACGTCGGCGCTGATCACCAACCTGGCTGAGGAGGCGGGGCTGGTCGACCGAATGCAGGATAGTTTGCTGGGGGAGATGCATCGGCGTCAAGAAAAGCTCCGCGCCGCAGGCCTGACCACGGCGGCCGAATACAACCGCGTGTACCCAGGGCAGATGCCTGCGTTGTTTATCGTGGTGGACGAGTTCTCCGAGCTGTTGCACGCCCGGCCCGAGTTCGCCGAGGTGTTCGCCGCGATCGGGCGGCTGGGGCGCAGCCTGCGAATGCACCTGCTGCTGGCCACCCAGCGACTGGAGGAAGGGCGCCTACGCGGTTTGGAATCCCACCTGAGCTACCGCATCGCCTTGCGCACGTTCTCTGCCTCCGAATCCCGGGCGCTGATCGGCACCACCGAGGCTTACGAGCTGCCCGCCACCCCGGGCGCGGCAATCCTTTCCGCCGGCGATAAGGTGCGCTTCCACTCGGCCTATGTTTCCGGCCCGGAGTTGCCCCGCGACCAGCGGCTGGTGCGGGTGCTGGGCTCCACCGTGGAGGCGGAGACCACCACCATGCAGATGGTGATCGACCGGCTAGAAGGGCCGAACCAGAACCCGGTGTGGCTGCCGCCGCTGCCGGAAGACCTGCCCGCCAGTGAGGTCATGGAGCCCCGCGCGCCGGGCGTGGCCCGCATCGGACTGGAGGACCTGCCCTTCGAGGGGCTGCAGGTGCCGATGGATGTGGACCTGCGCCGTAAGCATTGGGCGATCGTCGGCCAGCCGCGCACAGGCAAGACCACGGCGGTGCGCAGCCTGGTGCTGGGGTGGGTTCTAAGTTCACCGGGCTGGCCTGTGTACATCTTCGACCCGGGTGGTGGCTTGCGGGATCTCGCGCGTTTGCCGCAGGTGGCGGCGGTGGTGGGGCCCGATGGGCTGGCTCGCCTGTTCGACGAGATGGAGCAGACGGAAGGCCAGCGCCTGCTGATCATCGACGGGCTGGACCAGGTGGGGACGGCCAGCGGTGGGGCGGGCGAGGAAGAACAGCGCCTCATCCGCCTGGCCACCACCGGCCTGGAGCGCGGCCTGCACGTGGTGGTCACAGCACTGCGGTGGAACTTCCGCCCCTCGCTGCGGGACGTGCTGACCGGCCAGATCGAACTGCGGATGACCCCGCTGGATGCGCACTTCCGCGATGCGCAGAAATCCCTGCCCGACGTGCCTGGCCGGGGTGTGTCGCCCCGCGGAAAGCACGTGCAGTTCGCCAACTCCACCGCGCAGGATGTCGAACATGTGCGGATGGAAAGCGCCCGCCGCGGCGAGCCGGAGGTGGCCATGCGGGTGCTGCCGGAGCGCATCGGTTGGCAGGAGTTGGGCGACCCGCAGGCCTTCGCCATTGGCGGCCCGCGCTTGGATCCGGTCCGCTGGGATCGGGGTACATTCCCGCACCTGGTGGCCATTGGTCAAGCGGGCAGTGGCGTGACGACTGCCCTGCGCGCGGTGATGCAGTCCGTCGCCGATACTCGCAGCCACACCGGCGAGCCGCCGGAGTTCCTGGTCACGGACACACGCCGCGGGTTGTTGGGGGTTGCGGGTTATCGTGTGCCGGAGGATTTCCGCGCGGACCTTGCCGAGTGGGTTGCCACGCTGCGGGAGCGAATTCCGGGTAGTGACGTGACCCCGCAGCAGCTGCGGGAACGCTCCTGGTGGTCCGGGCCGGAGCTATTCGTGGTGGTCGACGATGCGGACGCCGATCCCGGCCTCGACCAGCTGCTTCCCCTGTTGCCGTACGCCGCAGACATCGGCTTGCACCTGGTGCTTGGCCGCCGTTCGGGGCAGTTCGCCCGCGCGGCCTACCAGCCGCTGACACAGGCTATGCGCGACCAGAGCGCGTGGTTGCTGTTCTCTGCACCGCGCGAGGACGGGCCGATCGCGGGGGTTCGTTTAGTACGACGCCCACAGGGGCGCGCCGCCTATGTGCACAAAGAAACCTGGACGGTGCACGTGGCCGAGGTGGCGGAACAGAACTGAGAATAAGTGAGTGGGGTGGAGAAGATGAGGGTAGATCAGAGAATTGGGGACGCCCGGGGACTGCTGGCCGAGGCACTGGCGCTGCAGGAATCGGGTGTGCTGGTCAGCGGCATGACGGTGACGGATCTGGCGACAGGATTCGTGGTGACCGGCGATGCCGAGATGCAACGTCCGGGATATTTGCAGTACGAGGGGGCCGATAGTGCAGCGGGTGCCGCGAGCACTGCGAGCGAAGCGGGTGCCGCGAGTAGAGCGGACGCAATGGACGACGTGGAGTTCCAGCGTTCGGGGCTGAGTCTCGGCAGGCTCTCCGAGCTCTTTGAGATGGTCAGCGAGGTGCTGGAACAACGACAGGAGTACCCGGAGGCAGCGGCGGTGAACCCGCCGGAACCTCGCGAGCTGTTTCCTTGGGGCATCGGACTGCGAGAGGTAGACGTACTGGTTACCGGCTCCTTTGCGGTGCAAGTTGTGCACTATCTGCGGATCATGGGCGTGCGCGCACGGCTGGTGGATAACGACGTGGTGCTGCGGGTGGCCAGCGAGCTCGCGCTGGCACAGCAAGAGCTGGAACACCTGAACTTTGCCGAACCGGTTCGCCACCGAGATACGGACACTGCGGTAGCAGAACCCGTAGCGGAAGCGGAGGAGTGGCAGGAGGTGGACGAGGGGGCGTCAATAAAAAAGGAAGAAAGAAAAGACAACCGCAGGCTGCCCGCGGCGTTGGCTGCCTTGGCGCTGTTTATCGTCGGAGGGTTGGTGGCGACGTTTACGGTGTTCGACTCGCAGGCAGCAGAGAACACGGCTAGCGCTGAAATCACGGGAAGCACGAAAAGCACAGATGGCGCTGCGAGTGCACCGGGGCGCCCGAGCGTGGAGTCGGAGGAGCCTTTCGCAGACGAACCGGGCTCAGAAGATTCAGGCGAGGAGGCGACCGAACCCTTCCCCGAGCCGCACAGAAGGGGCGTGACCACAGCCGACCAGAGTTCAAGACGTGCGGACATACCAATCAGCGTGAATGTGGACGGGTGGCACTTAGGCAGTGCAACCCGAGCGCGGGAGGAATACATCGGCGACGACAAGGGGATGCGCGTACTGGTGGCGGCCAAGGAGACTCCGCTGAAAACACAAGAGGAGATGGATGCGGCGATGCTCGGCGCGCTGAACGACGTGAGCAGCGGCGACGATGGGGTGACAGTGGTGTCGACCCAGCCGGTGAGTTACGAGGAGAGCTATCCAAGTTCGACGACCCTGTGGCACGTGCGGCTGGTGGACGGGCACCAGATTTCGGTGGGCTGCCAGTACAGGCAGTGGAATGAACAGCGGGAAAAAGTGTGCCAGGAGTTTGTGGCGACTGCGCGACCGGAAAAGTAGGGATTGTCGTGAACCTTTTCGCAGGGCGGCGAGTATAACCCTTACGATGGCGCCTTCAACAGGGTTTTCAAGGGGATACCCGGCGGCATGATCGACAGATTGCAGAATTTTCAACAGGGGGATTTTAAGGCATGAGCTTTAAAACAGATGTCAGCACGATGAACCAGGCGGCGACCAATGTCGACCGAGTAAAGGACGAGGTTCAGGGCGAGCTCAGCCGCCTGCGTGGCGTGGTGGATGACGTTTCCGGCAGCTGGAAGGGGCAGGCGCAGACCTCCTTCCACTCGCTGATGGAGCGCTGGGACGAGAACGCTCGGAAGCTCAACGAGGCACTGCAGAGCATCGCGGACAACATTCGTGCCAACGCCGGTGACTTCGACACCACCGACGTGGACAACGCAGCAGCTTTCAACGCTTAACCCGGGTCGGCTTGGGCGTACCAAGAGATTCATTACAGAATTCATTACAGAAGGGGACAGGAATGATTCAGTACAACTTTGCGCAGATCGCCAATGCTGCGGATGACATCAACCGTGGCAACGGCACCATCAACGGTCTGCTGGGAGACCTTAAGCGCGATCTGCAGCCGATGGTTAGCGAGTGGGAGGGCGCGGCCTCCGACAGCTACCAGGCGGCGCAGAAGAAGTGGGACGACTCCGCACAGGAGATAAACGAGGTGCTGGGGCAGATTGCCCGTACCGTCCGCCAGGCAAATGATCGCATGAGCGAAATCAACACCAACGCAGCTAACAGCTGGGCATAAAACCGGCTACACCATCTTCTCCCATCATGCTCTCGGGCTCCCCTTGGACTGGAAAGGGGAAGTCCGAGATTTTTCTTTAATCGACACCCCGCGCTGTGAAATAGCTACGCGGAGCACACTGTTAGAAAACTTGACCTAATCGTGATGTGTGCAATGAACTGGGGGTATGTTGCGGAAATGCTTGCCTCGGGCCTATTGCAGAGCATTTTGCTTGAAGCATCAATAAAATCATGCGTACCGTCTTTTGTGTACGGGAAAGACGAAAACAATCAGCGATACCACTGCTGATGTACACCACTAAGTAATTCCCCACTGTTGGTACTCACCAAGCAAGACATCAACCCCGTATTGCGTACCAGCATGGTGAAAGGATTTATTAACAAATGAGCAACGACATCAAGGATCTTTTCAAGGCAACCGCATACGACAACGCTGGCGACAAGCTGGGCAGCGTCAAGGAAATCTTCGTTGACGACAAGTCCGGCCAGCCCACCTTCGTTGAGGTTAACCACGGCCTGTTCGGCATGAACTCCAGCCTGGTTCCGATGCGCGGCCACAAGTTCGACGGCGAGAACCTGAACCTGGCTTTCGCCAAGGATCGCGTGAAGGACGCACCGGACTTCGACGCTGACCAGGCTCTGACCCCGGAGCAGCAGAACGAGATCTACCGCCACTACGGCCTTGACAATGTTGAGGACACCACCCGTTACGGCGAGGGCGCTGGCAACCAGGATGCTGGCGAGGAGCGCTCCACCCTGGACCGTCACGAGGCTGCCGACGGTAACGCCGCTGCTGGCGCTGGCGTGGGTGCCGCAGGCGCGGGCGTTGCAGGTGCGAACGCCGACCAGGCTGGCGCCACCGAGCGCGATGCCGCTAACACCGACGCTGCTAACCGCGAGGCTGCCGTGAACAACGAGGGCGAGATCATTCGCTCCGAGGAGCGCCTGAATGTTCAGAAGGACAAGGTGCAGACCGGCGAGGCTCGCCTGCGCAAGTACGTAGTCACCGACACTGAGACCGTAGAGGTTCCGGTTACCCGCGAAGAGGTTCGCGTCGAGCGCACCCCGATCTCCGAGGAAGAGGCAGCTAACCTCAAGGGCAACATCGACGAGGCCGGCCAGGAAGCCTCTGTCACCCTGAACGAAGAGCGTGTCTCTGTGAACAAGGAGACCGTCCCGGTGGAGAAGGTATCCCTGAACAAGGAGCAGATCACCGAGACCGAGCGTCACACCGAAGAGCTCCGTAAGGAGCAGATCGACTCCGACGTTGACGGCGACGTTCGTAAGTAAGTAGCCATCACGGCGCACGTTCGCTAGAACCCTGGCCCGTTTCCTTCGACTGGAGGGAAGTGGGGCCGGGGTTTTATTCATGTCAGATCAACCTTTTTTGGTCTGTGCGCTAACCTGCACTAAACTCCCAAGGGTTGTGTGCACAGTGCCCGGCCTGTCCGGGCGCATGCATTTCTGCGGGTCCCAACCGGCCGCCGCAGAAGCACTCACGTACTTCACGTTTAAGTGTTCATCTGGCTGGCAGTTCCAAGATCAAGACTTTAAGGAGTCCCCTGTGACTACTTTCCACCCGAAGAGCGGTGACATCACCCGTAAGTGGTACGTCATCGACGCCACCGACGTGGTGCTGGGTCGTCTTGCTGTTACCGCAGCTGACCTGCTGCGCGGCAAGAAGAAGCCCTACTTCGCACCGAACGTTGACTGCGGCGACAACGTCATCATCATCAATGCGGACAAGGTCCACATTTCCTCCAACAAGCGCGAGCGTGAGATGCGCTACCGTCACTCCGGCTACCCGGGTGGTCTGAAGACCATGTCCCTGGGTCGTTCCTTGGAGCTGCACCCGGAGCGCGTCATCGAGGAGGCAGTCAAGGGCATGATGCCGCACAACAAGCTGTCCCGCGCGTCCATCAAGAAGCTTCGCGTCTTCGCTGGCCCGGAGCACACTTTCGAGGCCCAGAAGCCTGAGACCTACGAGATCAAGCAGGTGGCACAGTAATGACTGAGTACAACGAGAACGTAACCGACGAGCAGAACGCTGCTGTCGAGGAGAACTTCGAGGGCGAGTACACCGCTACCGACGCAGTGAACGAAGAGTTCGTTGCCACTATCGGTGACTCCATCGCTTCCGAGGACGAGGCTGAGCAGGTTGAGGCTGAGCCGGTCGTCTTCGAGGGCACCATCCAGACCGTTGGCCGCCGCAAGGAGGCCGTCGTCCGCGTCCGCATGGTTCCGGGCTCCGGCGAGTTCCTGTGCAACGGCCGTTCCCTGGAGGACTACTTCCCGAACAAGCTGCACCAGCAGCTGATCAAGGCTCCGCTGGTTCTGCTGGACCGCGAGAACCAGTTCGACATCCAGGCCAACCTGAACGGTGGCGGCCCCTCCGGCCAGGCTGGTGCTTTCCGCCTGGCTATCGCCCGCGCACTGAACAAGTACAACCCGGCAGAGCGCACCGACCTGAAGCGCGCTGGCTTCCTGACCCGCGACGCTCGCGCCGTGGAGCGCAAGAAGGCCGGCCTGCACAAGGCACGTCGCGCACCGCAGTACTCCAAGCGTTAAATCGCTCCATCTTTTTGGTGGCGACGCCCCCACGCCCCAACCGATCAACTTTTCGGTTGGGACGTGGGGGTTTCCCTTTTGTCTAGCTTTCGGATGAATTGCCTTTACACGGGAGTGGCACCCACCCGACCTGCGGGGTGGCCGGGTAAGATCTCGCCCTATGGGTAAATTGTTCGGAACTGATGGTGTGCGCGGCCTGGCGAACAGGAAGCTGACCGCGCCGCTGGCGATGAAGCTGGGTGCCGCCGCCGCGCGCGTGTTGGTATCCAAGGAGGAAGTGGGTGGCCGCCGCCCGACCGCTGTGGTGGGCCGCGATCCGCGCGTATCGGGGGAGATGCTGACGGCTGCTCTGTCGGCGGGCATGGCTTCGCAGGGCGTGGATGTGTTGGACGTCGGTGTGATCCCGACGCCCGCTGTGGCCTTCCTCACCGACGACTTCGGCGCCGACATGGGCGTGATGATTTCCGCCTCCCACAATCCCATGCCAGACAATGGCATTAAGTTCTTTGCCGCGGGTGGCCGCAAGCTGCAGGATGACGTGGAGGACGAGATCGAAGCCACCATGCTGGAGCTGCCCGAGACGGGCCCAACCGGCGCGGCGATTGGCCGCATCCTGGATGAATCCTCCGATGCTCTGGAGCGCTACCTGGCCCATGTCGGCACGGCGATTAACCACCCGCTGGATGGTATTCGCGTGGTGGTGGACTGTGCCAACGGTGCGGCCTCTACTGCCGCCCCGGAAGCCTACCGCCAGGCTGGCGCGGACGTCGTGGCGATCCACAGCCGCCCGAATAGCTTCAACATCAACGACGGGGTGGGATCCACCCATATCGATGTTCTGCAGAAGGCTGTGCTGGAACACCAGGCGGACCTGGGGCTGGCACACGATGGCGATGCGGATCGTTGCCTGGCTGTGGATTCCGAGGGCAATGTCGTAGACGGCGATCAGATCATGGCGATCTTGGCTGTGGCGATGAAGGAAAACGGGGAGCTGAAGCAGAACACCCTGGTGGCCACCGTCATGTCCAACCTCGGCATGAAGCTGGCCATGCGGGCCAACGGCATCGAGGTGCTGGAGACGCAGGTGGGGGACCGCTACGTGCTGGCCGAGCTGCTGGCTTCTGATCTTTCGCTGGGCGGCGAGCAGTCCGGCCACGTCATCATTTCCGAGCATGCTACTACCGGCGATGGCACTCTGACGGGACTGACGCTGATGGCGCGCATGGCGCAGACCGGCAAGCCGCTATCCGAACTGGCGCGGGTCATGACGGTTCTGCCGCAGACGCTGATCAACGTGCCGGTGGCGGATAAGTCCGTGATCGCCGACGACGAGCGTGTGGTCGAGGCCATCGCCAAGGCGGAGGAGGATCTGGGCGACGCTGGCCGCGTGCTGCTGCGTCCCTCCGGAACCGAGGAGCTGTTCCGCGTGATGGTGGAGGCTGCTGATCCGGGCACCGCCCGGCGCATCGCGGGGAAGCTCGCAGCCGTGGTGGCGGAGGTCTAGGCTCTAGTTCCCACGACGCTCCTTCACGGTGCCGGGAAACTCCGGCGAACCTTTTTAACATCCGCGCAGTCTAACTGTGCGGATGTTTTGTTGTGCAGTGCGAGGTGCTTGTGCGGGGAACTTGTGCGAGCCGTGGGCGCTAAGCACTGCCGGGGAGTTCAAAGGGGGAATAGACCGTGGGGGAGTTGCACATAGATCCGGTACCGGCCGCCGAGCGGGTGGCGGGGTTGCGCGATGCGCAGCTGAACTGGGCAAATCATTTGAATAGTAACCGGCCGAACGTGCCTGTGGCCGCATTCGGTACGGGACTGCAGGCCAAGGCACAGCAGTTTCTGGACCTGGTTGATCAGGGGCATAACGTGCGTGTAAACCACGCGCACAGGCTGGCTCAGGCAGGCGAGGACATTTCGGGCCTGGTGGATCGCGTAGGCCAGGCCGAGCAGGAAAACTCCGCCAGCTTGAACGCAAGGGGTGGCTGGGCATGACGGGCTCTTTGGATCTTCGGCTGAACGCTGCGCTTGCCGTGATGGCCGGCTTTGGTGCTCCCGTGGAGGGGGCGAAGGCTGCGGCGTCATTTACCAACGGCATGAACCCAGAGACGATCCTTACGTCGCTTGGGCCGGCGAGCAACCAGAAACAACAGGCGCCGGAGCTGGCCGCCGAGGCGTGCGTGAAAGAGAGCCTGAAGGGCACGGGCGATGCACAGCCGGGGACGGCGACGGAGAAGGCGGGGAAGGAGCAGCTGAACCACGAACACTGCGTTCAGGATCGTTGTGTGGCGGTGCGGGATACCGCCGAGATCATGGGCACGACCTCGGAGACCTCGGTGAGTTTGATCGAGGATATTGCCGAGAAGTTGGAGCTTTTCGGCATGGCTGCGATTGGTCTGATCAATGGCGGTAAGCCTCTGCTCGATCTGTTGGCGAAGCTGGCAGGGAAGCTTTCAGAGGATATTCTGCGCAGCCGCAATAATTGTCTGGATACAACCATGGATCAGCTGATTCGCGATGCGAAGCCCGCTGCCGAGCCCGGGAACTCGGACAAGCCGGTCTGCCAGGATCCCAAGCCCGCGGAGACCAAGTGCCCGGAGCCTGTTAAGGCCCCTGAAGGTGATTGCCCAGCGCCGAAGAAGGTAGTGACGCCCCCTCCGGCGGCCGAGCAACAGTGTGAGACGGGGGCTGCACAGCACCCCGCACCACAGGCGGCGGCTCAAGTGGTCACGCAGACGGCTATGGCTCAGGCGCCGCAGCCGGCTCCCGTGCCTGCACCTGTGGCAGACCCAGAGCCCGCGCCAGCACCGGCGCCTATGCCTGCACAGTCCTTGGTGCCGCCACCTCCGCCACCAGCTCCGCCGGCGCCTCTAGCGCCTCCGCTGGCTGGCTCCCTGCAGATCAACGTCGAGGGTGCGGTGAGGCTGTGGGAGCAGATCGTGCATTGTGCGACGGAGGCGCTGACTCCACCGGCGGATCAGTGTCCGGTGCCGCCACCGGAGCCAGCATCAGAGCCGGAGCCGTGCTCAGAGCCGAAGCCGGAGCCGTGTCCGGAGCCGGAACCTGCGCCGGAGTCGGCACTAGCACCAGAACCAGCGCCAGAACCTGAGCCGTGTCCGGAGCCGTGTCCGGAGCCGGAACCTGAGCCGGAACCAGCCCCGCCAACCGAACAAGTTGAGCACAAGGAAGAGTGCGAGCCGGAGCCGAAGCCCGAACCTAAACCCGAGCCGCCGCAGCAGTGCGAGGACCCTAAGCCCGAGCCTAAACCCGAGCTCGAACCGAAACCTGAGCCCAAGCCGGAACCACCGCAGCAATGCGAGGCCCCCAAGCCGGAGCACAAGGCGCCAACACCGCCATCAAGCGACACGAAGGGTGAACCGATCACGCCCGCAGCACCCAGCCCGGAATCTGCACCGGAGCCAAATGCGGAGAACCATCCAAAGCCGCAACCGGTGCCCTCCAAGCAGTGGACTCCGGACGTGTGGGTATCGGCAGCGGGAGCTGCATCCATTGAAATGACAGGCACCTCTGTGGAATTGGCTGGTGCGGGGGCTGCGGCAGTGGGCGTCAATATCGAAAGGAGCGGTGAGTGGTGACCGGCAGGGAAGAGCTTACGGCGCGCTACCAGCGCATCGTCGACGACTACATGGCAGAGGTCGAAGAATCGGTGCGGGAGTTCGAGGAGACGCTCAAGGAATGCACGCGCCAACTCGAGGAGGCCAAGAAGGCGCAGGGGGAGAAGGCACACAAGACGGTCGGCGGCGCGAACGTGAATGCCCCTGCAACCAACGGCGCCCGCGGGATGCGCGGGCGGATCTTCGACTAAACCTAAAAGGTCGAAGTCAAAGGGGCTGAGACCTAGAAGATCTCCGCCAGGCGCTCGTCCAGGTCCACGTTCTCCGGCAGGTTCTTGTAGAGCTCGTGCTGGGTGGCAGTGCGGGTCTTCTTCAGCTCGGCGTGGCTATCGCGGAAGGAGGAGTACTTCTTCTCATCCTCGGCCAGAACGAAGCCAGTCATCAGGCCGCGCGCCAGCTCCTGCTGGCTGAACTGCGGCAGACCAGCACCCAGAGCAAAGTTGCGGCCATACTTCTCGTGGAAGCCGCTGGAGGAAGCTCCGAGCAGCTCACGGTAGACAACGTCCCCACCCCAATGGGCGGCCATGCGCTTGGCGTTGCCCATCGGGGTCTCACCCAAACGGCCAGCCTCCAGCACCAGGCCCGGAGCCTTCACATACTTCGCGGCCTCCGTCGCGTCCGGGGTAGTATCCGCCGGGTACACGGCCATCACGCCATTGATGGTGGGCTCGGTTTCGTAGCCTTTCAGCTCGCTACGGTGGCGGCGGCCCGTCGCTGCCAGCACGGCAGCCGAAGCGCCCATGCCGTGGCCAGCCAGGTAAAGCTCGTTCGGCTGCACCGTGACGTTGCCATTACCCAGGCGCACGCCAGCCAGGATCTGCAGCGCGGTCTCCAGGTCAGCGGCAAAGCCACGGTGGTTCGGGGAGAGGCCCTTCTCCGTATCCGGCGCCGCTACCGCAAAGCCCCAGCTGGCCAGGTGGCGCAGCGTCGCGTGATAAGCATCTACGCCGACACGCCAGTCGTGCCCGAAAGCGATGCCGGGGATGCCGTTGCCTTCCGCCGGGGTGTAAACGCGCCCCGGAATTCCAGCGAAGTTCAGGTCACCGACCATCACGCGGTGCGGGCCGCGCTTGCCCAAGCGAGTAATCAGGTTCTTAATCTTATCTGCCACAGCCCCACAGCTTACCGAAACGGACAAGCCATTGTGTATCGTCAGAGGCATGTGTGCAATTGTTGGCTACGTAGGTGACTCCGAAGCCCTCCAAATCGGGTTGGATGCGCTGGAGCGAATGGAATACCGCGGATACGATTCCGCAGGCATCGCAGTTGTCGAGCAGGGCTCCCTGCACCTCGAAAAAAAGGAAGGCAAACTGCAAAACCTCATCGACCGCATCGATGAGATCGGTCGCGATTCCTTCCGTGGCTCTACCTGTATCGGCCACACCCGCTGGGCGACCCACGGGCGCCCGAACGACGTAAACGCACACCCGCACCGTTCCTTCGACGGCAAGGTAGCCATCGTCCACAACGGCATCATCGAGAACTTCTCCACCCTGCGCGCGGAGATCGAGGCCGCCGGCATCGAGCTGGAATCCGAGACCGACTCCGAGGTTGCAGCACACCTGCTGGCGCTCGCCTACAACGAAGGCGAGACCGCCGGAGACTTCCAGGCCTCCGCGCTGAAGGTTCTCTCCCGCCTGGACGGCGCCTTCACCGTACTGTTCGTCCACGATGACCACCCGGGCACCATCGTCGCAGGCCGCCGCTCTACCCCGCTGATCGTCGGTGTGGGCGAGGGCGAAATGTTCCTCGGCTCTGACGTGGCGGCCTTCATCGACCGCACTAAGAACGCCGTGGAGCTGGGCCAGGACAACGCGGTAGTCATCACCGCCGATTCCTACGACATCTACGACTTCGACGGCAACCCGGTGGAAGGCAAACCCTTCACCATCGACTGGGATCTGGACGCCGCGCAGAAAGACGGCTTCGACTCCTTCATGATGAAGGAAATCCACGAGCAGCCGGCCGCAGTCCGCGACACCCTGGCCGGACACTTTGATGGCCGCCGCATCGTGCTGGACGAACAGCGCCTGTCCGACGAGGACCTGCGCGGCGTGGAGAAGGTCTTCGTCGTCGCCTGTGGTTCGGCCTACCACTCCGGCCTGCTGGCCAAGTACGCCATCGAGCACTGGGTCCGCCTGCCCGTAGAGATCGAGGTCGCCAGCGAGTTCCGCTACCGCGACCCGGTGCTGGACCAGCGCACCCTTGTGGTGGCCGTGTCCCAGTCCGGCGAGACCGCCGACACACTGGAGGCCGTGCGCCACGCGAAGATGCAGGGCGCCCGCGTACTGGCCGTCTGCAACACCAACGGTTCGCAGATCCCGCGCGAGTCCGATGCCGTGCTGTACACCCACGCCGGCCCCGAGATCGGCGTGGCCTCCACGAAGGCCTTCCTGGCGCAGGTCGCCGCGAACTACCTTGTGGGCTTAGCGCTGGCCCAGGCCCGTGGCACCAAGTACGCCGACGAGATCGCGGAGATCTACTATGCGCTGGAGGCGTTGCCGGAGAAGATCGAGAAGACCCTCGACCTGCGCGAGCAGATCCTGCAGCTGGCCGAGGAGCTCGGCCCGGTGAAGACCATGCTGTTCCTGGGCCGTCACGTGGGCTTCCCAGTCGCCCTCGAGGGCGCGCTGAAGCTGAAGGAGCTGGCCTACATTCACGCGGAGGGCTTCGCCGCTGGCGAGCTCAAGCACGGCCCGATCGCCCTGATCGAGGACGACCTGCCCGTCGTTGTCGTCGTGCCCAGCCCGAACGGCCGCCCGGTGCTGCACTCCAAGATCGTCTCCAATATCCAGGAGATCCGCGCCCGCGGTGCGAAGACCATCGTCATTGCGGAAGAGGGCGATGAGGCCGTGCGCCCGTATGCCAACTGGCTGCTGGAGATCCCGGGCACCACGTCGCTGATGCAGCCGCTGCTGTCCACGGTGCCGCTGCAGTTCCTGGCCGCCGACATCGCGCGCCAGTGTGGCAACCAGGACATCGACAAGCCGCGCAACCTGGCCAAGTCCGTCACCGTCGAATAGTTCGGGGTTCTTTCTTAGTGACGCCCCTTGCCGTGCCCTTTTCCTGGAATCCCAGGAGGGGTGGCTAAGGTTATGAACATGTCGGATCGTCACCTTGCGGAACTAGTCGTTGACCTGGATGCCATCGCGCACAATGTGCGTGTGTTCCGGGAGGCGGCGGCTCCCGCCGGGGTGCTGGCTGTGGTGAAGGCCGATGCGTACAACCACGGGGTGGACGTGGTGGCGCCCGCAATGCTGGACGCGGGCGTGGAAGAGCTGGGTGTGGCCACGCTGGGGGAAGCCCTGCACCTGCGCGAGATTCTCACGGAACTAGGGGAGCGCTACGCATCCACGCCGATCACTGCCTGGATGTGGACTCCTGACGATGACCTGGCGGAGGTATTCGCCACGGACATTAACGTTGGCGTGCCCTCGCTGGCGCACGCGCGTTCCCTGGTGGAGCAGGCCGAAAAGGCGCAGCAGGAGGCGCAGGTCAGTGGCTCCGTGCGGGCGACGCTCATGGTGGATACCGGCCTCTCCCGCTCCGGTGTGAGCCCCGCCGAGTGGCAGGAAACAGTCGAGCTGCTGGCATCCAAGACGGAACTGGTGGAAGTCACCGGTGTGATGACCCACATGGCCAGCGCCGACGATCCCAAGTCGGAGGCGAACAACCTGCAGGCCGCCCGCTTCGCAGAAGCTATCGAGTTCTGCCGTTCCTGTGGGCTACCGGTGCCCCGCAATCACATTGCAAACACACCGGCTACGTTGCACCGTCCTGATCTCGCCTATGAGCTGGTACGACCGGGCGTCGGACTATACGGAATCGACCCCATCGGCGTGGGCGTTGAACTAAAGGCAGCGATGACGCTGCGGGCCCGCGTGACCACGACCCGCGTGGTGCCGAAGGGTGAGGGCGTGAGCTACAGCCACACCTGGCGGGCGCAGCGCGACACCCGCACCGCCGTGGTGGCTCTCGGCTACGCCGACGGGCTGCCGCGAAGCGTATCTGGAAAGATGCAGGTGACGATCAACGGGAAGGCATATTCGCAGATCGGGCGGGTGTGCATGGATCAGATCGTCGTGGAGTTAGGGCCGGCCGACAGTACTGTGGACGTGAAACCAGGGGACTGGGCGGTGGTTTTCGGCCAAGGTGGCACCCGGGTGGACGAGTTCGCGGAGCTGGCGGGCACGATCAGCTACGAGGTGCTGACGATGCCGCGGGGCCCGCGGGTCAAGCGGGTATTCAAGGGCGGCCGCCCGGATTTCTCCACCGACGGTTCCTGCGCTGCCGCGACTGCCGATGACATGCGGGCTCTCGGCGAGCAGCTGGGCAAGCAGTTGGAAGCCGGGACCGTGGTGGTGCTCTCCGGGCCGCTGGGTGCGGGCAAGACGACCTTGACCCAGGGGCTGGCCGCTGGCCTGGGAGTGAAGGGGCGCGTGCAGTCGCCGACGTTCACCATCGTGCGGACTCACCGCGCCGGGCAGCGTGGGGTGGGGCTGCTGCACATGGATGCTTACCGGCTGCTGGGTGCGGACGTGGAGGAAGGCATCGAGCCGGGTCGCCACATCGACCGCAACGAGGTGCTCGACGCGCTGGAAAGCCTGGACATAGATGCGGACATCGACGACGTGGTCGTGGTGGCCGAATGGGGTCGCGGAGTGGTGGAGCCTCTAAGTGACAAGGTCCTCGACGTGCAGATCGACCGGAGTAGCGTGGGCAGCCCCGCCGACCTGGCCGATTCGGAAGCCCCTGCTGCGGACGCGGACTCGCGCACCGTCACATGGCGCTGGGTCTAGCTCGACTGGGAGCGACTGGACACTTCCTGGCAAATTCTTAGGAAAAACTGGGGAACCTCTCGGACGGGGTTGCTTTGAGGAGCTTGGCCGTGCAATGATAGTTGACGAATCACCGTGAGGGGTGTTTCACAAGACGCTGGCATTTACGGGCCTGATCAACCCGCCAGTCGTATACCGTCCCTGAGAGGTTTACTGCGAGAGCCTCTCGGGGACTTCTTGTTTTCACCACCGCTTCCATCCGCCATAGAATAAATCCTATGATTTACGCCTTGGCCGTCGATACCTCTACCAATTATGTCACCTGCGGAATCGTCCAGATTTCCGCGAATGGTCAGGTAAACGTGCTTTCCGAACGGTTGGTGGATAACGTCCGCGGCCACATGGAGCTGCTCGCCCCGAACATCCAGGCGTGCCTTGCTGAGGCGGAGCTTTCCCCTCGAGACCTGCACGCGGTCGTCGCCGGCATCGGCCCGGGGCCGTTTACTGGGCTGCGGGTTGGTATGGCTACCGCTGCTGCTTTTGGTGACGCCCTCTCGATCCCAGTTCACGGCATTCCCAGCGCGGCCGCCACGGCGTGGGAGCATGCAACCTCCCAGGTCGGGTCTAAAGCCTTCGGCGACTACTTGATCGTCTCAGATGCCCGCCGTCGGGAGTTCTACCACTCGCGTATGAGTTTCTTTCCCGGGTTGGCAGGGCGGCTGTGCTCTGAGGTGCAAGTTCCGGCTTCCGTTCACGCGCCAGACGTGGTGCGGGATATCCAGCAGGAAATCGACCGCTGGCCTCTGCGGGTGCTTAGCGCTTCCGCGGTCGCAGAACAGGCGGAAGAGCTTTTTGGCTCCCAGGAAGGCTGCCAAATCGAAAGCGTGGATGCACATCCCACACCCCGGGGGTTAGTTCTTGCAGCGCTGGAGTCCCTCGGTTCGGTTCCAGGGTTGTTGGCCGATGCACCCGCACTCCGTGCACTCTACTTGCGTCGCCCCGATGCGAAGGAGCCGAAGGCGAAGGCAATTTCGAAGGCGCTGGACTTTTCCCGCGTGCAGGAGGTGGGTCTGCAGGCCGAAGTTGCAGGCACCAAGGGCGATGCTGCCGGGGGAGATCCGTATACAGGCTCTCAGTCCGCCCGCGTGCGCTTGCTCACTACCACCGATGCGCCCGCCTGCGCGGAGATCGAACAGATCCTCTTCCCTGAGGATTCCCCCTGGTCCGCGGAAGCCTTCGCCAGCGAAATCTGCGCATCGCACACCCACTGCCTCGCCTTGGAGACAACGGACCCCGCGCGCGAACCCCAGTTGATCGGCTACGCAATCTTGGCTGTCGGAGGCCCGTCCCACGATCCGGAGGCGGAGATCCACACCATCGGCATTATTCCCGAGTGGCAGGGGAAGGGTCTGTCCAAGCTGCTCATGGATCCGCTAGTCGCCGTCGCCGACCGCCTGCGTGCGCCCATTTTCCTCGAGGTTCGCACCGATAACCGCCCCGCCGTGGGGCTGTACGAGCGCTACGACTTCGCCATCGAGGGCACGCGCCGCGCCTACTACCAGCCCTCGGGTGCCGATGCTTTCACCATGGTGCGCCCCGGTTTTGTTTCTGATGCCACCCCGGCCCCAGATTCCGGCACTTCAAACCGGCCTACCTACATCATGGGCATCGAGAGCTCCTGTGACGAGACCGGCGTAGGAATCGTCGCCAGCACGGCAACCACTGTCGAAGGTGCGACAGGCGGCGATGACGCAGCTCAGCTGGAGATCGTGGCGAACAAGGTGGCCTCCTCCATGGAGCAGCACGCCCGCTTCGGAGGAGTGGTTCCGGAGATCGCCTCCCGGGCCCACCTGGAGGCCATGCAGCCGACGATGCGCGCCGCCCTGGCAGAAGCGCGCGAGAATGTCCCCGGTTTCCGCACTCCAGACGTTGTGGCCGCCACCGTTGGACCCGGCCTGGCCGGAGCCCTACTGGTCGGCGCTGCTGCCGCGAAGGCTTACGCCCTGGCGTGGGAGGTGCCCTTCTATGGCGTGAACCACCTGGGTGGGCACGTGGCCGTTGGGACCCTCGACGAGGGGGTGGCGGGAAGCACCACCAAGGAGGCTGGCGCCGACAGCGACCTCAGCAACGCCATCGCGCTGCTGGTCAGCGGCGGACACACGCAGATTTTGCACGTCACCGGCGTGGGCGCCCCGATGGAAGAGCTCGGTAGCACCCTGGACGATGCTGCGGGCGAGGCCTACGACAAGGTCGCGCGCTTGCTGGGCCTGGGCTATCCCGGCGGCCCGGTGATCGACCGGCTGGCTGCGCAGGGGAACCCGCAGGCCATCGCTTTCCCACGCGGCATGATGCGCCAGCAGGACTCGCGCTACGACTTCTCCTTTTCCGGGCTGAAGACCGCCGTCGCTCGCTACGTGGAAAAGGCAGAGAAGGAGGGCGCGAGCCTACCCATTGAAGACGTATGCGCTTCTTTTCAAGAGGCGGTGGTGGACGTCCTCATTACCAAGGCTCTGCGCGCCTGCGAAGATAAGGACGCCCGCGTGATGCTGCTTGGCGGAGGTGTTTCCGCGAACAGGCGCCTGCGGGAAGTGGCGGCCGAAAGGTGCGGAGAAGTGGGCGTCGAACTAAAAATCCCGCAGGCAAAACTCTGTACCGACAACGGCGTAATGATGGCGGCACTCGCGGCGCGCCTCGTTGCGGCGGGGGAGGAGCCGAGCGGTTTGGCGACGCCTACCGATCCCTCGCTGGACGTGGAAGAGCCTGTCCTGCGCAATTGCTAGTTTGCTGGCAAGATATTCTGTGACTGTCTAAAAACTCACAACTCTTTCATCACACAACAAGCTAGGAGCTCAATATGCCACGCAGCATGCTGGTAACGCCGGATCTGCAGACGAAGGAAATGGACATTGATCTGTCGGAGGCTGCCGACGTTCTGGGCGGAAGCGAGCAGGATCGCCTGCACGTGGTTTTCGTGGAAAGTGGCCTGACCGTTGCCGCGATTTACTCCTCCGACGCGCGCAAAGCGGAGAATCCGGAGCCGAACCCGCTGGCTTCCATGGGGCGCAAGGAGCAGGAGACCGGCGATTCTAGCTTCATCTCTGACCCTGCTCGCGCGATCCTTGGGCCCGTGCTTTTCGTCGGCGACGAGGGAGCTGGGCTGACCGACGAGGACGTTGAGTCCATCTACAACGGCATCCGCGCAGTTGAGAACTACAAGGAAGACAACACCAAGGATTACGAGCTGTGGTACAACGCGGTGGTTAACCTGACCAAGGGGGTCTAGCGCCGGGGATCTAGCACCGGGGCTGGTTGAGCGTTAGCACTTGCGAGGGTAGAGTGCCAGATAGGTTGTTTGACTCACAGTTGTTCACCCGCGACGACGGCTGTATCTGGAAAACCAACCGGCACAACAGTTCACAAGAGTGAAACCTACAGCTCGAATACACGGAGGTATTCAATCGTGGCTAACGTCAACATCAAGCCCCTTGAGGACCGCGTCCTCGTCCAGATCGTCGAGGCGGAGACCACTACCGCATCCGGCCTAGTCATCCCGGACTCCGCAAAGGAGAAGCCGCAGGAGGCTACCGTCATCGCTGTCGGCCCCGGTCGCTGGGCAGATGACGACGACCGCATCCCGATGGATGTGAAGGAGGGTGACACCGTCATCTTCTCCAAGTACGGCGGCACCGAGCTGAAGTACAACGGCGAAGAGTACCTGCTGCTGACCCAGCGCGACATCCTCGCTGTCATCGAAAAGTAAGCGGGTAGCTGCATGTCAAAACTCATCGCATTTGATCAAGAGGCCCGCGAGGGCCTGCAGAAGGGCGTGGATGCCCTGGCGGACGCGGTGAAGGTGACCCTAGGCCCGCGCGGCCGCAACGTCGTGCTGGACAAGGCCTTCGGTGGCCCAACCGTAACCAACGATGGCGTGACCATTGCTCGCGACATCGACCTGGAGGATCCCTTCGAGAACCTGGGTGCCCAGCTGGTCAAGTCCGTGGCCATCAAGACCAACGACATCGCCGGCGACGGCACCACTACCGCTACGCTGCTGGCACAGGCCCTGATCAACGAGGGTCTGCGCACCGTGGCAGCCGGCGCCAACCCGATCGCCGTGAACCGCGGCATCGCCCAGGGCACTGAGCGCGTTGTGGAACTGCTGCGCGAGCTGGCGCAGCCAGTTGCGGATAACGCCGCCATCGCCAACGTCGCCACCGTTTCTTCCCGCGACGAGAAGATCGGCGCCATGGTTGCCGACGCTTTCGACAAGGTGGGCAAGGACGGCGTGGTGACCGTCGAGGAATCCCAGTCCATCGAGGACGAGTCGATCGTCACCGAGGGCGTTTCCTTCGACAAGGGCTACCTGTCCCCGTACTTCGTTACGGACCAGGAGACCGGCCACGCAGAGCTAGAAAACCCGCTGATTCTGCTGGTACGCGAGAAGATCTCCTCCCTGCCGGACTTCCTGCCGGTGCTGGAGAAGGTTGCCAACTCCGGCAAGCCGCTACTGATCGTCGCCGAGGACATCGAGGGCGAGCCACTGCAGATGCTGGTGCTGAACGCCATCCGCAAGTCCCTGAAGGTTGCAGCTGTGAAGTCCCCGTACTTCGGCGACCGTCGCTCTGCGTTCATGGACGACCTGGCTATCGTCACCGGCGGTACCGTCATCGACAGCGAGCTGGGCCACAAGCTCTCCGAGACCACTCTGGAGCAGCTGGGTTCCGCCCGTCGCGTGAACATCACCAAGGAAGAGACCGTGCTGGTCGACGGTGCTGGTTCCGCCGAGGCTGTCGAGGAGCGCCGTAACCAGATCCGCAACGACATCGAGCGCACCGACTCTTCCTGGGACAAGGAGAAGTTCGAGGAGCGTCTGGCGAAGCTGTCCGGCGGCGTGGCCGTCATCCGCGCCGGTGGCGCTACTGAGACCGAGGTCAACGAGCGCAAGCTGCGCATCGAGGACGCGATCAACGCGGCACGTGCCGCCAGCCAGGAGGGTGTAATCGCCGGCGGTGGCTCCGTACTGGTGCAGATCGCTGCTGAGATCGAGGAACTGTCCCGCCAGGCAGAAGGCGACGAGAGCATCGGCCTGCGTTCCCTGGCACGCGCACTGCGTCGCCCGGCATACTGGATCGCCGATAACGCCGGCCTGGACGGCGCTGTAGTGGTCTCCAAGATCGCCGAGCAGTCCAACGGCTCGGGCTTCAACGCCGCCACCCTGGAGTACGGCAACCTGCTGGAGCAGGGCATCATCGACCCGGTGAAGGTAACCCACTCCGCTGTGGTTAACGCCACCTCTGTCGCCCGCATGGTGCTGACGACCGAGACCGCCGTGGTGGACAAGCCCGCCGCTCCGGCTGATCAGGCAGGGGCACACGCTGGCCACGCCCACTAGGGGGATAGCCGCTGTAACCCGCTGCTAGGCAGCAATAAAGGGAGAGGGATGAACCCCTCTCCCTTTTTCTTTGTGTGCCCCAGCCAGCTGCTAGGAGGCTACGCGGCGGTTGCGGTTGCGAGAAGTGGGGCGCAGGATAGCGTCGCGCTCGGACTCGCTGAGGCCGCCCCAGATGCCGTAGGGTTCGCCCACGCTGAGTGCGTGGTTGCGGCACTGCTCAATCACCGGGCACTCACGGCAGATGGCCTTGGCGCGGTGTTCGCGCATGGCACGGGCACGGCCACGCTCGCCATCCGGGTGGAAGAAGACAGAAGAATCAGCCCCGCGGCATGCGCCATGGAGTTGCCATTCCCAAGTCGAAGAAGCAGGTCCCGGAAGCTGGCTGGGCTGTGGCATTAGGTGGTTACTCCTCGTGAAAAGTCAGATGCTCACTTGTAGTGACGTCTGAGAGGTTCCAATCCTTAAATGAACTCTAAGTAACGAACGAGTGCCTTTTGGGTAGCCAAAACCTGTTGTGACATACCTATTTCGCATAGCGGTAGCCACCTACCTGCGGGAACGCCCTTAGTTGAACAATGGATTAACTTGTTTCTACGCCACGCCTAGGTTCCCCCAAAGGGGGTTAAAAAATTCGCTCCTTGCTGCGATCTTCCCGCGATCTTGCTGGGGGATTGCCAGATAAGGCTGCCAGGAAGGTTGAGGTTAGCTGAAAAATCGGAGCAAAAGTGGGAACATGTTTCAGGTTTGTTCAATTGCATTCGCGTGAGGAGAAATCGAACAGTCCCCTTTTAGCCGATCTGGGACTGTCGGCACGGTGTGATAGTTTCAATCCACATTGATAAAGACGTTGATAAAGACGCTCGAGCATTTGACGGAGTAGGGACGATGGCTGCAGACCAGCAGACCGACGAGGAGATTCGAGATCTCCTCCCGGCGGCCATTGCTCAAGACCGTCGCGCCGTTAATCGTCTTATTCAGCTCATCCACCCAAAGGTGGTTCTTTTCTGTCGCGGCAAGCTGAGCATGCACGGCTACCCCACGCCCGATGACGTTGCACAGGACGTCTGCATTGCGGTTGCCAAGGCTCTATCCGGGTACGAGGATCGCGGGGCGCCGTTTATGGCCTTCGTCTACCAGGTGGCGCGAAACAAGATTACTGACGCCTACCGTTTCCAAACCCGGGATATGTCCGATCCGACGGAGGAGCTACCGGAAGAAGAAAGTTTCCAGGATTCGCCTGAAGATGTGTACTTAAGCCAAGATTCATGTAACGATTTAGCTAAGAAGCTCGATATTCTTAGTGAGAAATCACGAGAAATTCTTCTTCTTCGAGTTATTCACGGCTACTCCGCCGAAGAGACCGCGGAGATCGTGGGCTCGAAACCAACGGCCGTTCGAGTTGCCCAGCACCGGGCGGTTATGAAACTAAAAAAGCACGGAATTATTCAACAGTAGGCAGCTACCCTCGGGTAGTTCAGGAAAGAAAAGAGCTCAAGAGCCATGGCGCAGAATGACGGCTTCCGGGAGGGCGAGGAGAACTTTGCCTCCATCCTGGATGTAGATCGCATCCTTGATGCGATCGGCCGCGGCGAGGCGATTCCGGAAACGGAAAACTTTGACTCCAATGACCCTGTTATCGCGGACTTAGTTGCGCACCGTGAGGAGCTCTACCGCGATATTCCGCCCGCGCCGGACGTAAGCTTCCTGTTTACGGAAGACGGCGGCGAAGAATCTGAAGTGGCTGAAGCGGCTGAGGGCGCCAACAACGGTTCGCGTCTGCTGCGCACTAGTGCCAAGGCGGCCGCTGCCGGGGGAGTTTCTCTGACCAGTATGCTGATCGCTGGCGGAGTGGCCGCCGCTATCGCCGTGGGAGGTCTGGGATACGCTGCCTACTCCAGCTCGCAGGGCGCACACGTGAAGCGCGAGACCGTGGCAGAAGAGGAAGCTGTCGATGCGGAGAGCTCTAACAGCCTTGCTGAGGGCTCCACTGGCGGACAAGGTGGCGTCCTCAGTGAAGAGAGCGTCGCAGACAAGCAGAGCCGCGGCGAACAGGGCGACCGTAAGCCCAAGGGCGAGCAGCGCCACGAGGAAAAGAGCAAGCCGAACAAGGCTGCCACGAAGAGCTCCAAGGCTCCTGAGGCGCCGGCTGGGGAGGCAATCCCGACAACCACCATTCTGCTTGGTGGGACGGATGCCCCTGGTGGAGCGGATGCTCCTGAGCAGCCGGGACCGGCGATGGCGATGGGCGCTCCGGCGCCGGCTAACCCCACCGATACGACCTCGAAAACGACGACCTCGAAAACACAGAAGCCAAGCGAGCCTGCGGCACCCCGCCAGGATCGACCGACCCCAACCACGGGCGGGCCACGTAACCCAGAGCCGCTGCCGGTGCTCACCGACTACAACTCCCCCCGCGCGGAAGGCAGCTAACTACTTCCCCCAGAGGAACGGCGGGCGCAGTCCGTGGAACGCGAAATCGATCGCGTCCGCATAGCCCAGGCAATAATCCCAGGTCACGTAATCATTCGGGTTTGGCTGCGCAGAAGGCTCGTGTACTGGCACAAGCTCGTTGTTCAACATTGTGCGAATATTCGACTCGATGATGTCCCAGTCATAGAAATGACTGTCCTCGCAATCCTCACACAGCATGGTGATACCCCGAACCCCGCGCGGTTCCAACAGTTTGCGGAAATCCCGGACGTTCTGCAGGTCCTCCCGCAGAGCCTGAACCTCATCGGGGGACAACGGCGGAACGGCCTCATCAAACTCGTCGGGATCCAGGAACGACGCAGGGTCGTTCGGATCATCGGCGAAAGGGTCCGGCGGCATCTGATCGTGGTTAAAGCTCACACCAACACCGTACCCTGTGGCCCGTAATGCAAGGCAAAAGCATCGTTTCACTACAAACTGGGGGATAGAATGCTTGCAAACTGGGGAATAGATCGGCTACAAACTGGTGAATGAAACGCTGATAAAGTGGGGAATGAAATAGTGACAATTTGATGGATCAAGTGAAAATAGCTGGTGAGGATGACTGTGGAATACCTTCCTAGGGTTGAAGATAAGCGACTGCAGAGCGTCTTAGAACGTGCCGGCGGAGTGCTTATCGAAGGGCCGAAAGGCTGCGGAAAGTCCGCGACAGCGCGCCAAGTAGCGGGCAGCCTCGTGCAGGTGGATACGGACCTTAACCTAGAGACACAGCTCAACACCATGCCGGATCTGGCGCTGGATGGTGCCACTCCCCGTGTTTTCGATGAATGGCAGGAGGAGCCCCGACTATGGAACCTAGTGCGGCATGAGATTGACCGGCGCCAAGCGCCGGGGCAATTCATCCTTACAGGCTCAACTGCGCCGGGGGAGGAGCAGTCCCGCCACTCCGGGGCGGGAAGAATAGCCCGGTTGCGAATGCACACTTTCGGCTTCTACGAGTCTGGCCATTCCAACGGTGCTGTGTCCCTTTCGAAGCTGGTGGAAGAAAGCGAACTGACGCACAACAGTGAAACTGTGTTGGATATCCGAGGGGTCATCGACCGTATGGTCCACGGAGGTTGGCCTGGAAACCGACATTTTTCTACAGCTGTGGCTCAGGAAAACCTGCGTAGCTACGCAGAGACCGTGGCGCACGTAGACATTAATGTCACCGACGGCAGACGTCGGGATCCCGTGAAGGTTCAGGCGCTCTTGCGCTCCTTGGCGCGAGGGGTGGCGACAGAGCAGTCCATTAGCGCGATCGCTACCGATATTGATATTGATCGAGCAACTACTAGGGAGTATCTCACCGCACTACAGCGGATCTTTATTGCCGAGGAGCAACGCGCCTGGTCTTCACATCTGCGTTCGCGTGCCAGTCTCCGCAAGGTGCCGAAACGGCACCTCGCGGATCCTGCGTTGGCTGCAGCTGTGTTGGAGGCATCCCCGGAAAAGCTACTGCAGAACCTTGAATACTCAGGGCAGATGTTTGAATCCCAGGTGGTGCACGACCTGCGTGTGCTCACGGGGCGACAGATCTTCCACGCCCGTGATGCATCCGGGCTAGAGGTAGATGCGGTCTTTGAATCGGCAGGCAGAACGGTGCTTGTGGAGGTTAAGTTGGGACAGAGTTCCCAGGTGCTGAATAGGGCTGCTCAAAACCTACAGGCTTTCGCCGATAGGTTTACCTGGGATACGCCTCCGCTGTTGTTGATCGTTACGGGAGGTAACTTGAGTGTTCGGCTTCCCAGCGGCGTATTCGTCACTTCGTTGACCCACCTGGCACCCTAGTGCGTGCCCCGCCGCGCTGCCTAACCCCGGCACACAAAATCGTGCTGCAAAGGGTTATTCTGTAGTACATCGGCGAAAAGACGGCGAGAAACCCCAGGCACCCAAGCCCTGGCAGGCTAGCGCCGCAGAATTTTCTAGAGGAAGGTCGGGCAACCCGTGACGAACCCAGAGATGAACGCGAAGATGTACCCAGTTTCCACCGGTGGCGACGACCCCAACAAGGTTGCACTGGTTGGACTGACTTTCGATGACGTCTTGCTGCTGCCCGCCGCCTCCGAGGTAATCCCCTCCGGCGTGGACACCTCCACCCAGTTCACTCGCAACATCAACCTGAACATCCCGGTGGCTTCCGCCGCCATGGATACCGTCACCGAGGCTCGCATGGCCGTCGCCATGGCCCGCCACGGCGGCATCGGCGTGCTGCACCGCAACCTGTCAATCGAGGATCAGGCGCAGCAGGTAGAGATTGTTAAGCGCTCCGAAGCTGGCATGGTCACCAACCCGGTCACCGCCACCCCGGACATGACCATCCAGGAGGTAGACGACCTGTGTGCCCGCTACCGCATCTCCGGACTGCCGGTTGTGGATGACGAAGGCGTGCTGGTTGGCATTCTCACCAACCGCGACATGCGCTTCGAAAGCGACTTCAGCCGCAAGGTCTCCGAGGCCATGACGCCCATGCCGCTGGTTGTCGCCCAGGAAGGCGTGTCCGCCGAAGCTGCCCTGAGCCTGCTTTCCGAGAACAAGGTGGAGAAGCTGCCGATCGTCGACGGCGCTGGCAAGCTGACCGGCCTGATCACCGTCAAGGACTTCGCCAAGCGCGAGCAGTACCCGCTGGCTGCTAAGGATTCCTCCGGCCGCCTGCTGGCCGCCGCTGGTATCGGCACCGGCGAGGACGCCTGGACCCGCGCGGGCAACCTGGTGGATGCTGGTGTGGACGTGCTGATCGTCGATACCGCCCACGCCCACAACCGCGGCGTGCTGGACATGGTTTCGCGCGTGAAGAAGGAGTTTGGCGACCGCGTAGATGTCGTCGGCGGCAACCTCGCCACCCGCGAGGCAGCGCAGGCCATGATCGAAGCCGGAGCAGACGGCATCAAGGTCGGTATCGGCCCGGGCTCCATCTGCACCACCCGCGTCGTCGCGGGCGTTGGTGCCCCGCAGATCACAGCCATCATGGAAGCGGCCGTCCCAGCCAAGAAGGCGGGCGTGCCGATCATCGCCGATGGAGGCATGCAGTTCTCCGGCGACATCGCCAAGGCACTGGCGGCTGGGGCGTCCACAGTAATGCTGGGCTCCATGCTCGCCGGATCGGCCGAGACTCCCGGCGAGATCGTGACTATCAACGGCAAGCAGTACAAGCGCTACCGCGGCATGGGCTCCATGGGCGCCATGCAGGGGCGTGGCCTGACCGGCGAGAAGCGCTCCTACTCCAAGGACCGTTACTTCCAGGCCGACGTGCAATCCGAGGAGAAGCTGGTGCCGGAAGGCATCGAGGGCCGTGTGCCGTTCCGCGGCTCCATCGGCTCGATCCTGCACCAGCAGGTTGGCGGCCTGCGCGCTGCCATGGGCTACACCGGCGCGGCGACGATCCCCGAGCTGCACAACGCCCGCTTCGTGCGTATCACCGGCGCGGGGCTGCGCGAATCGCACCCGCACGATGTGCAGGGCATCATGGAAGCGCCGAACTACAACCCGAACCGCTAGAGCCAGCAAGAGCAAGCTAGATCTAGCCAGCTAAAGCACGCCTTTAAGGAGCAATCCAGCCATGCAGGAATACGTTGACATCGGACGTTCGCGCGCTGCCCGCCGGGTGTACGGTCTGAACCAGATTGACATTGTGCCGTCCCGGCGCACCCGCAGCTCGCACGATGTGGATACGTCGTGGAAGATCGACGCTTATTCCTTCGACATCCCGGTGATGACGCACCCGACCGACTCGATCGTCACGCCCGAGTTCGCCATCGAGTTTGGTCAGCTGGGCGGCCTTCCGGTGATCAACGCCGAAGGCCTCTGGGGTCGCGTCGATGACTTGGACGCAGCCCTGCGCGGGGTTGTTGAAGCTGCTCGCAAGGCTGAATCCGCGCTATTCGAGGAGGATGACGCCGCCTCGGACTCAGAGATCTTCGGCGCCAACGCGGAGCTGCAGCGCCTCCACTCCCTGGACCTGAACGTGGACCTGCTGCAGGAGCGGCTGAACCAGGTGCGGGAATCCGGTGTGCGCTTCGCCGTTCGTGTGTCCCCGCAGAACGCCCGCGAGCTCGCGCCGGCGCTGATCAAGTCCGGCATGGACCTGCTGGTGGTTCAGGGCACCCTGGTCTCCGCGGAACACGTGCACCGCGACGGCGAGCCGCTGAACCTGAAGGAGTTCATCGGCAGCTTGGACATCCCGGTGATCGCCGGTGGCGTGGTGGACTACACCACCGCCATGCACCTGATGCGCACCGGCGCGGCGGGTGTGATCATCGGCTCTGGCCACACCACCAACAACGATTCGCTGGGCATCGACGTGCCAATGGCCACCGCCATCGCCGATGCGGCCGCTGCGCGCCGCGACTACCTGGACGAAACGGGCGGCCGCTACGTCCACATCATCGCCGACTCCTCGCTGCGTAATTCCGGTGACGTAGCTAAGGCCATCGCCTGTGGCGCGGATGCCGTTTCTCTGGGGCTTCCCTTGGCCACCGCTGCTTCCGCAGGTGCTCCGAACTGGTACTGGCCGTCCACGGCGGGCCACCCGAAGCTGCCGCGCGGCCTGGTGGAAGAGGTAGGCCTGGGCGACGAGCCGCTGCCGTTGAAGGAGCTGCTGTTCGGCCCAACTGCCAACCCGGTTGGTGGAGAGAACATCATTGGCGCCCTGCGCCGCTCGATGGCTAAGTGTGGATACACGGACATCAAGAGCTTCCAGAAGGTCGACCTAGTCGTTCGTTAGTCGTCCGTTAATACAGAAAGACACAACTGATCTGAATGAAGATTTCCCAGTGGTGGCAGCGCACAACTGACCGGTTGCCGATGCAGCTAGCGGTGCTTTCGTGGGCGTCAATAGTAATCGGCGTGGTGGGAATCATCGCCACGATCGTGCTCTACCTCGGCTACCAGCCGCAGCACGGCGACGAAACTGTGAAGATGAACGTCGGCGCGACCGGCGTGATGGTGGGGCTGTACTTCTTCGCGTTTGCGCTGTTCGGGACGATGATTATCCAGGGGCGCACGTGGGGTGTGTCGGGCTTGGTGCTGACGCACATCACTCTGGTGCTGATCACGATTACGGTGATCCAGGCGGGCGTGTTCTGGCTGGCTATGATCCTCGGCGTGGTGGCGGTGGTATCGCTGGCTCTGATTTTCTCCCCGCAGTCGATGGACTGGTACAAGCAGCGCTTCACGGACGGTCGCGGCTAGCTAGCGACCGGTGTGCCCCGTGGCGCGCAGGTGCGTTAGAGTTAGGGGCGTGACTCAACAAGACCCAGCTGCCGCCGCTCCACGGCCCGTACTTGTCGTGGATTTCGGTGCGCAATACGCACAGCTCATTGCCCGCCGGGTGCGCGAGGTGAACCTGTACTCCGAGGTCATCCCGCACACCATGCCCGCCGACGAGGTTGCCGCGAAGAACCCTGCGGCCCTGATCCTGTCCGGTGGCCCTTCTTCTGTTTATGCAGATGACGCCCCCTCGCTCCAGCCAGGACTGCTGGAGCTGGGGGTGCCGGTATTCGGCATCTGCTACGGCTTCCAAGCGATGACCCAGGCCATGGGGGGAACCGTGGCGAAGACCGGCCTGCGCGAGTACGGCCGTACCGAGCTGCAGATCCAGCCCGAGGCTGGTGTGCTGCACGGGGACATGGGGGACAGCCAGCAGGTGTGGATGAGCCACGGCGATTCCGTCTCTGAGGCACCGGAGGGCTTCACCGTGACCGCCCGCACCGAGGGCGCGCCGGTGGCTGCTTTCGAGTGCCCGGAGAAGCGTATGGCGGGAGTGCAGTACCACCCTGAGGTGCTGCACTCTCCGAAGGGCCAGGAGGTGCTGCGCCGCTTCCTGCTGGAAACCGCTGGGCTGGAGCCGACGTGGACCGCAGGCAACATTGCCGAGCAGCTGATCGAGCAGGTGCGCGAGCAGATCGGCGACGAAGGACGCGCTATCTGCGGCCTGTCCGGTGGCGTGGATTCCGCCGTGGCGGCCGCGCTGGTGCAGCGTGCGATTGGTGACCGTCTGACCTGTGTGTTCGTCGACCACGGTCTGCTGCGCGCCGGTGAGCGCGAGCAGGTGGAGAAGGACTTTGTGGCCGCCACTGGCGCGAAGCTGGTGACGGTGGACGAGCGCGAGGCGTTCCTGCAGAAGCTGGCCGGCGTGACCGAGCCGGAGGCTAAGCGCAAGGCCATCGGCGCGGAATTTATTCGCTCCTTCGAGCGTGCCGTGGCGGGCGTGCTGGCCGATGCTCCGGAGGGGTCCAGCGTGGACTTCCTGGTGCAGGGCACCCTGTACCCGGATGTCGTTGAATCCGGCGGCGGCACCGGCACCGCGAATATCAAGAGCCACCACAACGTCGGCGGCCTGCCGGACGACGTGGAGTTTGAGCTGGTGGAGCCGCTGCGCCTGCTGTTCAAGGACGAGGTGCGCGCCGTGGGTCGCGAGCTGGGTCTGCCGGAGGAAATCGTGGCGCGCCAGCCGTTCCCGGGGCCGGGTCTGGGCATCCGCATCATCGGCGAGGTGACGGAGGAGCGCCTGGAGACGCTGCGTGCTGCCGACGCTATCGCCCGTGCTGAGCTGACCGCCGCGGGCTTGGATGACGTGATCTGGCAGTGCCCGGTGGTGCTGCTGGCGGACGTGCGTTCCGTGGGCGTGCAGGGCGATGGCCGCACCTATGGTCACCCGATTGTGCTGCGCCCGGTATCCAGTGAGGATGCGATGACGGCCGACTGGACCCGCATTCCTTTCGACGTGTTGGAGAAGATCTCCACGCGCATCACCAACGAGGTGGAGGAAGTAAACCGCGTGGTGCTGGACGTCACCAGCAAGCCGCCGGGAACCATCGAGTGGGAGTAAGGGCGGCTTTTCGCCCGGCTTAGAAATTTTTTAGAGGAAACTTTCGAAATACTGATTTCGCCTCCCTAACTAGGTTATGCTTTAGCGCGAAGTTGTTTGCAGGCTCATGCAAAAATGATCGAAAGGTATTCCTCTATGGCTTCTAAGTTTGTTCGTAGCGCAACCGCTATTGCCGCAGCATCTGCACTGGCTTTCGGTGGCGTAAGTGTTGCGTCCGCCGCGCCGGCTGGTTCCCTGGGTGGCCTGACTGGCTCCCTGGGTGGCAAGAAGGATCTGGATACCCCGGAGGGGGACAAGGTCAAGCTGGGTAACGTTGGTGGCCCGGCCTGGAATGTTGACGTGTACAAGCAGGTTCACGGCGCAACCACCGTTGCTCCGGGCGCTACCGTGAAGACCCGTGTTGGGGTTCAGGGTGTGAAGGGTGATACCCGCATCGACGAGGTTCTTGAGTGGATGCCGAAGGGTTTCAAGCTGGCCAAGGTTGAGCGCATCAAGGGCGGTCTGATTGGCAACTCTGTCCACGAGCTGGGTCAGTCCGAGTACGCAGTGAAGCAGACCGATGACCGTACCGAGGTTCGCGTTTCTTGGACGGAGGGTCTGCTGATTAAGCAGAAGCCCAAGGTTAATGCCGCCACTCCGCTGCTGCTGGATTTCACCTGGAAGGCTCCGGAGAAGGAGGGTACCTACAAGAACGGTGCAGGTGTGAAGGTCGGCGCTGTTGTGAACAACAACAAGGTCTTCGATAATGGCACCCCGATCGTGGTGAAGAAGGGTGCGGCTCCGGCCGGCTCCGGTGCTTCCGGCAGTCTGTCCGGAAGCCTCTCTGGCTCCTAATAGAAGCTGAAATAGTTTTTCGGCCCGCACTCCCCAAGCGCCGGGGAGTGCGGGCCGTTTGCTTGCGCGCAGTGCTCTTTGAGCGCTACTTCTTCTTGGTTTTGTCGATCGGCTTGATGTGCGCGGTGCCGTCGATGTGTGGGTAGATGAACCAGGTGTACGCGCTGGCGATGACCCACGCGATGGCCATGAGTACCCACGAGCGCGTATTCAGTAGCGGGAGCGCCATCAGTGCGATCCATAGTGGGAACAGGGGTGCGACCTGCGCTGCGCTGGTGCGGTAGCGCTCGCCACGCTTTTCCACCTCCGCACGTACCTGTCGGCGGTAAGGGTGGCTAAACGTCAGGAGTAGCGCCGCGCCGACGTTGAGAATCAGCACGATCACTTGAAAGCCGGGCGCGAGCGGCGCGACCATAATGCCCACTGCCAGGCCGAAGAGTACCGAGGCGGCGGCGCGCACGGGCGTGGGCGGGGCGATGACGGGCTCGTTGCGGTTTGTTGGGCTCATGGTTGCCCATTTTAGGTGACGCCACCTTCTCCGCCCCTTTCAACCTGCGTCTTTGTTTCTGCGCTTGACGCTGCTGCGCGGGGAGGGATATATTCGACCCCATCGCGTTAGAACACGTGTTCTAATATGTGTTGTGTGCGGAGTAGGCCTGTACATGGACGCTGATAGAACATGCGGTGTCGAAAAAGGGAAGGGAGGTGGCAACCATGGCGCAGTCTGCAGGAGAATCTGCGGCGCAGGCGACGATTGCCAGCCTGCGGCGCAAGATGCAGCAGATCGAATCCGGGGGAGCTCCGATGGCCAGCGCCTCGAGTGCGGCGGTGCTGGGATCGGCACCGGCCGGGAAGGGGGCGTCACAAAGAAAAGAAGCACAAAGAAGAGACAGCGTGCGTGTCGCACCGGTTCCGGCGTGGCTGGCCGAGCACCTGCCGGGTGGCGGGGTGGCGCGTGGGCAGGCGACGCAGATTTCGGATTGCCCGGCGGTGCTGGTGGATGTGCTGGCGCACCTGACGGCGCAGGGGATGTGTGTGGCGGTGGTCGATTATCCGCGGCTGGCGATCGCGGCGGTGGCGGCTGCCGGCGGCAACGTGGAACGGCTGGTGCTGGTGCCGGATTCCACCCCGCACACGGCGGCGGTGCTGGGCACGCTGGTGGAAGGGATGGATGTGGTGCTGTTTGCGGCGGGCGGACAGTTAGGCAAGCAGGGCGGGCAGAGCGGACAGGGGGGACGGAGTAGTGGTGGTTCCGTAACTCCGACTTTCGCGCGACCTGTGGAGGCGCGGCTGCGGAAGAGCGAGTGCGCTTTGCTGGTGTGTGGAAAGGCGTGGCCGCAGGCCAGGATGCACGTAGAGCTGCAGGTATGCGGTGTGCTGGGGCTGTGTCGCGGGAGTGGGCGCATCCGTGCCGTGGAGGTCGCGGGGCGCGTGTGGGGTAAGGCTCAGCCGCCGAGTGCGGTGCGGGCGACGATTGGTGCAGAGAGCGTAGCGGGCACAGCGGGCACAGTGGGCACAGCGGATACAGAGGATACGGCACATGCGCACTCCGGATAGCGTGGTGCGGGCGGCGCCTGCGACCCACAATAGGCGGGTGGCAGTGCTATGGTTCCCGGATTGGCCGGTGTACGTCCAGGCTCAGTCGCGCGGGTGGGACGTGCTGGCGCCCGCCGCGGTGATCGCCGATTACCGGGTGCTGGCCTGCAATGCGGCCGCGCGCGCCCAGGGGATCAGGATCGGCATGAAGCAGCGGCACGCGCTGGCGGCGTACCCGCAGCTGAACGTCGCGGCGGACGATCCCACCCGGCAGGCCTCCGTGCACGAGGACGTGCTGGCCGCGCTTCAGGACGTCAGCGCAGTCGTGGAGACCCTACGCCCCGGACTGCTGGCCTTCCCGGTGGACGCGCTAGCCAGGTACTACGGCGACGAGGCCAACGCGGTGGAGAAACTGCTGGATGCCGCCGCGCGGTTACACGCCGACTGCCTGGCCGGCGTGGCCGATGACTTGGTCTCGGCGGTCTGGGCGGCCCGGCTGGGCAAGAGCATTCCTGTGGGAGGGGGTGCGGAGTTCATCGCGGGGTTGCCGATCAGCGTGCTGAGCATCGAACCGGAGCTGCGCGCCCCGGCACACCTCAGCGCCACCTTGCAGCAGCTGGGGCTGCGTACGATGCGCGATTTTGCTGGGTTGCCGCGCGCGGACGTGGCCGCGCGCTTCGGGCAGGAGGCCGTGGAGTGGCACCGCATCGCCAGCGGGCACGTCGACCGGGATGTGGCACCCCGGCGGCAACGGGAAGACCTAGAGCTGCGCTATGAGGCCGATGAGCCCATCGCACGTACAGAAACCGCCGCATTCATTGCCCGGCACGTGGCCACTGCGCTGCACAACAAGCTCTTCGCAGCTGGCGAGGCCTGCCTGCGTTTGGCTGTGCGAGCCTACCTGGAACCCCCGGTGGGATACACCGGGCCGACTGTCATCGAGAGACTGTGGCGCTGTCGCGAACCGCTCTCGGAACAGGACACAGCCCAGCGGGTGCGCTGGCAGCTCGACGGCTGGCTAACCCGACTGCGCGCCAGGGCGGGGAATGCTGGCGAAGCGAGAGTGCACGGCGGCGGGCTAGGCGGAGTAGACGGAGGGGGCGACGAGGCCGACTGGGCGGACAACACCGTCGGGGTGACGTGTATCGAACTCGTACCCGTGGAGACTGTCCCGGCGGGCAGCCTGGCCGCGCCACTGTGGGGCGGGCCAGATGAAGGCATCCGCGCCGCACGTGCCGCCGCCGGGCGGGCGCAAGCACTGATCGGCATGAACCGCGTGCTTCGTCCCATCCACCGCGGAGGCCGTGCCGTAGCTCGCCGTATCGCCACCGTGCCCTATGGCGAGGACGACCCGGAGGAGGTAACCGCCCTGCCGACCCGCCAATGGGAAGGGCAGCTGTTGCCCCCTCTGCCAGGGCTGATCGGCTCGCCGACCAGTGATGATGGCACCCCCGGTGCCAGCGGTCGCAACTCCGGTGGCCGTGGCCCCAGCGAGCGCAACCCCAGCACTGCCCACCCAGCAGCACGCCTGGCGCTGCTGGACCGCCACGGTGATGCCGTGTACGTCACCGGCCGCGGGCTGATGAGCTCCCCGCCGGAAACCCTGCGCTGGGGTGCCCGGCGGCTCCGCATCACCGGATGGGCCGGCCCCTGGCCGGTCGACGAGCACTGGTGGGCCGAGGGGAAGCGCTACGCCCGGCTGCAGATCGCAGCCCGCGAGGAAACCCATAGTGAGCCCCACAGCGGACACCACAAAGGCGCCCCCAAAGACCACGCATTCCTGCTGGTGTGCAAAGGGAAGCAGTGGCGGATCGAAGCGAGTTATTAGCCCCGCCTGCAGCTTCCAACTTGGTACTGTTGTAGGCATGCCTACAACTAGAAACGCGCAGGCCGGACAGCCCGAAACCGGGCAGCCCGCCACTCAGACCTCCGGCGGAATCTACGCGGACATGTGCTCCCAGCAGACCGACGAGGCCCTTCCCGGCACCGCCAAGCCGGGCAAGATCATTCTCGCTCTCGAGTTCGTCACCAACTGGGGCCACGACATCCTCGACGGCACCGCGCTAGGGGAGGAGCTCACCGAAAAAGTTGAGAAGTTCCTCAAGGACAACGGCGCCCAGCTGCAGTTCATCCGCCGCCCCGGCCGCGAAGGCCAGCAGCGCGCAGCCAGTTCCACCCGGCAGCTCTACATCAGCTGGGCCGAAGGCTACGGCGACGACCCCACGCCCATCCTCGAAAGCCTGCAAGTCTCTGGCCCCGAAGCGCTGCTGGATCTCGACCTCAGCGCCCCCGGCGCCGCCGGTGGCCAGCGCATCGACGGTCCACTGCTGCTGGTGTGCACCCACGGCAAGCGCGACAAGTGCTGCGCGGTTTTCGGCCGTCCGGTAGCCGACGAGCTCACCGCCAAGTACGGCCAGATGGTCTGGGAATCCTCCCACACCAAGGGGCACCGCTTCGCCCCCTCCATGATCCTGCTGCCCCACAACTACTCCTACGGCCAGCTCGGCACCACGGGTGCCAGCAGCATGCTGGAGCGCGCCAAGCAAGGCGAGCTGTGGCTGGAGGGCTGCCGCGGCCGCGGGGTCTGGGATCCAGTTGGCCAGGTCGCGGAACTGGCCGTGGCGGAGAAGCTGGCCAGCGAAGGTCGCCACGTCAAGCTCGCCAGCATGCGCGTGACCAAGCCGGAAGCGGCCGGAGACGCAGACTCCGCCACCGAGGTGCGCGTCGTAACCATTCGCCCAGAAGCGGGCACGGAAGCGAATCCAGAAGTGGGCACAGATGCGAACTCAGCAGCCGGCGCAGAACAAGAAATCACGGTTCGCCTGAGCGCGCACCCAGGCGGAACCTCCGTTCCCTCCTGCGGCAAGAAGCCCAAGCAGACCGTGACGTGGGTCGCGGAATTCTAAACGCACGACGAAACCCCGGGCTAATTCATTGAACTGAACTAGCCCGGGGTTTCGTGCTCTCTAGCAGCGCGTGCTGACTAGCGGCGCATGATCTTCTTCGACAGCCAGTTTCCGCCCAGCTGCGCGATCTGCACGATCACGATGATCACTGCGACGGTCGTCCACGTAACGGCGTCATTAAACGAGCGGTAACCGTAGACAATCGCGAAGTCACCCAGACCACCTGCACCGATGTAACCAGCCATGGCGGACATATCCACGATGGCGATGAACATGAAGGTGAAGCCCAGGATCAGCGGGCCCAGCGCCTCGGGGATGATCACCGTGAAGATGATCTTCAGCGGCGAGGCACCCATCGCCTTGGCGGCCTCGATCACGCCCGGGTCGATCGCCACCAGGTTCTGCTCGAAAATACGCGCAGCGCCGAAGGTGGCGGCGACGACCATGCCGACGATGGCCGCTTCCGTACCGATACGGCTCTGCACCACCAGGTCCGTCAGCGGGCCGATAGCAGTCAGCAAAATGATGAACGGGATCGGGCGGATGAAGTTCACCAGGAAGTTCGTGATCCAGTAGACCACCCGGTTCTGCAGAATGCCGCCCTTGCGGGTGGTGTACAGCAGCAGGCCGATGATCAGGCCCAGTACCGAGGAGATCAGCAGCGTGATCGAGACCATGTACAGCGTCTCGAAAATCGCCTTCTGGAACGTGTTGCCGTAGCGGTCCCAATCCATTTGCGCGAGGGTCATCGTGTTCATCGGATCTCCTCAATCTCGGTGGAATCCTGCATGTGGCTGTGGAATTCCTCGATTGCCTTCTCGCCGTCGGCATTGTGGGCCGTCAGGCGCAGGGTAAGGCGGCCGAAACTGTGGTTCTGGAGGGTGGTGACGCCACCGTGGACGATGTTTACCGTCACCCCTGCAGCGGACAGCTTCGAGATGGCATCGAAAAACCCGATCCCCTCGGCCATGGTCACAGTGAAGAGACGACCGTTTTCGGACTGCAGCGCCTCCGCCTCGACCATGTCGGGGGTGTTGCGCAGCGAGGTGGCCACGAAGTTGGCGGCAGTCTTCGTCTGCGGGTTGGAAAATACCTCGTAGACGCTGCCCTGCTCCACGATGCGGCCGTTTTCCATCACGATCACGGAGTCGGCGATGGAACGCACAACCTCCATCTCGTGGGTGATCACCACGATGGTGATGCCGAGCTCGCGGTTCACTTTACGCAGCAGCTCCAGCACGTCGCGGGTGGTGGAGGGGTCCAGCGCGCTGGTGGCCTCGTCGGCCAGCAGCAGGCTGGGGTTGGTGGCCAGCGCGCGGGCGATGCCGACGCGCTGCTTCTGGCCACCGGACAGCTGCTCCGGATAGGCCTTGCCCTTATCGGACAGGCCGACGAACTCCAGCAGTTCCTTGACGCGCTCTTCCCGCTGCTGCTTGGGCATACCCTGCAGGCGCAGTGGGTAGGCGACGTTGCCTGCCACGTTGCGGGAGGAGAACAGGTTGAACTGCTGGAAGATCATGCCGATGTCGCTGCGCAGCTTGCGCATCTGCGATTCCGGCAAGGGAACGATGTCCTGGCCTTCCAGCAGGATCTGCCCGCTGGTGGGGCGGTCCAGGCCGTTGATCTGCCGGACAAGGGTGGACTTGCCGGCGCCGGAGTAGCCGATGATGCCGACGATGGAGCCCGCCGGGATCTGCGTGTTGATGTCCTGCAGAGCGTGAATTTCCTTCTTGCCCTGCTTGAAGACCTTCGTCACGTCACGGAAGACGATCTCCGTGCCGGTACTGCCGGTACTGCCGGCAGCGCCGGTGTTGCCGGCGCTGGGCTGGTCGACGCCAGGTTGTGCGTCTGTAGCCATAGGGAACCTCTTTTAAGAGTTGGGGTTAGTAGTGCCGATTGGGCCTACTTCTTGATCTGGTCCTCAGTGTCCTTCAGAACCTTAGCCAGCTCCTCCGGGCCCATCTGGACCTGGACGGAGGTGCCCTTGGACTGCTCGTTCAGTGCATCCTGAACGTCCTTGGAGTGCCAGACCTCAACGAGCTTCTTCAGATCCTCGTCGTCCTTGTTCTCCTCGGTGGTGACGAAGGCGTTGATGAACGGCTTGGCGGACTCTGCCTTCGGGTCATCCTCGACGATGGCGGACTTCGGGTCGATGTTGCCGCGCTCCAGGAAGGAGTTGTTGATGACGGCCGGGGTGCCGTCCTTGTAGGCGGTCACAGTCTGGGCGGCGTCCACCGGGGTGACCTTGACCTTGGACTTACCCTCGTCGATGTCGGCCGGGGTCGGGGAGAGGATCTTGTCATCCTTCAGCTTCACCAGGCCAGCGGATGCCAGCACGTGCAGGGCGCGGCCCTGGTTGGTCGGGTCGTTCGGGATGGCAACCTCGCCGGCTTCCTCGATGTCCTTGACCTCGCTGTGGTCCTGGTAGTACACGCCCAGCGGGATGATCTCGGTGGCGCCGATCGGCACCAGGTTGGAGTCGTTGTTGACGTTGTAGTCAGCCAGGAACATCAGGTGCTGGAAGTTGTTGACGTCGATCTCGCCGTCGGCCAGCGCGCGGTTCGGCAGGCTGTAGTCGCCGAACGGAACCAGTTCAACGTTCAGGCCTTCTTCCTTGGCCTTTTCCTCAAACACCTGCCACTGCTTCTGGCCCTGGTCGGTGGTGCCGACCTTGATCGTGTCGTCGTCACCGCCGCAGGCGGTCAAGCTGAAGGCCATAACTGCTGCAGCTACACCGGCTGCTACTTTACGGCGAAGGGACATGGGATCCTCCTGGATAGTCATGGGGCCCGGTGCTCTGTCGAATGTCCGGGCTGAACTGTGCGATTAAAGTAGCACTCTAAACCAGAATGAACAACTTAGTCTAGTCTCAGTTTTGGCCGCCCTTGAGGGGAGTTTGCCCACTCTGGCGAATAATAGAATAGGTGTTCTATAATCGCTCTGTGTCTGTTGAACCCCGCGACCCCGCCGGCGAGCCAAACCCGGCATCTCGCCGCACGCTACGCAAGCCACAATCCAGGAGCTTTTCCCAGGGTCGGCCGCTGAGCTGGGCGCAGCTCGAAAGCGTGCTCTCCGGCAGAGGGCCGGGGCTGCGGAACCTCCGCGCGGTCGGAGTAGGGGAAGGTCAGCAGCGCACCACGTCTCTCGACCTTGCGGAGGCGGGCGGCACTGGGGCCGAAGGGGAGTCACAAAAAGGAATAACCACCCCCTTCGCGGAGCTCCACGCCTGCAGCGCCTACAACTTCCTACGTGGCGCGAGCCAGCCCGAGCAGATGGTTACGGCGGCCCGTGAACTGGGGCTAAGCGCGCTTGCGTGCGTGGACCGCGACGGCTTCTACGGGGCGGCGCGCTTCGCTACGGCGGTGGCGGAGAGTAACGCGGACCTCGCCACGGTATTCGGCGCGGAGCTGAGCCTCGACGTGCCACTCACGGTGCTGTGCAAGGGGCGCGAAGGCTACACGCGGCTCAGCCGGGTTATTGCTGACGCCCGCATGGCCGACCCGGACAAAGATTCCGTCCGGTACCCCAGCCTGCCCCGGCTGTCGGAGGCGGCGGGCGGCCACTGGCTAGTGCTGCTGGATTGGCGCTGGGCGGACGCGCAGCTAGTGGACATCTTCGGTGCGGAGAACGTCGTAGTGGAGCTGCAACACACGATGAACCCCGCCGACGCCGACCGCAACGAACGCCTCCACGCCCTGGCGGTGCGCCACGGCCTACGCGAGATCGTCAGCAGTGCCCCGACGTGCGCCACCCCGAAACACTCCCGGCTGGCTGGGGCGAAGGCCGCACTGCACGAGCGGAAAGATATGGCCGCCGCGGAGCCGACCACCCACCCGGTCGGCGGCTCGTGGCTGCGCTCGGGCGAGGAGATGCTGCAGCTTGCGGGCGATTGCGAGTGGCTGGCGCGCGCCGTGGAGACCACCGTGCAGGTTGCCGAAGAATGTGCCTTCACGCTGGACCTTGTAGCGCCGAACCTGCCCCACTTCCCCGTACCGGAGGGGTACACGGAAATGACCTGGCTGCGCGCCATCACCGAACGCGGCGGGGCGCAGCGCTACGGCCAGCGGGGTTCCTCCGCCGCCGCCAACCAGGCCTGGGCCACCATCGACCGCGAGCTGGAAACCATCGAGCAGCTGGGGTTTCCAGGCTACTTCCTGATCGTCCATGACATCGTCTCCTTCTGCCACGAGAACAACATCTTCTGCCAGGGGCGAGGATCCGCCGCGAACTCCGCGGTGTGCTTTGCGTTGGGGATCACGACGGTGGACGCTGTGGCCTCCGGCCTGCTCTTCGAGCGCTTTCTCTCCCCGGAGCGTGACGGGCCGCCCGACATCGACCTCGACATTGAATCCGGGCGGCGCGAGGAGGCTATCCAGTACGTGTACTCCCGCTATGGCCGCGAGAACGCCGCGCAGGTGGCGAACGTGATCACCTACCGCCGCCGCGGCGCCACCCGCGATGCCGGGCGTGCCCTCGGCTACGCGCCGGGCCAGATCGATGCTTGGACCCGCCACCCGGAACAGACCCCCAACGCAGTGCAGCGTTTAGCCGAGCAGATGCTGGACCACCCCCGCCACCTGGGCATTCACTCCGGCGGCATGGTGATTTGCGACCGCCCGATCGCACAGGTCGTGCCGACGGAATGGGCGCGGATGGAAGGCCGTTCGGTGGTGCAGTGGGACAAGGACGATTGCGCGGCCGTGGGGCTGGTGAAGTTCGACCTGCTGGGGCTGGGCATGCTGGAGGCGCTACACCACGCGGTGGACCAGGTGCGCGTCCACCGGGGGCGGGAGGTGGAGCTGTGGCGGCTGGACCCCACGGAGCCGGAGGTCTACGCGATGCTCTCCCGCGCGGACGCGGTAGGAGTGTTCCAGGTGGAATCCCGCGCGCAGATGTCCACCCTGCCGCGCTTGAAACCGCGCACCTTCTACGACCTGGTGGTGGAGGTTGCGCTGATTCGCCCCGGACCCATCCAGGGCGGCTCCGTGCACCCCTATATTCGCCGCCGTAATGGCCTGGAGCCCGTGACCTTCGACCACCCGTGCCTGGAGCCGGCATTGACGAAGACTCTGGGCATCCCGCTGTTCCAGGAGCAGCTGATGCAGATGGCCGTGGATGCCGCGGGCTTTAGCGGCGCCGAGGCCGATACCCTGCGCCGGGCGATGGGATCCAAGCGCTCGCCGCAGAAGATGGAGCGGCTGAAAAAGCGCTTCTACCAGGGATTAGAGGCGAAAAACGGGATCCGCGGTGCGGTGGCCGATCGGTTGTGGGACAAGATCGTGGCCTTCGCCAGCTACGGCTTCCCGGAATCACACTCGCAATCTTTCGCCTCCCTGGTCTACTACTCCGCGTGGTTCAAGTACCACTATCCGGCGGAGTTCTGCGTGGCCCTGCTGCGCGCCCAGCCGATGGGGTTCTACTCGCCGCAGTCCCTGCTGGCCGACGCGCGCCGACACGGCGTGGAGGTTCTTCCCGTGGACGTGAACGCTTCGGACGTGCAGGTGGATGCGGTTGTTTCCTTAACGACGCCCCCACGTACCAACCGTCCCGCGGGAGTTCACGGGCTAGGCCGGGGGACCGGCGAGCCGGTGGGGCAGATCCGGCTGGGGCTCAGCGGGGCGGGCGGGGTGAAAGGGATCTCCGCCGAGGTGGCGGAGCGTATCGTGGAGGCGCGCGAACGGATCGGCCGCTTCACCAGCGTGGAAGACCTATCCCGCGAAGCTGGGCTGACCGTGGCTCATGTGGAGAAGCTGGCGCGGGCGGGGGCTTTGGGGAGTCTCGGGCTAACCCGCCGCCAAGCCGTGTGGGCCGCCGGGGTGGCGGCGACCGAGCGGCCGGGAATGCTGCCGGGGACGTCCGGCGTGCATGCGCCGGCGTTGCCTGGGATGAGTGCGTTTGAGATGGTGGCGTCCGAACTAGCGACAACGAGCGTGACGACGGCCGAGCATCCGGTGCAGCTCCTGCGCGAGTACCTGGACGAATGGCACCTGCGCCCTGCACCGCGCGGTGTGCACCCCGGTGATGCCGCCCCGCGCGGTGGTGCGGCGGTGGTGACGGCCGATAGCCTGCTGCGCGTCCCCGATGGCACGCGGGTGCGAGTCGCGGGCGTGGTGACTCACAGGCAGCGCCCCGCTACCGCAGGTGGGGTGGTGTTTTTCGGCTTAGAGGACGAGACCGGGCTGGCGAATATTGTGGTCTCGCAGGGGCTGTGGGCGCGGCAACGAGCGGTTGCGCTAAATGCAAAGATCCTGGTCGTGCGAGGGATTGTCCACAACGCGGAGGGGGCGGCCACCGTGACGGCGGATCTGCTGGAACAGGTGGAGACTCAGCTGCGGCCGGCCGGCGAGATCGCGGGAGCACACGCGGGCTCGCGAGATTTCCGCTAAGTCGGCGCTTCTCGCTGGGATGATGCTGAACACTGGGCCGGTAATTGACACAGGCGTAGCAGCCAAGAACAATCGTCCCCGTGACTCGTGAGCCTTTCGACCCGGATGACCCCCGCGCGCAACGTCGCGCGCGGGGAAACCTGGCTCGGAAGGAGCGCCTCCACCTAGCGGCGCCTCCACAGGTCAGCGATCAGGAAGCTGCGCGCTTCGGGGAGGAATCCTGGCGGGGGAGCCGGCGGCGTCATCAACAAAATCCCGAAAACCGCGCGAAGGGTGGCCGGCACCGCGCGGATCGCCGCAACAACCGCCGTGCCCCGGAGCGCCCCACTGGCAGCCGCCCCACGGAACAGCAATTCCGCCGCAGGCGCATCGCAGCAACCGTACTCGCGGTGTTTCTGCTGCTCTGCGCAGCCGGAATGGGCGTGGCCATTCAGAAAATCGCCCACGCCCCCCACGACGATCCGCAGGCGCACAACACAGTGAAGGAACCGGCGGATTTCGCCCCGACGGAAGCGGTGGCCATTCCGCCTGCAGGCCCCAACGTGCAGGTTTCCCCCGCGGTGGCGCGCATCCCGCAGCACTTCCACCCGATCCGCGAAGTGCCGAAGGCGGGACAGGACAAAACGCTCGAGCTCAAATCCGGCAAGCGCGACCGCCGGTACATCATTAACGTCCCGCGTGGCGCGCAGCGCTACGACAAGAAGCAACAGGAGGGCGCGAAGGACCAGAAACCCCTCCCGTTGATCTTCGCGTTCCACGGCTACCGCGAGCAGGCCACCCAGATGGCGCACTACACCGGCCTGGCGGGCAAAAATGCGATCGTGGTGTACCCACAGGGCATCGGCAACGCATGGGAGGGCGCCCCGTATGCGCAGGTGAAGGCTGGCGAGGACGTGCGCTTCGTCCGCGACATGCTGGACGCAGTGTCCTCCACCTACCAGGTGGATGCGAACCGGATCTACGCGACGGGCATGTCCAACGGCGGGGGCTTCGTAGGCAAGCTGGCCTGCGAGATGCCGGACGAATTCGCGGCCTTCGCGGCCGTATCCGCGGCCTACTACTCGGGCACATGGCGCGCCTGTGCGGAGAAGGGCGCGGACCCGAAGAAGCCAGAGAACGTCCGCTTCAAGCGCGGTGAAACCACCCCGTACCTGGACATTCACGGCCGAAAGGATCAGACGATCCACTACGGAGGCGGCGGACGATACGAGGACGAGTACCTGGGGGCCTTCGAGTTCTCGCAGCTATATGCGAGCCGCGCACATTGCGTGGGCGCGCCGATTGCCACCCGCGTGACGGATGCCGTGCAGCGCGTCCAGTGGCCTAACTGCGGCCAACACATGGAGGTCATGCATTTGGCCATCGGCGACGCCGGCCACACGTGGATGGGCGAGCACACGGGCGAGGCCGGTGCGGGAGCGGTGGATCGTTCGCGCGAGCGCCGCTCCAATGCGGTGACCGCGTCGGGCGAAGTCGCCGCGTTCTTTGAAGCACATCACCGGTGACGCCAACCGCTGCGGTCGCGTACACGCAATGGGGGCAGCTTAGTGCGACCTTTAAGTGGAGAGATCTACGTCGTCGTACGCGATAACCGGATCGGTCAGCCAGGCGACAGCGCGGTGGCGTTCGACAAGGGTGGAGTGATCCTGGGGCTGGAGGGTGCCAGGGCCGGTCTGGGAGGGACTATCGGACTGCAGCTCCACGGAAACCCAGCGCAAAGAGTAGATGTGCTCCGAAGCATCGCAGATTTCCGGAAGGCTGCGCAGCGGCAGTGCGGAGGCATCGCGCCCTTCGCGATCCACGCCACGCAGTGCAGTCCGCAGGGCGGGAAGATCTACGGGGGCGAACCCGAAGACGTCAATGTCGATCAGGCCGACAGCCCAGGCGAGGAATTCGGCGGCGGTGTAGGCCCAGGCCAGCTGATACGCATCGTCCTGCAGCTCCTGGCTATAGGACGGTGCCTCCTGCGCATCCTGTGCCTGCTGTGCCCCCTGCGCAGCCTCCGCCGCGTCGAGGAAGGACCGCTCAATCGGGGTGAGGTGGTCGAAGGCCCGCCGCGAGCCCGCGCGCAGTGCGTTGAAGTCCACGGGTTCGCCGTTTAGCACTGCCACGGCAACGGTCGCCACCACGGACAAGGTCACGGCCCGGTTGAAAACCTCCTCGGCGGGGCGCAGCAGCACCTCAGCTTCGCTGCGCACTGGCGGCAGTGTCGTCGCCACCTGGAAACCCTTCCGCCACAGGTCCCCGCGCACGCGGCGCATCCGCTCCACGGCACCAGGGTGCTGAGGCACCGAGTTTGCCTGTGCTCCACTGGACTGGGAACTGCCGATCTGTGCGGGGTCCAGTAGATCCGCGCCGCCTGCATTGCGCACAGTGCCGTCGGTCAGGAAGAAAACCGCGTTGGCCTCACGCGCCCAGTCGGCGAATTCGCCCAGGTGGGAGAAGTCAAAGTCGTCGTCGCGCTCGAACACATAGTGGCGCCGCACGCTGTGGATGTGCTGCATCACCGAGTGGATGTAGGAATTAAAGCTGCCGAAGCGCTCCTCACCCTGCGTGGCGACGTAACCCTCGAAGCCTGCCAGGTGCTCCAGCAGTTCACGGGTCTGCTGCTCCTCATCCTCGCTAGCGCCATTGGCCGTGGTCTTGAGGAACGGCCGGTCCGGCGAGTCGAAGCACAACTCGCGGGAAGCGATGGCGGGCTCGCCCGGTCCGCGGAAGGGCACGTCCGCACGGACGGTGGAGTAGGCGTTCACGTAAATGCTCATGTCTTCACAGCATAGAGTTTCTCCGCGCCACCCGCACCAGTCTGTACCTAAAGGAGAAACTGTTAGGTCAGCCGTTCGGGCTTCGCTAGAATACTGGATTCATGCGCCATACGACCGCCCCCTCGCTAGCCCCCAACGGCACTGCCATCGCCTACATCGTCCGCGATGGCGGGTATCCCTACGCCGTCCAGGCAGCACTCACCGAGGATGGCGTGGGTAAGGAACGCCCCGTGCAGCTGCCCATCGAAGGTCCCGTCACGCGCGTGCTGCACTCCCCGGACGCACAGTGGATCGCCTGCGAAGTGTCCCCTAAGGGCTCCGAAAAGCTAGAGACCTTCACGGTATCTACGGATCCTGAGGTCGAAGGGGCGTCACCGCTAAGAAACACCTTCGACGCTCGCACGCACCTGGTCGAATGGGACCGCGACAAGCTGGCGATGGATGCCGTGGCGGCCGACGGCATGACGGAAGCGCGCCTGGTCGACCCGAATACGTCGCGCTACCAGGTGATGGACCGGCGCCTCGACGCGCTGCTCGTCGCCTCGGAGGCCGGGTATAGCCTCATGCGCGTTGGCCCGCGCGGCAACCGCGAACTGTTGCTGGTCAATCCTCAAGGCCGCTGGATGCCGCTGCTGCCGCCGGAGCCGGGAGCCACCACGGAGGACGGGCGGATCCTGCCGATCACGGACAGCCGACTAGTGATCCTCGTAGTCACCGACCACGGTGCGGATCGTCGCCGACTCATGCGGCTGGTGGTGGACATCGAAGGCGAGCGCCCGGTGTGTATCGAGCGCGAGGAGCTGATCAGCAACCCCGAAGCTGACGTCGACGAGTTCGCCATCAGCGAGGACCTGTCGACCGCCGCGGTGCTGTGGAACCAGGCGGGCATTTCCAACCTGGAGCTGCTGAGCCTCGGCGATGAGCAGCGTGTGCAGGTCCGCCGCACCGTCGAGCTGCCGGGCATGGTCGCAGCGGGCCTGTCCATCACGGACGATGGGCAGCTGCTGGCGCTGACTGTCGAAGGGCCGAACCTGCCGCCGACGGTGGAGGTGCTGCGGCTGGAAGCCGGGCGTGTGGAGCCGCTGGATCCGGACCGCACCGACCGCCTGGACGAGCGCGCCCGGCAGGGTGACGTCCCGGAGCTCGTTTTTTACACGGCCCGCGACGGCCTGGAGCTTTCCGGTTGGCTGTATCTGCCGGAGAACCCCGCGCCGGGGCATCCGGTGTACGTACACCTGCACGGCGGCCCCGAGGGGCAGTCCCGGCCTGTCCACCACGATGTGCTGGCGGACATTGTCGCCGCTGGTTACACCGTGTTTACCCCCAATGTTCGCGGTAGTAAGGGCAACGGCCGCGCGTTCATCCACGCCGACGATCGTTACGGTCGCTTCGCCGCCATCGACGACGTTGCGGATACTGTTTCTTTTCTTTGTGACGCCGACTTGTGCACCGCAGGGCGGGTATTCCTGGGAGGCCGCAGTTACGGCGGGTTCCTAGCCGTGCTGGCGGCCGCCCGCTATCCGGACATGTTCCTAGGCGTGGTGGATGCCTGTGGCATGACGAGCTTCGAGACCTACTATGAGTCGACCGAGCCGTGGCTGGCGAGCGCGGCCTCCCCGAAGTACGGGTACCCGATGCACGATGCCGAGCTGTTGTGGGAGATTTCCCCGCTGCACAAGGCGGAGCTGATCACCACCCCGGTGCTGTTTATCCACGGGGCCAACGACTCGAACGTGCCGCTGCAGGAATCCCAACAGCTCTACGACGCGCTAGTGGAGCTGGGCCGCACCCCGCAGTTCCTGGAGGTTCCGGGGGAGGGCCACCAGTTCGTGAAGCCAAAGTCCCGGCAGCTGATCGGGGAGCGGATCCTGGAGTTCTTCGCGGCGCTGAGCTAGCTGGAAGCGGAAGTCGCTGCACTATTGGGAAGTGCTGCAGCACACCCAGGCAGCGAAGCTCGGGGAAGCGTCCTATCGTGGAATTGTTGGCCTCCAAACGGCGACCTACACAAACCACGCTATTTCGCGGAAAAGGAAGCCGCGAAGAAACTCTGTGAGGAGAGCGATTTTCCCATGGCACACCAGAAACGTCAGATCCCGAACCCCGTTGAGATTTTCGACCTGCTGAAGTTTAAAAAGCCCACCCTGGATTTCAAGGCTCGTCGTCTCCACGATGCGCAGACCATCTGGGATCTGCGGGCCATCGCTAAGCGCCGCACCCCGGCCGCTGCGTTTGATTACACCGATGGCGCCGCCGACGAAGAAATCTCGATGAACCGCGCTCGCCAGGCTTTCCGCGATGTGGAGTTCCACCCGTCGATCCTGAACGATGTATCCAATGTGGACACCACCGCAGAGATTTTCGGCGGCAAGTCCTCCCTGCCGTTCGGCATCGCTCCGACTGGCTTTACCCGCCTGATGCAGACCGAAGGCGAGCTCGCGGGCGCGAGCGCCGCAGGTTCCGCGGGCATCCCGTTCTGCCTGTCCACCCTGGGCACCACCAGCATTGAGGACGTGCAGAAGGCAAACCCGAACGGCCGCAACTGGTTCCAGCTGTACGTGATGAAGGAGCGCGAGATCTCCTACGGCCTGGTGGAGCGCGCGGCCAAGGCCGGCTTCGATACCCTGCTGTTCACCGTGGATACGCCCGTCGCCGGTAACCGTCTGCGCGATGCCCGCAACGGCTTTTCCATCCCCCCGGAGATCTCCCTGGGCACCGTGGTTAACGCCATCCCGCGCCCTTGGTGGTGGTGGGACTTCCTGACCACCCCGCCGCTGGAGTTCGCCTCCCTGACCAGCACCGACGGTACGGTCGGCGAGCTGCTGGACTCCGCGATGGATCCCTCCATCAAGTTCGAGGATCTAAAGACCATCCGCGAGATGTGGCCAGGCAAGCTGGTCGTCAAGGGCGTGCAGAATCTGCCGGATTCCAAGAAGCTGGCCGACCTGGGCGTCGATGGCATCATCCTGTCCAACCACGGCGGTCGCCAGCTGGACCGCGCACCGGTGCCCTTCCAGCTGCTGCCAGAGGTCGCCCGTGAGGTCGGTAACGACGTGGACGTGGCCATGGATACCGGCATCATGAATGGCGCGGACATCGTCGCTGCGATCGCCAAGGGCGCGAAGTTCACCCTGATCGGTCGCGCATACCTCTATGGCCTGATGGCCGGTGGCGAGGCCGGCGTGAACCGCGCCATCGAGATCCTGGCCAGCGAGGTTCGCCGCACCATGCGCCTGCTGCAGGTTTCCTCCCTGGATGAGCTGACCCCAGAGCACGTCACCCAGCTCAATACCCTGAACCTAAACCAGGTGAACGGCGTGCCCGAGGACGAGCAGAACCTGTTCAGCTAGGCATGTTCAACTAGTCAGTGAACTTCATGCCCGCGTCGCCGAGGCGGCGCACGTAGGGCATCCCCAGGCCGGTGGCCGGAGTGAGCACTCCGCCGCCGGTTTTTCCTTGGTAGGCGGAGCCTGTCGGCAGTTCGGCGTCACAAAGAACAAGAGTGAGCGCAGCCTCGCTAAGCATCAGGGACGTGCCCTTGTACCCCGGGTCGGCGTCCAGGCTGATGGTTTGGGTGTAGGTGGCTCCGCTGGTGCCCACGCCGAAATGCGTGGTGTGGAAGAAACCGGCATCGCGTTCGGCCTCAGACGGCCCCTCGCCGGGCTTCGGCACCCAACGGGAGAGGAACGTGCGCAGCTTGTCCTGGTTCAGCGCCGCCACCGCCGTGCCGAGCACCGCGCCCATGGTGAAGGCGCGCATGCGACCCTTCAGCCCCTTGCCGGTGTATTGGTATTCGCTGTAGCGCAGCTTATCGCCGTATTCGTAGCCGAGCAGCGCGTTCGAGCGGCGCACCACGCGCGTGTTGGAGCCCGCCATGATGAACGGCCCGGCCCAGACGTCCTCTCCGTCGCTAGCGCTAGCACCCCCGATGTCACTTTCCCGCACTACACCGAAGTCCGGCTGCTTGCCCAGCTCCGGCTCGTTGGCGCGGTCGGGGGAGAGGGTGTACGGGTCGGCTAGCAGCCGCTTCTTCTCCTGGCTGCCCTTGGCGGCGGCGAATTGTTCGCGCATCGAGTCGATCGTGCCGCCGGAGAGCCCGCCCTTCATCTTCACGATCATGGTGGCGGACTTGAGGCTGTCTTTATTTTCGGACGCCCTCTGCCCCAGCAGCAGCATTCCCAGGTCACTCGGAACGGAATCGAAGCCGCAGGCGTGGACGATGCGCGCTCCGCTGGCGGTGGCGCGGTCGTGGTAGGAATCGGCGGATTCGCGCATGAAGAGCGCCTCTCCGGCGAGGTCGACGTAGTGCGTTCCGTGGGTGGAACATTCGCGGACCAGGGGGAAGCCGTGGCGGTAGTAGGGGCCGACGGTGGAGATGACCACGCGGGTATCGCGGACCAGCTTCTCCAGGGAGCGATTATCGCTGGAATCGGCGATGACCAGCGGGAATTCCTTGGCCCGCGGGTGCTTTGCAGCTAGCTGCTCGCGCAGGGCCTCCAGCTTGGTTTGGTTCCGGCCAGCCAGGGCGATGCGTACGTCGGCGGGAGCGTTGGCGGCCAGGTAGCCGGCGGTCAGCGCGCCGACGAAACCGGTGGCGCCCATCAGGGTGATGTCGAAGCTGCGGGAGGGGGAGTTGCTCATGGCTACATTTGTACCGGTTAGATTGGGTGAATGACGTCTGAAAACCAGTTTGCGGGTGTGAATCCACCACTGCACGTAGTGTTTGACCGCCCGGAGATCCCCCCGAACACGGGCAACGCGATCCGCATGTGTGCAGGTACAGGGGCTTCACTGCACCTCGCCGGACCACTGGCCTTCAAGTTCGACGACAAGCATGTGCGCCGGGCGGGGCTGGATTATCACGAGCTGGCGGACGTGCATGTCCACGAGGGGATTGATGAGGCGCTGGCTCACGTGACTGATCGGGCTCGCGGCTCGGGGCGGGTATTCGCCTTTACCGCGCAGACGGGCACGTGGTTCACGGAGGTGGACTACCGGCCGGGTGACGCGCTGCTCTTTGGCCCGGAGCCGACTGGCCTGGCCGACGAGGTGTTGGCCGATCCACGGGTGACGGCGAAGGTGCGCATCCCGATGCTGCCGGGGCGGCGGTCCATGAACCTTTCGAACGCGGCGGCGGTGGCGGCCTACGAGGCGTGGCGCCAGTTGGGCTTCGCCGGCGGGGTATAGAGGGGGGGTGGAAGGGTGCCAGTGCTGTCCGGTGAACTCGGGTGAAGGTTCGAATAAGAGTAGCCTAAATCACCTTTCTATAAATTGAGTAGTACCTGTGAGGCTTATATTCTTGTTAACATTGGGTGCGAGCTTGAAGGCTTAACCTTCATCTCGCCAAGAAGGAGTGGGTATCCGTTTTTAGGTCAACCTTAACAGGTGGGTCGAAGAACGGATCTAAGGCTGGAAAAGGATAATGGCTCGCGTATTAACCGGTGAAAACCTTAAGTTGGCCGAAGATCGCCAAGGGGCGGCGCTTAGTCGGGCATGTATTTGTCTTCTAACCGTTGCTGCCCTTCTGGGTGCACTCGTGACCATCGTGGGAGCCATTGGAGGAATTAATGTTCCTTCGGCGCAGGCGCAGACTCCAACGGGAAACTGTAAAGAAGAGAAACTGCTGGATACGCAGCTCTACTCACCTCTTTCGGATGCGAGGAATGACGAAGATTTAAAGCAAGTTGCAGATCCTACAAAGAGCAACGCCAAGAGGTTCCGCATTAACATCAAGAGTGGTACGCGGGGGATGAATCTGCCGCTGACCCGGGTAGAAATTAGCACTACAAGGTCCTTTAATGTGGATCTAGGCGGGTTTTTTGTCACTAAGAAGGAGACCAGCAACGGGGTTGAATACAACTCGTCTACCACGCCACCACCCGGAGGCGGTCGGATCGGCACGAACGGTAAGGCTGTGCAAACCACCGGTATTACGGTGCAAAGTCGTAATAGCGCAGGGAAGGTAAATTCCGTCTCTTTTGACCTTGAAGGTACAGGGACGGGATTCAATACTTGGCCAGGAAATACCCTACAGGTGTTGACGAATGCGCCGTCGACACAAGGTAACGATTACTCGGTCAAGGTTTATGGCATGGTCTCGGTGCCGTGTAAGTGTGAGGAGGCGACAACCCGTAAAGGTCCCCGAAAGCTCACCCAAGACGAACTCAATAAGGGCACGGCTGTTTACGTGTCGGCCACGCCGAATGGTGGTCAGGCGGGAAACACGAGCACACAGCTCAACCTGCAGATCGAGGGTAGCAGTACTTTTACCCCCATCGGCAAGCCCTCCAACTGGGTGTACAACGCGCTGTCCTACAACACGAAGGATCACTGGATCTACGCCATAAGCCAGGCGAACCACAATTCGAGCCTCCAGGAATGCCACCCCGCGGGCCATCTTCTGCAGATCAATCCGGTCACGGGTGAGGTGTACGACCTCGGGCTGGTCAAGAATGCTCAAGGGGCGACCCTTTTCCAAAAGGCGACCAGCGGAAACCCAAACGACCTGGATCAAATCAACACCGGCACCTTTGACCTACGTGGATCGAACGAAGTGATGTGGGTGGGCAACACCGCAACATCCGGTACCCGACAGCTGTATAAGATTCCCTTGCCAGCGGTAGGTGCGAAGGATCCACGTGGCGAGATTGCCCGTAATCAATACAACCCGCCTTTCCAAGCTGGAGCTGAGGATCATGTTGTCCTCCCCAGTGCCCCACAGTACCTCTGGGGTCTGGTGAGTCCCGCCCGCATGCAGCAAGACGGGGCGAACCCAAAGACACACGTCATGTTTGAGCGCATCAACATGGATACAGGAGAACGGAAGACGTGGACTATCCCCGCGGATCAGCTTCAAGACCCGTCTGGTAATACAGCGATCTCGGAGAAGGTCTGGGGTAAGGCCTGGTTGTACGGCAACGGCAACCTCGGCTTTGGTACTGGAGGAAGTACTGCCGATCAGGTGGGCATGCAGATTAGGGTTTTCGACCCAACCGGAGAGCATCCGAGCTTTCAGCTGGTCTCTCGGCTGTCGAAACTTCCTGCTTCCTACAACACCGATGCAACGAGTAACCCCGGAGTGCAGATCCCCTCGGATCTTAAGGCAAAGAAAACTACTTTGGAGCCAGGAGACCCCCGACTGGAACAGGTCTATGCTGCCGGCTTGCCCAGGAACAAGAAGTATTGGGCGCTGGAGGTTGAGAACATCGGAAAAGGTGCTTCGTCAGGTTTCACCTTGTACGACATTCTGCCGGCAACCTACGAAGGCCTTGTGGAATACGACCAGGTTATCTACGAAGGGTACGACGGTGGGAATGTCCACACTCAAGCTGCCACGACTAACCCCCAAACCGGCGAGATAACAAAAACCTACTTCTTTGGTCCCATGCCTGCCGGCGGTAAGGCGACCGTCATCATTGGCGCGACATTGAAGTCCGGTGCGGAATGTCGTCCGAATACGGCGTCTGTGATTAACCACGACAAAGACGAAGACCCGACGAACGACACTGCCTACGATTCCTGTCCAGGTGCATTGAGCAAGACTGCCATCGACACCAACGGTGACGGAAAGGTCGGCTTCGACGACATCTCTTCCGACACAGATGGCCAGGGCAACGTTACATACACTGCTGCCTATGACGTGACGGTCAAGAGCTTTGATGACCTTAACGAATACGTCTACCCGGTGCCCACCGATACCCCGAAGCTGCCCAAGGGAGCGAAGCTCACCGGTGCGGAGGTGTACTTCACTGACGAATACACGTCCAAGGACAAACAACCAGGAGACACACCTTCGTGTGTGGTAAAACCCGACGTGCTGCAAACGGGAATTTTCCGGCTAGACAACTGCGACCGAGAAGGTTCCGGAGATTCCCCAGAGATGCGGGAAAAGCGCACCATCGATGCAGTTGGACGGCAGGATCCCAAGCATGGCGACGGCATTCATCGGTACCGAGTCAAACTGAAGTTCACCCTTGATAAGGCAGAATACGATAAAGCTCGAACTGAATCGGCCGGAGGCGGGGAAGGTGGCGTCACACCCGGTGACGGTGACGACGCACCAGAATGCAGTGCAGAGCGCGGCGGCTTCGCCAATAGCGTGAAGATGGGCGACCTCGAAGACGAGGGTTGCTATCCCGGACCCGATAAGACCCGTTTCTATCTATGGAAGGTCGATTCGGACTCCGCAGGAAACATCACGACTATCCCCGCGCGCGACGGCGACAAATACGGGGCGCAGTTCGCGATCTACGACCAAGACCCCACGGGACCGGCGGCGAACAAAATTGCGGACCTCAAGGTCACAGAGGATGGAAAGTACCTCTGGACTGAACTGGACTACGGAACCTACTTCTTGTTGGAGACGAAGTCGCCGGACGGCTATCAGCTCTTGCCTACCCCGGTGAAAATCAGCATCAAACGAGATGCCAGTGGCAAGACGATCGTGGAGTCGGCCCAGCGGAGCGCGCTGTTTGCTGCGTCTAAGCCGAGTGACCTGCCACAGGACTATCCAGACGGTGCATGGCTGCAGGTGGCCAATGTGCACCAGGGCGTGATGCCAAAGACCGGTGGCGACGGTGTGATACTCCCCATTCTCGCGGGGCTTCTCATCGCAGCCACAGGAGCCATGGGCATACGCCGACGACTGAACTAACCCTGACGTGCACAACTTCTAAAGAGGAGAACAATGTTTCAACACAGTACCCCAGGCCGGTGCCGAGATGGACCCGGGTGGGCACGATGACCTGAAGCCAAGAAGCCACATTGCTCACACAAGGATCCGTTACGAAGGCGCGCAGTGTTCACCGCAAGTAGCTCGCCACGAGTATTGCCAACCATGTGCCCTCGACCACTCGGATCAACTTCCACTACTCATTCACTTGTAAGAAAGAAGGACGTTCATGTCTAACGCAACTGTCGGCAAGCGCGTAGGTGCGCTGTCCGCTGCATTCGCTATCGCACTGGCTGCCGGCACCGTCGGCGCCGAAGTAGTCTACGAAGCCCCGACCGCACAGGCGCAGGCCGTCAGCACCATCGACAACAACCAGCCACTTTCCCTTACCCTGCACAAGCGCATCGGCGCTGAGGGCGAGCAGGGCAACGGAACCGAGATTGACAATCCCTCTGGTGAACCGGCCAAGGATGTCAAGTACAAGATTGAGCTGGTTCAGCCACTGAACAACAGTGGCGACTGGGCAAAGGCACGCGAGATTACTGATCCTTCCAAGGCAAAGGCCTGGACAGGCGACGGTGCGTACGTCAAGGAAGGCACCACCGGCGAAGATGGCACCCTGAAGTTCGATGGATTGCCAAAGGGCCTCTACAAGGTCACCGAAACCGAAGTCCCGGCTGATTCGGGTCTGGTGCCCGGCGCACCGTTCCTGGTGTATGTGCCGATGACCAACTCGGAGGGCACGGGCTGGATCTATGACGTACACGCGTACCCGAAGAACTCCAAGGTGACAATCACCAAGGAAGTTGAGGACCAGAACGCACAGGCAGGCCAGAACTACAAGTACACGATCACCACGGGTGTTCCGGCTGTTGCTAAGAATTCCACGCTGAGCAAGTACATCGTCAAGGATGAGCTTGATCAGAACCTGGACGCTGAAAACGCCACTGTCGAGGTGAAGTACGGAGCGGCCGCTGACAGCGCTCAAGCATTGGTGGCAGACACCGACTACCAGTTGGTAAAGGAAGGCCAGGAGATCAGGGTCGAATTCACCGAAGCTGGCCGCGACAAGCTGAAGTCCACCGACGTCGTGTTCACCACCATCACGACCAAGACCAAGGGCTTCATCCAGCACGTTCCCAACGACGCAACGCTGATCACCAATAACGGCTCTTCCGACCACGACACAGAGAAGACGTCGGATAAGGTTCACACCTACTGGGGCAAGGTCGTCATTAACAAGATCGACGGCAACGATGAGAACAAGCAGCTGGAGGGTGCAGAGTTCCAGTTGGTGCAGTGTGTCGACGACAGTAACGGGGCCTGGAAGCAGAAGGAGGACACCGAGCCTCTGAATGTCCAGGGTAAGGATACGTGGACCACCAACGACCAGGGCACTGTCACCATCGAGGGCGTGCACGTTACCGATTTCGCCAACAACCAGGCGGACTCGGAGACCAACTACTGCTTGCAGGAGACCAAGGCACCTGAAGGCTACGTGGCCAACGATGCGCTTGAACACTTCGAGCTGAACAAGGGCGACGTGGACAAAAACGGTGCACCGACCGCCGAAATCAAGTACACCGCCAACATCAAGAACTACACCGACGAAAACCACCTGCCGAACACCGGTGGCGCAGGCTTCTGGGCCATCGTTCTGGCTGGTTTGGCAATTATCGGTGGCGGTTTCTACGCAGCTCGCCGAAGCACCCAGCAGTAGGGGCTAGGCAGTTCGAACGGGAAAGCAACGGACATGACAAGCACAATTGGTAAGCATCGAAAGAGCGCACCGCGATCACTCTTTCGTCGCACCTTCCTCCCCATCCTCTTAGTGGTGGTGGGGCTGCTTGTCATGCTTTATCCCGTTTACGCCACGCAGTGGAACAACCACCAGCAACAAAAAATCGCGGAACAATACGAACAAGACTTGAAGGAAACGGATCCTCAGGCCCTTAGTCGAGCGGTAGAGGAAGCCCGCAGGTACAACACGACGCACAAGGACGGACCGATCTTAGATCCGTGGCTGGCTCGCGTCAGCGAGGATAACCCCGCGTACGAAGACTATCTTTCCCAGCTCTCTGGCCAGAGTGCCATGAGCCAAGTGGTTATCCCGTCCATCGAATCGCGCCTCCCCGTCTATCACGGGACGTCCGACGAGGTTCTGCAAAAAGGTCTTGGGCACCTATATGGATCCTCCTTACCTGTAGGTGGGAAGGGAACTCACGCGGTTATTACAGGCCATACAGGCCTGTCCAACGCCACGCTGTGGGATGACCTCGTGGATGTGCGGAAGGGCGATGCGGTTTACGTATCCACCTTCGGCGAGAAGATGAAGTACGAGGTGTACGACACAGAGGTTGTCTTGCCGGGCGAGGTCGACAGCCTCAAAACCCGACCGGACGAGGACCTACTGACCCTCATCACTTGCACCCCCTACGGTGTGAATACCCACCGGCTCCTGGTGCATGCACACCGCGTTCCAATGGATGAGGACGAAGGCAACGTGTTCGATGATCGCGGCAAGCTGATGCAGTGGTGGATGTGGCTACTGCTCGCCGCCGCAGTGTTGATCATCGCACTGATTACTTGGTGGTTCCTTCGCGAGCGGAAGAAGCAGAAAGCCAGACAATCCGAACAGGTAGTAGTAGGCGAAGAAGAAATGGAAGAGGAATAAGCCGTGAACCTCATGAACACCGCGTCACATGTGCAGCGGGCGCCGGTGCACCGTGCCGGGCTGCGCCGCTCCGTGTTCGGTTTGGGCGCAGTCGTGGCTCTGGTCGGCACTCCGCTCGTTGCCCCCGCCCCTGTTGTGCCGCAGGCTAACGCGAAGCAGCACACCATCACAGGCCAGGTCGAAGACCTGGATGTGAAATTTATTGATGCCACCCGTCTCGGTACTCTCACTGTGGTGAAAAGCGAACCAAATTGGTGGGACGACCGAGGGGGCAAGAAACCCTTTGGGCCTATCGACAACATTCGCTTCACAGCGCAGCGTGTCCAGGGGATTGACCTCACTACCGAGAAGGGGATGAAACAGGCGAAGCGGCTCTCGGTAGCTGATGCTCGTCGGCGGGGATTCGATAGGACCTTTGAGGCGTACACAGATAGTTCCGGTAAGGCAGTGTTCACCGGTCTCCCGGTCGGTTTGTACTTGGTCACAGAATACGAGGGCGCGGATCCCACTAAGGAATACCGCCAGTCCAGTCCTTTCCTCATCACGATCCCTATCGGAGAAACCGGCAGCTGGAACTACAACGTGACGGTGAATACGAAGCCGAAGCCGGAGGACGATCCCGGAACGCCTCCAGATAAGCCAGGAACGCCGCCGGACGATCCCGGAACGCCTCCGGATAAGCCCGGGACGCCGCCCGATAAACCAAGCACTCCAGGTACCCCGCCGCCGGAGCACCCGGATACTCCAGCACCGCCAAATAGCCCAGGCGGTGGCCATGAAGGCGGCGAGTCTTCAAGCATCATCGATCGACTGGCACAAACCGGAGCGCATCTGTGGTGGGTGGCGCTCATCGGAGCCATGCTCGTTGTTTTGGGTGCATTTACCTTGCTTCGCCGCCGACGTGATCTGGCTGAATCGCAGGCGAATTAAAGTAACTGTGGGAACATTCCCACAGTGCAGAAACTTCTATAAGTATGGAAGAAAAACCTCATCCTACCCCGCGGCATATTCTCAACGTGCCGCGGTTTTTCATGCTCTTGGCCGTGTTCACCTTAATGCCCAGAATACCCAGCCAAAGTGTCCGCCTTCTGACAGGATCGGTGGCATGACGTACCCTCACTACGGCTCGCCTGCCCCTATGCCCGCCTACGGGTATGCCCCGCCGCCGCAAACCGGCCAAGACTCTCGCTTCATGCCTTTGCTGATCGGCTGGCTAGCTGCCTTCCTTATGCCGATCGTGTACTGCGTCTTGCGCTTCGTTTTCTATGGCAAGGACTGGGTGGGGATCCTTCTGGTCGCAGCCGCGGTCGGCCCGCTCTTCTTCGGCATTCAGTGCCTCCTCAATTTCGTGGCGCTCGCGATCCCGAAGTGGTGCAATGATTCCCTCGCCATTTTTTGGAGCGGCATGCTCGTCTGGTGGGGTGGCGGGGCGGCTTTCGCGGTGGTGCCAGGGTGGGATTTTCGCGAGGAAATCCGGGAGTACGGAGAGAAAGCTTGGCCCACCGGGGGATCTAATGGCCGGGATGTAATGACCGCGGAAGATGGGCAGCGCTACATCGAAATCCTCGATACCTGGCTGGATACCGAAACGACTCTGCAGCATACTCTCACAATCCCCACCTTGGTCGCCCTGGCCGGAATCGCCATCGTCGTCATCGGCGTGGTCGTGGCCGCCACGAACCCGGCTCGTCCAACTGTCGCCTATGCGCCGCACTGGCCGGGTAGGCCCTACTAGCTTCTTGTGCTAGTTGCTCTTTTAGCCATGACGCCACCTCGATCCCAGCGAGCCCGCGTGGAATAATAGGCGGTATGGCAGCTACTAAATTGGATGGAAAACTCTACCGCGACGAGATCTTCGCCGACCTGGAACAGCGCGTCGCCGCGCTGAAGGAAAAGGGCGTGACTCCCGGCCTGGCCACCGTGCTGGTGGGCGACGACCCGGCCAGCCACTCCTATGTGCGCATGAAGCACAAGGACTGCGAGCAGATCGGCGTGAACTCCATCCGCAAGGACCTCCCGGCGGACGTATCCCAGGAAGAGCTCAACGCAGTCATCGACGAGCTGAACGCCGACGATGCCTGCACCGGCTACATCGTGCAGCTGCCGCTGCCGAAGCACCTGGATGAAAATGCTGTGCTGGAGCGCATCGACCCGGACAAGGATGCCGATGGGCTGCACCCGGTAAACCTGGGCAAGCTGGTGCTCAACGAGCCCGCCCCGCTGCCCTGCACTCCCAACGGTGCGATTCACCTGCTCCGCCGCTTCGGCGTGGAGCTGAACGGTGCGAAGGTTGTAGTCATTGGCCGTGGAGTGACGGTCGGTCGCCCGATCGGCCTGATGCTCACCCGCCGCAGCGAGAACTCCACTGTCACCCTCTGCCACACCGGCACCAAGGACCTGGCGGCGGAGACGAAGGCCGCGGACGTGATTGTCGCCGCCGCTGGCGTGCCGCACATGATCACCGCGGACATGGTCAAGCCGGGCGCGGCGATCCTGGACGTGGGAGTCTCCCGCGGCGAGGACGGCAAGCTGAAGGGCGACGTACACCCGGATGTGTGGGACGTTGCCGGCGCCGTCTCCCCGAACCCCGGGGGAGTAGGCCCGCTGACCCGAGCCTTCCTGGTGCGCAACGTCGTCGAGCGCGCGGAGAAGCTGCTGCGTGCCTAATCGCTCCCGCCCAGCCCGCATCGGCGACGCCCGCCTGCGACTCCTCGATAACCCCCACGACCGGAACAACCCGCCCTCCCGGCTCTCCCGCTCCGTCCAATACGCGCTGCTGGGGCTGTTCGGGCTGATGCTGCTGGCTGTGCTGGCGCTGTTGTTGGTGGACAGGTGGCGTCGAGCTAGCGTCATGCTGGGCAGCGCGATGGTCTACCTGGCTGTACTTCGCTTACTCCTGGACTCCCGCGTGCTGGGCGTGCTGGCGGTGCGTTCTCGCAAGTTCGATACCGCCTTCACCGCCGCCATCGGCATAATCATTCTGTGGATCGCCGTGAGCGTCGACCCGCTGACCAGCTAAGCCCGCGCAGCGCCCTCGGTCCCCTCGGCGATGATCTCCGCCTTCGCCAGGAACTTCGCCAACGCCTGGCCCATCTGGCGCGACTCGATCAGGAACCCATCGTGGCCTGTCGGCGAGGTGATCTTCGACATGCCGATGAAGTCTCCCAGATTGCGCGACAGGTGCTCCTGCTGGTGCAGCGGGTACAGAATGTCGGTATCCACACCCACCACCATCGTCGGCACCTCACACGAGCCCAAGGCGGCGTTCATGCCCCCCCGGCCACGGCCGACGTCGTGCCTGTTCAGCGCGTCGGTTAGCACCACATAGCTGCCTGCATCGAAGCGCGCGACCAGCTTCTCGGCCTGGCGATCCAGGTAACTTTCTACCGCGAAACGCTGGTGCGGGTCGCGGTACGGCCCGTAGGGGTTTTCGCCGTTCTGCGGATCCACCCCGAAACGCTCATCGACTTCCAGCTCGCCTCGATACGTCAGGTGCGCGATGCGGCGCGCCTGCCCCAGCCCATGCGAGGGAACCTCGCCCGAGTCGTAGTAATCGCCGCCCTGCCAGGCCGGATCCGCCTCAATGAAGCGGATCTGGCTGGACTGCAGGCCAATCTGCCACGCAGACGCACGCGCGCTCACCGCGATCGGTAACGCCGCGTTGACCATCTCCGGGTACATGAGCGACCACTCCAGCACCCGCGCCCCGCCCATCGAGGCACCCACAAGGGCATGGATCTTTGTGACGCCCACACGCTCCAACAACAGCCGTTCCGCCGTAACCATGTCACGGATCGACAAAGCGGGGAATCGCGAACCCCATGCCTGGCCGTCGGGGTGCGGTGAACTCGGGCCGGTGGACCCCTGGCAGCCGCCCAGCACATTGGCACAGAGCACCAGGTAGCGGGTGGTGTCGATGGGCTTGTTTGGGCCCACCATGTCCGCCCACCAGTCGGCGGCATTGCCGTCGCCAGTGAGGGCATGCTCGATCAGCACAATCGGCCGCTCCTCCGGGGACAGCCCCGGCTCAGGGCCGGCGGAGAACTCGGCATAGTCCGCGGCGCCATCCGGAGAGTCGTAGAACGCGAAGTAGCGGAGTTCGGCGTCAAAAATAGTTACACCCGCCTCCGTGACCACGTCGCCGATAGAGACCGTGCGCGACGCGCCAGAAGCGGGGAGGAACTCGGGGTTCATGGGAATCAGCCTAAAGCCTAGAAAACAACCGGTCTTAAATGGCCGCGAAGCCGCGCTTCAGGTCGTCGATGATGTCGGTGATGTCCTCAATGCCCACGGACAGGCGAACCGTAGCGTGGGACACACCCGCGCGGGCCAGGCCGTGCGCATCGGACTGCGAGTGGGTGGTGGTGGCTGGGTGCACCACCAGGGAACGCACATCGCCAACGTTTGCCAGGTCAGAGTGCAGCTGCAGGGCATCGATGAAGGCCCAGGCCTTTGCCTTCGCCTCCTCCGAGGTGGGGTCGTCGACCTTCAGGTCGAAGCTCAAGACAGAGCCGGTGTACTCCAGGCCCAGCTCCTCCTTGACCTTGAACCACGGGGAGGTTGGCAGGCCCGCGTAGTTCACGGTGGCTACCTGCGGCTGTTCGGCCAGGAACTCCGCCACGGCCTTCGCGTTTTTGTTGTGCTTGGCGATGCGCAGGGTCAGGGTATCCAGGCCCTGGGCTACCACCCATGCGTTGAATGGGGAGAGGGTGGCACCCGTGTCGCGGATAATGCCAGCGCGGAGCTTCATGCCGAATGCAGCCGGAGCCAGGTCCACGTACTTCAGGCCGTGGTAGGCCGGGTCCGGGTTGACGAAGCCGGGGAAGACCGGCTGGCCGTCGCGCTCGACGGACCAGTCGAAGGAGCCGCCGTCGACGATGATGCCGCCCAGGCCCGAGCCGTTGCCCGTGTAGAACTTCGTCAGGGATGCAACCACGACGTCCGCGCCCAACTCCAGCGGGCGGACCAGGGCTGCGGTGGCCAGGGTGTTGTCCACGATTAGCGGGACCTGGTTAGCGTGGGCGACCTCTGCGACGGCCGGGATGTTCAGGACGTCTGCCTGCGGGTTTGCGAAGGTTTCGGCGAAGAAGGCCTTGGTGTTCGGGCGGACGGCAGCCTGCCAGGACTCCGGGTCGTCGGGGTTTTCCACGAAAGTGGTTTCGATGCCCAGCTTCGGCAGAGTGTGCTGCAGCAGGGTCTCGGTGCCGCCGTAGAGGCGCGGGGAGGCGACGATGTGGTCGCCTGCACCGGCCAGGTTCAGGATCGCGGCGGTCTCGGCAGCCATGCCGGAGGCGAAAGCGACTGCGTGTACGCCGCCTTCCAGGGAGTTCAGGCGGTTCTCCAGCGCCTCGACGGTGGGGTTGGTCAGGCGGGAGTAGATGGGGCCAAGGTCTTCCAGGTGGAAGCGCTGCTTGGCGTGCTCTGCGTCGTTGAAGACGTAGCTGGTGGTGAAGTGGATCGGCAGGTTGCGCGCGCCGGTGTCGCCGACGGGCTGGCCCGCGTGGATCTGGCGGGTGGCGAAGCCCCACTGCTCTGCGTTCTCGTTGTTGTACTTCGGCATTGGTGTGGTCCTTTGGGGTTTTGTTGGTTGGTTTGCGCTTTGGTTTGCTGTTTAGCTTTGCTGTGTTACGACCATAGACCCACGCGCATTAAAAGTAAACCGCTCTGTCTACTTTTTTCTTAGTGACGCCACAAAGTCCCAGTTGGTAAGGTATTTGCTGCTTTGGAAATCGCTGTACCGCTTGGTCTAGAACTGTGCTTTTTCTGCCTGCTATGTTGCTGCTGAGCTCCACAGCTCCGCTGTGCAGCTTCGGTGGTCTCGCTGGGGTGTGGTGCCCCTTTAGGGAGTGTCTCTACTGGGGTGAAATGTCGGAAAAGTTGCAAAACGTTATTGGTGGCAATATTCATTAGTGTAAATGCGCTGGTCACGGGGCTGCGCGACCGAGTCTCGTTTTTGACCACGAGACGTTTTGCAACTTTTCCGACATTTAAGGCGCTTTGGGATGCTGTTGCCGCCCCCGCTACCCAAGGTTCTGTAAGTTTTCCGACATTTAAGGCCCTCTCTGGCGCGCGAAATGTCGCTAGAACGGGAATGTGTTATTTGTAACCGTTTGCAAATGTGTAAAACCGCTGGTCAGAAGGTTGGTGCTGGGACTCTGGATTTCTCAGGAGTGACGTATTCCCGTTCTAACGACATCTGGGTCTCCTGAGGCTTGGCTGAGTGAGGGTAAGGGGAAGGCGGCGGAGGGAGCGGAGGGAGCGGAGGGGACGCGAGTACAAGAAAACCCCAGCACCAGCAGCAAAATGCTAGCGCCGGGGTTATTGCAGGCCGGGGGCCGAGTGGGGCTGGAACCAGGCGCCGAGCCGGGCCGAGATCCGGCGGGCTCGAGCCGAGGCCCGCCGAGCCGGGCCGGGATCCAGCAGGTTAGCACCCCAGCGGCTCTAGCTGGACACGCGGCCCAGCTCCGGCCTAACCCGCCCGGCGGCTACTTGTTGGTGTTCAGGCCGTCGATGATCTCGTTGAACGTCGAAGACGGGCGCATCACAGCGTTCGTCTTCTCATCGTTCGGCCAGTAGTAGCCGCCCAGATCCACCTCGCTGCCCTGAATATCCAGCAGCTCCTGGGAGATCTTCTCCTCGTTGGCCTCGAGGGCGTCAGCAACAGGCTTAAAGACCTCCGCCAGCTCAGCATCGCGAGTCTGGTCAGCCAGCTCGCGAGCCCAGAACTTCGCCAGGTAGAAGTGGGAGCCACGGTTGTCGATCTCGCCGACCTTGCGGGACGGGGACTTCGACTCGTTCAGCACGGACTCCGTGGCGGCATCCAGAGCATCGCCCAGGATCGGGGTGCGCGGGTTGTCGTCCGTCTCCTGCAGCTTGCGCAGAGACTCCGCCAGCGCCAGGAACTCACCCAGAGAGTCCCAACGCAGGTGGTTCTCCTCCACCAGCTGGGCCACGTGCTTCGGCGCGGAACCACCCGCACCGGTCTCGAACAGGCCACCGCCGGCGATCAGCGGAACCACGGAAAGCATCTTCGCGGAAGTGCCCAGCTCCATGATCGGGAACAGATCCGTCAGGTAGTCGCGCAGCACGTTGCCGGTGACGGAAATCGTGTCCTCGCCAGCGCGGATGCGGTCGAGGGAGAGCTGCATTGCCTCCTCCGGCGGCAGAATGCGGATGTCCAGACCCTCGGTGTCGTGGTCCTTCAGGTAGGTCTCCACCTGCTTCTGCACGTTCCGGTCGTGCGCGCGCTCCGGATCCAGCCAGAACACAGCCGGGGCGCCGGTAGCGCTGGCGCGCTTCACGGCCAGCTTCACCCAGTCCTGCAGCGGGATGTCCTTGGCCTGGCAGGCGCGCCAGATGTCGCCCTCTGCAACCTCGTGCTCCATCAGCACGTCGCCGGCGCTGTTCAGCACCTGCACGCGGCCCTCGGACTCGATGCGGAAGGTCTTGTCGTGGGAACCGTACTCCTCGGCCTTCTGCGCCATCAGGCCCACGTTCGGCACGGTGCCCATCGTGGTCGGGTCGAAAGCGCCGTTCTTGCGGCAGTCGTCGATAACGACCTGGTAGATGCCCGCGTAGGAGGAATCCGGCAGAACCGCCAGCGCATCCTGGGTCTCGTCGTTCTTGTTCCACATCTGGCCGGAGGTGCGGATCATCGCCGGCATGGAAGCATCCACAATCACGTCGGACGGCACGTGCAGGTTAGTGATGCCCTTGTCGGAGTTCACCATCGCCAGGTCCGGGCCGTCGGCCAGGGCCTTGTCGAAGGCCTCGCGGATCTCGGCCGAGTTGTCTACCTTGTCCGCATCCAGTGCGTCCAGGATGGCACCCAGGCCGTTCTCGCCGTTCAGGCCTGCCGGCAGCAGCTGGTCGCCGTACTGCTCGAACACGTCGTGGAAGTATGCGCGCACTGCGTGGCCGAACATGATTGGGTCGGAGACCTTCATCATCGTGGCCTTCAGGTGCACGGAGAACAGCACGCCCTCCGCCTTCGCGCGAGCCACCTGAGCCCGGAAGAAGGTGCTGAGAGCCTCGGCCCGCATCACCGTGGCGTCAACAATTTCCTTATCCAGCACCGGCAGCTCTTCCTTCAGCACCTGCGTCTCGCCGTTCGGTTTGACCAGCTGGATGCGCAGCGTGTCATCGCCGTCGATGATTACCGACTGCTCGTTGTGGCGGAAGTCGTCGTCCTCCATCGTGGCGACGTTCGTCTTGGAATCCGGCGACCACTTGCCCATGGAGTGCGGGTGCTTGCGGGCGAAGTTCTTCACGGCCTTCGGCGCGCGGCGGTCGGAATTGCCCTCGCGCAGCACCGGGTTAACGGCGGAGCCCTTCACGGAGTCGTAGCGAGCCTGCGCGTCGCGCTCCTCGTCGGTCTTCGGCTCGGACGGGTAATCCGGCAGGTCGTAGCCCGCCTTCTGCAGCTCCGCGATGGCTGCCTGCAGCTGCGGGATGGACGCAGAGATGTTCGGCAGCTTGATGATGTTCGCATCCGGGGTCTTGGCCAGCTCGCCGAGCTCAGCCAGAGCGTCGTCAACCTTCTGCTCCTCGGGCAGCACGTCGGAGAACGCGGCCAGGATGCGGGCGGCCAGCGAAATATCGCGGGTCTCCACATCCACTCCAGAGGTCGAAGCAAAAGCCTCCACAATCGGCTTCAAAGAATACGTCGCCAAGAGTGGGGCTTCGTCGGTGCGGGTGTAGATGATCTTTGCCATGTGGCGTTCGTCTCCCAGCCTCTAGTTAGTCAGTTGGTCTTTTAGTGGTTTACGATCCAAGAATACGGCAAATATCAAACCTGTGAATGGTACGGGGTTATTGCCCACCGCGCGGCCTGTTCCGTTTTAAAGCCTAAAAGATTTTTTTTTGACGCCTGCCCGCCGCGCTCTTGCGACCTACCCGCCGCACTTCCCGCCCTATCAACCTTTGAAAGCGAGCGATGCCCGTGAGCGAAACGAAACTTACAAAGTTGCCCTCCCGCCGTCCGGTTCCGCGCCAGACGGAGATCTCCACCCGCCACCGTTACATCGCCATGGTGGCGATGGCCCTCGGTGGTTTTGGCATCGGCACCACGGAGTTTGTGGCGATGGGTTTGCTGAACCTCATCGCGGAGGACTTCTCTATCTCGGAGGACCAGGCCGGCCACGTGATTTCCGCTTACGCGCTGGGTGTAGTCATCGGCGCTCCGCTGATTACCACCCTCACAGGGTCTATCCCGCGCCGCCGCTTGGCCTTGCTGTTGATGGGCGCCTTCGTGATCGGCAACGGCCTGAGTGTCTTCGCGCATTCCTACGAGGTCCTGATGCTCTCCCGTTTCATCGCGGGCTTCCCGCACGGCGCGTACTTCTCCGTCACGGCTTTGATCGCCGCGTCCATGGCTCCGAACGGCAAGCGCGGTAAGGCCGTGGCGCTGACGGGCATGGGGCTTTCCATCGCCACCGTCATTGGCGTGCCGATTGCGCAGTGGCTGGGTTCCACTTTCGGCTGGAACGCGGCCTTCGCGATGGTCGCGGTCATCGGCGTGATCACCTTCGTCGCCCTGTGGTTCACCGTGCCGCACATGACGCTGATGCCCCGCACCAAGCCGCTGACGGAGCTCGGTGCATTGGTGAACTCGCAGGTTCTCATGACCCTCGCCATTGGCACCGTCGGTTTCGGCGGCATGTTCGCGGTTTACACCTATATCTCCTGGACCCTGACGGAGAACGCGGGCTTTAATGCCAACCTCATCTGGATTCCCCTGATGGTCTATGGCATCGGCATGGTCATCGGCACGTACATCGGCGGTGTGCTGGCCGACCGGAACCTGGAGTACGCGATCCTCGGCACCTTGCTGTCCCTGATCGTCGTCCTCTCCGCCTTTTACTTCCTGTCCCACAACGCGGTGGCAGGCATCATCAACTTCGGCGTGATCGGCTTGTTGGGTTCCACCCTGGTGCCGAACCTGCAGACCCGTTTGATGGATGTTGCGGGCGATGCGCAGACCCTCGCCGCGGCGCTGAACCACTCTGCGCTGAACATGGCTAATGCAGCGGGAGCGGCGGTCGGTGGTGCCGTCATCGCCGCTGGTTATGGCTATTCCACCCCGGCGCTCGCCGGTGCGGCGATGGCCGCCTGTGGCGCTCTGCTGTGGATTCCTGCCTATTATTTACGACGCCGTCAGCTCGCGGCCGCCCGGGCGTAGATTCTAAAGCTTTAAGGAATAGTAAGGGTTAGTCGTCTGGGTTAGTAGGGTAGGGACTCATGAAGTCACTGACTATTGCGACGGTCAACGTCAATGGAATTCGAGCGGCAGCGAAGGTGCGCCACGAGAACAACCGGGGGATCTTGCCGTGGCTGGAGGCCACGCCGGCGGACGTGGTGCTGATGCAGGAGGTGCGCGCGGACGAAAAGCAGACGCGCGCTGCCCTGGAGCCCGTCCTGGGGGAGTGGCACCTGGCTCAGGCGCCCGCCGCCGCCAAGGGGCGCGCCGGGGTGGCCATCCTGTCGCGTTTGCCGCTGCGGGACGTGCAGATTGGCTTCGGTGACGGTCCAGGAAGCGAGGAGTTCGCAGACTCCGGCCGCTACATCGAGGCCACGGTGGATGCCGGGGACCTGCCGGTGCGCGTGGCCTCCCTGTACCTGCCCAGCGGTTCGGCGGGGACGGAGAAGCAGGACGAGAAGTACCGCTTCCTGGATTCCTTCGGCGAGTACCTGCACAGCCGGGCGGCACAGGCCGAAGAGGCCGGACACCCCGAGCTGGTGGTCGGCGGAGACTGGAACATCTGCCACCGCCGCGAGGACCTGAAGAATTGGAAGACCAACCGCAAGAAGTCCGGCTTCCTGCCCGACGAGCGGGCATTCATGGATTCCCTGCTGGGCACCTTCCCGGACGATGCCACCCAGGTGGCGGACGCCGAAGATTCCGGCCGCAACGGTAACCCCGCAGGGGTGGCCGGGGACTTCTTCGGGACAGTGGACTACGCGCCGGGGGACCTCGCCAGCGCCCGCCTGGCCGCCGGCGCGGCGGAGGAGCCGCAGTACTTCGACGTGATGCGCCGGGTGCTGCCCGACCAGGCTGGGCCTTACTCCTGGTGGACCTATCGCGGCCAGGCCTTCGATACTGACGCGGGCTGGCGCATCGACTTACAGGTGGTCACCCGCGGCATGCTGGAACGCGCACTGACCGCCAACAATGTCTGGGTGGATAAGGCCGCGGCCTACGACCAGCGCTGGTCCGACCACTCGCCGGTGCTGGTGGAGTACGCATGCTGACCGTCCTCTACGTTCTGGGGCTTACCGCCGAATCAATGACGGCGGCGTTGGCTGCGGGACGTCAGCGGATGGACATGTTCGGCGTCATGCTCATCGCCTCCGTAACCGCCTTCGGCGGCGGCACGGTGCGTGACCTGCTGTTCGGCCACTACCCGCTGCGTTGGGTGGACGAGCCGATCTTCCTAGCCATCGTGCTGGGCGCCGCGCTGGTGACAGTGCTGGCCAGCTTCTTGATGGACTACTTTCGCACCGTCTTTCTGGTGCTTGACGCGGTCGGCCTTTCCACCTTCGCCCTACTAGGTGCGCAGGTGGCGCTCGAGCTGGGGTACAACCCCCTGATTGTCATCGTCTCCTCCGTAGTGACGGGCGTGTTTGGCGGCGTGCTGCGCGACGTTTTATGCGACCGGGTGCCGCTGGTGTTCAGCGAGGAACTCTACGCTTCCATCGCCATCCTCGTGGCGGTGATGTATATGGGCATGCTGCACTTCAACCTGGACGAGACTATCGGCAGCCAGCTGGTCATCGTCATTTGCCTGATCTTTGCTTTCGGACTGCGCCTGCTGGCGATCTTCTACCGCATTTCCCTGCCAGTCTTCGAATACCAGGAGCGCGAGTACGTCCGCGACCCCGCTGGGCGGCTGACCATGTGGGCTCTCAACAAGGCCGGGGTGCAGCGCCGCGAGATGCGCCGGCGCAGTGTTGGCGCCCCGAAGGCACCTAAGGACAAGTCCAAGCAGAAGAAGCGCAAGCGGAAAAACCGGTTCGAACTGGTCGATCGGGGAGAGTACGAATACGGGGACGAGCAGGCGTCACAAAACCCACCCGAAGAACCCCGCAACAGCGACGAGTAAGGTTACATAACATGAACCAACCTGCGAAGAAACAGCGCGTCGTCTCCGGCTTGCAGCCGACCAGCGATTCCTACCACCTGGGCAACTACTTGGGAGCAGTCAAGCAGTTTATCCAGCTGCAGGAAGACTACGAGACCTTTTACTTCATCCCCGACCAGCACGCCATCACCGTGCCCGGCTACAGCCCCAAGGATCTGCGCAAGCGCACCCTCGCGGGTGTGGCACAGCTGCTGGCGCTGGGCATCGACCCGGAGCGCTCCACCCTGTATGTGCAGTCCCACGTGCCGGAGCATGCGCAGCTGGCATGGGTGCTGATGTGCATCACCGGCGACGGTGAGGCGCGCCGCATGACGCAGTTTAAGGACAAGTCCGCCAAACAGGGCGGTGACAATACCACCTCCGGGCTGTACGCCTACCCGATGCTCATGGCCGCGGACATTCTGCTGTACCGCCCGCACCTGGTGCCGGTCGGTGAAGACCAGCGCCAGCACCTGGAGCTCACCCGCAACCTGGCGGAGCGCTTCAACTCCCGCTACAAGAAGACCTTCGTGGTGCCCGAGGGCTTCATCCCCGAGGGTGCGGCCAAGATCTACGACCTGCAGAACCCGACGGCCAAGATGTCGAAGTCCACGGACAACCCCAAGGGGCTGATTAACCTGCTGGACGACCCGAAGGTCTCCGCCAAGCGCATCCGCTCGGCAGTAACCGATAACGATGGTGAGATCCGCTACGACAAGGAAAACAAGCCGGGCGTATCGAACCTGCTGGTCATCCAGTCCGCACTGGGGGATAAGAGCATCGACGAACTGGTGGAGGGCTACCAGAAGGCCGGCTCTGGCTATGGCGACCTGAAGAAGGACACGGCCGAGGTGCTGGAGGCGTTTTGCACCCCGCTGCGCCAGCGCTACGACGAGTACATGGCCGACCCCGCCGAGCTGAACCGCATCCTCGCAAATGGTGCGGACCGCGCCCGCGAGATCGCGGCGAAGACCATCGAACAGGTCTACGAGCGCGTGGGCTTCCTGGCGGAAGTAAAGCAATAGCGAAGCAATAACGCGGAACAACTAACGCGAAACAGTAAAGCACGGCGGCCCCGGCCGTGCTTTACTAATGTGAAGAACTTTCAAGACGAGACGACCGGAAGGAAGGGCCGTCCCCTTGGCGACCACTGATCCTGATAAAAACAAGCTGGATAACTACGGCGTGGAGCGATCCCGCAAGGACGATCCAGGCCCGCTGGATAAGTACCGTGACAAGTGGCCATGGCTGGACCACGTGCTACGGATGCAGGATCGCTACACCGAGCAGGGCGGCAACCAGTTTGCCGCCGGCATCACCTACTTCTCGGTGATGACGATCTTCCCGCTGATGATGCTGACCTTGGCCGTTATGGCCATGATCCTGGCGGGCAACGAGAGGTTGCTGAACGACGTCATGGACAAGGTTGCCAACATGGGCGACGGCAACATGGGCGAGGTGCTGCAGACCATCATCGAGCAGTCCATCGAACAGAGGAAGTCCGTTTTCTCCATCGGTCTACTGCTGGCCCTGTGGACCGGACTGGGCTGGATGGCCCACCTGCGGCTGGGCGTTTCTGAAATGTGGAAGGTCGACGGCAAGCCTGCCGGATTCGTATCTGGCAAGATCAAGGACCTGATCGGCCTGGTCGGCCTGTTGGTCTCCCTGATTGTCGCCTTTGCCGTCACCACCATCGGTAACTCCGGACTGACCACCCAGCTACTGGATGCAGTTGGGCTGGCCCACGTGCCAGGCATTCGCTACATCACCTTCGCGGTGGCTCTGCTGGTGGCACTAATCGCCAACTTCTGCGTGTTCTTCTGGATGATCCTCTACCTGCCGCGTACTAAGGTGCCCCGCAAGTCCGCAGTGAAGGCCGCTATCATCGGCGCGATCCTGTTCGAGGTTTTCAAGCAGTTCGCTACCGTGTTCTTCTCCAATGCGCTGTCCAACCCCGCCGGCGCCGCCTTCGGCCCGGTGATCGGTGTGATGGTGCTGATGTACTTCATCTGGCGCATCCTGCTGTACTGCTCCGCGTGGGCTGCGACCACGCCGGAATCCCTGGCTAACTTGCGCCCGGATGCGCCGCCGGCCGCCGTCATTCGCGTGCGCCAGGAGGTGCGTGCAGGTAGCACCGATACCAACCGCGCCGGCCTGCTCGGCGTCGGCGCAGCCGCGGGCGTGGTCGTCGGCGGATTGGTCACCAAGATCTTCAAGCGCTAGCGGCCAGCTGCGAGCGTGGGACGCGGATGCAGCTAGGATCTTTAGACATGATTGACTCTGACATCATCGCGTCCCTTCCCAAAGTAGAGCTCCACGACCACCTGGACGGCGGCGTGCGCCCCGCCACCCTGGTCGAGCTCGCCGAGAAGATCGGTTACGAGTTGCCCACCACCGACCCGGCGGAGCTGGAGAAGTGGTTCTACGAGGCGGCGAACTCCGGTGACCTGCCGACCTACCTCACCACCTTCGACCACACCACCGCCGTCATGCAGACCGCCGAGGGGCTGGTGCGCATCACCCGCGAGGCCGTCGAGGACCTGGCCGCCGACAACGTCTGCTACGCCGAGCTGCGCTATGCCCCCGAGCAGCACCAGGCCGATGGTCTTTCCCTGCAACAGGTCGTCGAGGCCACGGTGCAGGGGGTGAAGGAGGGCGAGCGCCTGGTCGCCGAGCGCGGCGGTCGCATCCACGTGCGCCTGATCCTGTGCGCCATGCGCCACGCGGACCGCTCCGAGGAGATCGCTCAGCTCACGGTGGACAACTATGGCGAGCACACCCCGGGCGAAGGTTACGTGGTGGGCTTTGACATCGCCGGCGCCGAGGATGGCTTCCCTCCGTCGAAGCATGCCGCTGCGTTCGACCTGCTGCGTAAGAACCTCGTTCCCTTCACCATTCACGCTGGTGAGGCCGCCGGTGTGGACTCTCTTCGTGACGCCCTAGCGCAGGGCGCCCGACGTATCGGCCACGGCGTGCGCGTGTACGAGGACTTTAATGCCACCATGAGCGGCATTGAGCTGGGTCCTGTCGCCCGCTTCATGCGCGACCAGCGCATTGCCCTGGAGATCTGCCCGACCTCTAATACGCAGACGGGTATCTGCGACGATGTGGCGGAACACCCGTTTGGGCTGCTGTACGAGATGGGCTTCTTCTGCACCGTGAACACGGATAACCGCCTGGTTTCCGGCACCACGATGTCCCGCGAGTTCGAGCTGCTGGCCGAGCACTGCGACCTGGAGCTGTGGCAGCTGCTGGAGCTTACGAGCAACGCACTGCAGGTGGCGTACTGCGACGAGGGGCTGCGCGAGGACCTCGAGCGTAACGTGATCTACCCGGCCTACGCCGAGGTCGGCAACAGCCTGCCGGACGAGGCTCTGGACGCAGGCGACGCGGAGGGCACCGAGTTTTCCAACGGCATGCAGCGCCTGCACGGCCACGGCCAGCCGCACGGCGCTGGTGCTGCAGCGGGCGCGGGCCAGCAGGATATTGAGCTTTCCATGGAGAACCTCAAGGCCGAGCTGGAGGAGCTGGGCCTCAGCCTGGACGATGACGCAAGCGACGGGGAAGCGGACGGCCAAACCTCCAGCTAGACGCATCTGAATGCTTTAAGTTTGCCCGCTTAGGGTTGGGCTTTGCCCCTGTGAACTGGCAAAATGCTCTGCATGGCGAATTCTTGGGGAAACAAGTTCAACCTCCGCCGTGTGGTGGCGATGCTGGTGGTTATGTGCACTGGCGCGGCACTTGCCGCGTGTTCGGAGACCGGCGGTCGGCCACGCGGTGGCGCGTCCGGCGACGGCGGCGGGGGAGTGGATACCCCGCGCTACACCGTGGCGATGGTGAGCCACGGCGCGCCGGGCGATACCTTCTGGGATCTCGTCCGCGCGGGCGCGGAGGATGCCGCCAAGAAGAACAACCTGGAGCTCCGCTACAGTTCGTCCCCGCAGGCACCTGACCAGGCGAACCTGGTGCAGAATGCCATCGATTCCAACGTCGACGGCCTGGCGCTGACCATGCCCACCCCGGAGGCCCTGGGGCCGGTGGCGAAGCGAGCGGCGAAGGCGGACATTCCCGTGGTCGGCCTGAACTCCGGCATGGAGCACTACAAGAAGTACGACGTCAGCGCCTTCTTCGGCCAGGACGAATCCGTCGCCGGCGAGCGTGCCGGCGAGCGCCTGGCCAAGGACGGCGCCAAAAAGGTGCTGTGCGTGATCCACGAGCAGGGCAATCCCAGCCAGGAGTCCCGCTGCGCGGGCATCAAGAAGGGTCTCGGTGGGGGTTCCGTGGAAAACCTCTACGTCAACGGCATGGATCTGACCAGCGTGCAGTCCACCGTGCAGGCCAAGCTGGCGCAGCAGAGGGATATTGATTGGGTCATGGGACTGGTCGCGCCCGTCGCGCTGACCGCTGTCCAGGCCAAGGAGCAGGCCGGCTCCAAGGCGAAGATCTCTACCTTCGACACCAACGCGGAGCTCGTCGCCGCTATCAAGAAGGGCACCATTGAGTGGGCCGTGGACCAGCAGCCTTACCTGCAGGGTTACATGGCCATCGACGCGCTCTGGCTGGCCAAGCGCAATGGCTCCACCGTGGGTGGCGGCCAGCCGGTCCTCACCGGACCGTCATTCGTGGATAAGTCCAATGTGGGCACCATCGCGGACGCGGCCAAGGAAGGACTGCGATGAAAGCGATGAGTATGCTCAAGCGCCCCGAGTTCACCTCGGTGCTCGGCGCGGTTCTGATCTTCGCGCTGTTCATGATCGTCGCGCCGTCGTTCCGCTCCCTCGATGCGTTCTCCACTGTGCTGTACGCCAGCTCTACGATGGGCATTATTTCCTTAGCCGTTGGCCTGCTGATGATCGGCGACGAGTTCGACCTGTCCTCCGGCGTGGCCGTCACCACCGCCGCCCTGGCCGCCACGATGCTGAACTACAACTTCTGGCTGAACTCCTGGGTGGGCGTATTCCTCTCCCTGCTGATCGCCCTGGCCATCGGCGCCTTCAACGGAATGATGGTGATGCGCACGGGCATCCCGTCGTTCCTGATCACCCTGGCCGCGTTCCTGATGCTGCAGGGCATCAACCTGGCCGTCACGAAGCTGGTCACCGGCCAGGTCGCCACCCCGTCGATCGCCGACATGGAGGGTTTCGAATCCGCCAAGGCCGTCTTCGCCTCCTCGATCAACATCTTCGGTGTGGAGGTCAAGACCATCGTCTTCTGGTGGCTCCTCTTTGTGGCCCTGGCCAGCGTGCTGCTGTTCAAGACGCGCTTCGGCAACTGGATCTTCGCCGTCGGCGGCGATGCCGAAGCCGCCCGTGCCACCGGCGTGCCCGTCCGCCGAGTGAAGGTGATCCTGTTTATGTTCGTCGGCTTCGCCGCCTGGTTCGTGGGCATGCACAACCTCTTCGCCTTCGATTCGATCCAGGCCGGCCAGGGTGTGGGCAACGAGTTCCTCTACATCATCGCCGCGGTCATTGGCGGCTGTGCCCTCACGGGTGGGCGCGGCACCGCCATCGGTACGGCCATCGGCGCGCTGATCTTCGGCATGACGAATCAGGGCATCGTCTACGCAGGTTGGAACCCGGATTGGTTCAAGTTCTTCCTGGGGGCAATGCTGCTGTTTGCGGTGCTCACCAACAACTCTGTCTCCAGGTTCACTTCGGGAGGTCGCAGCTAAATGTCTTCTTCTAATGACGCCACCCCGATTATCAGCCTCCGGAATGTGGACAAGGACTATGGTGATGTCCACGTGCTGAAGGACATTAACCTGGATATCTACCCCGGCAAGGTGACCTGCATTCTGGGTGACAACGGCGCGGGCAAGTCCACCCTCATCAAGATCCTCGCCGGCCGCCACAAGCACACCAGTGGCGAGGTTTTGGTCGACGGCGAGGAGGTCAATTTCAACGGCCCGAAGGATGCCCTGGATAAGGGCATCGCCACCGTCTACCAGGATTTGGCCGTGGTCGGGCAGATGTCCGTGTGGCGCAATTTCTTCTTGGGTCAAGAGCTCACCGGGCGCTTCGGCTTGTTGCGTGCCGATGAGATGCGCCGCATCGCGGCCGAAGAGTTGGAGAAGATGGGAGTGCACCTGGACGATGTCGAGGTGCCCATCGCCAACCTTTCCGGTGGCCAGAGGCAGGTCGTGGCCATTGCGCGGGCTGTGTACTTCGGCGCGCGAGTGATCATTCTGGACGAGCCAACCGCAGCGTTGGGCGTCAAACAATCCGGCATGGTGCTGCGCTTCATCAAGTCCGCCGCCGAAGGTGGGGTAGGCGTGGTACTGATTACCCATAACCCCCACCATGCCTATCTGGTAGGCAGTCACTTTGTGCTGCTGAACATGGGCGAGCAGACTCTGGATGCGGATTATTCCGAGGTCACTCTGGAGCAGCTGACGCTGGAGATGGCCGGCGGGGGCGAATTGGATTCTCTCAACCACGAGCTGCGGGATTTAAGTTAAGCTAAATGCCTGTATAACGACGTTCTAAGGATGGGAGTTGACCTAAGCCGTGGCGCATTACAACCTGTACGAGTCGCTTGGGATTGACCGGAGCACAAGTACTCAGGGCATCGCTGAGGACATCGATAAGCGTCTGAGCACGGGCAACACTTCCAACCCGGGCGGGGAGGACGAGCTGCAGGTAGCGCGTCAGGTGATTGCGGATCCGACGAAGCGCGGCATGTACGATGCCCGCCTGGATGATCCGAGCGCCCCCGAGATCGACATTGCCGCGCTGCGTGACTTAAGCGAGCTACAGGTGCCGGCGCAGGGGCAGCAGCCACAACAGCAGCAATCGCAGGCACAGCCCATTTCCCAGCAGTTCCAGCAGCCCGGACAGCCGCAACAACCACAGCAACCGCAGCAACCTAAGCAGCCGTCCAAACTGAAGCGCGAGTTCGCCCGCTCCTCGAAGGTGGCGCTGACCGTGGCAGCTGTTGTTCCCCTCCTCGCAGTCCTGGTTCTGTTCGGGGCTTACAAGGGTGTGAGCTGGTTCTTCAGCGATGCGCGAGATGTGAAGAACCTTTCCCAGGAGTTTCTGGATCTGCGCAAGAAGGGCGAGACCCAGATGTGGATGGACGATCACGTTGGCAAGGAATTCATGTCCGATGCCTCGGATTACTTCGACCTGGACGATGGCGGATACGAGGGCATGAATAAGGAGTTTGACGCCCTCGCTCCCCAGCCCAGAGAAGTCACGAAGAGCAACGATTTCGCCCGGTTTGTCCTGACCGAGGAGAGCGTTGACCGCTACGAGGACTTCTACCTCGTCTCCGTGGAGGACAACAACGGAATACTGAAGGGCATACTGTTCTTCGGCGTGGGCAATGACGGGCCGAAGCTGCTGAACATGAATATTCTCGACCGCTAGGGGTCGGAACACCGCATGAGTAATAACAACTGGAGTAACTGGAACCCCAACTATCCTGCGCAGCAGGTTCCGCAGCCGCCACAGAATAAGACCTCTCCCTGGGTGTATTCCATCGTCGCAATCTCCGTGGTGGCGCTGCTGGTCGCCGGTGTGCTGACGGCCACGGCAGTTATGGGGAAGGACGGCAGTGACGGTGAGGAATCGCCGGTAGCGGCGGAGACGGTGGCGTCCAAGCGCCAAAAAACCAAGACCAGCGAAGCGGAGCCAACCTCGGATACCCCGGAGGAAGAGCCAACCCCGGAGGAGCCGCGAGGCAATGGATCTTCCAGCCCAGAATATAGGTTGAGCAGCTACGGCTGGGAGGGCAGCCCCGCGCACTGCAACGCCGACGACCAGTGGCTGTACGCAGCCTATGGCGACGGCGATTATGTCGTGGTGTGCAAGGTCGGGGAGCACGGCGACTATTACTACCGAAGCTATGTCGGTGGCCATTCGATCGAGAAGGACGTGGACATGTCCTACGCAGACCCGAGCCGTGGCAGCTATAGTGTGCCGGTCGGGGGTGGAACGCGCATCGAGATCAACCAAAGAGACCTAAAGGTCTACGAACACGGCGAGGTGGCCAGTAACGTAAAGTTCGACCAATTCTTCGTAGTTGATCGATAATGCCATTCCGGTCGCTGAATCAATAACAAGCTGTAATAATTAGGCGGATCCTACACAGGAATTATTCGCAGAAGAATTCGCAGAAAAGATTGAGAGCATTCGCCATGAGCAACCAGAACCCTTATGGCCAGCCGGGATCGAACCCAGGTGGCCAGAATCCGTACTCGCAGCAGCCGAACCAGCCGCAGCCGCAGAACCAGTTCGGTCAGCAGAACCAACCAAACCAGTTTGGCCAGCCTCGCCAGCCGAACCAGCCGGGTCAGCCAGGGAAGCAGGGGCTACAGTCCTTCGCGTGGAACCAGCTGGCCGCAGGCGTAGCAGGCATCGCAGCGCTGCTGGTGCTGTTCTTCAGCTTCTTCAAGTGGGTTGGCTTAACGACTAAAATTGGTGAAGATAAGTACACCGCTGGAGTAAACGGCTGGGGCATGCTCTCGGTGAGTGACAACGCCGACAAGAAGGATTTCGCCGAGGATTTCGGTAGCACCGGCCTGGGCGTGCTCTTCATGCTTTTGACCTTGGGCCTGCTGATCGCCGCGGCCGTCATGCTGTGGCTGAAGATCCAGCCGCGCGTGGCCGTCTACCTCGGCATCGCCGGTGGTGCAGTGCATCTGATCTGGGCCATCTGGACAATCGTTGATTTCAACGGCCCCTACAAGGAAGCAAAGGACGAGCTGGACGCAGTTCAGTCCACCAACAGTGATTACGGGTTTGCCTCTGATATTTCCCTAAACGGTGGTCCGAAGTTCGCGGTCTTCCTGGCAATCATCATCGCCTTGGCGATCATCGCGCTCGGCGTGCTGGCGATCGTGAAGTTCGGCCAGCAGCTGAACGTTCCGGGGAACAACCAGCCGAACCAGTTCGGCCAGCCGGGTAACCCGCAGGGCCAGTTCGGCCAGCCACAGAACCAGCCGAACCAGCAGCCGCAATTTGGTCAGCCACAGAACCAGCCAAACCAGTTCGGGCAGCCAGGACCGCAGAATCAGCCTGGCCAGCCGGGCAACCAGAACCCGTTTAACCAGCCGGGGCAGTAAGAACCTTTCTACATCGCAAGAGAGCTCGTCATGGTAAGCCCAGACGAGCTCTTTTGTTAGTAGCTGCCCTTGAATGACCGGAAGTGATTGATCCATGAATAACCCCAATCCCTACGGCGCGATGGGTGGAAACCCTCAGTTTGGATACAGCTACCGTCCGCAACCAAACCCGTCGTATGGCTCCCGCCCCGGCACATGGATGCTGCTCGTCTCCGGCGGTGCTACAGCTTTAGCCCTGCTTATATTCACTGCGAGCTTTCTCGGATGGACGGAGCTGAGGTTTAACTACGATGAAGGAATTATGAGGCTGAATGTGAACGGCTGGGGCAGGGTTGTCGTCACAGGTGCTCCGGAGGGTGCTGACGTTGTTGATTCGAAGTTCAGCAGTGCCGGAGTCGGCGTACCAGCCAATGTCACAGCCCTGTCGCTCCTGATTGTGGGTGCCGTCATGTTGTGGCAGGCGGTGAAGCCGCGTGTGGCCTTTTCCATGTTTATTGGCGCGGGTCTGGTGGTTCTAGGCTGGGCGATCTGGTCGATCATGAAGATCCAGCGAGCATTGAAGGCCATGGAGAGGGAAGAGGGCGCTCGACTGCGGGAAGAAGGCCTGGTTTTCGAGGAGGTGTTCCGAGGGAGTGCAGAAATCGGCGTTTATTTTGCAATCGCCCTTTCGTTGGCGGCCGTCTCTCTTGGTGTATTTGCGCTTTTCAAATACAACAGCCAGGCGAAGATGCCCTGGGGCTGGCCGGGCCAGCCATCTAATTTCTAAAAGCGCGTAAAGCGCTTAACCAGGCCTTCCTCCAGTGCCTTCCAGCCCTTTGCCTCCTCGTCGAAGGGGGCGGATGGCTGTGCGTCCGACGGGGAACCCAGCATGTAAGCCAGGTAGTTCTGCAGCTTCGGGTAGCTCAGCAGGATCTTGTTCACGCCGTCGTCGCCCGCCCAGTCCGCGGCGTCCGCCAGCAGCTCGTAGGCGCGACCCAGCTGGTCGGTATCCACGGCGTCGAGGGATTCCGAAATGTCGTCGTGCAGGCCAGCGAAGGAGTACTGGTTCGAGTCGTGCACCGTGACCTCCAGCTCGCCGGCGTTGGCGGCGCTGACTAGGTCGCCCCAAGTATCCAGCTCTTCGAGGTCGTGATCGTGGGCGTCAATAATCCAGCGCACGAGGGCACGAGAGTTCGGGAAGGTGTTGATCTCCCCGTGGCGGCCGAGGAAGCGCGGCTTGTCGCCGACGTAGCAGCGCAGAGTGTAGACGTACTGGCCGTTCAGGCTGATACGGATCGGATCGATGCCGGCGTCGGCCCAGATGGTCTTGTCATAAGGGTCGACGTCCTTGCCCTCGGTGGCCGTGGCCGCAGCCGCCGCCTCGGCTTCCTTTTCCTCCTGGCGCTTCTCGCGGGCCTCCTGAGCCTCGTCGATGCGCTTCTGCGCGTCCTCCACCTTCGCTTCGTCGACCTCAGGCTCGGTCAGGTACACTTCGACGTCATCGAGCATGCCCTTCCACCGATCCAGCACGGTGCGGCCAACCCCCGACCACTCTTCCAGGCCGTTCTGCGACTGGTAGTGGTCCGGCCCGCGGCGCACGTTATCCAGGATGGAGTAGGAGTGGAACCAGTTGTTCACGCTCTTCAGCCCCAGGACATTGCCCATGGAGCGCAGCAGATCGAAACCGCGGGCGACCGCGGAGGTGGATTCATAGCCCGGGCGCTGAGCCAGCTTGCGAGGCACCTCGACCAGGCTGATCTTGCCGGTGCGGGTGGGCACCACATTGGTGACCAAGTCGGACTTGAACTGCGCCCACTTGGGGTGCTCGGCCAGTTCGTTGCGGCCGCCGTCCTCGAGGAAAGCCAGGAGCTTGGCGGGGGAGTCGAAGACGAAAAGATCGTCGTCATCGCCCAGGAAGCCCTGCCAGCGCTCACCCTTGACCAGCCAGTTCGGGGCCCACAGGGTGTACCAGGTGCCGCTGGTGATCTCTAACTCCACGGCGACGATGCCGTTGCCGAATGTCCTCAAGCCATTATCTGCTGCCATGGCTAGGCATTCTACTAGGTCGGTCTGGTTACGTCGGTGTTTAGTCCTGCGTCTGGTCGGCCCGCCGGTTGCGCAGCTCCGCCGTCAGTACCGCGGGCACGGTTTCCGGCATTTCGCCCAGGAACTGCGCAGCCAGATACTCCCGAGGTGGAGGAGTGCTCACGATGCGAGCCAACCCGCTGCCGTGGGATCGTCCGTTGATGAGTGGCATGTTTTTTCTCCTCTAAGTCCTTTGCCTGTTTACTTAGGCCGCCGTCGGCCGGTAGAAACCCTTGAAGGGCATTCCGATATTGTCTTGCCTGATGGGGTTGATCTGCACCGGATCACCGGCCTCAATCATGTTCCCGCCGTCGACGATCATCGCCACGTGCCCGTCCCACACCGCCAGATCCCCCGCCTGCAATTCCGCGCGCGGGATCTGCGGTCCGACCGCCTGCGCGCTCGCCGTGCGCGGCAGATCCACCCCGGCCTGCTGGTAGGCCCACTGCACCAGACCACTGCAGTCCAGCCCCTTGCCCGGCACCGTCCCGCCCCACTGATACGGAGTTCCCAGGGCCGTCTTCGCTGCGGCTACGGCCTTTTGTGCCTGGTCCGTTGGTGCGCCCGGCGCGCTGTTGTTATCCGGTGACGCCGGCGCCGCAACCTCTGCCGTATCCGGATTCCTGGCAGGCAGCCGCTCAGGAATCTGCTCCTTCTCCACCTGCTGCACGTCCAAGGTCAGCCCGCGCAGCTCCTCCTCCAGAGTGTGCACGCGACCTTCCGCCCGCCCGACGTGTCGCACGACCACCGGCATCGCCGCGCCGAGGCCATTAGCCCAGCCCAGAGGGCCTGCCAAGCCGCTGGTGGCCACCGCCTGGCCGACTTCCCGCACGCAGTCGTCGAAGATGACGCTCAAATCCCCGATTGCCCGCTCTACGGCCTGGGCTGCCTGCCCCGCCAGCTTGTCCAGTGCGTCGCCTGCACCTAAGGCCTGGGAAACGACCTTGGCAACCGAGTCCAGGGAACCGTGGACGTTATCGCCCGCCCGTCCCTGCAGGGCAGAGGCCGCCAGATTCCCCAGATCCTGCAGGCCCCTTACCCCAGAGACGCTGGCGCTGAGGCCCGGACTAAAGGGCGAGGGGATCGCCGCGGCCAGTGGGGCCACGAGGCTCGCTATGTCCAGCACTTCAGACCTCCCTCAACCCGCTGAAGGCGTGGGAATATTCGCCCTCGTGCCCGTCTAGTCCGCGCTGAACGCTCCCCAGGGCAAACGTGGCGTCATTAAAGTAACTTTCCGCATCCCGCAGCAACCCATCGTGGGCGTCCCGCGCCGTCGACAGCACCCGTAGAAAATCCTTGAGCGCCGACGGCGCCACCATACCCACGGCGCCGTGCAGCGGTGCGACCTTTCCCTGCAGCGCCGTACTCACATCCTGCGTGCGTCCCTTTAGCCGCCCCACCAGTTCCGAATCGGCCGTTAACGCATCCCCTGAAAGCATGAAACCCTCCCCAAAAACACTCTGCAGCTTCTTTAGACTCCGCCTCGGCGCAAAAAGTTCAATTGCGGATCAACTAGAGTGGGGAACCATGGAAATTCAGGTGGTTAATCATCCGCTCGTCGCCTCCCGGCTCAGCATCATGCGCGACAAGAACAGCGACAACGCACAGTTCCGCGCTGCTTTGTCCGACCTGGGGGCCATGCTGATCTACGAGGCCTCGGCGGACCTGGTGGTAGAGCACTTCGAGCTCGAAACCCCCGTCGCCACCACCACGGGCACGCGGCTGGAAAAGCCCCCGATCATCGTGCCCGTCATCCGTGCAGGCCTGGGCATGATCGACCCGGCGCTGTCCATGATTCCCGACGCGCAGGTCGGATTCATCGGCATGGCCCGCGACGAAACCACCCACGAGCCGGTGCCCTACCTGGAAGCATTGCCGGACGACCTCAGCGACCAGCCGGTGTTCCTGGTAGACCCGATGCTGGCCACCGGCGGCTCGCTGCTGCACGCCATCCGCCTGCTGGAGGATCGCGGCGCCAACGACATCACCTGTGTGTGCATGGTCTCCGCCCAGCCGGGCGTGGATGCGCTAGTGGAGGCCAATGTGAGCGTGCGCAGGCTCTTCACCGCCACGATCGACCCCAGCCTGAACGAGGAGGCGTACATCGTCCCCGGCCTAGGCGATGCCGGCGACCGCCTATACGGCCCCCGAAACATCGACCTTTAGGCGCTCCAGCAGCGCCTCCACGGCCTGCCCATCCGCCCCTGGCTCCGCGCTGACCTCCAGGTAGAACTTCGCCTTCGGCTCGGTGCCGGACGCGCGGGCGATCACGCGCAGTCCCATATCCCCGGCAGTGCCCACCAGACGCACGCCGTCGGTGCGGTTGCCCGCGGAATCCTCGATCGGCCCGGCCTGCATGGCCGCACCCGCGAGCTCCGCCGGAGGGTTATCCGCCCAGCGCGCGATCAGCTCTTGTGCTTGCTCCGCACTGTCGAAACGGGCGCTGACCTGCGCGGTCCTGAACACGCCATAGGTGGCCTCGATGTCATCCAGCTCGGCGACCAGATCCGTCTCGGCCGCCCACGCCGCCGCGATCAACGCCGTCGCAATGCCATCCTTATCCGCCACGATGTGCGGCGCGGGTGCGGTGCCGATCGCCTCCTCGTAGGCAAAGGCCAGCTCGCCGGGCCGCCCTTGGGCAGCACGCGCCAGGTTCTTAAACCCAGTCAGCGTCTCCACGTAGTCCCAGCCCTCGGCGCGCGCCATGCGCCCCAGCAGCTGCGAGCTGACCACCGTTGTCGCTACTACATGCTTGTTCTTTGTGGACGCCCCTACGCCCGCCAACACCCGGCGCGCCAGCAAGGGGCCGGCCTCGTCGCCGCGCAGCATGTGATAATCGCCGTCCGCGCGCTTAAGCCCCAGCATGCAGCGGTCCGCATCCGGATCCAGGGCGATCAGCAGGTCCGCATCGATGGCGCGGGCTTCTTCCAGCAGCGCGTCGGTGGCACCCGGCTCCTCAGGGTTGGGGAAGTCCACTGTCGGGAAGGTCGGGTCCGGCCAGCGCTGCGAGGCCACCGCGTGCACGTTGCCGAAGCCGTTTTCGCGCAAGGCCCACTCCAGGGCATTGCCTCCCACGCCGTGCATGGGGGTGTAGAGGATCTTCAGTTTCCGCCGCGGCGCCAGCTCCGCCTGGCGGCCGGTGGCCACCAGGGTGCTCAGCTCGGTGACGTAGCCGGAGACCACGGACAGGTCTACAGACTTCGCCTCGGAGCGGGGGATCTTCGCCGCGTCAGTTGGCTGGGCGGCAATGTGCTCCTCGATCTGCCGGTCGGCGGGGGAGACCAGCTGAGAGCCGCCGTCCAGGTACAGCTTGTAGCCGTTGTCCTGCGCCGGATTGTGCGAGGCGGTGATCTGCACGCCCACGTCCATGCGCCGTGAGCGCACCAGCCACGCCAACACCGGGGTGGGGGAGGGTTCCGCGATGAGGGTCACGTCGAAGCCTGCGCCGGCGAAGGTTTCCGCCGTCGCACGGGCTAGGGCGTGGGAGGCGTAGCGGGCGTCATAGCCCACAGCCGCACGAAAAACCCCGTCGGCGCGCAAGGGGCGCTTCCGTTCCTTGAGCCACGCAGCCACACCAGCCGTGGCGCGGGTGACGGTGCCGACGTTCATCTCGTCTGGCCCGGGGCCGATTTTGGCGCGTAGGCCGGCGGTGCCGAACTTCAACTGGCTCATAGGTTGTTCACCAGCTCGCCGAGCAGCTTGCCCATGTCGTTGGCAGCTTCCTTGCCCGCCTGCAGGACCTCCTCGTGGTTCAGGGCCTCGCCGGTAACCCCTGCGGCCAGGTTCGTGACCAGCGAGATCCCCAGCACGTCCACGTCCGCCTCACGCGCGGCGATCGTCTCGTAGACCGTGGACATGCCCACCAGGCCTGCGCCCAGGGTGCGCAGCATGTGGATCTCCGCCGGGGTTTCGTACTGCGGCCCAGGCATCATTGCGTACACGGCCTCGCGCATGCCGGGGCGTAGCTTTTGCACCTTGGCGCGCAGTTCGGGGTTGTAGGCATCCACCAGGTTCACGAAGTTCGCGCCCGTCAGGGGTGTCTTGGCGGTGAAGTTAATGTGATCGGCGATCAGCACCGGCTCGCCGACGGTCATGCCCTCGGTCAGGCCGCCCGCGGCGTTGGTCAGCACGATCGTCTGCACGCCCGCGGCCGCGGCGGTGCGGACCGCATGGGCAGTGCGCCACAGCTCGTGGCCCTCGTAGGCGTGGGTGCGGCCCAACAGCACCAGCACGTTGCGGCTGCCGATGCGGGCGCTGCGCACAGTGCCGCCGTGCCCCTGCGCGGTGGGAGCAAGGAAGCCCGGCAGCTCCGACATCGGGAACTCCTGCAGGTCTTCCGCGCCTTCGCACAGCACGTCGGCGGCGGGGCGCCACCCAGAGCCGAGCACCACGGCACAGTCATAGGAATCGAGGCCGGTGCGCTCCTTCAGCGCCGCCGCAGCCTCTGCGGCCAGTTCATAGGGATTTGGGGAAGCAGTCATGCCAACCAAGAATACCGCAGGCGCTAGACTAGACAGGTCAGTAAAAGTGAGAGGGACGTGAGTATTCAAGTGCAAGACGGCACACAGGAACGCGCGCAGGAAAGCAGCACCCATTCCGTCGCCCAGTTCGTGCAGAACTGGACGCGGGACAACGCACAGCGGGTCATCGACTGGCGGCGTCACCTGCACCGCAACCCCGAGCTGTCGCACATGGAGACGGAGACCACCCGCTTCCTCGCCGCCGAACTCGAGCGCGCTGGGCTGCAGCCCGTGGCCCTGCCTTCCACGGGCCTGATCGCCGACATCGGCCCTGTCGGCGCGCCCCGTATCGCCTTCCGCGGTGACATCGACGCGCTGCCGTTGCAAGAGGTCACAGGCCTCGACTACGCCTCCGAGGTGCCGGGGGTTATGCACGCCTGCGGTCACGACATCCACACCACAATCGTGCTGGGGCTGGCCGTCGCCCTTGCCGATTTTGTTGACGCCCACGGGGAGGATGCCCTGGGAGTTCAGGTTCGCTTTATCTTCCAGCCCGCCGAAGAAGTCATGGACGGCGGCGCGGTGGACGTCATCGAAGCCGGAGCGCTTCATGGCGTGTCCCGCATCTTTGCCGTCCACTGCGAGCCGAAGCTGCGCACCGGCGAGATCGGCGTGCGCACCGGTGCGATCACCTCCGCCAGCGACGTGGTGGAGATCATCCTGCGCGGCCATGGCGGCCACACCTCCCGTCCGCACCTGGCGGCGGATCTGGTGTACACCGCAGGCCTCATCGCCTCGCAGCTGCCGGGCCTGCTGTCCCGCACCGTGGACCCACGCACCGGCACGGTGCTGACCTTCGGCGCAATCAACGGCGGCTCCACCTTCAACGCAATTCCGCAGGAGGTCCGCCTGCTCGGTACGTTCCGCACCGCGGAGGTTGGAGTGTGGCGTCGTGGCGAAGAAACCCTGCGAGAACTCCTAGAGCACCTGGTGGCACCTACCGGAGCCGAGCTCGAGCTGCGCTACACCAAGGGCGTGCCGCCGGTGATGAACGACGATGTTTCCACCGCCGCGCTCGCGCAGGCCGTCAAGGACGTGGATCCGAACGCGCTGAAGGAGGCCCCGCAATCCACCGGCGGCGAGGACTTCAGCTGGTACCTGGAGCACGTCCCGGGCTCCATGGCGCGCCTGGGCGCGTGGACCGGCAAGGGGGAGCGCCCCGACCTGCACCAGCCGGACATCGTGTTCGACGAGCGCGCCCTCGGCATCGGCATCCGCCTGTTCGCCGGGGTTATTGACCAGTTCCGTTAAGGCGCTTCTGCGCGAACTTCATCGCGCTGCTGGTCAGCTGGTGGGTGCGCTGCTTGCGCTCGAACTTCCACTGCGCCTGCTGGGCGCGCTGCTGCATCTTCAGTTCCCGGAAGCGCTGGCGCTCCAACTGTGCCGGGCTGGGCTCGTACCAGGCCCTAGGGCCGACCTTCATGATGTAGAGCAGCACGAAGACCAGTGGGATCATTAGCAAAAGGATGGGGGAGTTCGCCCACACGCCATTGAGGAGCATGGCAAGGGCGCTGCTGCCGATCACGGTGCTGAGCAACAAGCCCAGGCGCACGTTCCGGCCGCTACGGTATTGGCGATCGACCTCGTGGGCGGAGTAGTAGGGAACCAGCTCGCGCGAAGCCTCCAACGGTGGAAGGTCGGTGAATAACTGCGCGAGCTCGCGCTCGGAGCGGGACGTGGTGGCCTGCTGCACGCGCTCCTCGTATTCGGACATGGTGAGCCGACCGTCGGCGAAGTGCTCACCGAGCGCGCTGATAGCGTCGCTACGGTCGACATCGGAGATGCGGATTTCACGGCGGGACGGTTCGTTCATACCTCTAAAGGTAGCACCCGGAGCCTAATCCTCGGTCCAGTTGAACGTCCGCTCCACGGCGCGCTTCCACTTGTCGTAGGCGATCTTGCGCTCCTCGGGATCCCCCTCGGGGAAGTAGGTCTTTTCCTCCTGCCAGAGGGAAACCAGCTCGTCGAGGTCCCGGTAGAAGCCCACGGCCAGCCCGGCGGCGTAGGCCGCTCCGAGGGCGGTGGTCTCCGAAACCTCCGGCACCGTCACCGGAACCTCCAGCTGGTCGGCCTGGAACTGCATCAGCAGCGAATTGACCACCATGCCACCGTCGACGCGCAGATTCTTCAGATCCACCTGCGAGTCCGCGTTCATGGCCTCGACCACCTCGCGAGTCTGGAAGGCCGTGGCCTCCAGCGCGGCACGGGCGATATGCGCCTTCGTCACGTAGCGGGTCAGCCCCGCGATGATGCCGCGAGCCTCGGGGCGCCAGTGCGGCGCCAGCAGTCCGCTGAAGGCCGGCACGATGTAGCAGCCGCCGTTATCGTCCACGCTGCGGGCCAGCGGCTCGATGTCGTCCGCGGTATCGAAGAACCCCAGGTTGTCGCGCAACCACTGCACCAGGGAGCCGGTGACGGCGATGGATCCCTCCAGTGCGTACACGGCGGGCTGGTTGCCCAGCCGGTAGGCGACGGTAGTGATCAGCCCGTGCTCGGACCACTGCGGCTCGGTGCCGGTATTCATCAGCAGGAAGTTGCCAGTGCCGTAGGTGTTCTTCGCCTCGCCCTGGTTGAAGCACACCTGGCCGAAGGCGGCGGCCTGCTGGTCGCCCAGGATGCCCGCGATCGGCACGCCCTGCACCGGCCCACTGCGGCGGACCTTCCCGACGACCTCGGAGGAGCTGACGATCTCCGGCAGCATAGATTCCGGCACGCCGAACAGCTCGCACAGCTCCGGATCCCACTTCTGCGTCCGCAGATCCATCAGCATGGTGCGCGAGGCATTGGTGACGTCCGTGACGTGCCGGGCATGGTCGCTGCGGCCCGCCTTGGACTTCTTGAGTGAGCGGCGGGTGAGTTCCCAGATCAGCCACGAGTCGATGGTGCCGAAGGCCAGCTCTCCGCGCCCTGCCTTCTCGCGGGCGCCGTCGACGTTGTCCAGGATCCACTGGATCTTCGGCCCGGCGAAGTAGGTAGAGGCGTTCAGGCCGGTGCGCTCGAAGATCATGGCCTTTTGCTCTTCGCTCAAGGAGCTCACGATCTTGTCGGTGCGCGTGTCCTGCCACACGATGGCGTTGTAGATGGGTTTGCCGGTGGCGCGGTCCCACACGACGGTGGTTTCGCGCTGGTTGGTGATACCCACCGCGGCGAACTCTTCTATCGGAATGTCGTGGGAAGCCGCCGCGTCCGCCATCACGCGCCGGGTGTTGCGCCGGATCTCCTCCGGGTCGTGCTCCACCCAGCCGGGGCGGGGGAAGATCTGCTGGTGCTCCATGTGGCTGGAGCTGATGATCTTGCCGTGTGCGTCAAAAATGATGCAGCGGGTAGACGTGGTCCCCTGGTCAAGCGCCAATACGTAGCCCCTCTTGGAGCTTTTCCACTTAGCCAAGGTCCCGGTCAGCTGGTTCGTAAGGTTTTCTACCACTCAGTCTTCTGCGTCCTTTGTATCCTCAGCGTCGGCATCCGCTGTGTCCTCGGTATCCTCAGCGTCGGCATCCGCTGTGTCGTCAGCATCATCAGCGACCCGCTTACGCTGGTTCGCAAACGCCGCCAGAATCAGGATGGCTACGCCCGCAGCGCCGCACAGCATCGTCACCCACCGCAGTGCCTGCAGGGTGCCAGAGGAGTATTTGGAGATGTAGATGTTGCCCTGGTCGCAGGTGTACTCGGCGCCCTCGATGTCTTCGGTGAACTTGATGGAGGTGTACACGCCCTTGTTCTTCGTCAGCGGCAGGGAGACGTCGGAGATCTCCAGGTCATCCTGGCTGAACTTCAGATCCGCGGCCTCGATGCGGTCGACGAGCTGCTTGCCCTCGCTGTCGACTAGGGCGCATTCCTTCGCGGTCAGAGCGTCCTCATCGGCCAGTAGGTAGTACTCCTTGCCGGCTTTAACGTCGTAGCTCTTGCCGAAGTCCTTCACACCCACCAGCGAAACGATAGCGGTGATCACGGCGACGATCAGCAGCCCAAGGCCGAGGAAGATCATGCCCTTCGGCGTCTTCCTTTCGAAGCTGTTGGCCTGCTCGGTGGTGGTTTCAGTCATGAGGGTGAGTTTCCTGTCTCGTCTATTCGTTATCAGTAGAGCTGTCGTCCTTCAGCTCCATAAGTGCCTGATTCTTTGTGACGCCATCGCCACCTCCGACGCTCAAGGACTGCACTACGCCGGACTTGTGCGCCTTGACGGCGTTCTCCATCTTCATTGCCTCAAGGACCAGCAGAACGTCGCCCTCGGCCACTTCGTCGCCTTCCGCAACCTCCACCTTGATCACGGTGCCCTGCATCGGGGCGGCCACCGTGTCGCCAGTGATGGCGATGTCCGCGGCATTCGCGCGGCGCTTCTTAGCGCGGCTCACCGAGCCACGACCCGCCAGGATCTCGCCCGGTACCAGCACCTCCACGCGGCGCCCGTCGACCTCCACGACCAGCTTCTCCTTCGGCAGCTCGCCCTCGGCGGCGGGCGCGAGCGGCTCCTCGTAAGCGGGCAGCTGGTTGTCCCATTCCTCTTCGATCCACCGGGTGTACACGCGGTAGTTGCCGTCCTCGGCGACGAAGGCCGGGTCGGTCAGTGCGGCCTGGTGGAAGGGGATCACGGTCGGGATGCCCTCGACCTCGTACTCTTCCAGCGCCCGGAGGGAACGTTGGATCGCCTCGGTGCGGTTGGTGCCGGTGACGATGAGCTTGGCCAGCATGGAGTCGAACTGTCCGCCGACCACCGCGCCGGTTTCGATGCCGGAGTCCATGCGCACGCCGGGGCCGGCGGGCTCGCGGTAGGTCTGGATGCGGCCCGGGGCCGGCATGAAGTTGTTCGTCGGGTCCTCGCCGTTGATGCGGAACTCGATGGAGTGGCCGACAATTTCCGGATCCTCGGTGCGAGATAGCTCCTCGCCGCGAGCGATGCGGAACTGCTCGCGCACCAGGTCCCAGCCGGTGACCTGCTCGGTGACGGGGTGCTCCACCTGCAGGCGGGTGTTGACCTCCAGGAAGCTGATCAGCCCGTCGGAGCCCACCAGGTACTCCACCGTGCCCGCGCCGTAGTAGCCGGCCTCGCGGCAGATGGCCTTGGCGGAGGAGTAGATGCGCTCGTTCTGCTCTTCGCTCAAGAACGGCGCGGGGGCCTCCTCGATGAGCTTCTGGAAGCGCCGCTGGGCGGAGCAATCGCGGGTGGAGGCGACCACAACGTTGCCGTGCTTATCGGCCACGACCTGCGCCTCGACGTGGCGGGCGCGGTCCAGGTAGCGCTCCACGAAGCACTCGCCGCGGCCGAAGGCGGTGATGGCCTCGCGGGTTGCGGATTCAAAGAGATCCGGGATCTCGTCCATCGTGTAGGCGACCTTCATGCCACGCCCACCGCCGCCGAAGGCGGCCTTAATGGCGATCGGAAGTCCGTGGCGCTCCGCAAAGGCGGTGACCTCTGCGGCATCCGCGACTGGTTCCTTAGTGCCCGGAGTCATAGGGGCGTCAACACTAAGAGCGATGTTTCGGGCAGTGACCTTATCGCCGAGCTTGCGAATAGCCTCTGGTGGTGGGCCGATCCAGTTCAGACCCGCATCCACGACGGCCTGGGCGAAGTCCGCGTTCTCCGACAGGAATCCGTATCCAGGGTGGATCGCATCGGCGCCGGACTTACGCGCGGCACCGATGATCTTCTCGATGTCCAGGTAGGTCTCAGCCGAGGTCTGGCCGCCGAGAGCCAGTGCTTCATCAGCCATGCGCACGAAGGGTGCCTCTGCATCCGGATCGGCGTACACGGCAACGGTAGTGATGCCCTCGTCGCGCGCAGCCCGGATGACGCGCACTGCGATCTCGCCACGGTTGGCGATCAGTACCTTCGTCAAGTCAGCGGCGGAGCTGGAAGTCACGGGCAATCCTTTCGGGTTATTAGTTAGGTGTTAGTTAATGAGGCTACACGCCCCTGTTAGGCACGTTCGATGGGCACGCGCATCATGTTTCCCCATTCGATCCACGAGCCATCGTAAACCCGCACGTTTTCCCACCCCAGGAGGAAGCGCAGCACGAACCACTCGAGTGCGGCCCGGGCGCCGTTGTTGCAATAAACAACGGTCTCGCGGTGGGGGTCTAGCTCCAGTTCGGCATGGATGGCCTCGATGGCCTCGGCGGGGCGGAAGCGCGAGTTGGCCAGCAGCGAGGAGTCGGCGCGCAGGTTCTTGGCTCCCGGCACGTGCCCGTTGCGGCGGATCGGGTAGCCGGGCAGGGTTACCTCGCCGGTGTACTCCTCGGCGTTGCGCAGGTCGATCACCTGGGTGCCGTCGAACTTCGTGCGCAGCTCGTCGACGAAGATGCGGTGGGTGTGGTCGTTTCGGTGGGAGGGAACTGAGTAGACGGGGCGCGGCGAAACCTCATCGACGGCATAGGAAATCTCGCGTTCCTCTTGCATCCAGGCGTCTCGCCCGCCGTCCAGGATCCGCACATCCGGGTGGCCGAAAAGCTCGAAGACCCACAGCGCGTACACGGCCCACAGGTTGGCGTGGTCGCCGTAGAACACCACCGTGTCTTCCCGGGAGATGTCCAGGCGGCCCATGAGTTCCTCGAATTCCTTTGGCCCGATAAGGTCACGCCACACCGGATCCGAGAGGTCTTCGTACCATTTCAGGCGCACGGCGGTGGGAATGTGACCAATATCGTATAAAAGCGAATCGGCATCCACCTCGACGACCTTGAGGCCGGGAGTCCCCAGCTTTGCGCCGAGCCAAGCGTTCGTGACCAGCTTGTTTGGGTGCGCGTACTGCTTGAGTTGTGGGCTAGGGTCGAATTCGATTCCCATGAAACACCTGCCTTTCGATCGATTGAGAGTCTAGCGCCTTCTTGCCAGCCTTTCTTACACTGCCGCCCGGGCTGGCGGGTCATAGAATTAAAGGTGTTGGCTAAACGTGGCCACACGCACTGCATTTTTACTTCCAGAGCTAGGGGAAACCGTGCACAAGAACATTGTTGTCTTTGAGGTTCAGGGCGGAAACGACAAGGGTGAGGACGGCCACCGCCGCGACACTATGCCCATCGTCGAGGCCATCCGCGAGAAGGGCTGGGGTGCCGAGGTTGTCTACTTCGACCCGGAGAAGGCCAGCGAGATTTACGAAGAGGTTGCCGCTAAGTACGACGCTTACATCTCCCGCGTCAACCCGGGTCACATCCCCGGCGGCGAAAAGGGCTACTTCGACATGCTGACCAAGCTGACCGAGGAGGCCGGCCTGGTGGGCATGTCCACCCCGGCAGAGATGATGGCCTACGGCGCAAAGGATGCGCTGGTGAAGCTGAACGACACCGACCTGGTGCCGGACGACACCGCCGCCTACTACGACGTCGACTCCTTCCACAAGACTTTCCCCACCTCCCTGTCCTACGGCGAGCGCGTGCTGAAGCAGAACCGCGGCTCCACCGGCTCCGGCATCTGGCGCGTGCAGCTGGAAGACAAGCAGCTGGCCGAGTCCGTCGAGCCGGGCACGGCTCTTCCCCTGGATACGAAGTTGAAGTGCACCGAGGCAGTTGACAACCACACTGAGGTTCGCGAGCTGGGCGAGTTCATGGACTTCTGTGACCAGTACATTGTTGGCGACAACGGCATGCTGGTGGACATGCGCTTCCTGCCGCGCATCGTCGAGGGCGAGATCCGTATTCTGCTGGTCGGCCCACACCCGGTGTTCGTGGTTCACAAGAAGCCGGCCGAGGGCGGCGACGCGTTCTCCGCAACCCTGTTCTCTGGCGCGAAGTACACCTACCAGAAGCCGGAGGAGTGGCAGGAGCTGGTGGACATGTTCGCCGAGGCTCGCCCGGTCATCGCCGAGAAGCTGGGTGGCGACAACATCCCACTGATCTGGACCGCCGACTTCATGCTGGCCGATGACGACGAGACCGGCGAGGACACCTACGTCCTGGGCGAGATCAACTGCTCTTGCGTGGGCTTCACCTCCGAGCTGGACATGGGTATCCAGCAGCTGGTTGCCGAAGAGGCGATCAAGCGCGTGGAGGAAAAGCACGCTTAAGCGCGTCAGCGCAACACTGACGTTTTGGCGTCAAAAAATATTTGTTTAACCACATAACTCGTCGCGGGGCGTTAGAGTGAGGCGCACCACAGTCTCAATCTCCGAAAGGATCTAACCCCCGCGATGATTAACCACGACGTTCGCGTCCACCCCTCTGCCGACGACTTTCCGCAGAAAGAACACCTCGCATGGAAGGTCGCGCAGGTCGCCGCCGACCCGGTCGAGGTGCCGCAAGACACCGCGGACATGGTGGTCAACCGAATTATCGACAACGCGGCCGTCGCTGCTGCCTCCCTTGTGCGCCGCCCCGTCACTTCGGCGCGCACCCAGGCGCTGTGCCACACCGGACCCAGCGCCGTTTTTGGTACTGACGCCACCGTCTCCCCCGAATGGGCCGCCTGGGCCAACGGCGTAGCGGTGCGCGAGCTGGATTTTCACGATACTTTCCTGGCTGCAGAGTACTCCCACCCAGGTGACAACATCCCGCCGATCCTGGCCGTAGCGCAGGCGCGCGGGCTGGGCGGGCGCGACCTGATCCGCGGCATCGCCACCGGCTACGAGATCCAGGTGGACCTGGTCAAGGGCATCTCCCTGCACAAGCACAAGATCGACCACGTCGCACACTTGGGGCCGTCCGCGGCCGCGGGCATCGGCACGCTGCTGCGCTTGGACCCGCAGGTGATCTACCAGGCTGTCGGCCAGGCGCTGCACACCACCACGGCTACGCGCCAGTCCCGCAAGGGGCTCATCAGCTCGTGGAAGGCCCACGCGCCCGCATTCGCCGGGAAGATGGCGGTGGAGGCTGTGGATCGCGCCATGCGCGGCGAGGGCGCCCCGGCCCCGATCTGGGAGGGCGAGGACGGTGTGATCGCCTGGCTGCTGGACGGCCCGGACGCCCACTACGTCGTCCCCCTGCCGGAAGTGGGGGAGCCGAAGCGGGCGATCCTGGATACCTACACCAAGGAGCACTCCGCGGAGTACCAGTCTCAGGCGCCGATCGACCTGGCCCGCCGCATGCGGGACAAGATCGGGGACCTAAGCCAGGTGGAAAGCATCGTGCTGCACACCAGTCACCACACCCACTACGTGATCGGCACCGGCTCGAACGATCCGCAGAAGTTCGATCCAAAGGCTTCGCGCGAGACGCTGGACCACTCCGTGATGTACATCTTCGCCGTCGCCCTCGAAGACGGCGAGTGGCACCACGAGCGCTCCTACGCCCCCGAACGCGCCCAGCGCCCGGAGACCGTGGAGCTGTGGCACAAGATCTCCACCGTGGAGGATCCGGAGTGGACCCGCCGCTACCACTCCACCGACCCGGCCGAGAAGGCCTTCGGCTGCAAGGCAGTAGTCACCCTGCGCGACGGCACCGAGATCGTCGACGAACTGGCCGTAGCCGACGCCCACCCGCTGGGCGCCCGCCCCTTCGGCCGCGCCGATTACATCAACAAGTTCCGCACCCTGGCCGAGGGCGTGGTGGACGAGGCGGAGCAGGATCGATTCCTGGCCGTCGCCGAGGCCACAGCGGACCTGGCCCCCGGCGAGCTTGGCCAGTTGAACCTCGTGGTCAGCGACGACGTGCTGGCCCGTGCACCACAGATCCCCGGCGGCATCTTCTAACCCGAAAGGACCACTCACCATGACTAAGCCGATCAAGGTTTCCAACGCACCCTTCGACCGCGGACGCACCAACTTCACCACGCCCCGCGCCCAGTCCAGCAAGACCTCCAATGTCACCGGCACCGACAAGAACATCAACAAGGGCCTCAACGGCGTGGTGGTGGACACGTCCAGTGTTTCGAAGGTGAACCCGGAGACCAACTCCCTGACCTACCGGGGCTACCCCGTCCAGGAGTTGGCCGAGCACTGCACCTTCGAGGACGTGGCCTACCTGCTCTGGAACGGCGAGCTGCCGGACTTCCGCGAGCTGGAGCAGTTCCGCCAGCGCGAGCGTGCCTTGCGCCCCATCGACCGCAGCATGCTGGATCTCATCAACTCTCTGCCCAAGACCGCCCACCCCATGGACGTGCTGCGCACTGCTGTGAGCGTGTTCGGCACGGAGGACCTCAATGCGGACGACCGCAGCCCCGATGCCGTGCGCCGCACTGGGCTGACCCTGCTGGCCAAACTGCCGACGATCATCGCCTACGACCTACGCCGCCGTAAGAACCTGGATTACATCCCGCCCTCCCGCGACCGCGATATCGCCGAGAACTTCCTGTACATGTGCTTCGGCGACGAGGAGGGCAGCCCCGCCAACAACCGCGACGACGTCGAGGCCTTCGACCAGTCCCTCACCCTGTACGCGGAGCACGGCTTCAACGCCTCCACCTTCACCGGTCGCGTGATCAGCTCCACCATGAGCGACGTCTATTCCGCAGTCACCGGCGCCATCGGTGCCCTCAAAGGCCCACTGCACGGCGGTGCGAATGAGGCCGTGATGCACAACTTCCTGGCCGTAGAGGACCCAGCAGCTGCCGAGCAGTGGGTGCTGGACCAGTGCGACGCGAAGAACAAGATCATGGGCTTCGGCCACCGCGTGTACAAGAAGGGCGACTCGCGCGTGCCCACCATGGAGGCCGCCATGCGCCGCACCGCCGCCAACCACGACGGCCAGCGCTGGGTGGAGATGTACGACAACATGAAGAAGGCCATGGACCAGCGCACCGGTATCCAGCCGAACCTGGATTTCCCGGCCGGCCCGACTTACTACATGCTGGGCATCGACATCCCGTTCTTCACCCCGATCTTCGTCATGGCTCGCGTTGTCGGCTGGACCGCCCACATCGTGGAGCAAAACGAGGACAACGCCCTGATCCGCCCCCTCTCCAGCTACGTCGGCCCAGAACAGCGCTCCGTCAAGGCCGACTAGCCGACCTAGCCCCAGAGGTCGGAGAAGTCGTAGCCGAAGTGGGTCAGCCCCCGCCGCAGGGCGGGGAGCGATAGGCCGATCACGGCCGACGGGTGCCCGTCGATGCTCTCGATGAACCAGCCGCCGAGCGCTTCCAGGGTGAAGGCGCCGGCACATTTCAGCGGCTCGCCGGTGGCGGCGTACGCCTCGATCGCCCGATCGGAGACATCGGCGAACTGGATCTGCGTGGCCACGGCTTCCTCGTAGATCTGGCCCGTGGTGGCGTCAAAAAGCGCATGCCCGGTGACTAGCTCTGCGCGCTTCTCGCGCTGCTGGCGCCACCGCCGCACCGTCTCCTCGCGCGTGTGCGGCTTGCCCTGCAGCTCGCCGTCGATCAGCAGCATGCTGTCGCCGCCCAGCACCAGTTCGCCGTCTACCGCCCGCGCCTTCGCAGTGGCCAGGTGCTGCACGTACTGCGCCGGGGTGGGGTTCACCAGCTCCGCGACGGCGGCTTCCTCGTCCACACCAGGGGAGACCTTGCGCGGGAACACCCCGGCGGCGTTCAGTACCTTCTCCCGCGCCGGCGAGGTGCTGGCCAATGTCAGCTGCATGTCCTAACCCCGCGGCATCCGCGGATTGCGGAACGCACCGGGGCTGCTGTGGCGCAGCTCGCGGCCGTAGTGCCCGCGCGTATCCGGCTTCGCGTTGCGCAGCGCCTCGGCCTCCTTGGCCAGGTCGTCGACGATGAGCTGCAGCGCCCGGGTCTCTACCTCGTCCGGGTTGCCCTTGATCACCTGAAAGTCAGTCACGCGCTTCCTCCTAGAACGGCAGGTTGTCGTGCTTGCGCGGGTAGCCGTCCTCGGCCTTGCGCTCCACCAGGCGCAGGCCGTCGACGATGCGGTCGCGGGTCTCGCGCGGCGGAATCACCGCGTCCACCAGGCCCCGCTCCGCGGCGGAGTAAGGCTCCGCCTGATAGCTGTCATCCTGCGCGATCTGCGCGGTCGGCCATGCATACACCAGGTCGGTGCCCAGGCGCTTCGCACCCAGGGAAAGGTAGGCGTCGCCGAAGGCCTTGCGGGTAATAACGGCGATCTTGCCGACGCTTGCCGCTGCCGTCACGCCGATCAGCTTCGCGGTGCGGCGGAACAGCACGTTCGGTGCGTAGCCCGCCGAGTCCACGAAGGTTACCAGCGGGATGTTGAAGGCATCGCAGAAGCGGATGAAGCGCGCTGCCTTCTCCGCCGCCGCGTCGTCGATCGCCCCTGCCTGTTGTTCGGGCTGGTTCGCGATGACGCCCACACTCCGGCCGCCCACGCGCGCCAGCGCCGTGATCAGGTTCGGCGCGTGGAACTTCTGGAGTTCCAGCACGGTGCCGGCATCCACCACACGGTCCAGCACCTCGTGCATGTCGTAGGCCTGCGCGTCCGCGTCGGGGATCAGGCCGTCCAGCTCGTCTGTCTCCGCCTCTGCGGCTGCCTCGTCTCCGCGCAGGGGGAGTGCCCGGTTGTTGCTGGGCAGGTAGCCCAGGATGTCCGCGACGAGTCCCAGCGCGGAGGCGTCATCCTCGGCGACGACGTGGGCGGTGCCGTCGGTGGCGTCATCTACCAGCTCCCCGGCACCCTTGACCGCAACGACGACGTCGGACAGGACCACCGAGTGCACCAGCGCGCCGCTAGTCGGGCCGGCGACCAGGGCGATCTGCGGAACCACGCCGGAAAGCTTCGTCTGCAGGCTGTGGATGCGGGAGAAGAACTCGAGGGCCGTGATGCCCTCGTTCGGGCGGGCGCCGGCGCCCTCGTAGATGCCGATCAGTGGGGTGCCGGACTTCACGGCCAGCTCCATGACCTTCAGGATCTTCTCGCCCGCGGTCTCGCCGATCTGGCCGTCGAAGAGGGTGGCGTCCTGCGAGAACACGCACACCGGGCGGCCGTCGATGGTGCCGTAGCCGGCGACGATGCCGTCAGTGGCGGGGCGGAACTTGTCGGCCTTGAAGGCGGTGGAGCGGTGGCGGGCCAGCGCGTCGGTCTCCACGAAGCTACCGGCATCCAGCAGTGCGTCCACGCGGCGACGGGCGCGCGGGATCTCGTCCCCCTGCGGCTTGTGGGTCTCCGCCAGGCGATCGCGGAGGTCGGCGATCTTCCCGGCGGTTGTCGAGGTGTCGGTGGTAGAGCTCATGGTCGCCATAATACGGTGTAAAAACTTCAGCGCCGTGATTGGTGGGGCTAGAGTGTCTGAGGGAAGGCATGTGAAGAGAAAGGACAGTACTCCCATGCGCACGCCGCTAGACCCCCGCCGCCTGGCCGAGCGCCTGGCTCCGCTGGGCTACCGCCACGTCGAAGTACTGCAAACCACCGGCTCCACCAGCACCGATTTGGCCGACCGCGTGCGTTGTGGGGAGGATCTGCCCGACATGTCCCTGCTCATGGCCGAGGAGCAGACCGCCGGGCGGGGCCGTAAGGGGCGCTCCTTCGAGGCCCCGGCCCGCAGCCAGCTGATCTGTTCCGTGCTGTTGCGCCTGCCGGACGTGCCTGTGGATCGTATTAGCCTGCTGCCGCTGCTCACGGGCCTGTCGATCGTGGAGGGCATCCGCACTTCCGCGGACATCCCCATCCAGCTGAAGTGGCCCAACGACTGTGTGCTGGACGGCCGCAAGCTGGTGGGCATCCTGGTGGAGGCCGTGCACCTGGATCCGCACCCGGCGATCATCCTGGGCTTCGGCATCAACTACGACCTGCAGACCGACGAGCTGCCCGTCGCCCACGCCAGCTCCATCGACCTGGAGTGCGCCCGCCTGGGGCTAACCTGCCCGAGCCGCGAGGACGTCGCGGTGGCCGTGTTCGCGGAGTTGGCGGCGAATCTGGAGAGGTGGCGTCGACTAGGAGGGGCGGCCCAGACCGTACTACCGCGCTACCGCCAGGCTTCCGCGACCATCGGCACCTCCGTGCGCGCTTTCCTGCCCGGCGACGAGGTCGTGGAGGGTACGGCAACCGACATCGACGACGACGGCGAGCTGCTGGTCCGCACCAGCGAGGGCACGCGCGTGATCCGCGCCGGGGAGATCGTGCACCTGCGCGCCGACGGCACGGGCGACTACGGAGGGCGCTACGCATGAGCAAAATCACCTTCGACCCCGGCGAGAAGGTCCTGGCCGAGCTCAGCCCCGCGCGCCGCTCCATGTTCTTCCCGGTGCTGCGCCTGATGCTGTGGACGGGCCTGTTCTGGATGGGCATCGGCGTTCTGGATCAGTACTTGGCCACCAATGCTTTGGACGCCCCCACCGTGGAAGCTTTCCTCTGGCTCCGCCGGGGCCTGCTGGTTGCGTGGCTGTGGGTCTGCTGGAGGCGCTGCGTGCGCCACCTGATCTTCCGCGCGCGCTCCTGCATGCTGCTGACCGACAGGCGGCTGATCACCGCGACCGGCCACCTGCGCAGCCGGATCGGGCAGATCCCGCTGGCCAACGTGGTGGATTGCCGCTCCCACCGGGGGGACGTGGCGGTGTACGTGGCGGGCGCCCGGGTGCCGCTGGTGCTGCATTCGGTTCCCTATACCCGCAAGTTCGAGAGGCTGCTGAAGAGCCAGCTTAGGCGTGTCGGGCCGGGGAACTATAGTTAGAAGCTGTGAGTGAGAACAACGGGAAAAACACAGCCGACTGGTCATTAGCCCGCGAGACCGCGCATGCGCCGGGCGCACCGCTGGTGACGATCATCGGTGACGGGCAGCTGGCGCGAATGACACAACAGGCGGCGATCGAGCTGGGCCTTAGCTGCCGCGTGCTGGCCGGGGCGCCGGATTCCTCGGCCGCGCAGGTGACCGCCGACGTGGTGCTGGGGGACTACGCGCTGGAGGAGCACGTCCGCGAGGTCTCCCGCGACTCCGACGCGGTGACCTTCGACCACGAGCACGTACCCAACCGCTTCCTGGATGCCCTTATCGATGAGGGGGTGAATGTGCAGCCGCAGCCGTCTGCGCTGATCCACGCGCAGGACAAGCTGGTGATGCGCAAGAAGCTGCGCGAGCTGGGCGCTCCGGTGCCTGCGTTTGCCGCCATCGAGTCCGCCGACGACATCGCCGGGTTCTTCGATGCCGTGGGCGGCCAGGTGTGCCTGAAGGCCCGCCGCGGCGGCTATGACGGCAAGGGCGTGTGGTTCCCCGCCACGGTGGACGAGGCCCGCGAGCTGGTGGAGAAGCTGCTGGACAAGGAGATCCCCCTGATGGCGGAAAAGAAGGTCGCGCTGGTGCGCGAGCTGTCCGCCATGGTGGCCCGCACTCCGTCCGGCGAGGTGCAGGCGTGGCCGGCAGTGGAATCCCTGCAGGAGGACGGAATCTGCGTGGAGGCCGTGGCGCCCGCCCCGAACTCCACGCCGGAGATCCTGGCCGCCGCCGAGCAGCTGTCCCGCGACGTCGCCACCGAGTTGGGCGTCACGGGTGTGCTGGCGGTCGAGCTGTTCGAGACTACCGACGAGAACGGCCAGCCGGAGATTATCGTCAATGAGCTGGCCATGCGCCCGCACAACACCGGCCACTGGACCCAGGACGGCTGCATCACCAGCCAGTTCGAGCAGCACGTCCGCGCCGTACTGGACCGCCCGCTGGGTTCCACGGAGCCGACCGCGCCGGTGGTAGTGATGGCAAACGTGCTGGGAGCGGCCGAGGATCCGGCGATGCCGATGCACGAGCGCATGGATGCGGTGTGGCGTCGCTTCCCGAACGCAAAGATTCACATGTACGGCAAGGATTGGCGCCCACGCCGCAAGATCGGCCACGTCAATATGCTGGGGGAGGATCCGGTGCGCACACGCGAGCAAGCGCGCCTGGCCGCGAAGTTCCTGGAAACCGCCGAATGGGAGGACTAACCGATGACTGAGAACGCACGCACCCCGCTGGTCGGCCTGGTGATGGGCTCCGACTCCGACTGGCCCACCGTCGAACCGGCCGCCGAGGTGCTGGCCGAGTTCGGCATCCCCTTCGAGGTCGGCGTGGTCTCCGCGCACCGCACCCCGGAGCGCATGCTTGACTACGCCCGCACCGCCCACACCCGCGGCGTGAAGGTGATCATCGCCTGCGCCGGCGGTGCGGCCCACCTGCCAGGCATGGTCGCCGCAGCTACTCCGCTGCCGGTGATTGGCATTCCGCGCGCCCTGGGCAACCTGGATGGCCTGGATTCCCTGCTCTCCATCGTGCAGATGCCCGGAGGCGTGCCGACTGCCACCGTCTCCATCGACGGCGCGAAGAACGCTGGCCTGCTGGCTGTGCGCACCCTCGCGGTGGCGGATGCGGCGCTGATGGACAAGATGGTCGAATACCAGGAGAACATGCGCGACGCGGTGTTGGAGAAGGATCGTGCTCTGCAGCAGAAGCTGATGGGGTGAAGCGTTCTAACTGGGTAGTGCTCGGCGGGGCTACCTACTCATCGACTTTGTGGAGAACGGGAAGTACCCCTTGAGGCCTGTCGGTAGCAGAAAAACTATCTTGCAAAGTTCTTATAAAACCATCTTCGCAGAGGATTAAACTATCTGGTTTCGTGTCGTCTAGTTTCGCGGCCTGAACTCGGTATTTATCCCCTAAATGTGTCAGGGTTACATCATCTATATGGTCAATGCTGCCAATTTTGTGAAGTCGAGTTCCTTTCTTGACGCTTATCTCTTGAATATTAGTGGAGTAGGATGATTTATCCTTGCTTCCTTGGTAGAGGTCGACAATTCCGGGAAGAAAATCAACTTCATAGTCCCCGTCGGGCGTGGTTATTCTTAGGAAGCTGACGGTAAGAACCTGCCCTGTGTCTGGATTGGATACAACATCTCCATCATTCGGGCGACTTAATGGGTTCCCGGATGGGTCGATGATTAAATAGGCCATAATTTACCTCCTGTACTCTGGCTATTGTAATAGTTAGGAGTATGAAATCAATACTCGTTACCGGCGCAGCCCAAGGCTTCGGCCGCGCAATCGCTGAGTCTTTCGCCGAGGCCGGCTGGACCGTTGGTGCCTACGACCTCGACGGCGACAAGGTCCGTGACTGGGCTCAGCACCCCAACATCATCCCCGGTACCCTCGACGTCACCGACCCCGACCAGTGGTCCGCCACTGTCGCCGACTTCGCCGCCCGCACCGGGGGAATCAATGCACTCATTAACAACGCGGGCGTTCTCTACGGCGGCGACTTCATCGACCGCGGGAGCTTCCAGCAGGATTCCGCCCTCGTCGACGTCAACGTCAAGGGGGTGGTCTACGGCTGTCGCGCGGCCTTCGAACACCTCAAGGCCGCCGGCAACGGCGTGGTTGTCAACATTTGCAGCGCTTCCTCTATCTACGGCACCCCGGATATGGCCACCTACTCTGCCACCAAGTTCGCCGTCCGCGGCATCTCCGAGGCGCTGGATTTCGAGTGGGATAAGCACAACATTCGCGTCCGCACCGTCTTGCCCCTGTACTCGCGGACGGCGCTCATCGCCGATGTGGAAACGGCGGGCATGCGGCGGCTAGGGGCGTCCACAACCCCACAAGATGTGGCCGCAGAAGTAGTAAGGGCCGTGACCGCGCCGCGCCGCAGCCCCACGAAGGTGCATTTCCCGGTCGGTTGGAAGACGAAGCTGCTGGAGGCTACCAGCCACTTCTCGCCGCCGTTCCTCACCCGTTTCGTTAATGGCCTGCTCGTTTACGGCGATAGGGTGCGCCTGTAACTAGACTCTTCATACATGTCTTATGAAGCAGTTCCTCGCCCGGTGTGGTGGCGAGATGCCTCCTGGTGGGTGTTCGTATCCATCGCGGGCTTCCTATACCTCTTCCTCGGTGTTGGCGCGGCACTCGGCAGCGGGATCGAGAACTCCACGTGGCAGGTAGTGCTGGCCATCACGGGGCTGGTCATCAGCTTTATCGGCCTGCTTCTGCAGCGTTTCCGGCCCGAGCCGGGCGTGGCAGTCGTGGCGCTCGGCATGTTTATTTTCGCTGCGTCTGCGATGCTGGTGTGGCCGCTTGGATACTGGGTCGTGGCTTATGAGGCTTATTTCATCTCCGCGAAGCTGACACTGCGCCGCAAATTGTGGCTGACTTTGCTACTGCTCGGCTCTTTTTTCGCGATGGTGTGGGGGACTTTCTACAACGCGGGCACCACTGGTGACTTGGCGTGGGTCGGCGTAGATTTTCGGACCGCCGAGTTCTGGCTGTTCTGGGGGCTAATTATCCTGCTCACCGCCGTGACCGTCGCCCTGATGTGGCTGACGGGTCGCTATTCGCTGCGCCGCGATCAGGCTGTCGAGGCGCTGGCCGCCCGCGCCGAGCTCGCCACCGTTAGCGAGCGCAACCGCATCGCCCGCGAGCTGCACGACATCGTCGCGCATTCCCTCACCGTCGTCATCGCGCAGGCCGATGGCGGGCGCTACGCAGGGCGCAAGGATCCGGACAAGGCCATCGAAGCCCTCGACACTATCGCCGCGCGCGGTCGCTCGGCCCTGACTCAAATGCGGGAGCTGCTCTCTGTTCTTCACGATGACGCCCCCTCGCCGCGTTCTACCGCCGTCACCCCTGGGGTGGCTGGAGTGCCCGACCTGGTGGAGGATGCGAAGCGCAACGGGGTGCAGGTGGAGCTGCACGTCACGGGCGAACCGCACCAGTTGGACGAGGTCCGCGACCTCAGTGTGTACCGCATCGTGCAGGAATCCCTGACCAACGTGCTGAAGCACGCGGGTTCTGTGCCCGCGCAGGTGCGGCTGGAGTGGGAGCCTGTCCAGGTGACCATTAGCGTGGATAATGCGCCGGGCGACGAGCAGATCGAAGGTTCTGGTCGCGGCCTGACAGGCATCCGCCAGCGCGTAGCAATCCACGGTGGCAAGGCCACGTGGGGAGCCTCCGCGGTGTACCCCGGCGGGTGGAACGTGACCGCGACGGTGCCTTTTGCGAAGGAGGATTAAGTGATTAGCGTTGGATTGGCCGACGATCAGCAGTTGGTGCGCGCCGGCTTTGGATTGGTGTTGGATTCGCAGGACGATATCACCGTCCGTTGGCAGGCCGCCGACGGGCAGGAGGCCTGTGAACTGGCCGAGTCGCAGCCCGTGGACATCATCCTCATGGACGTGCAGATGCCGCGCATGGATGGCATCGAGGCGACCCGCCGGGTGGTTTCCGGTGATTCCGGGGCGCGCGTGATCGTGCTGACTACCTTCGATAACGACAACTACGTCCTCGGTGCAGTGGAGGCCGGGGCCAGCGGCTTTCTGCTCAAGGACACCGACCCCGAGGACCTCATCTCCGCCGTCCGCACCGTCGGTGATTCGGCGGCCGTGATCAGCCCGAAGGCCACCGCGCGCCTGCTGCGCAGCATCCGCATGGAGCAAACCCCGCAGCGCCGCGAGCCCGTGGAGCTGGATCTTCCCGATCCGCTGACCCCGCGCGAGCTGGAGATTCTGAAACTCATCGCGCTGGGCTTCAGCAACCAGGAGATCGCCGACAAGCTCTACATTTCGCTGCCCACCGTGAAGACGCACGTCGGCCGAGTGCTCACGAAAACCCAGTCGCGGGATCGGGTGCATGCGGTGCTGTTTGCCTTTAAGTACCACCTCGTCAATTCCGAGGATTTACTCGAACAGACTTTCTAAAACCTCTACCTTAGCTTTACGGGCATTTTCGCTGTTGGGGCTGGTGGCGTCAATAAAAAAGAAAAAAGTTTCGGTGGGGGTATTGACTTGGTTTGATGGTGTGTTCTATTCTTTAGTTAGGAAGTTTGGCGGGGGCACCACAACCTCGCCGCTGGATTAGGGGAACTCCATGACTACCTCACCACCATCGTTTCGAATAGCCAGTTCGCAGGACCCGCTGACTGTCGCGGCGCGGCAGCTAAATCAACAACAATTCCAACTGATAATGGCATGCGCCCCAGACAGGGAGGATCTGGTGCCCGATTTTTGCACCCGCCTCGCCGTGCGTCTGGGTGTTTCCGCCGGGGTCGCGGAGGCCTGGGCCGAGGCCGCTTTCGTGTTGCGCGACTTTCCGCGCCTCGTCGAGCTGTTTGACCAGGGGTGTTACACCGCCCGCCACGTTCTGCGGGTGGCGCAGGATCTTTTCGCCGTGGCGCCGGACGATCGCTCGGCCGTCGAGGAAAAGGTACTTTGCGAATTGACACCTTCACGTCCCGACCAGCACGTGTTCTCACCGCGGACTATCCACAACCGCATCTCGAAGATTTTGCGGGAGGTCGATCGGAACGTCGTACCTAAGGATGAGGCACCCGCGGCCGAGCCAAGCTTCAATGTGGATTGCCGCGACCCGGAATACACCACCTTCACGCTGCGGGTTCCGCGGATGGAGGGCATTGAGATCGACAAGATCGTGCGCGCCACCGCCAAAAAGTACGAGTGCTCGCAGCCGGAGGCGATGCTGCGGCTGATCACCGACAAGGCCGAAGTTTCGGTGACTCTGAACCTGTACCACGACCCGGCGAACGACGGTGCGGTGCTGGGGGAGGACCACTGGCTGAACCGCTCCGCTTCCAAGACCTGGCTGCAGCGGGTGACGCACCTGTCTGCGCCGGGCTACGCGGAGTGCGAGGGCTATGCGCCGACGGAGGGCATCAAGGCAGCCGTCGCTGGGCGCGACCTGCACTGTCGCTTCCCGGGCTGCGAGGTTCCCGCCTACAAGTGCCAATACGACCACGTAAGGCGATACGGCAGCGGACCGACGTCCACGGCGAACCTGCACCTACTCTGCTCGAAGCACCACAACCTCAAGACCGCCGGCAGCTGGGATGTTGCTCTGCACCCCGACGGGCACGAGGTGTGGACCTCCCACGGCGACGGGCACAGCGTGATCACCGAGGCCGAGGGGCCGCTGGGGCGCGAGACCTTCGCCCAGCGCAACGTCCGCAAAACTAAGGCGCTGGCCGAGTACCACCAGGCGATCAAAGAGCAGGAGGGCGGGCCGTCATACTGAGGTAGGACACGCAAGATCAACCCCTCGTCCGATGTGGGAGTACCACCCCGGGCGGCAGCATGGGAACCATGATCATCGTGGAAAACCTCACTAAGAGGTACGGCAAGAAAACAGTAGTCAACGACCTTTCATTCACCGTCCCGGACGGGCAGGTGACCGGCTTCCTCGGGCCCAATGGCGCGGGCAAGTCCACCACCATGCGCTGCATGCTCGGCCTCGATAAGCCGAGCGCCGGCAAGGTGACCTTCAGCGGCAAGGGGTACGCCGGCGATTTCGCAGGCCTGGATAACAAGTCCAGCATCGCCGGCGCGGTCCTGGACGCCGCCTGGTTCACCCCTGCCCGCAGCGGCCGCAACCACCTGCGCGTCATCGCGAAGGGCGCCGGCATCTCCGACAAGCGTGTGGACGAATGCCTCGACATGGTGGGACTCACCAGCGCGGGCAAGAAGAAAGTTGGCGGATACTCGTTGGGCATGAAGCAGCGTCTCGGCCTGGCCGCCGCCCTCCTCGGCAACCCGCAGCACCTGATCCTTGACGAGCCAGTCAATGGCCTCGACCCGGAGGGTGTCTCCTGGATGCGGCGCATCATCCGTCAGCTCGCCGACGACGGCCGCGGCCTGCTGGTCAGCTCCCACCTGCTCAGCGAGATGCAGCAAACCGCCGACCGTCTGGTGCTGATCGGCCAGGGCAAGCTCATCGGCGAGCAAACCCTGGAGGAGTTTCTCGCCGGCGGCGCCCATGTGGAAGTCGAGTGCAAGGAAGCGGTCCTGCTGGCAGACAGCCTGCGCAGCCGCGGCTTCCAGGTCGATCTGGACCGGGAGCGGACGCTGCGTGTGGGCGTCAACAACATTCCAGAGCACGAGGTACGCGCGACGATCGCGGCCACGGCGCTGGAGGAAAAGTTCGCGGTAACCAAGCTCGCGACCACCGCAGACAACCTGGAACAGCGCTTCCTCGCCGCTACGGCGGGGCAGCAGGAATACCGCAGCCACTAGGTCCAACAACAGAAAGAGAACAACCATGCTCAAAGCAATTTCCTCCGAAACTACGAAGCTGCTGAGCCTCCGCAGCACCTGGATCTACGTGATCCTGTTCACGGGTTCGATCTACGGCCCGACGACGCTCTACATGCTTTTCAATGACTCCCCGCGATTGGATGGCGGCTGGCCCGACCTTCTATTCGGCGGAATGATCTTCCTGATGATCGCCATTATCTTCGGTGCTTCGACGACCGGCGGCGACATCAGTAACCACATGACGGCCCACGCCTTCCTCACCCAGAAGAACAGAAGCTCCTGGCTGCTGGCTCGCGCGCTGGTGGCGGCGGTGTTCGTGGAGCTGAACTACATCCTCGGCGTGGCACTCAGCTGGGCAGTGCTCAATGTATTCCCGGCCGGGCACTTCACCGGCGAAGATCAGCTGCTGCTGTGGGGATACGCGGTGGGCGCCCCCGCCTTCGCCGTGATGGCCGTCGGCATCGCCGCACTGCTGCGTAATCGAGTGGGTGCCATCGCACTGCCGCTGGTGTGGATGCTGGTGGTCGAGGGCCTGCTGTACGCCGCGGGTGAAAAGATCTCCTTCCTGAAGACTCTGTACAACCTCTCCCCGGGCAGCCGCGTCCAAGACATGCAGACCTGGATCTACGCCCAGGACCACACCGACATGGTCAGCCCCGGCTTCGGCTTCGCGGTGATGATCGCCTGGATGGTCGCACTGCTGGTGCTGGGGCTGTACAGCAACAAGACCCGAGACGTGAAATAAGTTTCAGTTACACTGGCATCATGATCGCAGTAAAAGAATTAACCAAAAAGTATGGCTCCACGGAGGTTCTCCATGGGCTCACTTTTTCTGTCCCAGACGGGCAGGTCACGGGCTTTTTGGGTCCGAACGGCTCCGGCAAATCCTCAACGATGCGCTGCATCCTGGGGTTGGACACGATAGGCAAGGGTGAGGTCACCTTCGACGGCCAGCCCCTAAGTGCCTACCGCGCCAAGCGCCCCCACATCGCCGGCGCGCTGCTGGAACCCACCTGGTACATGCCCGGCCACTCCGCCCGGGCGCACATCCGCTCCATCGCACAGGCGGCCGGGATCTCGCAGTCCCGCGCCGACGAGTGCCTAGAGCTGGTGGGCCTGGCCGGGGTGCAGAAGCGCAAGATCAAGAAGTTCTCCCTCGGCATGAAGCAGCGCCTGGGCCTGGCAGTGGCCCTGCTTGGCGACCCGAAGCACCTGATCCTCGACGAGCCGGTCAACGGCCTCGATCCGGAGGGCGTCCACTGGATGCGCGAGCTCATCCGCCGCAGTGCCTCCGAAGGCCGCGCCGTGCTGGTCAGCTCCCATCTGCTGCACGAGATGGAAGTCACCGCCGACCGCCTGGTCGTCATCGGCAAGGGCTCCCTCATCGGCGAGTACACGATGGACGAGTTCCTGCGCACGGGGGCCCAGCCCACCATCCGGATGCGCGTGGCCGATCCCGATTCTTTTGTGGACGCCACCTCGCGCTTGGAAGGCATCAACCTCACACGGCGCCCCGACGGCTCCCTGGAGTTCGCCTCCGAGGCCCCCGACTTGGATCGGCACCTCGGCGAACTGGCGCGCGATACCGGCGCGGTGGTGCTGGAGATGACCCCGCAGCGCGCGGGCTTGGAGCAGAAGTTCCTGGACGCGACCGGGCAGGCAGTGGAGTACAGGACTCAGGACAGGAGGGGTCAGTAATGCTAGGAATCATCCGCAGTGAGTGGACGCGCTCGCGCGTCATGTGGGGCACCTGGATCATGCTGGGCTTCGTCCTGCTGTTCTACATCGGTGCCAACGCGCTGACTCTGAGCTACTACAGGTCTGAATATGGGATGAACGAGCCGGAGGTGGGTCTGATGGAGCTGGGCGTGGGCCTTATGCCGGCGTACCTGATGATCCTGTCGCTGTCGGCCGTGCGGGTCAGCGGTACACGCGGGCACAACCTGCACGCGCAGTCCTTCCTGGTGATCCCCGCCCGTTGGCAGCAGCTGTTCGCGCAGATGTTCGTCAACGCTGCGCTGGCGATGGTGACCATGGCTGTGGCAGTGGGAGTCTCGGTCGCGATGATGGCGACCCTGCCGCAGGAGATTAACACCGACGGGCTGCCGCTGCTGGGCTACACGATCCTGTTTGCCGGGCTAATCAGCCTGATGGCCTCCGCGATCGGCGTGTTGATTCCCTCTTCGGCCGGCGCGGTAGCGCTGCCGCTGGTGTGGGCCACCGCGGTGGAGCTGATCTCTCAACAGCTCAGCCAATGGATTGCCGACAACATCGCGCCCTACCTGCCGTTCAACAACATTTGGATGATCCTGGGCGGCAGCGTCTCCATCGGCGCGCACGACACCCCGGTCAGCGTGGCGATCGTTTGCGCCTGGACGGTGGTGCTGGTGGCCTGGGCCTTCTTTGTCCACCAGCGCAAGGACGTTAAATAGTCGCGTTCTCCGCCGCTGCGATCTCGGCAGTGGGCTCGGTGGCCATCACCACCGACCCGCCGTCGCGCAGCGGCTTTAGTGTATCCAGCATCGACTGGGTATCGGTCCACGTGGGCACCAGCACCCGCGGGCCTTCTGGGGCGGGGGCGGCCGCCGGGCCGGGGTAGTCATCCGGCTGCACGCGCAGCTCGGGGGAGAAATCGTTCAGTCCAAAGGGCAGCTCGCCGCCGGACTCCTCCACGCCACGGCCGAAAGGGTCGTCGGAGAGCACGAAAACCTCACCGGAGTGGGCCTCCGCCAGGGCGAGGTCGTCGGTAAAAAGCACGTCGCAAGAGTCGGCGTCCACAATAGAAACACCAGTGCGCCAGCAACCCAGAACGATCATGAGTGGCTGCCAACCCGGGGCGCAGGCGATCCCGACTGATGCCGGGTCGAGCGAATCCAGCAGGTGGGCGGCCTTCGACTGCCAGTTGTGCAGGGTCTGGGCGGATAGCTCCATGCGGCCAGCCGGGGTGTAGGTGGTCAGGCGCGGGCTGGCCGGATCCTGGGCAACGAGCGGGGCGATAATATCCATTAGTTCACACACATCGGACCGTCGCCGCCGGCGTCGATCGGATCCTTTCGGTCGATGCCCTCGCCGGAGCCCGGCGTGCCGACGGTGGTGGGCTGTTCAGAATCGGAACCAGAGCCAGAGCCGGAACCAGTGTCGGTGGTGGTGCCGGCTGTGGAGGCATCGTCGTCCGGGATGCCGTCGCCGTCGAGGTCCTTGATGCCCTCGGTGAGCGTGCCGACGTTCGGGTCGTCCGGCTTTGTCAGCGGGGCGGACTGCTCCAGGATGCCCGGGCCGGCATAGGTGCCGGACAGGGTGACGGAGAGCTCGTGCTCGTCCAGGGAGGAATCCTCCACCACGTTCAGCCCGCCCAGCTGCTTTGCCAGGGCGCGAGCCGCCGGATCGTCGGGGTTCTTGGCGTTCACCTGGGACTCGGAAATGCCGGTCTCGGCGTGGTTGCCGACCTTGCCTGCCTTGTAGCCGTAGTCCTTCGCCAGGTCCGACACCCGGGCGGCGAGCCCGGGCGCCTCGGAGGCGTTGAAGACGTTGACCTTGTAGTCCTTGGCCTTGTAGTCGGTGATGTCGGCGGGCTTGTCGGAGGAAGCGCTCTCCTCGCCCGGCTTGTCGCCCAGCAGATCCTCGAAGAACTCGTGGACCTGGTCGGTGTCTACCGTCACGACGGATTCGCCGTAGTCGCCCGTGCCGTCGATGCTGGTCACGGGGATGGTCTGGAAGCTCACGTCGCCGCCGGCCATGTTCTGCATCTGCGTGGCCAGGCCCATCACGTCCCAGCCGCTGTCCAGCACCACGGAGCGCTGCACCGCGTCGTTGAGCTTGGACATGCTGCCCGGATCCGTCAGTGTCTTGGAGGAAAGCACCTTGTTGGCCAGGCTTGCCATGTAGGCCTGCTGGCGGGTGATGCGATCCAGGTCTCCGCGCGGCAGTTCGTGGCGTTGGCGGACGAAGCTCAGCGCGTCCTGGCCGTTAAGGGTCTGGCGGCCCTTCTTGAACTTCGCGCCGGACAGCGGCTCGTCGACCTTGTTCTTCAGGCACACGTCCACGCCGCCGACCGCGTCGGTGAGCAGCACGAAGCCCAGCAGGCCAACCTCGGCGTAGTGGTCGACGTTGATGCCGGTGAGGTCCGCCACCGAGCTGATGAGCGCCTGGCGGCCCGCTTCCGTGGACTTCTGCTCGATGTCGGACTCGCTGTTGTCGCTATCCTTCTCCAGCTGCTGTGACTTCTCGAACTTAGCTGTGCCGTACACGCCGTTGAGCTTCATGTTGCCGTTGTCAGGGGTGCTGACGTACGTGTCGCGGGGCAGCGACACCGCGGTCGCCGAAGAGCCATCGTTCGGGATGCGGATGAGGATCATCGTGTCCGTGTTCGTGGCTTCTTCGTCGCCCGCGCGGAGCATGTCGATTTCCTTCTGGGACAGCGGTTTGCCCTTCGCATCCGTACGGGAATCCACGCCCACCAGCAGAATGTCGGTTGCTCCGTCCGGCTGGTTGCCGAGGTTCAGGTTGTCCGCCTGGGCCAGCCCACCGTTCAAGTTGCCGACCGCCATGTAGCCGATACCCATCACGACCAGCGCGAGTGCCGAGACCGCAGCCAGCACCCCGCGCGACCAGCCGGGGCCGATCTGCTTGGCTTCTACGCCACCGGGAGCTGCCTGGATACGCCGTGAATGGCGGCTTCTCTCATGCTCTGTCATTATTCACACTTTAGCGGCAAAGATGCCGCTGGTGTAGTACTGATTTTATGAGTGTTTTGGTTTTCGGAGCTTCCGGTCAGGTAGGCCGGTCCCTGCTGCGCCTCCGCCCCGACTTTGTGCCGGTAGGGCGCGCGCACGCGGACCTCGCCGTTGCGGGATCTGTGGATTCTTTCTTATTGACGCCGCCGTCTGATGTGGAAGCCATCGTCAACCTCGCTGCATTCACAGCCGTGGACGCTGCCGAGAAGCCTGAGAACGCGGGCGTGGTGCACCAAGTAAATGCGGTAGCCCCGGGGAGGATGGCCTCCTGGGCCGAGGTGCACGGGGTGCCGATGTGGCACGTCTCCACTGACTACGTTTTCTCCGGGGATCTGCCGGTGGGCTGCGAAAACCCGGTCGACGGCCAGCCCGGCCCGCTGAACGCCTACGGGCGCAGCAAGCTGGAGGGGGAGCGGCGGGTGCTGAACCTCGGCGGCCACGTGGTCCGCACGGGCTGGGTCTACGACGCGACTGGGCGCAACTTTGCCACCACCATGGCGCGCCTGGCACGGACGGGCGTGAACCCCGCGGTGGTGGACGACCAATACGGCCGCCCCACCCACACCGACGTGCTAGCAGCGGAGCTGGCGGCGATGGTGGACGGGCGACAGTCTCCGGCGATCAGCCACGTGACCGGCTCCGGACCGCTCACAACTTGGTGCGGCTTCGCCCGCGAGATCTTCGCCACACTGGGGTGCGATCCGGCACGGGTGAAGGCCATTCCGAGCAGCGAGTATCCCACTCCCGCGCGCCGGCCCCACAACAGTGCTCTGCAGATTCCAGCCACCGGCCTGCCCGCGTGGCGGGATAGTTTGCGGGCTGCCCTGGGGTAACCTCAACGGCCATGACAGAGGCACCCATCGCGATTATCACCGTGACCTATTCACCGGGGGAGTACCTAAACAAGTTCCTGGACTCGGTGCCAACCAACGCGCGGGTCGTCATGGTGGACAACGGGTCCACGGACGGAGCTCCCGAGGCGGCCGCGGAGGCCGGGCGCGCGGAATTGATCTACAGCGGGGGCAACGTCGGCTACGGGGCCGGCATGAACCTCGGCGCCCGGCATCTGCGCGCGGCCCGCGAAGCTGGAGAGATCAACCCGGACTACCTGGTGATCTCCAACCCGGACGTCGTGTTTAGCGAGGACGCGATTGAGGAACTATTGGAGGCGGCTCGGCGTCACCCTCGAGCAGGAGCGCTGGGCCCCCGCATCGTAGAGGCAGACGGCAGCGCCTACCCATCCGCCCGCGCGGTGCCGCAACTCGGCTCCGGCATCGGGCATGCACTGCTGGGCAAGATCTGGCCGACCAATCCCTGGACCAAGCGCTACCTGGACGACGAAGACATGGACAGCGAGCGAACCGCAGGCTGGCTGAGTGGCTCCTGCCTGCTGCTGCGCTGGGATGCCTTCGAGGCCCTGGGCGGGTTCGACGAGCGTTACTTCATGTATATGGAAGACGTGGACCTGGGCGACCGATTGGGGCGCGCGGGGTGGCTGAACGTTTTCGTTCCAAGCGCGGAGATCCGGCACGCTAAGGGGCACGTGGCGGGCAAGCACCCGGACGTCGTGCTGAAGGCCCACCACGACAGCGCTTACCGCTTCCAGGCGGACCGGCTGCCGGGGTGGCGCTACCTTCCGGTGCGCATGGTGCTGAAGGCCGGGCTGAAGATCCGCGAGAAGATTGCAATTGCGGCAGCGCACGGCGTGGGTTGAACGCCGCGGCAAAAACAGTGACTAGTGTGTGAAAACCAATAGCAAGAAGCAGTAAGGAACAGAAAGGCCAAAGAAGTGGTAGATCTCGCAGCCACGACCGACGCAGTGATCCTGGTCGGAGGCAAGGGCACCCGACTGCGCCCCCTGACTAACTCCATCCCGAAGCCGATGCTGCCGGTGGCGGGCGCGCCATTCCTGGAGCACCTGCTGGCCCGCATCAAGGCCGCCGGTATGACGCACGTGGTGCTCGGCACCTCGTTCAAGGCCGAGGTCTTTGAGGAGCACTTCGGCGACGGCAGCCACCTGGGGCTGGAGATCGAGTACGTGGTGGAGGAGGAGCCGCTGGGCACCGGCGGCGGCATCCGCAACGTGCTGGACCACCTGCGCTATGACCGCGCCATGGTTTTCAACGGCGACGTGCTGGGCGGGACGGATCTGAATGCCGTGGCGAAAACCCACGTGGAGCAGGAGGCGGATGTGACACTGCACCTGCTGCGCGTCTCTGACCCCCGCGCCTTCGGCTGCGTGCCGACGGATGCCGACGGCCGCGTGAGCGCGTTCCTGGAGAAGACGGAGGATCCGCCGACGGATCAGATCAACGCTGGCAGCTACGTGTTCAACCGCTCCGTGATCGAGAAGATCCCCGCCGGCCGCCCGGTGAGTGTGGAGCGCGAGATCTTCCCGGCCCTGCTGGAATCCGGCGCCCGGGTGTTCGGCCACGTGGATCAGTCCTATTGGCGCGACATGGGCACGCCGGCGGACTTTGTGCGCGGGTCCTCGGACCTGGTGCGCGGTATCGCCCCCTCGCCGCTGCTTGCCGGACGCCACGGGGAGAGCCTGGTGGACGAGTCCAGTGCTATCGCCGGCGGTGCACTGCTGCTGGGCGGCACCGTGATCGGCCGCGGCGTGGAGATCGGCGGCGGGGCGCGCGTGGAGGAATCCGTGGTCTTCGATGGCGTGCAGATCGAGGCGGGCGCGACTGTGGAGCGCTGCGTGATCGCCGCCGGCGTGCGCATCGGTGCGCGGGCGCACCTGGTGGACTGCGTGATCGGAGAGGGGGCCGTTATCGGTGCCCGCTGCGAGCTGCGCGACGGTCTGCGCGTGTGGCCGGGAGTAAGTTTGCCGGACGGCGGCGTGCGCTTTTCCTCCGATATCTAGCGTTTTTCGCCCTCCGAGGAAAAATTTAGACAAATTTCACTACATCTAGTGTGTCCTGAACTAAAGGTTCAGGAAAATGTCTATATATTGTGGTTTTAGATAGTGCTCCGTGTATACATTGTGGTTGCGCGGGAGCCTATTCTCTAAGGAGGGTGTGGCCATTGGGGTCCTAGTGACTGATGTGGCTGGTGTGACTTGAGGGAATTTTCCAAAGCTTGACGCGGTGTAATTACCAGTGTGTAATCTTCAGTAGACCGACAAAGACAGGCATCAGATGAGGAGACTCCCCGTGGACAAGTCAGTAGACACCGCCCTTCGTGGCCACTTTGCTGACGGTTCCTCGGCGGTGGAGCAGGAGGCGAACATGGACAATGAAGCTCGCCAGAAGAACCTCTTCGATCTGACGCAGGATTTCGACTTGCTTTTCGATGCTGTGGAGCAGGACTGGCAAGAGCAGGCGCTGTGCGCGCAAACCGACCCGGAGGCGTTCTTCCCGGAGAAGGGTGGCTCCACCCGCGAGGCCAAGCGCATCTGCCAAGCCTGCGGCGTGCGCGACGAGTGCCTGGAATATGCACTGGAGCACGACGAGCGCTTCGGTATCTGGGGTGGGCTCTCCGAGCGTGAGCGTCGCCGCCTGAAGAAGCGAATCGGCTAGCTAAAGCCGGGGGTCGATCTGAGTGGGGGAGACGTTCAGGTAGCAGGCCACCAAGCGCACAATGATCATCCGCAGGATGTCCTGCAGCTCCCGCGCGGAAGCGGCGCGGGCCTCCACCGGACGGCGGAAAATAATGATGCGCGGGCGGGTAGGGGCGCCGGTGTTGTCCACGCCGGCGGTCACCAGCCGGCCCAGCGGAACCTGGCCATCGGCGACCACATCCTCCGGCCACTGCCGGTAACCCGTGCTCAGCCGCATGCGTGGCACGACGTCGACGGCGATATCGAGGCTGGAAAGTTCGGCGTCAAAACGCTCCAAAATAGGTTCGAACGCATCCAGAACCGCATCGTCGAAGCGCTCCGAACGCGACTTATTCCGCGGCACTTCCGGCAGTAAAATTCCCCGGATGCCTCTGCCACGGGGATCCTGCCTCATGCGCGCGTCCTGCTTCATAGGAACACATCTTAACCGTGTCGCGGCGACATGCCACGAGGGCACGCTCGAAAGCCAGGGGAAAAGGGCTACACTAATGCGCGTGACTTTTATCCGACAATGCTCTCGCCCCGGCTGCGGCAAACCCGCCGTTGCCACGCTGGAGTTCAACTATGCAGAGCAGCTGGCCATCGTGGGGCCGCTGAGCGTTAGCGGAAACCCTCACCGGTGGGACCTGTGCGAAAACCACGCCCGCCGCACCACCGTCCCGCAGGGCTGGAGGCTGGAATTCGCCGACGAGCCTGCGGCGGCCGAAGCTGACGAAGAAGACCTGATGGCGCTGGCCGAGGCTGTGCAGCAGGCCGCAGAGCACGAGAAGCAGACGGAGGCGCAACCGGCCCCTCGGCTCTACCGCCGCTCGGAGATCCCCGAAGCCACGCCGCACCATCCCTCCATGAAGAACCTGCCCCGGTCCACGCCGCGCCGCCACCTGCGCGCGGTCCGCGACCAGCACTAGCGAAAGGAAACCCCCATGGCTACCCATTCCCCCAAAGACGTAGCAGCGGCCATCAAGGCCTATGACGTCCGTGGAGTTGTCGGCGAGGGCGCCGGATTCCTCAACAAGGAGTTCGTGCGCGACGTGGCGGCTTCCTTCGCCTGCCTGATGCGTGAGGAGGGTGCGGAGACGATCGTCGTCGGCCACGACATGCGCGATAGCTCCCCGAGTCTGGCCGCCGCCTTCGCCGAAGGTGTGAACGCGCAGGGGCTGGATACCATCACCCTGGGCCTCACCAGCACTGACGAGCTGTACTACGCCAGCGGCGTGAAGGAATGCCCGGGTGCCATGTTCACCGCGTCCCACAACCCGGCGAAGTACAACGGCATCAAGCTCTGCCGCGCCGGCGCCCGCCCGGTGGGGCAGGATTCCGGCCTGGATCGCATCTCGAACGAACTGGTCGAGGGCATCCCCACCTACGACGGCGAGCCCGGCACCAACACCACCGAGGACGTGCTGGAAGGCTACGCCGAATACCTGAACAACCTGGTGCCGCTGAACATCCACCCCCTGAAGGTCGCGGTGGACGCGGGCAACGGCATGGGCGGGCTGACCGTTCCCGCCGTACTGAAGCAGGACTCGCTGGAGATCTTCGACCTCTACTTCGAGCTCGACGGCAACTTCCCGAACCACGAGGCCAACCCGCTGGATCCGAAGAACCTGGTGGATCTGCAGAAGTTCACCGTGGACAAGGGTGCGGACCTCGGCATCGCCTTCGACGGCGACGCGGACCGCTGCTTCATCGTGGACGAGCTGGGCGAGGCCGTTTCCCCCTCCACCATCTGCGCCATGATCGCCGAGCGCTACCTGGACGAGCAGCCGGGCGCGACGATCATCCACAACCTGATCACCTCCAAGTCCGTACGTGAACTGGTGGAGGCCAAGGGTGGCAAGCCGGTGCGCACCCGCGTGGGCCACTCCTTCATCAAGGCCCAGATGGCCAAGGAGGGCGCCGTCTTCGGCGGCGAGCACTCCGCCCACTACTACTTCAGCGACTTTTTCAACGCGGACTCCGGCATGCTGGCCGCCTTGCACGTGCTGGCTACCCTTGGCGGGCAGGATAAGCCGCTCTCCGAACTGAAGCGCGCCTACGAGACCTACCGTGCCTCCGGGGAAATCAACTCCGAGGTAGCCGACCAGGTGGGGCGCACCGAGGCCGTGGTGGAGGCCTTCGCCGACCGCACCGCATCCGTCGACCGGCTGGACGGCGTGACCATCGAGCTGCAGGACGGCTCGTGGTTGAACGTGAGGGCGTCAAACACCGAACCGCTGCTGCGCCTCAACGTCGAGGCGCGCGACGACGAAGGAGTGCAGGCCATCGTCGACGAAGCTCTCGCCGTGATCCGGGCTTAGGAGGCACATATGCGCCGCATCGAAGGTGTTGTCCAGAACTACGCCTGGGGCTCGCACGAAGCGCTGGCGAAGCTGCAGGGGCGGCCCACACCCAGCGAAAAGCCGGAGGCCGAGCTGTGGTTCGGCGCGCACCCGGGCGCTCCCGGGGAGCTGCTGGACCTAATTACCGCCGACCCCGAAGGGCAGCTGGGGCAGGGACGCAAGAGCCTGCCGTTTCTGCTGAAGCTGCTGGCCGCCGAACGCGCGCTGAGCATCCAGGTGCATCCGACGAAGGCGCAGGCCGAGGCGGGATTCGCCGCCGATGAGGCCGCGGGGATCGCCCGTGACGCCTTCGAGCGCAACTACAAGGACGACAACCACAAGCCCGAGCTGCTGGTGGCTCTGGGCGAGTTCGAGGCGATGGCGGGCTTCCGACCGGTTACCCGCACCGCCGAGCTGCTGGATAGGCTGGCCCTCCCCGAGCTGGATTTCCTGCGCGGCGATCTGCGCGGTGCGGTCGAGCGCGCGCTGCACATGCCGGAGGGGGATCTTCCGGAGATTATTGACGCCCTCACGCGGCGCTGCCGGGAGCTTGTGGCCCACGCGGACGATTGGATGGGCGAGGTGGCGGACCTGGTGGTGCGCCTGGAGCAGCAGTACCCGAACGACCGAGGCGTGCTGTTCGCGCTGCTACTGAACCGCGTGGTGCTGCAGGAAGGCGAAGCGCTATACCTGGATGCGGGACAGCTGCACGCCTACGTGCGCGGCACCGGAGTGGAGATCATGGCGAACTCGGACAACGTGCTGCGCTGTGGCTTGACTCCGAAGCACATCGACGTCGAAGAACTACTGAGCGTGGTGCGTTGGGAGGAACTCGCGGATCCGCGGCTGCAGGCCGATGCGGAAGGGGTGTACCACACTCCGGCGGAGGAGTTCAGCCTGTGCAGAGTAGACGGAGAGGCCGAGGCCGCCGGACCGGCGATCGTTCTGGCTGTCGGGGGAACCGTGGAGTGCGGGGAGCTGCACCTGGACAGCGGCTCCGCCGCGTGGGTGCCCGCAGGCGAGGAAGCGCGTGTGAGCGGGAAGGCCTTTATCGCTCGTCCCGGGGCTTAGGCTTCGGTCCGGCCGTGGTGTCGGTGGGGCCGTCTGAGGCCTCGCCGCTGTTAGGTTTCTTTGGATCCTCGGCCTCGTCAGTCCCGCGCTGCGGCTCGGCGGTCTTAGTCGAGTCGGAAGGCTCCAGAGGGAAGCCATCCGTCGGGAATGGGATCTCGGCGCTGCCGTCCGTGGCCTTGCCGGTCTCGGTGACGGGGCCGGGCTTAGTTGTGCCGGGCTGTTCCGCCTGCGACGCGCCCGGCAGAGCCGACGAGACCTGTGGAGCCTGCTGGGTCGACGGGGACTGGGGCGGAACCTGTGGCTGCTGTGGCTGCTGTGCCTGCCCGGGGGACTCCAGGCCTTCCGCGACGATGGTCTCGGACGGCTGTAAGCCGTTATTCTGCTGGCCGTTCCAGGCGTTGGGTGGCAGGTAGGGATCCTGACCCAGCGGAGCGACGTTGCTGAAGCTCGACCCGTTCCCGGACTGCGGGGCGCGAGTGGAGTAGGCGGGAGGATTCGGCGGCGAGGCCGGCTCATCGGAGACCACATCGTGATCCTGGGAGGCCGCTCCCGTGCTGATGGCGACGGTCGACTCCTCTGCCGTATTGCGGTTCGGGGAGGTGGCCTCCGAACCCGACTGCCAGGTCCAGACGCCGATGATGCCGGCCAGGACTAAGCCGACGATGGCGATGCCACTGATGGCGCGGGGAACCGGGGAGTGCTGCTCACCGGTTTCGTAGATGACGGCGGTGCCCTTCTCTTCGGCTTCCTTGGTGCCATTGTCTTCTGTGGCCATCTGGCTCACCTCCTTGTCGGCAGAGTCTTTTCGGTGTCTTTTCGGTGTTTGTTCGGTGTTTGTTCGGTAAAGATCACAATTTGGTTAAGGCATCACAGAGCCTAGCAGGGATACACGGCTTTGACCAGAGTTATTGGGCGTGTAAACGCGCTACAGTCGGTAATTGAGCGACAGAAAGGGCAGCACCATGAGTAACTGGGACGAATTCATCTTCTCGCAGGAAGACAACGTGGACTTCCTGGACGAACTGGCCGACCTGGACGGCCCCGAGTTGGCTGGGGCTCTCGTGGACGCCGTGAACCTGGCTTTGCGTGAGGAACAATCCGGTTCGGTGGACTACTCCATCGGCCTGTGCGCTGCCACGGTCACAGCCATCTGGGGTGGTGCGCCCTTCAGCACGGCGACTGTGGCTGACGAACACCCCTTTATCCGCGCCCACATTGGCGAATGCCCGACCAACCTGCAGGAAGTTTCGCTGCAGCTGCTGGACGGGGAAATGGAACGGCGCGAGGGCGAGGAAGACCTGGAAGCCGAGGGGCTGGAAACCTTTGTCGAGGCCTTGAGCTAGTACGCAAGCACCAGAACGCGAGATAGTAGACTGTCTGAAAGCTATACCGTGAGAATTTACCGAGGAGTCACCCCACCCATGGAGTTTAAAGTCAAGGATCTCTCGCTGGCAGAGGCCGGCCGCCACCAGATCCGCCTGGCGGAATACGAGATGCCCGGGCTGATGCAGCTGCGTAGCGAATACGCGGAAGATCAGCCCCTGAAGGGCGCCCGCATCGTCGGCTCCATCCACATGACCGTGCAGACCGCCGTGCTCATCGAAACTCTGGTGGCCCTTGGTGCAGAGGTGCGCTGGGCATCCTGCAACATCTTCTCCACCCAAGACGAGGCCGCCGCGGCCATCGTCGTCGGTGACGGCACCCCGGAAACTCCGGCCGGCGTGCCGGTCTTCGCTTGGAAGGGCGAGACCCTGGACGAGTACTGGTGGTGCCTGAAGCAGATCTTCACCTGGGGCGAAGGCGTGGAGGCCAACATGATCCTCGACGACGGTGGTGACGCGACCATGGCCGTCATCAAGGGCATGGAATTCGAAAATGCCGGCCTGGTCCCCGACGCGGAGGAGCAGGACGCAGACGAGTACAAGGCCTTCCTCGGAATGCTGCGTGAGACCTTGGCGGAGGACGGTAAGTTCTGGAGCCGGGCGTCAGAAAACATCAAGGGCGTAACCGAAGAAACGACGACGGGCGTGCACCGCCTGTACCACTTCGCGGAACAGGGGCTGCTGCCCTTCCCGGCGATGAACGTCAACGATGCGGTGACGAAGTCCAAGTTCGACAACCGCTACGGCACCCGCCACTCCCTGATCGACGGCATCAACCGCGCCACCGACATGCTGATCGGCGGTAAGTCGGTGCTGCTGTGCGGCTACGGTGACGTGGGCAAGGGCTGCGCCGAGGCGCTGGCGGGCCAGGGCGCGATCGTAAAGGTCACCGAGGTCGACCCGATTAACGCTCTGCAGGCCCTCATGGACGGCTTCGAGGTCGTGCAGGTAGAGGACTTTATTGGTGACGCCGACATCGTCATCACCGCAACGGGCAACCTCGGAATCATCACGTTTGAGCACATGCAGATGATGAAGAACCACGCAGTGCTCGGCAACATCGGCCACTTCGACAACGAGATCGACATGGCCAGCCTGCTGCACCGCGAGGACGTCAGCCGCGTGACCATCAAGCCACAGGTGGACGAGTTCACCTTCCCAGGTGCCAACGGCGACCCGGTCTCCATCGTGGTGCTGAGCGAGGGGCGCCTGCTGAACCTCGGCAACGCCACCGGCCACCCGTCGTTCGTGATGTCCAACTCCTTCGCTGACCAGACGATCGCGCAGATCGAGCTGTACACGAAGTCCGACCAGTACGGCAACGACGTCTACCGCCTGCCGAAGATCCTGGACGAAATGGTTGCGCGCATCCACGTTGAGGCGCTCGGCGGCAAGCTGACGACGCTAACCAAGGAACAGGCGGAGTACATCGGCGTGGATGTTGCCGGCCCGTTCAAGCCGGAGCACTACCGCTACTAAATATGATCGTTAGCTTTGAAGGGGTCGATGGCGCAGGGAAGAATACGCTGGTCACGGCAGTAGAAAAGGAGTTGGTGGAACGCGAGGTGCCGGTGGCGCGCGTCGCGTTCCCGCGTTACGAGGAATCCCACCCGGCGATGTTGGCGCGAGAGGCGCTGCACGAGAACCTGGGGGATCTGATCGATTCCGTGCACGGCATGGCCACCCTGTTCGCCCTCGATCGCGCCGAGATTGGGGCGGAACTGGCGGACTTCGACGCAGATGGTTACGTGATCCTGATCGACCGCTACACCGCCTCCAACGTGGCCTATTCCGCCGCGCGAGTCGACGGCGACGTGGCCGAGGTCGGCCAGTGGGTTACCCAACTGGAGCAGGAGAAGCTGGGAATCCCGGCGCCCGACCTACAGATCTTGGTGGACGTCGAGGCGAAGGTGGCCGGGCAGCGCGCCGAGTCCCGGGAAGCCCAGGATCAGTCGCGGGCACGGGATGCTTACGAACGGGACAGCAGCCTGCAGGAACGCACCGTCCGTGCCTACCGGGCGCTGGCGGAGCAGCAGTGGCTGAGCCCATGGGTGACGGTCGACAGCACTGGAGATGACTATGAGGCCCGCGCGGCAAAGGTCGCGGACCTGCTGGAAGAAATGAGAGGATGACAACCGTGGAAACGAAGATTCTGGTGGTCGATGACGACCCGGCTATCGCGGAAATGCTCACCATCGTTCTGCAGGGCGAGGGCTTTCGCACCGTAGTAGTGGGCGATGGCGTAGAAGCCGTGAAGGCCGCGGAGGAACACAACCCGGATCTCATCCTGCTGGACGTCATGCTGCCCGGCATGAACGGCATTGACGTGTGCAAGGCGATCCGCGAAACCTCCACGGTGCCGATCGTCATGCTGACGGCGCGCACCGACACCGTGGACGTGGTGCTGGGTCTGGAATCCGGCGCCGACGACTACGTGCACAAGCCGTTTAAGCCGAAGGAGCTGGTGGCGCGCGTGCGGGCTCGCCTGCGCCGCACCCCCGAGGAGGCTCCTGCGGAAACGATCGAGGTGGCAGACCTGAAGATCGACGTGCCCGGCCACCAAGTGATCCGCGATGGCCAGGAGATCGCGCTGACCCCGATCGAGTTTGACCTGCTGGTCACGCTGGCCTCCCGCCCGCGCCAGGTGTTCTCCCGCGAGGAGTTGCTGGAGCAAGTGTGGGGCTACCGCAAGTCCAGCGATACCCGCCTGGTGAACGTCCACATTCAGCGCCTGCGCTCCAAGGTGGAGAAGGACCCGGATGATCCGAAGATCATCCAGACCGTCCGCGGGATCGGCTACAAGACCGGCGAATAGGTTCTCGTGGAGCAGGAACAAGCGAAGGAACAAGCTCGGAAGGCACGGCTCAAGAAGCGCAGACCGGCCCGCCAAGCGCAACTGAAGGCTCCGGGTTTCCCGCAGAAAGTTCAGGGGAAGACGCTGGCCGCGGGTGCGACGTTCTGGTCCGTGCTGCGCGACTTCTTCCGCCGGCCGCGGGATACCTGGCGGCGGCTTATCAACTCGATAAGGCTGCGCTGGCACCAGTCAATCCAGCTGCGAGTGATCGGCAGCGTGGTGGCCTCCAGTACTTTCGCATTCCTGCTCATTGGTTTCCTGCTGGTCGGCTTCCTGAGCCAGCAGCTGCTGGCCACCAAGTTCTCCGAAGCTGTGGACAGCATGGACAGGGCACGCACGGCGGTGGAAGAGCAGATCAGCGCCACCGACTCCTCCAACCCGGTGTCCGTGCGCTTGACCTCCGCCAGGGCGGTGCTGACGAACCGTTCGCCAGGGGTGGAGGAGACCAGTGTCCCGGTGTATGACTCGGTGCTCATCGCCTCCGACGCGAGCGATGCGGAAACGCGGATCCCGGACAACATCCAGATCCCCGAAAACCTGCGCGAGTTTGTACACCAGGGGCAGGTGGCCTACCAGTACGCCCGCGTAGACGGGGAAAACGGCAGCTACAAGGCGCTCATCATCGGCAGTCCCGTCTATTCCGACATCCCTGGTCTCGAGCTATACCTGCTGGTGCCGCTGACCTCTGAAGAGGCCACTCTTAACCTCATGCGCGGCCTGCTGATGGCCGGCGGGATCGTCCTCATCATTCTGCTGTTGGTGATCGGTTGGGTGTTCTCCCAGCAGATTATCGGCCCGGTTCGTGCGGCCTCGAAGATCGCAGAGAAGCTGGCGGCGGGCCACCTGCACGAGCGCATGGTCGTGGACGGCCAAGACGAAGTCGCCAGGCTCGCCTACAGCTTCAACGACATGGCGGAGAAGCTCTCCACCCAGATTCGCAACCTGGAGGAGTTCGGCTCGCTGCAACGCCAGTTCACGTCCGACGTTTCCCACGAGCTACGTACCCCGCTGACGACGGTGCGCATGGCGGCGGACATGATCGAGGACAACGCCGACGAGCTCGACCCTCTGACCGCCCGTGCGTCTCACCTGATGACGAAGGAGCTCGACCGCTTCGAGACCCTCCTGGGCGACTTGCTGGAGATCTCCCGGCACGACGCGGGCGTGGCGAACCTATCCGCAGAGAAGGTCGACGTGCGCGGCGTGGTGCGCTCCGCCCTGCAACAGGTGCGCACCATCGCCGAGGAGGTTGGCACCGAGTTCAATGTGGACCTGCCGGAAGACCCCGTGGTCGTCGCCGTGGACTCGCGCCGCGTGGAACGCATTCTGCGTAACCTCTTGGCCAACGCCGTCGACCACTCGGAAGGCAATCCGATCGAGGTGAAGATGGCCGTCGGGGAGCACGAACTGGCAATCGCTGTCACCGACCACGGAGTGGGACTGAAGCCGGGCGAGGAGGAGATGGTCTTCAACCGCTTTTGGCGCTCCGACCCCTCACGCGAGCGTCGCACGGGCGGCACCGGCTTGGGTCTGGCCATCGCCAAGGAGGATGCCAACCTCCACGGCGGGCGCCTCGAAGCCATCGGCGAGCCCGGCGTGGGCGCCTGTTTCCGGCTGACCCTCCCACTGGAACAGGGGCGCACCGTAAAGACCTCGCCGCTGCCTTTGGCGGTGGGAGCTGAGGGCGTCACTACCCAAGAACAAGAAGGGGGCGATGATGAGTAACAAGACCACAAAGGTCACAAAGGTCAAAAAGGTACTGTCCGCGATGACCGGGCTGGGACTTCTGGCGTCGTGCTCGACCCTGCCGGACGATACCAACCCCGAGGCGATCTCCAGTTACGCTCCGGCGCCCAGCGGGCAAGAGGCACCGACCCCGACCGATGGGCAGCCCTCCGACCTGCTGCTGCGCGATTTCTTCACCGCCAGCGCCCACCCGCTGCGCAACCACCAGGCGGCGAAGAGGTTCCTCACCGGCGGCATGCAGGGGCGGTGGCAGTCCGATGCGCCGACGATGGTGCTGGACCGGATCGACATTGCCTCCGACGGCCCGGGCAATGATTCAAAGATCACCTACCGCGTGCGCGGCAACATCGTTGGCACGCTGGGCGTGGGTGGAGTGTTCGACCCGCAGTACAGCGCGTTCGAGACCAGCTACGAGATGCAAAACGTCGACGGCCAGTGGCGCATCAGCAACCTGCCGAACGTCGTGGTGCTGGATCGGCAGGACTTCGTGGGCACCTATCGCGCGCGCAACATCTACTTCCCGGACTTCAACGGCCGGGCGCTGGTGCCGGACCGCCGGTGGATCTACACCGGACAGCAGTCCACTGCCGCCTCTCTGGTCTCGTTGTTGGTTGCGGGCCCGCAGGATCGTTTAAAGAAGGCGGTGCGAAACCTTATTCCTAAGGACGCCACCGCCCAAGTCTCCAAGGACGACGAAGGAGACCCCGCCGTACACTTCACCGGCCTGCAGGAACTGTCCGCTGATGCGCGTCGGCTGCTGGCGGCACAAGTGGTGTGGACGCTGGCGGGATCCGAGGTCCGTGGACCCTATGAGCTCACGGCGGACGGCACGCCCATGAGCGATGACTCGCACGGCAAGTGGCTGGTGCAGGATCTCTCACAATACGACCCGAATGTGCAGGTTCAGGCGCCGCTGCGCGCCGTGTCCGGGGGCGACATCTACCAGCAGGATGGAACGCGGACGAAGAAGCTGGAGGGATGGCTTACACAGCAGTATGTCGAGTCCGTGGCCCTCAGCCCGCGGGACGAGGTCTTCGCAGCCGTGACCGGACGTGGCGATGAACCACGCCAGCTGATGATCGGGGCGAAGGAGGACCAGCCGGTGAGCTCCGTGCAGGCGGATTCGCTGACTCGCCCGACCTGGGGCCTGGATGCCACATCGGCCTACGTGGTGGCCGATGGCGAGCGGATCACAGAGATCACTCGCAACCCGGAGACCGGCTCTGTGGGGGAGCGGAAGGTGGATAGCTCCACGATGAAAATGATCGACGGGGACGAGAAGCGCATAAGCGTATTCCGAGTGTCGCACGATGGTGCCCGTGCCGTGATGATCGTGAATGGACGGGTTTACGTGGTGACGCTGGAGACGACCGACGATGGCACGAAGCGGCTGGGCGCGCCGGTGGAGATCGGCCACGCAGTGGGGGACACTGCGGTCAGCGCCGACTGGTCTGATGACGGATCAGTGCTGGTGGGCACGCGCGCCAACGACGCCCCGGTGTGGGACATCGAGGTCGACGGATCCTATTCGCAGCAGATCACGGGCCGCAACCTATCCGCCCCGGTGGTCTCGGTGGCCACGGACGGCAGCAAGATCTACGTCACGGACGTGAATGCGTTGATGCAGTTCGACATCACGTCTGAGGAGTCGCGCTTCTGGCGCGAAGTGCCGACCATGCAAGGAAAGCGGGCAACCCCGGTACTGGCCGACTAAGCTGAGTGACCGTGGGGATTAAGGGGGACTTCGGTGCGCTCGCCGGGCTGGTGTGGCGGGCGGACTGCGTGTGTTGTGGGGCGGTGACCGGTGGACAACTGTGCGAGGCCTGCGGACTGCAGTTGATGGAGCGCTGGCAGCGCTGGCAGCCGCGGGTGGCGGCAGTGCCGGTTTTCGCCGCCGGGGTGTACGGCGGCGCGCGGCGGATGCTTATTCTCAGCGCCAAGGAGCGACTGCGGCCGGCGGCCATAGACGTCGCCGGCAGGGTGCTGGCCGCCGGGATTCTGCACGTCAGCGGCTTAGGATTGGTGCCGGATCCGCGTTTGGGGAGGGTGGTTCTGGTGCCCGCCCCCACCCGGAAATCGGCGGCGCGGAAGCGCGGTGGGGACATCGTTACCCGCTTCTGCCACGCCGCCGCAGCGATGTATCCCGGAGTGGAGGTCCACCCGGTGGCGTGGCTGAGCGAGGCGAGTGTGGATTCGGTGGGGCTGGACCGTCACCAGCGTCGCGAGAACGTGGCCAGCAGTATCCTGTTTGACTCGGCGGCGGTCGGGCGATTGCGCGGGGTGGGGGAGGTTGTGATTGTCGATGACGTGTGCACTACGGGCGCCACAACAGCGCAGTTTGCGCTGGCTCTGTCGGCGCGGGGAGTGCGGCCGCGATTGGCGCTGGTATTGGCTGGCGCGTAGTTCACATAAATAAGGGGTATATGCACAAGTGCAGCAACGGCGATAGGTAGACTAGGAATTGGAACGATCGCCGTTGGAAGGTGGGTAATCCGGCCCGATTCTGGCGGTGAATGACTTTGGAGGTTGAGCAATGTCGACCGGCAAAAACTCGTCCGACTTTGGCAACGAGGAACTTGCTGCACCCGAGGCAGGCGTAGAGATCACTGGGCGCAACGTTGAGGTGCCGGAGCACTTCGCAGACCGCGTCAAGGGCAAGCTCGCGAAGATCGAGCGCCTGGACCCGACCCTCACGTTCTTCCACGTGGAGCTGCAGCACGAGCCCAACCCGCGCCGTGGTGACCAGCAGGATCGCCTTCAGATCACCGCAACCGGCAAGGGCCACATCGCTCGCGCAGAAGCTAAGGAAGATTCCTTCTACGCTGCCCTCGAGGTCGCCGTTGGCCGCATGGAGCGCTCCCTGCGCAAGGTGAAGGCGCGTCGCAAGATCGCCCGTTCCGGCCACCGCGCTCCGATGTCCATGGGCGAGGCAGCTGCCAGCCTGGTGGAAGAGGCACAGCCGAAGGCGGAGACCAAGCCGGAGGAGGTCGGCCCGTACGACGTTGATCCCTACGAGGATCAGTTCAAGCCCGGCCAGATCGTGCGCAAGAAGGTGCACAAGGCCGCTCCGATCAGCGTTGACCAGGCGCTGAGCGAGATGGAGCTCGTGGGTCACGACTTCTTCCTGTTCATCAACGAGGAGACCGGCCAGCCGTCCGTGGTGTACCGTCGCCACGCTTTCGACTACGGCCTGATCACCCTGGAGGAGAAGGCAGCGGAAAAGGACGCAGAGAAGTAACCCCTTTCTCTAATCCGTCTTCAACCCATCAGCCGGCCCCACGACTAACCCGTGGGGGCCGGCTATTTATGTCTGGATTATGCCCGGACTTGCCGGGTGTAGTTGCCCCCGGCCTTGGGGGTGGGGGTAGGATTATCCGAAGCCGACAAGTTAGCTAACCAGTTTTAGAAATCGAGCAAAGGACAGCATCAGCGTGCTAGGACTTTCGAAAATCCTCCGTATGGGCGAAGGCCGTGCGGTCAAGCGTCTCGCGAAAATCGCCGACCAGGTGATGGACCTCGATGAGGAATACACCAAACTCACCGACGAGGAGCTGCAGGCCAAGACCGACGAGCTGAAGAAGCGAGTTCAGGAAGACGGCGAGAGCCTGGACGACATCCTGCTCGAGGCTTTCGCCACCGCGCGTGAGGCCTCCTGGCGCGTGCTCGGCCAGAAGCACTACAAGGTGCAGATCATGGGTGGCGCTGGCCTTCACTTCGGCTACGTCTCCGAGATGAAGACCGGTGAGGGTAAGACCCTGACCTGTGTGCTGCCCGCATACCTTAACGCGCTGTCCGGCAAGGGCGTGCACGTCGTTACCGTGAACGACTACCTGGCTAAGCGTGACGCCGAGTGGATGGGCCGCGTGCACCGCTTCCTGGGGCTCAGCACCGACGTGATCCTGAGCGGCAAAAACCCCGCCGAGCGCCGTGAGGCCTACAACGCCGACATCACCTACGGTACGAACAACGAGTTCGGCTTCGACTACCTGCGCGATAACATGGCGCACTCCCTGAACGACCTGGTGCAGCGCGGCCACAACTACGCCATCGTGGATGAGGTCGACTCGATCCTCATCGACGAGGCCCGTACCCCGCTGATCATCTCTGGTCCGGTCGAGGGCTCCAGCAAGTGGTTCACCGCCTTCGCGGCAATCGCCCCGAAGCTGACCCGTGACATCCACTACGAAGTGGACGAGCGGAAGAAGACCGTGGGCGTCAAGGAAGAGGGCGTGGAGTTCGTCGAGGACCAGCTGGGCATCGAGAACCTGTACGCCCCGGAACACTCGCAGCTGGTGAGCTACCTGAACAACTCCATCAAGGCCAAGGAGCTGTTCACCCGCGACAAGGACTACATCGTCCGCAACGGTGAGGTCGTCATCGTCGATGAGTTCACCGGCCGCATCCTGGACGGCCGTCGATACAACGAGGGCATCCACCAGGCGATCGAGGCGAAGGAACACGTCGAGATCAAGAACGAGAACCAGACCCTGGCCACCGTCACCCTGCAGAACTACTTCCGCCTGTACGACAAGCTGGCCGGTATGACCGGTACGGCGGAGACTGAGGCCGCCGAGCTGAAGTCCACTTACAAGCTGGATGTCGCCGCGATCCCGACGAACAAGGAAAACCAGCGTAAGGATCACGTCGACCTGATCTACAAGACGCAGGAGGCGAAGTTCGAGGCCGTGGCCGAGGACATCGCCGAGCGCGTGGAGACCGGCCAGCCGGTGCTGGTGGGTACTACCTCCGTGGAGCGCTCCGAGTACCTGTCCAAGCTGCTGCAACGCCGCGGCATCAAGCACAACGTGCTGAATGCGAAGTACCACGAGAAGGAAGCGGAGATCGTCGCCCAGGCAGGCCGACTGGGAGCCGTCACCGTAGCTACCAACATGGCCGGCCGAGGTACGGATATCGTGCTGGGCGGTAACCCAGACATCATCGCCGACATCAACTTGCGTGAGCGCGGCTTGGATCCGGTGGAGACCCCGGAAGAATACGAAGCGGCCTGGGACGACGAGATCGAAAAGGTCCGCGAGGAGTCCAAGGAAGAGGCGGAGAAGGTCCGCGAGGTCGGTGGCCTGTACGTGCTGGGCACGGAGCGTCACGAATCCCGCCGCATCGATAACCAGCTGCGTGGCCGTTCCGCGCGTCAGGGCGACCCGGGCGAGACCCGCTTCTACCTGTCCATGCGCGACGACCTGATGGTGCGCTTCGTCGGCCAGACGATGGAGGCGATGATGACTCGCCTGAACATCCCGGATGACGAGGCCATTGACTCGAAGATGGTCACCAACGCCATTAAGGGCGCACAGTCGCAGGTGGAGTCCGCCAACTTCGAGATGCGCAAGAACGTGCTCAAGTACGACGAAGTCATGAACGAGCAGCGCAAGGTGATCTACGGCGAGCGCCGCCAGATCCTCGAGGGTGAGGATGTGGAGAAGCAGATCCGCAACATGCTGAAGGACACCATCGAGGCATACGTCGACGGCGCGACCGCCGAGGGCTATGTCGAGGACTGGGACCTGGATACCCTGTGGAACGCCCTGGATTCCCTCTACGGCCCGACCTTTACCCACGAGGAACTGGTGGAAGGCGACGATTACGGCCGCCCGGGCGAGCTGAGTTCTTCGCAGCTGCTGGAGGCGCTGCTCGATGATGCCAACCGCGAGTACGACGAGCTGGAGGAAAAGGTCACGGAGATCGCCGGCGAGGAGCAGATGCGCGGCATGGAGCGCGCAGCTCTGCTGAACGTCGTGGACCAGAAGTGGCGCGAGCACCTCTACGAGATGGACTACCTGAAGGAGGGAATCGGCCTGCGTGCAATGGCGCAGCGCGATCCTCTGGTGGAGTACCAGCGCGAGGGTGGCGACATGTTTAACCGCATGAAGGATGGCATCAAGGAAGAGACCGTCCGCCAGCTGTTCCTGGTGCGCAACCAGTTGAAGCAGGCCGGTCAGGTGCACGTTGATGACCCGGCGGCGGGTAACGAGGGCGTGGCCGTGGACCGCGCCACGCAGACCACCATGGGTGGCTAAGAGCTAGATCAAGCTGAGGCTATCGATCGCCCAGACCTTGACCCCGCGCCGCGCGGAGCTGTGCAGTTGATGCAGCTCCGCGCGGCGCTTTTGCGTGTGCTGCGACATGCTGCCCGCAATGGCCCGCACCCTGTCGCCCATCTGCACCGATGCACAAAAGCGGACGCAATCGCCCGCGCTGGGCTGGATGTGCAGGCTTATTATTGACGCCCCCTTTTCCACCCGCCCACTCGTCGGTTCTGGCCGCACGTGCCGGCGGACGCGCAGTTGCTCTAGCACGCGCTCGCCGAAGGGCGCGCGGCGCAAATGGTCGATCGGACGGCGGCCTTCCAAAGCCTCCAGCCACATTTTTACGATCTGCGCGATGCGCTGGGGCGGTGGGGTGTTGACGTCCCGAAAAGAATCAGTGACCTCCTCCTCGGCGGCCTGCACAGCGACGGCCGGGGTGGGTGGGCGCAGGAACACGAAGTCCGGAAGTGGGCGCGTGGTAGTTGAAGTGGTCACGAAAGAAAATCCCCCTGTTGTTCATGCCAGTGAAGCTGTACGGTGCGTTCCCCCGAAGGCGCCATACGGGCATAACTATAGCGAAGTGCACGCCCCGCGGGGCGCCGGAGGGCGAAAAGATGGCAGAATATAGGGCATGCGTGGACTAGTAGTTGATTATTGCGGAGTGTTGGACGGTGCCGAGGAAGACCGCAGGCGGTGGCGTAAGCTGCTGGCAGCAGCGCGAGCGGAGGGCATTGCCACGGCGATTCTTTCCAACGATCCGGGCGGGGCGGGAGCTGCCCCCATCCGCACGTGGCTGGAGGGCGGCTACGTGGATGCCGTGGTGCTTTCCGGCGAGGTTGGGGCGGAGAAGCCCTCGGAGGAGATCTTCCGTATCACCGCCGACCGCCTGGACCTGCCGCAGCAGGATCTGGTGCTGGTGGACGACAACATCCTGAACATTCGCGGCGCCGTGGATGCCGGCCTGATTGGCATTTACTACCAGCAGTTCGACCGCGCGGTGGTGGAGATCACCGGCGTGTTCGAGCTGGAGGGAGAGTTCTAAACCATGTTGGTGTACATTCCCGCGACCTTTGACATGCTGGGCACCCTTGCGGAGCAGGGAGAGCACCCGGTGCGGTCTGCGGTTGGCTTTGCCCTGACCCCGGCGGTGCGGGAGTTCTACACCGGCGGCGACGAGGAGGAGCTGGCGTACACAGCTTTCCTGGATGCCGCGCGGGCCTCGCTGCGCCTGCTGAGCGCGGGCGGGGAGGAGCGCTTTCCGCACCGGCGCGTGGTGATCAGCGCGGAGATCGACGACTCGGCGGTTACTTTGGCGCCGGCCGACGGCGAGTCCGTGGTGCGGCTGGACCCGGCGGTTGTGAAGGTGCAGCAGTTGTTGGCGATCCATGTCGATGACGCCGACGCGGAGGCCGCCACGGCGAAAGCGATCGAGTGCATCGACGCAGCTGACCTGGGGGATGAGGACGCGGAGTTCGCGCTGGGGGACTGCGAGGACAACCTGATGAGCTGGTACGACGCGAAGGAGCTGCCGTTCCTGGTGGATCTGATGTAGCAGGTTAGCTACATTTCCCACTCGTTGTTGCTGCGCAGGGCCTCCAGCAGGTGGCGGATCGCGGTGACGCGCCGGGCGGAGGCACCGGTGAGGGTATCTAGGGCGCACTCCGGGTCGGCGGGCGGCCCCATGTGCGTGCAGCCGCGGGGGCAATCTCCGGTGACCTCGCGGAGGTCTTCGAAGACGTCCACTACGGTGTCCGGGTCGACGTGTGCCAGCCCCAGGCTGCGGATGCCCGGAGTGTCGATAATCCAGCCGCCCGCGGGCAACTGGAGCGCTACGGACTGGGTGGAGGTGTGCCGGCCTTTGCCCACCCCGCTGACTTTCCCGGTGGCGCGTTCCGCGTCGGGGATGAGGCGGTTAAACAGGGTGGATTTGCCCACCCCGGAGTGGCCGACGAGGGCGCTGACCTTGCCCGTGATGTGCTCGGTGAGTTCGTCCAGGGAGTCGCTGACGCCGGTGGTGAGGACCTCTACGTCGAGATCGCGGAACTCGGCGGCGAAGGCGCTGGGGTCGGCGAGGTCGGATTTGGTGAGGCAGACCAGCGGGGTGAGGCCGCCGACGAAGGCGGCGATGAGGGCGCGTTCCACGAAGCCGGTGCGCGGCGGCGGATCGGCCACGGCGCTGACGATCAGCAGGTAGTCCGCATTGGCCACGACGATCCGCTCGAAAGAGTCCGTGTCGTCCGCAGTGCGGCGCAGAATGGAGGTGCGGTCTTCGAGCCGCACGATGCGCGCCAGGGTGTCCTTCTTGCCGGAGGTATCGCCGACCACACCGACGTGGTCTCCGACGACCACGTTGGTGCGTCCCATCTCGCGGGCGCGCATGCAGGTGACGAGGGTGCCGTCTTCGTCTAGCACCACGCCCCAGCGGCCGCGGTCCTTGGAGATGACCATGCCCCGCTTGGCGTTTTTATGGCTCGGCCGATCCTTGGTCCGTGGGCGGGAGCCCTTGCCGGGGCGGACGCGAACGTCGGATTCGTCCCAGTGGTGGGCGTTGCTGTGCCTTCGCCCCATCTAGCGTTCCTGGCCCAGCAGCTGTGCCCAGCGGCGGCGGAAGCCGGGGAGGGTCTTGGTGGTGGTGTCCACGTCCGAGACCTCGATGCCCTCGACGCGGAGGCCCAGGATTGCTCCGGCGGTGGCCATGCGGTGATCGGCGTAGGACTCCCAGCGACCGCCCTCCAGGGCAGCCGGGTGGATGATCAGTCCGTCGGCGGTCTGCTCGACGTTGCCGCCGAGGGCGTTGATGTTATCCGCCAGTGCTTGCAGGCGGTCGGTCTCGTGCCCGCGCAGGTGCGCGATTCCGTAGAGGTGGCTGGGGCTGTCGGCCAGGGCCGCCAGGGCGGCGACGGTGGGGGTGAGCTCCCCAATATCGTGCATGTCCCAGGTGATCCCGTTGACACGGCCGGTGCCGGAGACAACAAGGTCGCCGTAGTGGACGTCTAGCTCCGCCTCCGCGCCCATGTCCAGCAGGATCTGGCGGAACTGGTCGCCCGGCTGGTTGGTGGTGGCGGGCCAGTTCTGGATGCGCACGGTACCGCCGGTAAGCACGCCCGCGGCCATGAACGGCGTGGCATTCGACAGGTCCGGTTCCACGTGCCACTGGCGGCCCCTGATAGGGCCGGGGTGGACGGTCCATCGGTTGAAGGAGGTCTCCACCTTCACCCCGGCCTCGCGCAGCATCTGCACTGTCATCTCGACGTGGGGCTGGCTGGGCAGGGAGTTGCCCTCGTGGATAACGGTGACGCCCTCGGTAAAGCGCGCTCCGGCCAGCAGCAGGCCGCTGACGAACTGGGACGACTGGGAGGCATCGATGGTGATCTCCCCGCCCTGGATCTCCCCGGAACCCTCCACGAAGAAGGGCAGCCCCTCCGGGTTGCACTCGGTGCTGGTGTTCACGGTGGCGCCGAGGGCACGCAGGGAGTTCAGGGTGGTGGACATCGGACGGCGGCGGGCCTCCACATCACCGTCGAAAGCAACCGTGCCAGTGGCCAAGGCCGCGATTGGCGGGACGAAGCGCATCACGGTGCCAGCCAGGCCACAATCCACCTGACCGCCGTGCAGCTTCTCCGCCGGGGTGACGTACATTTGGTCGTTCTTCAACAGGATCTGAGTTCCCATGGAACGCAGAGCCGACATCATCAGCTCCGTATCGCGACTGACCAGACCGCCGGTGATGGTGGAAGGCGCATCCGCCAGTGCGGCGAGGATCAGCGCACGGTTTGTGATGGATTTCGAGCCGGGGATAGCCACGGTGGCCTGTACGGGCTCGGTGGCGACCGGAGCCGGCCAGAGTTGTTCAGACATACCTGCAGACATACCCACATTGTCTCACTTTTTCGCTGGAAAAGAAGTGTGGGGTGGGCATAATGGGCGAGTATGTGTGGCCGATACGTTTTGTTCAGCTCCTTAGAAGAGCTTTCGGGCGACCTGCAACGACGGCTGGGAGCCTCGCGCATACCCCGCGCCGGGGCCGGGGAGTGGCCCGCCAACTACAACGTGGCGCCCACCACCGAGGTGCCCATCGTGCGGGAGTTTAGAAACGAGGCCGCGATCGGCCCCGCACGCTGGGGCTATCCGCCGAAGACGGTTTTTAACGCGCGGGGAGAGACCGCATTCTCCAAACCCCTGTTTGCCGGCTCTCTGCCATGCGCGTTCCCGATGGACGGCTGGTACGAGTGGACCGTTGGGGAGGACGGCAAGAAACAGCCTTGGTTCACCACCGCCACCGACGGCCATCCCCTGTACGCCGCCGGGCTATGCAAGGCCGTGGAAGGCAAGCTATACGGCACCATCATTACCGTCGCAGCCCTGCCCGGCCTCGAGTGGCTGCACAGCCGCATGCCCAGGATCTTGGTGGGCGACGAGCTAGATGCTTGGTTGAAGGGTGCAGGGGCGGAGATGGTGGCGTCACCAAACAAGGCAACAGAAGTACACAGCAGGAAGGCGGACAGGAAGGTCGGCTCCGTGGCGAACAATTTCCCGGAACTGGTGGGAATGAACCGGCGATAGAATTGCGTTGGAAGAAAGGTGAGAGGTGAGCGAATGAAACGCAGCGATGACACTGCAGACGAGCTGCTGCAAAGATTCGAAGCAGACGCGCTGCCCCTGCTGGATCAGCTCTACGGTGCGGCGTTGCGGATGACGCGCAACCCGGCCGACGCGCAGGATCTGGTGCAGGATGCGTACATGAAGGCCTACCAGGCGTTTGGTTCCTTCAAGGAAGGAACAAACCTGAAGGCGTGGATGTACCGAATCCTGACGAACACGTACATCAACAGCTACCGCAAGGCGCAGCGCCGCCCGATGGAGTCCAGCGCTGACGAGATGACCGATTGGCAGCTGGCCGAGACGGCGAAGCACGACTCCGTGGGGCTGCAATCTGCCGAGGTGGAGGCGCTGAGGAACATCCCGGATAAGCGCATCCAGGATGCCCTAATGAGCCTGGGCGAGGACTACCGCATGGTCGTGTACTACGCGGACGTGGAAGGGCTGGCCTACAAGGAGATCGCCGAAATCATGGACACTCCCATCGGGACCGTGATGTCGCGGTTGCACCGCGGGCGCAAGCAGCTGCGCAGCAAGCTGAAGGACGTAGCCGCGGAGCACGGGATCGTGACGGAGACGGCGCATAACAAGCTGACGGAAGCGAAGGGATAAGAGCACATGTGCAAAGACAATTCGCGAAAGACGGACTGTGACGACCTGCTGGATGCCCTGTACGAGGTTGCTGATGGTGACGCCGACTGGGAGAGCCGCGACCGTTTGCAAGCCCACGCCGACGCTTGCCCGGAGTGCCTGCAGCAGTTGGGGCTCGAGCAGCAGGTGCGGGACCTCCTGCGGAGCTGCTGCAGCCAGCCCGCTCCTGTGGAGCTGCGGGCGCGGATCTGCACGCAGTTGCGGGTGATTAGCTACCGGGTGGAGGAGTAGCTCGCAGGGGAGTAGCGAGCAAAGCAAAAGGCCGGCGGGCACCGTTGTACGCGGTGCGCCTGTCGGCCTTTTTTGAGTTACGGCTTAAGAGTTTGGACGCTTGCCGTGGTTAGCCTTCTTCTTGCGACGATCCTTGCGCTTGCGGCCACGCTTGCTCATTGTGCAGCTCCTTGGTGTTTAAGGGGACAGTTTCAACCTGTTCAGCTTAGCGGGGGTGCGAAGCTGGACAAAATAGCTGAACAAAAGGTTGGGGTTTAAACAGTGATGCGCTTGCGGGTGCGGGTGCGACCGCGGTTGGTGCGGCGCTTCAGTGCGCGGCGCTCGTCCTCGGCCATGCCGCCCCACACGCCGGCATCCTGGCCGGACTCGATAGCCCAGTTCAGGCACTGGGAAGCGACGGGGCAGCGGTTGCAGACCAGCTTGGCCTTGGCGATCTGAGCCAGGGCAGGGCCGGAGTTTCCTACGGGGAAGAACAGCTCGGGGTCTTCTTCACGGCAAACGGCTTTGTGGCGCCAATCCATTATTGTATTTCCCTTCTATTTTTTCGGACAAAGGATGTCCGAAGGTGCGTCGTTTTGGTTCTTTGCAGTCGGTGTGGGCACTTTGGCCGGTGATCGAAGTTGGGCTCGACGAATTGACCTAGAGAATCTCTAGGTAAATTCAGGCAAAAGTGGTGGTGGCGAAGTGGCGTGCAGACCTGTGTGTAGAGGGGGTCGCGGCGGCTTCTCGCCTTGCGATTAAGACCTTGTTGGTTTGTTGTTAACCTTTTGGTCTCTTATCGGTTACTTGGAAGATTGTTGCACGTTATTCGCGCTTTGGCTAGAGGTTTTTCTTAAAATGTGATGAACGTCACAAGATTTTAATTTGGTATGCCAGGGGAAAGCGGTTATGGGATAGCATTTCCCAGCGCTACGACGGACTCGCCGCGCTTTTCCACCAGCACCTCACCCGCCAGCTTGAGCGTCACCTGTCCGGTGTAGCCGTTGCGGTCCACCGGGATGGTGCGCAGAACTTTGCCGTTATCCCAGTCCACTACTGCGATCCCCTTAGCAGTGGGAACTAGCAGCCGCCCACCCATTGGAGTTGCAGGCCCGATTGCGCCATTAACTTGGAACGCAGGCTCCATGGTCGATGGGATGAAGGTCACCACCCGGGAGCCATCAAACCAGCTCATCAGGTGCGCCGAGTCCGCCGTCTGGGCGCGGAACAGCGGGCCATTCCGCTGCTGTGGATCCAGTAGCGGGGCGGGGTCGGCGGGGAACTGCTGAAAGTCGCCTTCCTTATCCAGCACCTGGAAGCGCGAACCTTCGTTATCGTTCTCGTCCTTCGCGCGGGTGCCGTTGCCGGGGGCGTAGATCACCGCCCGGTCTAGCCCCACGCCCACCAGCTCGCTGTCCGCAGGGACCTCGTACTCGTGGTACTTCTCCGGGGCATCCGAGTCCTCCGGGTTCGTCTTGAGCAGCCGGATCAGCTTCTTTTCGCTATTGGGGCACGTCTGCGCCGTAACTAGCAGATCCCTGCGCGTCAGGGCGGAGGTAAAGGTGCACTCGGTATAGGGCTGCTTGTTCGGCTTGACTGCCGTCAGCTTGTCGCCAACCTCCACTCGCCGCACAGCGTCCGAGCGCAGCAGCTCCGTGCGAGTGGGGGAAAGCATCCCGATGTTGTCCCGGCTCTGGAACAACTCCACGTGGTCGGCGGCCAGCATGTCGCGTGTGTGGCGATATTCGCCGGTGCCGCTATCCAGTGCCACTACTTGCCCGCACCCCTTGGGACCCTGCAGGAAGAGGTTCGTTTTCCCCCAGTTCGTCGCCACTGCGCACAGGTCGTGCGGCGCCTTGTAGTGCCAGACCTCCGTACCGTCGTCGCCTCGCACCATGGTGGCCTTGTTGCCGGAGGTCAAAACCACTCCGCCTTGATCCACCACCAGGTCGGCGGAGTCTGTCCTCGCATCCCACAGCTCGCGCAGATGCTCTGGAATCTGCCGGTCGCCCTTGGCGGAGTCGGAAGAGTCGAGGGTTTTGTCCTCGGCCTCGATCGGGTGATCGGCGACCCGGTGGTCTACCTCGTGAGCATCGGAACCCAGCCACGTGATCCCGCCGAGGGCAAGCAGCCCGCAGGCCAACGCGGCGGCGACGATGTGGTCGCTGCGGCGGGCGCGCTCGGGGGACGGGATGCGACGGCTCATGGGCGCGGCCCCCTGCGGGACTTCTTCACCTTCAGTGCTGCGCCTTTCACGCCGCGCGGCGCCCCCACTCGGTCGTCAACATTCTCGGGAAGGTCGAACTCCGCCAGGAACTCTGCGCTGGAGGAGAACCACTGCGGTGGGTCCTGCATGTCCAGCCCCAGGGCCTCGCTGATGGCGTTCCACCGCGCGACTTCGTCCCAGCCGATGAGGCTCACTGCCGTGCCCGTGTTGCCCGCGCGCCCCGTGCGACCGATGCGGTGAACATAGGTGCGCTCGTCGTCCGGCACCTGGTAGTTGATCACGTGCGTGACGTCTTCGATGTCGATGCCGCGCGCCGCCACGTCGGTAGCTACCATCACGTCCACCTTGTTGCGGCGGAACTCGTCGAGGGATTCTTCGCGGTCTTTTTGTCGCATGTCCCCATGCACTGCGCCCACGCGGAAGCCCAGCTTGGCTAGCTCCTCTGCCACGCCCGCCGCCTGCCGCTTCGTGCGGGCGAAAACGATGCTGCGGCCCCTCCCGGGGGATTGCAGAATTCGGGCGAGTGTAGAGAGCCTATCGAGCTTGTGGGACTGGAACGCCACCTGCTTCGTCGATTCGTGGGTTGCCTCAGTCGCCGCACTGTCGGCCTGGATCAGCACCGGGTGCCGCATGAATGTCCTAGTCAGCGCTGCAATCGGGCCTGGCATGGTGGCGGAGAACAGCATCGTCTGCCGCTGTGGGCTGGTCTGCGTGATGATGTCGCGCACATCGTCCAGGAACCCCTGATCCAGCATCTCGTCCGCCTCGTCCAGCACGACGATCTCGACCGTCCGCAGCTGCAAATACCCCTGCTGCGCTAGGTCCAGTAGCCGTCCCGGAGTACCGACGACCACGTCCACGCCGCGCGCCAGTGCCGTCTTCTGCGCGTCGAACCCCACGCCGCCGTACACCGCCTGTACCTGCAGGGCACGGGTCTTGCTCTTCTTTCTTTGGGACGCCCCCTCGGTCCCCACCGGCACACGCAAGTTGCGGGCGGCCAAGGTCAGGTCGTCGGTGACCTGCAGGCACAACTCTCGGGTAGGCACCACGATCAAGGCGCGCGGAGTGCCGTCGGGGGCGGTGACGGTGGCGTCATCAAAAACCCGATCGAGAACAGGAATGCCGAAACCCAAAGTCTTGCCCATACCCGTGCGCGCCTGGCCGATAACGTCGGAGCCCTTCAGTGCGATGGGCAGAGTGTATTCCTGGATGGCGAAGGCGTGCGTAATGTTGGCGGTGGCTAGGGCGTCCGTGATTTCCACGGCCACGCCGAGCGAGTTGAACGACGGGCGGGAGGCAGAGCTCTTAGAAGCCCCAGAGGACATCGGCACCTGCAGCACCTGCCTTCCTTGCTCGACCCGATAGCTATGATGGTCACAATACTGCACGTGAGTATAGAACGAACATGAAGGAAGGGTTTCCCATGCAGATCAAGGTCGGATTCGTACACAACGCCCGCGAGCTGGCTATCACCATCGACACCAAGAGTGAGCAGGCCAAGTCCCAGGACGAGTACGTGGCAGAGATCGAGAACTTCCTGCGTTCTGGCGAGAATGAGACGCTGACCATTGAAGGCGCCAAGGGAGCACGCTACGTGCTGGTGCGCGGACAGATCGCTTACGTAGAGGTCGGGGCAGAGTCCAAGAACTCCGTCGGCTTCGTAAGCTAGGGAGGCTGCGACTAGCTGTATGAGTAGCGGCAGTAACGTGGAGCGCCACCCCATCCCGCCGGCGCGGAAGTCTGCACCGGAAGAACCGGGCGCGCAGTCCCAGAATGGGCGGTTTAGCTTCCGCAGCGTAATACTAATTACTGTCGCGTTTGTGCTGGTTACCCTCCTGGTTATGTACAGCATCTTGCATGGCTTGGGCGACGAAGAAGACACACAGGCCACCGGTGAGGTCGCGGTTACGACCAGCGACGACGGCGGCACGGCCGGCGCCGAACACGGCGATTACGAGGGGCTGAAGTTCGGTTCCCTGCCCCCGGGCGGCAAGTACACGAAGAAGGGCAGCGGCAAATTCCGCACCGCCGGCGAGCCCGGCAAAACCTTCGGCAAGGGGAAGAAGAAATTCACCTACGTGGTGGAGGTTGAGACGACGCTGAAGTCCTCCGCTTACGGCGGTGACGATGCTTTTGCCGCGATGGTGGACGCCACTCTGGCCAACCCGAAGTCGTGGGTGGGCGATCCGCAGTATTCCTTCCAGCACGTGGACGAGAAGAAGCTGCCGAAGGGGAAGAAGCCGGATATGCGGATTCAGTTGACCTCGCCGGAGACCACCGCCGCGACCTGTGGTGATAGCTATGGCATTGAGACCAGCTGCAACTTCCCGGGCGAGGGACGCGTGGTGCTCAACGAGGCGCGCTGGGTGCGCGGAGCCATAACGTTCGAGGGGGATCTGGGCGCGTATCGGCAGTACATGATTAATCATGAGGTCGGTCACGGCATCGGGCACAAAGCACACGTGCCGTGTTCCAAGGATGGCGCGCTGGCGCCGATTATGATGCAACAAACCATCAGCCTGAACAACGCCGAGATCTATAAAATCAACCCAGACAAGGCATTCAAGGGCAATTCGAACACCTGCAAGGCAAACCCGTGGGTGTTCCCGTTTGGGTACAAGAACAGTAAATAAGCGAGCACATGATCAACGACGATTCTCACAGCGACTTCAACTCCCCGCCACCGGCACACATCCTGGCTAGCTTCCAGGTGCCCTCGGCGCACCCGGTGCTGTTGGAACAGGAATGGAGCCAGGGGTGGCGCTGCGACCGGGCGGTGATCTCCCGGACGGACGAGCCGGCGCGGGCGGCGTGGATCGCTAAGATCATGTCGAAGGTGCGCCCGGCGGGAGTGTCCATGTCGCGGCCCATCTTCTCTTCCGACGGGCGCTTTAGCGTGTCCGGTTGGCGGGCGCGGACTTTCATGTCCGGCCACCAGTCGCCACGCTTCGACGAGATGGTGGCGGCCGCCTTGCGCCTGAATGAGGCCCTGCGCGGCGAAAAGAAGCCGACGTTCCTGGCGCCGCCTGTAGCAGGGGAAAAGTGGAACGAACACGACCTCTTCGCCGCGGCGGACCAGGCCGCATTCGCCGAGGACCCGGCGGAATGGGTCACCCCAGTGCTGGCGCCCGAGAGCGTGCCGCGGGAGGATGTGGCCGCCGCTCTGGTGAAGGCCGCAAGCCTTGCCGAGCTGCGCGAACCGATCGTGGAGGACGACCAGCTGGTGCACGGGGACATCGCCGGATGCACCATTTTCGACGGCACCGCCGACCCCATTGTCACGGACCTCTATCCAGCGTGGCACCCGGCGGCCTGGAGCGTCGCGCTGCTGATCGTGGACACGATGGCCTGGGGCAACGCGCCGGATGCCCTGCTGGATCGTTGGGCGCATTTGCCCGACTTCACGCAGCTGGTGCTGCGGGCGGCGATGTACCGGCTGTTCTTGCACGCCATGCTGCCGAACTCCCAGCCGGAATCTTGGGAGGGGCTGGCGCGCGTGGCCGACGTCGTGGCGGCCTGGGGGGCTAAGCGGGAAGGCTAGTCGCCGCACGAAATCGAACACGAAAGAGGTATTCGTCGGGAGGCTGTCCGGGGCGCATGACAGACTTAGAGCCATGGACCACGGCAGCCTTAAGAACCCTCACAGCAACCCACCCCTAAACCCCAACCACGATCTCGAAAAACGCCTCGGAGCCAGCGGTAAACCGAAGGTACGGCTGGGCCAGCCCACGGATGGAATTCAGCCCACGGAGGTTTTCGACGGCCTGGCCGGAGCCCTAGTTGAGGGCTCGGCGCAGGTGGATTACTCGCAGCCCTATGCGATCCTCGGCGGGCCGGGCACGGGCAAGACGTCCCTGTTGATCTCCGCGGCGCGGAACTTCCTGCTGCAGGGGGGATCGGCGTCCGAAATAATGTTCTTCGCGCCGTCGAAGGAGGCGGCGACGGCCGTGCGCGCGGCGCTGTACCAGCGCATGGCGGGTGAGGGCGACTACGCTGCGTCCGGCACGTTTGTGCGTTCGGTGCACTCGTGGGCTTTTGCGTTCTATCGCAGCGTGCAGACTCTGCGCGGGCAGAAGCAGCCGCGGTTGATTACGGGCGCGGAACACGACATGCAGATTCGCGAGATCCTGCGGGGCACCGAGGAGGACGGTAATCGGTACTGGCCCGCCAACGTCGTACCCGCGCTGAGCTACGCGGGCTTTGCCCAGCAGCTGCGTGATTTGCTGCTGCGTGCCACCGAGCGTGGTCTATCAGCCCAGCAGCTGCAGCAGCTAGGGGTCGAACACAACCGCCCGATGTGGGAGGCTGCGGGGCGCTTCCAGGAGGAATACCAGCAGGTCCAGCGCCTGAGCCGCTCGGAGAGCCTGAACGCTTCCGAGCTACTGCACGCGACCCTGGCCGCCTTTGAGAAGCCGGAGGGCGAGCAGCTGGTCGAGCGGCAGCGGGAGAAGGTGAAGCTGCTACTAGTCGACGATGCGCACAACCTGGACCCGGCCTCCGCCCGGCTGATCGAGAGCTTCATGGTGCCGGGGACCCGGACCCTCATCGCAGGCGATCCGGACCAGTGCGTGTTCCACTTCCGCGGTGCGGACGAGGCTTTCCTGGACTCCTACTCGCAGGATCCGGACCACCGGGTGGTTTTGAGCGCTTCTTATCGTTTGACGCCACCTGCGGCCCAGTCCGTGAACGCTCTCCGTAGGCACTTGGGAGCTCAGCCGAGCCGCGTGGAGCTGCGCTCTGCGGGTACTAGTGACAGTGCCATTTCGAGCGCGCGGGCAGATGGCAGCTCCGCAGGCGTCGATTCTGTGCAGGTGACGATCACCCCGACAGAGACCGCGGAACGCCTGAAGATCGTGGATGTGGTGCGGCGCGCGCACATCGAACAACAGGTCGCGTGGGATGACATCGCGGTGATCGTGCGCGGCACCGGCAGCATCGCGCGGGTGCGCAGGACGCTGATGGCCTACGGTGTGCCGGTGAAGGTGGACCCGACCTCCGTGGTGCTGGCGGAACAACCCTTGGTGCGGATGTTGCTGCTGGCCGCGGAGGCGAGCTACCGGAACCTCACGGTGGCGGAGATGCACAGTGTGCTGGAAGGCAGCGTGGGTGGCGCGGACCCGGTAATGGTGCGCCGCGTGCACCGTGCGGTGGCGCTGGCCATCCGCTCCGCGCAGGTGGCCGGGCAGACGTTGCGGGCCCACGAGGACGGCAGGCCCTTCCAGGCCGCGGACTACGTCACGGAGCTGCTGAATCACCCCGACGATCCGGACAATCAGTGGATTCTTGGCCACTGCGGACCCCGCGAGCAGGAGGTCATCCAGCGCGTGTCCACGGTCTTGGAGGCCGGACGGCAAGCGTGGAAGAACCGCCAGGGCACGGAGATGGTGCTGTGGAAGATCTGGCAGGCCACCAAGCTGGACATGCACCTGCGTGCGCAAGCGCTGAAGGGCGGATCGCTTGGCGCGCAAGCCGACGCGGACCTGGACGCAGTGATGAGCCTGTTTGATATTTTGGGCGACTTCGCGGAGCGCAACCCGCACGCAGAGACGCAGAGCTTTGTAGAAAACCTCCGTGCCCAGAAAGTGCCAACCGGCGGGCGCGACCAGCGCGGCGTGCGCGCCGGGGCAGTAGAGATTCTGCCTGCCCACGCGGCTGCAGGGCGCCAGTGGAAGGTAGTGGCCATCGCCGGAGTGCAAGAAGGCGAGTGGCCGACCGGCCCGACCGTCGGCGGGCTTTTCGGCCAACTGGAGCTTGTGGATCTGCTGGATCGAGGGATTGACCCGAGCGTGCCGGTGGCGCGCATCAACGATGCCATCGAGGAGGAGCGCAGGCTCTTCCTGCTGGCACTCAGCCGCGCTACCGATAGTGTGCACGTGACCTGCGTGCGGAACTCCGGCGATGAGGCGCTGGTTCCCTCAAGGTTCATCGCCGAGATGGGTGTGGAGCCCACGGAACTGGCTACAACCGACGAGGCGCAAGCTGCAGCGGGGAGCAAGGTCTCTGGCTCCGGGGCGGGCGCTTTGCCGCGCGTGCTGGCCATCGAATCGTTGCTGGCGGAGCTGCGCGATGCCGTCACCGACCTTAACCGCCCCGGCCACGAACGACGTGCGGCAGCACGGAATCTGGCCAAGATGGCGCAGGCCGGGGTGCACGGTGCAGATCCCGAAGATTGGTGGGGAATGGCGGAACCCTCCACGGACGCGCGCGTGCTGGCCGGCGACAAGATCCGATTGAGCCCTTCCAAGCTGGAGAGCTGGAGCACCTGCGCGCTGCGCACCTTCCTGGACAGCAACGGAGGGGTGAGCGAATCCACCGAGCCGATGCGCGTGGGCATCTTCATTCACGCCATCGCCGAGCAAATTGTGCAGGGCATGGATCTCGACGAGGCGCAGCTGGCCGTCCGGGAAATCCTTCCGCACGTGCTGGACGGACCAGCGTGGAAGGATGCGCACACGGCGGCGCGCTGGGAAGATGGCGTCAAAAGGCTACACGACTTCATTGCCAGCTACAGGGGCCAAGAGCTCGAGACCGAGCGAACGCTACGGGCGCGCGTCGGACAGACTGCCGACGGGGTTGAGGTGACGCTGAGCGGGCGCGCCGACCTGCTGGTGACGAACCCGGAGGACGGGCTGACGCAGGTGATCGACTTCAAGACCAGCAAAAACGCAGTTTCGAAGAAAACTGCCGCGGAGAGCCCGCAGCTGAGTGCTTACCAGTTCCTGCTGACGCTGAACGAGCACCCGGGAGGCGGCGGGCAAAAGTACCGCCCCGGCGATGCATTGCTGGTGTATCCGGCGGCTCAGACCAAGAGGATTACCGAAAGAAAGCAGGTACAGCTGACGGAAGAACAACTGAGCGGAGTACACGACCAACTTATGGAGATCGCACCGGTGACAGCGGGGCCGATATACCTGGCCACACCGAATGACGGCTGTAGGTATTGCGCCTTCAAGGCGATCTGCCCCGCGCAGGACGAAGGGAACCAGGTGATTTAAATGGATAGCAACCGACACATCTTCAGCCCTCAGGAGCTATCCCAGCTGATGGGGCAGAAGTTCGCCCCAACCGACGAGCAGGCGGACGTTATCCAGGCCGGGCCGTTCGGCAACTTCCTGGTCGTCGCCGGCGCCGGCGCGGGTAAGACCGAAACCATGGCGGCGCGCGCCGTGTGGATGGTGGCCAACGGCTACGCCCGGCCCGAGCAGATCCTAGGCCTGACCTTTACCCGCAAGGCCGCGGCCGAGCTGGGCGAGCGCATCCGCCAGCGCCTGCAAACCTTGGCGGAAAGCGCCTTCATGGACCAACTGTCGGCAGATGATCCGCGGCGGGAGGCGCTAAAGAACATTGCGCCGGCGGTGGCGACCTACGACTCCTATGCGGGAGACATCGTCCGCGAGTACGGCCTGTTGATCCCCTCGGAGCCAGCCGCCCGGCTCATTACGGACGCAGAACGGTGGATGGTGGCCCGCGACGTGGTGGTCAACTCTGGTGGCTCATTAAGCGCGCAAAAGACTGTTCCCAGCGTGATCGCCGACGTGTGCGCTCTGTCGGATGAGATGGATAATCACCTGACCAGCATCGAAAAGGTCGAGGAGGAAAGCACGGCGGCGAAGGAGCTGCTGGAGGGACTGTCCGCGGAGAAGATCAGTAGCGAAGTCGCCAAAGAAAACGCCAAGTTCCTTAAGGCTCAGCAATATCGCACCGAGCTGCTGACGCTGGTGCAGCAGTTCCGCGAAACCCTGCAGGAGCGCGATCTGCTAACTTTCGGCCAGCAGATGAGCAAGGCAGCGCAGCTCGTGCGCGCTCACGAGATAGTGGGGCAGGACCAGCGGGGCCGTTTCCGCGTGGTGATGCTGGACGAGTACCAGGACACCGGCCACGCCCAGCGCATAATGCTGCAGTCGTTGTTCGGCGGCGAAAAAGAAAGCGATGGTGAGTTTTCCGCGATGGCGGTGGGCGACCCCATGCAGTCGATCTACCTATTCCGCGGGGCGACGGCCTCCAACCTAGAGAATTTCCGCACCGATTTCCCCGATGCGAACGGCAAGCCCGCCGAAAAGCTGCAGCTGCTAACCTCCTGGCGCAACCCCACCATGGTGCTGGACATGGCCAACAAGATCTCCACGTGGTCCATGGAACGCAGCACCGAAAGCACCGGGCGCCTGGTCTCCGAACTACGCCCGCGCCCCGGTGCTGCGGAAGGCGAGACGGCGGTGGCCTTCTTCGACGAGAGGGAGCAGGAACTCGACTGGCTGGCCGACAAGCTGCAGGCGCAGTGGGAGGACTACCAACGGAAACTGGAGATGGCCGACGACCCGACTAGGGTCAAGCCCTTTTCCGCCGCTGTGCTGGTGACGGTGAACAAGGACGCAGTGCCGATCTACGAAAAACTAGTAGAGCGCGGGGTGCCCGCGGACATGACAGCCGGGCCGGGGCTGCTGGACATTCCCGAGGTCGCGGACGTGTTCGCCACCCTGCGGGTGCTGGTGGATCCGACGGATGACGTGGCGCTGTTGCGCCTCTTGACCGGCCCGCGGTGGAACATCGGTGCAGCCGACCTTGCCATTCTTACGCGCCGGGCAGAGCAGATCGCCCAACGCGAGGCCGGGGAAGCGGGTGCCGTCGACGACGCTGCAATGGAACGGCAGCGTCAGGAAAACATCGAGCTGCTCCGCACTCCTGGAGTGCGCGACGAGCTGATCGAGGCAGTGCTGGAGGCTATTCCGAATGCCACGGAGTTCTCCGTGGGGCTGATCGATGCGCTCGCCGACCTGACCGACGCCGAGGAGATGGGCATGTCGGCCGAGGGAGCGAAGCGACTTGCACTGCTAGGCCGGGAACTCGGTTACTTGCGCCGCCACAGCCTGGGCAAGAACCTGCCGGACCTGGTGGCGGACATCGAGAAGATGCTGGGAGTCCGCACGGAAGTCCTCACCCGTTGGCATCGGCACCCCGAGGAGTCGATCGGCACCAGCCACCTGGATAAGTTCGCACAGATTGTGCGAGACGTTTCCCGCGCCGGTACCACCACCCCTAAGGCATTGGCGGAGTACCTAATGGCGGCTCAATCGGAGGAAGGTGGATTGGACCCAGGAGAGGTGCAGAAAAAGGACAACACCGTGCAGATCCTCACCGTTCACAAGGCCAAGGGGCTGGAATGGGACATCGTCGCCGTGCCGCACGCCTCACGCGAACGTTATGGAGACTACTCCCAGCCACGGAGCGAATCCGCGTGGACCACCAACGCAAGGGTCATGCCGAGCAGTCTGCGCGGCGATGCCGGTGACTATCCGGGTGCGTATCCGGCGTTCTCGACGGGCCATGTGGAAGAACGAAAACTCAACGACCGAGAGGAGCACAAGAAGGCATACGACGAGTTTAACCTCCAGGTCAAACGCTTCCGGGCGAAGGAAAACGACCGCCTGTTCTACGTGGCCATCACCCGTTCCGAGCGGGTGTTGTACGTCAGCGGTTCGGCCTTTAAGACGTTCACGGTCAGAGGTAACGACCCATCCATTTGCCTGACCCTGCTGCGCGAGCACCTCGAGAAAAGTGGCGCTATAGATTGCGTGGAGCACTGGTCCGACATGGGCAAGTACTACTCGAAGTTGGACGAGAAGCTGGAAAACTCGGATCTTCCTGTAGAAGACAAGTATTTGCTTCCCACCCCGCAGCTCAATGGCGAGCGCCTGGACTTTCAAGAGGATCGCAAAGAACGAGATGCCGTCGTCTCCATCGGCGCTAGCTGGCCCAGTCCCGCGTCCGCAATGGCGACCCCTGGTGTGGCCGAAGCCGCCGAGCAGGTGCGCAAGGAAATCGCGGCTCTGCCCGCGCAACGTGCAGTAGACGCCCGACGTGCACAGCACCAGCCCGAGCCAGGCGCCACTGCGAGCGAAGCGCCGACCACCCTCGCCGAGGCCTGGGATCTCGAGACGAACCTGCTGCTCGAGGAGTTCTCGGCAATGGACAATGCCGAGCTGGTGGTTCCGCTGAACGTCCGCATGACGGCCACCGAAGCCGTGAGCTTGCGCAAGGACGACCAGGAGTTCGCCCTGCGTGCCCGCCGGCCTATTCCGTTGGAACCGAAGCCCTATGCCAAGCGCGGCACCGCCTTCCACAACTGGGTGGAGGAACGCTACAAGCAGGTCAGCCTGCTGGACGAAGAACAACTCCCCGGTGCTTCCGACGCAACCCTGGAGGACCCATATCTTGAAACTCTCAAGGAGGCCTTCTTACGTTCCGAGTGGGCCGACCGCCAACCCGAGAGCGTGGAAGGGGCGTACTCCGTCACCATCGGCGGCCACGTGTTCGAAGGCCGAATCGATGCGGTCTTCCACGACGGAACTGACCCCACCGACGGCTGGATCGTCGTGGACTGGAAGACCGGACGCAAACCCACCGGCGCGGACATGGACGCAGCCGCCATGCAGCTGGCCGTCTACCGGCTCGCCTGGGCCAAACTGCTCAGTGCGAAACTGGGGGTGGAGGTGCCCGCCGAGAACGTCCGGGCTGCGTTCCACTATGTCGCGGCAAATGAAACCTATGAACCGCGTACACTACTGTCTGCAGACGAGCTCGAAGGGATGCTTGGGGGCGTCACCAAAAAGACCACCCAAGGCAACCACGAGCAGTGACGAGAGGACGTAGATGAAGTACCGGCTGCGCGAGCGCTTCCGCGCCGACGATGAAGTCGATGAGCTACCGCCGCACGCGCTAATCAACATCGTCCGTATCCCGAGTTCAGTGATCCAAAGCCCCTGGTGGCTGATCATCCGGCGAATGTTCTACGCCTTCCTGCTGATAATGCTTGTCGCCGTGTTGGCCTACCTTGACCGGGATGCGTACGAGGGGATGGAAACGTTTGTAGACGCCCTGTACTACTCGTCGGTATCCCTGTCGACCACGGGCTACGGCGATGTCTCGCCGCAGACGCAAAATGCGCGGCTCGTCAACATCCTCATCATTACCCCGGCCCGTCTGATCTTCCTGATCCTGCTGGTCGGTACTACGCTGTCCGTCCTTACCGAAGAGTCCCGCAAGACTTTCAACATTCGCCGCTGGAGGAAGAAAATGCGCAACCACACCATCGTCATCGGCTATGGCACCAAGGGGCGCTCCGCCATCGCAGCACTCTTGGCCGACGGCGTGTCGCCCTCGCAGATCGTGGTTGTGGATACGGACCGCGAGGTGCTGGACCAGGCCTCCGCACAAGGACTGGTGACCGTGCAGGGCTCCGCCACCCGGTCCGACGTGCTGAAGCTCGCCGGCGTTAATCGTGCCCGCGCCGTCGTTGTGGCGCCGAACCAGGACGATACCGCCGTGCTGATCACTCTGTCGGTACGCGAGATCGCCCCGGCCGCAACCATCGTCGCCAGCGTGCGCGAATCCGATAACTCGCACCTGCTCCGCCAGTCCGGCGCGGACTCCGTGGTGATTTCCTCCGAAACAGCGGGCCGCCTGATGGGTCTGGCGACCGTCACCCCGTCGGTGACGGAAATGATGGAGGATCTGCTGTCCCCAGACGAAGGCTTCTCCATCGCCGAGCGACTGGTCAGCGAAGAGGAAGTCGGCGGCAACCCGCGCGTGCTGGAAGACGTCGTGCTGGGTGTGGTGCGCTCCGGCGAGCTGTACCGCATCGATTCCTCCGAGGCGGAGACGATCGAACCGGGCGACCGCGTGCTGTACGTGCGCTCTAACCCAGGAGCCGACGACATCCTCGGCGCGAAGTAGGGGTGCTTTAAGTGAGCTCCCTGCTGGACGGACTGGATCCGGAACAGGCAAGAGCTGCCTCGGCCCCACGCGGGCCGGTCAGCATCATCGCCGGCGCCGGTACCGGTAAGACCCGCACCATTACCCACCGCATTGCCCACCTCGTGGACGGCGGGTTTGTAAACCCCGACCACGTTCTGGCCGTCACCTTCACCGCCCGCGCCGCCGCGGAGCTGCGCGAGCGCCTGGCGCTCATGAACATCCCCAAGGTACAGGCCAAGACCTTCCACGCTGCGGCGATGCGACAGCTGAAATACTTCTGGCCCGCCTACGCGGGCGACCTGCCGTGGACGTTGCTGGACAACAAGTTCCGCATCGTCTCCCGCGCCGCCCGGGCCGTGGGAGTGGAAACCAGCACCACGATGCTGGCCGACCTGATCGGGGAGATCGAATGGGCGAAATCCTCCCTGATCAGCGCGGAAGACTACCCGGAATACGTCGAGCCCCGGCGCCGCGACTGCCCAGTGGATCCCAAGGCATTCGTCAAGGTTTTCCAGGGCTACGAGAGCATGAAGGCCACGCCAGAGGGCATGCTGTTAGACTTTGACGACCTGCTGCTGCACATGGCGGCAGCCATCGAATCCAACACGGGTATCGCAGACGAGTTCCGCTCCCGCTACCGCACCTTCGTCGTCGACGAGTACCAGGACGTCACGCCCCTGCAGCAGCGGGTTCTGGACGCCTGGGTGGGCGACCGCGACGACCTGACTGTGGTGGGCGATGCCAACCAGACGATCTACAGCTTCAACGGCGCCACCCCGGAGTACCTACTGGACTTCACCACCAAGTACCCGGAATCCACCACCGTGCGCCTGTACCGCGACTACCGCTCCACCCCGCAGGTCGTGGACCTGGCGAACAACGTCATTGGCAAGGCGAAGGGGCGTGTGGCGGGCACTCGCCTGAAGTTGGAAGGCCAGCGCCCCGCAGGTCCGCTCCCGCAGTTCCACGAGTACCCGGACGAGCCCGCCGAAGCCGTGGCGGTGGTTAAGGAAATCCAGTCGCTCATCAGCAAGGGCGTGGAACCTGCGAACATCGCGATCCTGTACCGCATCAACTCGCAGTCGGCGAACTACGAATACGAGCTGGAGCAGGCCGGAATCGGCTACCAGGTCAAGGGCGGCGAGGGCTTCTTCAAACGCACCGAAATCCGCGAGGGTATGAATGCCATCATCGCCGCGGCGAAGAAGTACGACCCAGCCCCGGAGGACGTGCCCGATGCTGTCCGCGCCGCCCTCGTCCCCGTCGGCCTGACTACCACCGAACCCTCCGGCTCGCAGGAACGCGCCCGCTGGCAGTCCCTGCAGGCGCTGTTCGATCTGGTGAAGGAGATCACCTCCAGCGCCGCCGAGCCCTTAAGCATGCCGGGTGTGGTGGCGCTGCTGAAGGAGCGCATGAGCGCGAAGAACCCGCCGAAGTTCCAGGGGGTCACTCTCGCCAGCATCCACGCCGCCAAGGGCCTGGAGTGGGACGCGGTGTTCCTCGTCGGCCTGAACGAAGGCACCCTGCCGATCCGCCATGCGCTCAAGGGGGCAGGCGCGGAGGAGGCCATCGAGGAGGAGCGCCGCCTGTTCTATGTCGGCATCACCCGCGCCCGCGAGCACCTGCATCTCAGCTGGTCGCTCGCGCGCCAAGAGGGGTCGAAGGCGAACCGCCACCGCACCCGCTTCCTCGATGGGCTGGTTCCGCAGGAGGAAGCAGCCGCCGCCCAGCGCCGCTCTGGCAGCGGAGGCTCCCGCGAGAGGCTTGGCGCGCCGAAGAACGCCTGCGTCGTCTGCGGCGCTCGCCTGGGCAGCCCCGAACTGAAGATCCTCGGCCGCTGCGGCCAGCACGCCCCCGAAACCGACCACCTTTTGCTCACTGAGCTGCGCGATTGGCGTATTGCCCAGGCGAAAGACAAGGCGGTGCCGGCGTATGTCATTTTTACCGACGCCACGTTGCGCGCCATCGCCGAGAAGCTGCCCACCACGTCTGACCAGTTGTTGGCTGTGCCGGGCATAGGCCCGGTGAAGGTCCAGGAGTTCGGTGAGGACGTGCTGGCGATCGTCAGCAACTATGCCTAGCTAGACCCGCACCGCCCGGCAGGATAGACAGCTGTCGTTGAAGGGCACCTGATAGGTCTGCACGGCCCCGGTGGCAAAGTCCACCAGCCGCCGTTGCTTCAGGACTTCCGGGATCTCCGGCTCCTCCGGCGGGGGCTCCTGCTGGAGCCGCGCCATCCGGCGTGTGCGGATGAAGTCCTTGTGTGCCCGCCACCAGGGCAGCACATGTTCGTTCAGCATCATCGCCAGCTGCGTGGAGGCTGCCTGGATGAGGTGCCGCTCCGTGCTGCCGGGCCTACCCGTGGCCTGCAGTCGAACTCCGCGCCAGCCATCGTCAATCTTCCCGTAGTAGCTATCCATACAGGCCAGACACGGAGTAACACCCGGGACCACCAGCGGCCCCAGCACGGTTTTCCCGTCCACGATGCCCGCGGGGTAGTGGGCCACGCGGTTGACCATCAGTGCGTGCTGCACGTCCGGGGTGGGGAACACCGCGCCGGGGAGGGCTATCAGCGAACGTCGAGCCTCGCTGGGGGTGGAGGTGATGCGGTAGCTTAAGCCCAGCGCCTCCAGCACGGGTTCCAGCCGCTCGCTGGCCACGCCGGAGGCCAGGACGTGGAAGTCCACGTTCCCCTGGGAAGGCCGCAGGATCCTGGCTTGCATCATCTCGGAGAGCATCAACCGCGCATCCTCAGATTCCAGCCCGCAGTAGCCCAGCTTCTGGTGCAGTTCGTCGAAACCGATTCCCACGCGGGCCAGGGCGAACACGTGTGCCACCTGGCCAGGGTTCACGCTTTTCGGCAGCGGCAGGATCATCGATTCGTGCGGCAGCACCCCGAACTGCAGGCCGATCGTCGGCCTGGCCAGGATGGCTGTGCTCGACGGCAAGTTAAGCTCTAGCATGATTGCATTCCCCTAAACCCCTGTCACCTTAGATCCCCAGTGCGACAGCCTGCGCTCCCCATGCGCGCTGTGCAGTCGCCTTTCACCCTAGCAGCGCAGCATCGTCCTCGCTGGTGGAAAGGTTGTTCCGATGGCCCCCTCCTTCCGCTCCCAGGCGATCGACCCGCAGCGGTTGGCCCGCGAGGTGCAGGAGGATCTTGCGACCCACCTGGGGTCAGACTCCACGGTTCCGCCCATCACCATCCGCCTGTCCACCCGGCGCAAGAAGACAGTTGCGGTGCGGGAAGAAGGCGATGGGTTCTTGGTCATGTCGCCCGCGGCCATCGGAGAGGCCGAGCTGCGCAGAATCAGCGTAGAGCTGGTGGGTAAGGCGCTGAAGAGTCGGCGTCAAACAATGGGCAACAAGGAGTTAGCAGCGCGGGCGGTGCAGCTCAACGACAAGTACCTCGGCGGCCGGGCGACAATCGGGGAGATCAAGTTCGTCACGAACATGAACACGCGCTGGGGCAGCTGCTCGGTGCAGTCCAAGCGCATCCGGATCGCCCACCAGTTGCAGGAAGTGCCCGGCTACGTGCTGGATGCGGTGATTATCCACGAGCTGATCCACACGTTCGTGCCGAATCACGGCCCGGAGTTTCGTAAATGGGAGGCGCGCACCCCGGAGCTGGAGAAGGCGCAGGGCTACCTGGAGGCTTTTAAGCGCTGGGGGATGCGCGGCTAGCTACTCTTTGTCGCTGTCGTCGTTCTCGCCGGCGCCGTCTTCGCCGTCTTCGTCGCCGCGATTTTCGTTGAGCTCCCGCTCCAGCTTCTCGATCTCGCTGATGGGGTTGAAGTCCTCCATCTCGTCCTCGTCGAAAGCCACGCTGCTGATGAAGGCCGCCGGGTTGTCCAGGTCGGAGGCCACGGGAAGGAAGTCGGGGTGGTCCCACACGCCGTCGCGCTTAGTGACGCCCACCGCATCATCCAGCTTGCGCCACAGCTCGGCTGCCTCGTTTGCCTTCGGAGCAGTGAAGCTGATTCCGACGGCCTTAGTCAGCGCATCCATGGCGGGGGAGCCGTTGTTGCGGAACTCGGACCAGGCCGCACCGATCATGGCCGCGCCGGGGATGCGCGAATTCAAGGCGGAGCCCACGACATAATCCACCCAGCCCTCGATGAGCGACAGGCTGGTTTCCAGGCGTTCGCGGGCATGGGCGTTGGTGGAGACGACCTGGGGGGAGAGATCCTGGCCCTGCATCCGCTCCATCATCTCCTGCATCTTCGCCGGATCGTTCATGGATTCCGGGGTGATCTCCCGGGTGGCTTCCTCAATGGCGGAGTAGTCCAGCGACAGGCCGGCGGCGAACTCCTCGACGTCCAGGATGAGGCGCTCCACCAGCCACGGGACGTGCTTGAACAGGCGCAGATGCGCGGCCTCGCGGGCGGCCAGGTAGATCAGTGCCTCGCGGGGCTCGCAGCCCAACTTCTTGGCCATGGAATCCAGGTGTTCGGTTGCGATGGCGGCGGTATCGCCCTCGGCCAGCGGCACGCCCCACTGGGTGGAAAGCACCACGTCGGTGGCCATCGCGCCCAGGGTGTTGCCCAACTGGGCGCCGAAGTTCATGGCGTTGATTTGCTTCATCATTCCCGCCAGCGGGCCGAGCTGGCTGCGCATTTCCTCCGGCACGCCACCCAGGGCAGCGTCGCCGAGCTTGTCGGCCAGGGGAGTGACCACGCGCTTCCACGTTTCGAAGGTTTCGTCCAGCCACTGCGCCGGGCCGAAGGCCACGGAGCCGGAGGCGCCCGCGGGCAGGTTGGTGGCCTCGTCCAGCCACAGCTCGGCCAGACGAACGGAATCGGCTACCGCCTGCGAGTCGTTCTGGCTGGGGCGGGTGTCCTTGTTAGTGGCGGCGATCCGCTGGCGCGCGGTGCGCTTGGCCAGCCCGTAGTTGACCGGCCCCCGGCCCTCGGCACTGTTCATGTCTGTACCGAATCCGGAGAGCATGGAACCAAACTGGTTCAGGATGTCGCCCAGGTTGCCTGCCCCCATGTTGCCCGCGCCGCCGTTCATACCGCCGGCGCCGCCGCCCATGGGGCCGCCGAAGAAGAAGCCGAACGGGTTGTTCTGGTTCCCGTTTTCGTCGCGGTTGTTGTCGCCGTCTTTATCGCCGTCTTTGTCGCGGTCGTCATCGGAATCGTGCGGGCCGTGGAAGCCAAAACCGAATTTACTCATGTACCCCACCGTACCGACTGTTGCAGGGTGAAAACGACCTCGAAAGGCCGCAAAGGCGCCTATTTGCGTGTGCTGAGAGCGAACAGGGTTCGGCCTGTGCCGGGGTGGGCAAACCGGGCCGGTGAAGCATGTAAAGTTGGGCGGGTGAAATTCTGGAACAGGCGAAATCGCACCATCGTCGTGGGCGCAGTGCCCGTCGTGGCGATCTTTTCCCTCCTTGGACTGCCGTCGATCCCCGGCACCAACATTGACTTGACCGTCCCCTATGCAGCCGAGGGGAACGGGCCGACGTTCAATACTCTGGGCGAGATCGATGGCCAGGAGGTCGTAGATATCAGTGGCGCGAAGACTCACCCAACCAGCGGAAACCTCAACATGACCACCGTGTCCGTCCGCACGAGCATGACGTTGCCACAGGCCTTGAAGCGCTGGATCTCCACGGACGACACCCTGGTGCCGATTGAGCATGTATTCCCCTCAGGCAAGTCTTCGGAGGAAGTACAGCGCCAGAATGCCGCCGCTTTCGCCAATTCGGAGTCCAACGCCACGATTTCGGCGATGAACCACCTGGACAAGCCCCTGGAGACCATGGCGCTGGAGATCTCCGAGGATTCCCCCGCACAGGGCAAGATCGAGGTCAACGACATCATCACCAAGGTCGATGGGGAGAAGATCACGCTGCCCAGCGAACTGTCCGACAAAATCAAGGGCTACAAGCCGGGTGATGAGGTCACCGTCACCGTCAAGCGCCAGGAGAAGGACAAGGACATCAAGGTCAAGCTCGCCGAACTACCGGAGGAGGTGCGTGGCGACCATCCGAAGGACACTGCCTTCCTCGGCGTGACGGCCGTTGCTCAGCCGGGCGGTGACATCAAGGTGGAGTACAACCTGACCGACATCGGCGGCCCGTCCGCCGGACTGATGTTCTCTATGGCGGTCGTCGACAAGCTGACGCCCGAGGAACTGACAGGTGGGAAGTTCGTCGCCGGCACCGGAACTATTGACGCCGCAGGCAAGGTCGGCCCGATTGGTGGCATCACTCACAAGATCGCCGCTGCCAAGGGAGCCGGTGCAGAGGTGTTCCTAGTGCCGGCGCAGAACTGCGCCGAAGCGGTCCACGAGCCGCCGGAGGGGATCACCCTGCTGAAAGTCGATACGCTCGACGATGCGATCAAGGACCTTCAGGATTACAACGACGGCAAGCAGGCCGATACCTGCAAGTAGCCAAGTAGCGTTTACAGGTAGGGCCTATTCATCAGCCTCGAAGGTGGCGCGCAGGGTGTGAATTACGCCGGGGGCGATGTCGTCCCCGCCGAGCAGCTGCACCTTGTCCTGGCCGAAGGGATCTTCCGCAAGCTCCTCCTCGCTGGGGCGGAGCTGGATAAGGGAACGCTCGGGGCCGGAAAAGTCGGCGTCACAAAGAATTCCGCTGAACAAACGAGCCTGGCGCGGGGCAGGGTCCGCACCGGACGCGGCGTTGGAGAAGGTGATCTCCTGGGCGAGGATCGCCCCGACGACGGGGGCGGGCCAGCGGATGGTGGCGAGGAACTGGCCAAGTTCCTCACTGCCAGGGCGGATATGCTCCGGGATGTCCTCCTGCACCACCAGGGCCAATGGGTTGGCCGGGGCATCGTCGTCGAAGGCCTGGGGCGCGGCATCGGCGATTAGCGAGGCCGGAACCAGGGCAAAAAGGGTGGCCGGTTGATCCCAGCCCTCGGCCTGCACGAAGTCCACGGCCTCGCGCAGAGCTGCGTTGAGCACGCGCTCGTCCTGCAGATCGACGTTCGGGGAGGAATCGGGAGAGGTCATTCGTGATGCCTTTCTTTCGTTGGGGGATGGGTTGGGGTTTGTTATGAGGCTTTAAGAATTGTACGTATCCTGGTAGAAACATCGCGATCAGCGATACCCACAGGTGCGATTAGCAGGAGAGTATTTAAGCCTTGAGCACGCCCACGCCACCGTCTTCGGGTCGCCCGAAGCAGCCGTTCCCGTCCACCCCAGGGTCGAGCAGGCGCTCGAAATTCCTGGGGATCCTGGTGGCAGCCATCGCCATCATGATCTTCATCGTGCCGGTGGTGGTGAGCACGTACACCGACTTCGCCTGGTTCCGCAGCGTGGATTACCAGGGTGTGTTCATGAATGTGATTGTGACTCGACTGGTGCTCTTCGCAGTCTTTGGACTGATCGGTGCACTGATCTCCTGGCTGGCCGCGTATCTGGCTTACCGGGCGCGGCCGGACGAGATCGAATCCCTGGGAACCTCCTCGCCCCTGGCTGAGTACCGACCGCTGATCCGCCGCAACATGCGCCCCTTCCTGGTGGGCATTCCGCTGTTCGTGGGTGTGATCACCGGCATGATCGTGCAATCCAACTGGCGTTCGGTGCTGTTATTCCTGAACGGGTCGAACTTTGGCGTGCACGATCCGCAGTTCGACAAGGACTTGGGTTTTTACGCCTTTAATCTGCCTTTCCTGCAGATGCTGGTCTCCACCTTCAGCGTGCTGCTGATCCTGGCCTTTGTGATCAACGGCATTGGCCACTACCTGCTGGGATCCATCACGACGGGTAACCCGCGGGTGGGGGAGAAAGCCTCTATCTCTACGAATGCCCGCCGTCAGCTGGCGGTCATTGCCGGTGCATGGATGTTGCTTAAGGCAGTCGGCTACTGGTTCGACCGCTACGGGTTGCTTACCCGTTCGCACGAAACCTTCACGGGTGCCTCCTACACGGACGTCAACGCTGTACTGCCTGCACAGATTGTGCTGCTGGTGATCTCGATCTTCGTGGCAGCCATGTTCTTCATAACGATTGTTCTCCGCGACCTGCGCATCCCGGCGCTGGCGGTGGCGTTGATGGTGGGTTCTTCGCTGACCGTGGGGCTGGCGTGGCCTGCGATGCTGGAGCAGTTCTCCGTCAACCCGAACCGTGCGGAGAAGGAGCGCGAGTACATCGCCCGCAACATCGAGGCTACCCGGTACGCCTACGGCATTGGTGACGACAAGGTCACCTACGACCGTGACTGGGGTGCTGCTGGAGATGCGGCCTCGAAGGAGCAGAAGAAGGCCGTTGCGGACGACTCCGCCACCCTCTCTAACGTGCGCCTGCTGGACCCGGAGGTGCTGAGCCCGACGTTCACCCAGCAACAGCAGCTGCGTAACTTCTACGGGTTCCCGGACGAGCTGGCGATCGATCGCTACGAGGTGGACGGCAAGATGCGCGACTTTGTAGTTGCCGCCCGCGAGCTGAACCCGAACACCCTGGACGGCAACCAGAACGACTGGATCAACCGCCACACGGTCTACACCCACGGCAACGGCTTTGTAGCAGCCCCAGCCCGCAAGGTGGATGAGGTCGCCCGCGACGTCGGCTCTGCCCGCGGTGGCTACCCGGTCTACACGGTCGCGGATCTGCAGTCGATGCAGTCCGGTAAGCAGGGCGGCGAGCTGGAACTGGATATTAAGCAGCCGCGCATCTACTTCGGTCCGGTTATTGCTTCGTCGAACCAGAACAACTCTGACTACGCGATCGTCGGCAATTCCGAGGGTGAACCGTTGGAGTACGATACCGACGCATCCAATTACACCTACACCGGCACCGGTGGTGTGGATGTCTCTAACTACTTCAACCGCCTAATGTTCTCGGCCCACTTCGAGTCGATGAACATGTTGCTGACGGACCGTATTGGTGAGGGCTCGAAGATTCTTTACGAGCGCGACCCCCGCGAGCGTGTGCACAAGGTTGCTCCGTGGCTGACCACGGATTCCAAGACCTATCCGATCGTTATTGACGGCCGTGTGAAGTGGGTCGTTGACGGTTACACGACGTTGAATAACCTGCCCTACTCCGAGCGGATTGGGCTCACTGATTCTACTGCGGACGCCCTTAATCCCGACGGCGTTAGTGAAACCCAGGTCGTCGACAATGAGGTTGGCTACATTCGCAATTCCGTGAAGGCCGTGGTCGATGCCTACGACGGTAGCGTGGATCTGTACGCCTTCGATGAATCGGACCCGGTGCTGAAGGCGTGGCGGGGCGCGTTCCCGGACGTGGTGAAGCCGCGCTCCGAGATCAGCAAGGAGCTGGAGGATCACCTGCGCTACCCGGAGGATATGTTCAAGGTGCAGCGCGAGCTCATCGCCAAGTACCACGTCTCCGACCCGGGCGTATTCTTCCAGAACGACTCTTTCTGGTCCGTGCCGACGGATCCGACGGCACCGCAGGACCGCCAAGATAATGCGCAGCCGCCGTACTACGTGGTGGCGGCTGACCCGGAGACCAACAAGCCGTCGTTCCAGCTGATTACCCCGTTCCGTGGCCTGCGCCGTGAGTTCCTGGCGGCGCACATGTCCGTGGGCTCCGACCCGGATAACTACGGACAAATCAACGTGCGAGTGTTGCCGACGGGCACGCAGACGCTGGGCCCGAACCAGGCGCAGGACACGATGATGTCCTCCGACGAGATCGCCCGCGAGCGTACCCTGCTAAAGGGCACGAACGACCTGACGAACGGTAACCTGCTGACGCTGCCGGTGGGCGACGGACAGATCCTGTACGTCGAGCCGGTGTACTCGCAGCGCAGTGGGCAGGATTCGGCCTTCCCGAAGCTGCTGCGCGTGCTGGTGAGCTACAACGGCCAGGTGGGCTATGCCCCGACCATTGCTGAGGCCCTGGACCAGGTAGGGATCAAGACGTCCTCCACTACTGACATCCAGGAGATTGACGGTTCGGTCGTTGATCCGACTAAGGATGGGGCCAAGGGTGATAAGGGCGATAAGGCCAAGGGTGCAGACAAGGACACAGACAAGTCCAAGGACGAGCAGAGCTCGGATGCGAAGGGCGCTGCCGGCAAGTCCGACGACAAGGGTACCGATACGGCTCCGGAGCAGCGCGTGCGCGATGCGATGGACAAGGTGAACAAGACCCGCGAGTCCGGCACCTTCGAGGAGTTCGGTAAGGCGCTGGACGAGCTGGATAAGGCAGTGCAGGACCTGCAGACTGAGCGCTAGTCTCTGGTGAAATCGCCTATGACCAGGCGATTTCACTTTATCCAAGCTCTGCGTTACAGTAGGGGAGTCGCTGACGCGATGGCGTACAGCACTCGTCGCGGGGTGGAGCAGCTCGGTAGCTCGCTGGGCTCATAACCCAGAGGTCGTAGGTTCGAATCCTGCCCCCGCTACAAATTGATCCCCTCGTTGGTTTAGATACCGGCGAGGGGATTTTCTCGTTGAGAAGGCCTAGTCCGGGTTAAACGACAAAATGTGTGTCTGGCTCGGCGTGTCGCGCGGGGGTTAGATTTGGCCTTTCTGGATGCCGATTGAGTGGGTGTAGTCGGTGTCGATAGCGTTGTCGTAGAGGGCTGGTCGTCCTGTTTCGTGGTCGGCTTGGTTCTCGTGTTGGGTCAGGGTGGAAACTTTGGCGAGTTGGTCCTGGCCCCAGTTGGACTGCCTGGCGATTCGTGCTGGATCGTCGGGCAGTTCGGTTTTTAAGTAGAGCCACCAATCCAGCATCCGGCGTTGTCGTTCGCCTGATCTTCCGCGGTGTGTTCTGGCAAGTAGTTTGATCTGGGAGTTGATGCCGCCTTCAAGGCTGTTGGTGGTGGATTTAATCCGGTTTTTCTCCAGCACACCTTCTGGTGGGGTGAGGTAGACAAACAGCAGGTCGGAGCGCCAGAGGTGGTTGAGGCTGTTGTAGGCCTTACGCACGTTGTGATGTGTCCACGTGCGGGTCCATGTACCTGTTTTAGGGTCTTTGACCGTGGTTTTCTCGTCCATCCAGGAACGGTAGATCGTGGAGAATTCGTGCAGTTGCGCACCCCATGCTGCTGCTTGGTCCAGGGTGGTGATCCGGGTCAGTTTCAGCGCCAGTCGGTAGATGGTGCGCCCAGCATCAGTGCGGGGACGTGAGGTGGTGTAGCGGCGTACCACGCGTTGGGCGTGCACGAGGCAACGCTGGATTTTCGTGGTGGGCCAGCACTTTTTGATCGCGCTAAACGCTCCCTGGCCGCCATCGATAACGGCGATAAGTGGGGCTTCGATGCGCTCGAGAAGTCGTTGGTAGTCGCGCGTGGTTTCGTGTTTGCACCAGTGCCAGGCGATGACATGGTCGATAGTGGCGGCAATGATCAAACAGCCGCCGGCGGTATATGTGCCGTCTAGAAACACCTGGTCGTAGACCCGCCCGATGTGTCCGATGGTTGGATCGGGTACGTCAACGAGCCAGAAGGGTTCGAAGCGGCGTTGCAGTGTGCGCGGCGAGCATCCCACACGGCTGGCAATGGTATCGAGGCTGGCGCCGGTGGTGAGATGGTCAATGAAGGCGGTAAAACCCGTGGAATTGGTGATGTCGATCCGGCGCTTCACACTCGACGCGCCGCAGTGTTTGCATCGCCACCTGGTAGTTCCTTTGCTGGTGGTGCCGTTGCGTTTCATCTCACCGCCGCAGTGGCAGCGTGGTTGGTTCTTTGACATTGCGACACCACACCACGCCGCATGTAGCACATCACTGCTGCCACACCGTGGATTTACCGTCCCGGAGCCAGATATATGCTCCTGGAGCATATATTTTCCTGAAACCTAGAGGTCAACCACTACAAATCACCGAATCCAGACACACTTTCGGGGATGCGGACGGAATCTTGGAGGATTCCATCATGAACCGCTCATACACCAAGGAGCAGCGACGCATAGCTCTGCAGGTTTACAAGCGCACTCA
>NZ_JFCH01000010.1 GCF_000738175.1 Corynebacterium jeikeium | reverse complement strand
GTGCCGTTCCAGACACTGCATAACAGACGCGAGCACACTCACAATGCGACAAGAAATCAAAACCCTAGCACACAAATAATGTGTTGAACATCGGCTAATTAGTACCGGTCACCTCCATCACTCACATGACTTCCAGATCCGGCCTATCAACCCCATAATCTACAGGGAACCTCAAAAGAAACCTCATCTCAGAACAGGCTTCCCGCTTAGATGCTTTCAGCGGTTATCCCTCCCATACGTAGCCAACCAGCCATGCCACGGGCGTGACAACTGGCCCACCAGAGGTATGTCCGTCCCGGTCCTCTCGTACTAGGGACAGCCTTCTACAAGTTTCAACGCGCACGGCGGATAGAGACCGAACTGTCTCACGACGTTCTAAACCCAGCTCGCGTGCCGCTTTAATGGGCGAACAGCCCAACCCTTGGGACCTACTCCAGCCCCAGGATGCGACGAGCCGACATCGAGGTGCCAAACCATCCCGTCGATATGGACTCTTGGGGAAGATCAGCCTGTTATCCCCGGGGTACCTTTTATCCGTTGAGCGACACCGCTTCCACAAGCCGGTGCCGGATCACTAGTCCCTACTTTCGTACCTGCTCGACCTGTCAGTCTCACAGTCAAGCTCCCTTGTGCACTTACACTCAACACCTGATTGCCAACCAGGCTGAGGGAACCTTTGGGCGCCTCCGTTACACTTTGGGAGGCAACCGCCCCAGTTAAACTACCCACCAGGCACTGTCCCTAACCCGGATCACGGGCCGAGGTTCAGATGCCCAATCCGATCAGAGTGGTATTTCACCAACGACTCCACAACCACTAGCGTAGCCGCTTCACAGTCTCCCACCTATCCTACACAAACCGAACCGAACACCAATACCAAGCTATAGTGAAGGTCCCGGGGTCTTTTCGTCCTGCCGCGCGTAACGAGCATCTTTACTCGTACTGCAATTTCACCGGGCCTGTGGTTGAGACAGCAGGGAAGTCGTTACGCCATTCGTGCAGGTCGGAACTTACCCGACAAGGAATTTCGCTACCTTAGGATGGTTATAGTTACCACCGCCGTTTACTGGGGCTTAAATTCTCCGCTTCGGACAAAAGTCCTAACAGGTCCTCTTAACCTTCCAGCACCGGGCAGGCGTCAGTCCGTATACATCGACTTACCCGTCTTCGCACGGACCTGTGTTTTTAGTAAACAGTCGCTTCCCTCTATTCTCTGCGACCACCACCAGCTCAACACGTCGTTCACCAGCAGTGGCACCCCTTCTCCCGAAGTTACGGGGCCATTTTGCCGAATTCCTTAACCACAGTTCACCCGAACGCCTTAGTATTCTCTACCTGACCACCTGTGTCGGTTTACGGTACGGGCCGTACATGCACTCACTAGAGGCTTTTCTCGACAGCATAGGATCACCAACATCCCCACAACGGGTACGCATCACGCCTCACCCACATGCAGGACGGATTTACCTAATCCTGCGGGCCACACGCTTACACCACAATCCAATCAGTGGCTTGGCTACCTTCCTGCGTCACCCCATCGCTTGGCTACTACCAGATCAGGTCCCACGCATCCACACACCACACACACAAAGTGCATGTGACACGCTTCAGGGTGGTTAGTATCACTGATTCACCATTGGTCGCACACACACGGGTACGGGAATATCAACCCGTTAACCATCGACTACGCCTGTCGGCCTCGCCTTAGGACCCGACTCACCCTGGGAAGATTAGCTTGACCCAGGAACCCTTAGTCATCCGGCGGATACGTTTCACACGCATCATTCGCTACTCATGCCTGCATTCTCACTCGCATAACCTCCACCACACGGTCACCCGGCAGCTTCCACGATCACACGACGCTCCCCTACCAACCCAACCAAAAGATTGAGTTCCGCGGTTTCGGCGGTGTACTTGAGCCCCACTACATTGTCGGCGCAGAACCACTCGACCAGTGAGCTATTACGCACTCTTTCAAGGATGGCTGCTTCTAAGCCAACCTCCTGGCTGTCTTCGCGATCCCACATCCTTTTCCACTTAGCACACTCTTAGGGGCCTTAACCGGCGATCTGGGCTGTTTCCCTCTCGACTAACGAAGCTTATCCCCCGCAGTCTCACTGCCGCATTCTGACTTACCGGCATTCGGAGTTTGGCTGACGTCGCTAAGATGATAGTCCCGCTCAACCAACCAGTAGCTCTACCTCCGGCAAGAAACACACGACGCTGCACCTAAATGCATTTCGGGGAGAACCAGCTATCACGGAGTTTGATTGGCCTTTCACCCCTACCCACAACTCATCCCCTCAGTTTTCAACCTAAGTGGGTTCGCGCCTCCACAGCCTCTTACAGCTGCTTCACACTGGCCATGGGTAGATCACCCCGCTTCGGGTCCAGGACACGCCACTAAAAACACCCTCATTAGGATTCGGTTTCCCTACGGCTACCCCACAACACGGGTTAACCTCGCGACATGCCGCTGACTCGCAGGCTCATTCTTCAAAAGGCACGCCATCACCCTCTAAAAGGCTCTGACGGCTTGTAGGCACACGGTTTCAGGTACTATTTCACTCCCCTCCCGGGGTACTTTTCACCATTCCCTCACGGTACTCATACACTATCGGTCACAATAAGTATTCAGGCTTACCGGGCGGTCCCGGCAGATTCACAGCAGATTCCACGAGCCCGCTGCTACTCGGGTACATCATGTCAACCCCAACACCACATGCTTTCACGTACCGGACTCTCACCGTCTACGGCAGGCCATTCCAAACCACTTCCGCTAACACATGACACCAGGGCACGGCATGGCAGCACCGCACAACACAACCCCACAACCCCACACACGCAACCCCTGCCAGGTATCACACGCATGCAGTTTAGCCAAAATCCACGTTCGCTCGCCGCTACTAGCAGAATCATTATTATTTTCTTCTCCTACGGGTACTAAGATGTTTCACTTCCCCGCGTTACCACCACACAAACTATGAATTCATCCATGCAGCGACCACACACAACTGTGGCCAGGTTTCCCCATTCGGACACCCTCGGATCAACGCTCGATTGACAACTCCCCGAGGACTATCGCGGCCTTCCACGTCCTTCATCGGCTTATCATGCCCAAGGCATCCACCGTGCGCCCTTCACAGACAACACACAAATACTAAGACACCCACACACCAACCACACAAACAAAACATCCATGCAGCCAGCGCGTGAACAACAATGATTTCAAACAAAAATCACAAAAAAGAAGATACTCGCGTCCACTATACAGTTCTCAAACAACACTGAACACCCACAACACACAAACAACCACACAGAAGTGATCATCCGCCCATTAGCAAGCATCCACACACAAGGAACAAACAGATTGTCCCAGACACCCAACAGCCATGACAAACCAACACTTCGCTCACCCAACCCCAACACAAGTGCCAACCCCAACACACAACATCCACACTACAAAGTGACCTGAACAAAACAGCACCCAACAACCACCACCAAGTGATTGAACCGGCTACCTATTCACCCAGAAACAAAAACAAAAAATAAAAACTCCTTAGAAAGGAGGTGATCCAGCCGCACCTTCCGGTACGGCTACCTTGTTACGACTTCGTCCCAATCGCCGATCCCACCTTCGACAGCTCCCTAACAAGTTTGGGCCACTGGCTTCGGGTGTTACCAACTTTCATGACGTGACGGGCGGTGTGTACAAGGCCCGGGAACGTATTCACCGCAGCGTTGCTGATCTGCGATTACTAGCGACTCCGACTTCATGGAGTCGAGTTGCAGACTCCAATCCGAACTGAGACCGGCTTTAAGGGATTAGCTCCACCTCACGGTATCGCAACCCACTGTACCGACCATTGTAGCATGTGTGAAGCCCTGGACATAAGGGGCATGATGATTTGACGTCATCCCCACCTTCCTCCGAGTTAACCCCGGCAGTCTCTCGCGAGTCCCCACCATAACGTGCTGGCAACACAAGACAAGGGTTGCGCTCGTTGCGGGACTTAACCCAACATCTCACGACACGAGCTGACGACAACCATGCACCACCTGTACACCAGCCACAAGGGAAACTACATCTCTGCAGCGATCCGGTGTATGTCAAGCCCAGGTAAGGTTCTTCGCGTTGCATCGAATTAATCCACATGCTCCGCCGCTTGTGCGGGCCCCCGTCAATTCCTTTGAGTTTTAGCCTTGCGGCCGTACTCCCCAGGCGGGGCGCTTAATGCGTTAGCTACGGCACGGGAATCGTAAATAAAACCCCCACACCTAGCGCCCACCGTTTACGGCATGGACTACCAGGGTATCTAATCCTGTTCGCTACCCATGCTTTCGCTCCTCAGCGTCAGTAACTGCCCAGAGACCTGCCTTCGCCATCGGTGTTCCTCCTGATATCTGCGCATTTCACCGCTACACCAGGAATTCCAGTCTCCCCTACAGCACTCTAGTTATGCCCGTATCGCCTGCACGCCCGAAGTTAAGCCCCGGGATTTCACAGACGACGCGACAAACCACCTACGAGCTCTTTACGCCCAGTAATTCCGGACAACGCTCGCACCCTACGTATTACCGCGGCTGCTGGCACGTAGTTAGCCGGTGCTTCTTATCCAGGTACCGTCACCAAAAGGCTTCTTCCCTAGCGAAAGGAGTTTACAACCCGAAGGCCGTCATCCCCCACGCGGCGTCGCTGCATCAGGCTTGCGCCCATTGTGCAATATTCCCCACTGCTGCCTCCCGTAGGAGTCTGGGCCGTGTCTCAGTCCCAATGTGGCCGTACACCCTCTCAGGCCGGCTACCCGTCGTCGCCTTGGTAGGCCATTACCCCACCAACAAGCTGATAGGCCGCGGGCTCATCTTGCACCGAAAAACTTTCCACCACACACACTAAAGCATGGTCCTATCCGGTATTAGACCCAGTTTCCCAGGCTTATCCCGAAGTGCAAGGCAGATCACCCACGTGTTACTCACCCGTTCGCCACTCGAGTACCCCTTGCAAGCAAAGGGCCTTTCCGTTCGACTTGCATGTGTTAAGCACGCCGCCAGCGTTCGTCCTGAGCCAGGATCAAACTCTCCATAAAAATGCCATCAGACACATGGTGAGCCTGAAAACCAGGCAAACAAAAAACTACTGACAAAAGAATTGAAAAAAGGATAAATAAATCACATCAACCAACACCAACAACACAAAACGCCGCTGACTATTGATCAGACACAACATACATCCCAAAAACTTTTCCAATAACCATTCATCAGCCCAACAAGCACCCGTAAAAAGGCGACTCCTGCTGGGATACGCACATTACATATCGTGGACACGTTAAAACCACGCTGGCGTAACCACCACCAACCCACAATCCATGCGAGCCAATGGAGCACTGAAACAAGTCACAAAAGTAATAAAGACATACAATGCATCAGAATCAACACAAAGGTTGGTCAACAAAGTATCTAAACTTGGTTCATCACGCTATTGAGTTCTCAAACAACCTACGCACAC
>NZ_JFCH01000009.1 GCF_000738175.1 Corynebacterium jeikeium | reverse complement strand
CTGGTTACGCCATGGTGTGCGGCGAAGGTGGTTAGAGATTGGGTGCCGGTGGCCCATTGGATGAACAAAGCCATGGTGGCGGTATTTTTGTTGTGGGTTTGGGTGTTGCGGGTAAAGGAGTGTCCGCAGTGGGTGCAGCGCCAACGGGTGGTTGATTTGCTGGTGGTGCCGTTTTTCTTTGTGTTGTTGCCGCATAGTGGGCAGCTGGGGCGGTTGGTGGTCATCCTTTAATCCAACCGGTGTGCGGTTAGCACAAATGTGGCCGGAGGTGCGGGATGGTGTGGGTAATAGCTTTCGGGGAGCTATTCTTTGGTGATTTGTGGTGTGTGGTCTGGGGTTATGGTGGCATGCGGACACACTTTTCTTTACTTAACCCGGCCGCGCCCTCGCACAGCTTTCGGGAAACGCACCACAGACGGAAAGCGCAAGAGCTGAATGTCCCAAATCTTCCAGTTTCGAACTTTTCGTTGATTTGACGGTTCCATCAAAAGCCCCTGACCAGCACAAACATAATAGTTATAAAAGTAGAGTGGAAGATTTGGGACATTTGCCCTCTTTTGCCAGGCGGTCGTCGGCCGCTGCGGGGTAGTTTCCGCCGGAATTGGCACGCAGGGCGCCACCTGCCCTCCCGCCACCTACTCCGCCAGCCAATCCCCGCCCCACCACTAGGGGAACATCCCCCACCCAGCGGGAATATCCGCCCTGTCAGAGCGGTTGTCGTTAGTTAGGAACGCAAGCGCACAGACAACGTAAGTCACGCAGCGCCGAAAGCAGTGAAAGCCGCCCTGCGGTTAGGCTCAACGCCGAAAGCAGTGCGAGCCCGCAAACCCCAACCAGGAGGCATCAACACCACCATGACGGACACGACGGCACACGACAACTCCCTAGCCCCGCTGAGCCTTCTCGACTTCGCCACTGTATACAAGGGCGAGCGCCCCGCGGACGCCTTCGACCGCTCCGTCCAGTGGGCCCAGCAGGCCGAAAAGCTAGGATTCGAGCGCATCTGGTATTCCGAGCACCACAACATGAAGTCCATCGCCAGCTCCGCCCCCGCGGTCCTGATCGCTCACATCGCAGCGAAGACTTCCACTATCAACCTGGGCGCGGGTGGCGTCATGCTCCCGAACCACGCCCCGCTGGTCATCGCCGAGCAGTTCGGCACCCTTGCGGAACTACACCCCGGCCGCATTGACCTGGGCCTCGGCCGCGCGCCCGGCACCGACCAGATGACTTTGCGCGCCCTGCGCCGCGAACCTTCCGCCGCGGAGACCTTCCCGCAGGATGTCGCCGAGCTCTACGGCTACCTCAACGGCCCGTCGAAGATCCCCGGCGTGGAGGCCGTACCGGGCATGGGCACCAATGTACCTCTGTACATCCTGGGCTCCTCTCTGTTCGGCGCGCAGCTGGCCGCGCACCTGGGCCTGCCGTATAGCTTCGCCAGCCACTTCGCGCCCGCCGCCCTCACACAGGCGGTGCAGGTGTACCGCGATAATTACCAGCCCTCGGAAGCCCACCCGGAGCCCTACGTCATCGCCGCGGTCAACGTCACCGCCGCCGACACGCAGGAGGAAGCCGACGAGCAGTTCCGCCAGGTCTGCCGCACCCGCGTGCGCGTTATGGCCGGCCGCGGCCGCAGCCTGACGGAGGAGGAGCTGGACATGCTCATCGATTCCCCCGCCGGCCAGCAGATCCTGGATATGCTGCGCTACTCCGCCGTCGGCACAAGCGATGTTGTCCGCCGTTACCTCGAAGAGTTCCGTACGCACGCTCAAGCCGATGAGCTCATGGTGTCTCTGCAGTCGCCGTCGACGGCTGAGTCACTGCGGTCGATGAAGATTCTTGCGGACGCCGCCTCACTCTCCCCCGCCCAGCGCTAACCACTAGGCCATCAGGCTCGCTCCCCTAGCGCTCCCGGTGTGCGCGGGCCACAGCGCCAGCTCCCCCTAACACAACCCGCTAGCGCTGCGTTTCGCGCGGCTCCGGCCGCCCGTCGGCCGCGCCCGCGCCGAACACCCACCGGATGATCTGCGGCGCGTAAGCGCCCACCACCAGCATGGCAATCATGCGCATCACTTGAATGACCGTGACAATCGGCTGGCTGCCAGCGTCGTGCGCAAATGCGAGAACGGCGTAGATGCCACCCGGCACGGTGGCCAGGTAGGCGTCCAGAACCTTAAAGTCCCATAGGCCAGCGATGGCGAAGGCCGTGCCGATAGAGCTGGCGATCATCAGGGCGATCACGCCCAGGATCACGGGCAGGGCCTTCACGAATTGCCGCAGCGCGCCCTTCGTCAGGGTACCGCCGGCCTGCACGCCGACCAGTGCGTAGGCCAGCTTTTCCAGCAGCCCGTTCGGCGCGATGAACTCGTGCGGCACGCCGAACAGCATCACGCCGATCATGGCGAACGCGATGCTCAGCAGCAGGTACGGCGAGCTGATGCTGAACCACCGCGCCGTCAGCCGCGTAAACGTCCACACGGCCACCCCCACGACCACCGCGCCTACTATGCCCTGCCAGTTCGTCTGCAGGCCGTCGAGGAGGCTTTCTTTTCCTGTTGACGCCCCTTCGGCCGCATCTGCCTCGTCTCCCTCAACGCGGCCGAGTAGCGTGACCAGCCCGGGAAGTGTCAAGACGATGATGGATACGCGCAGGTACTGGGTAAGGGTGACAAAGCGCGTGTCCGCATTGAGCTCCCGGGAGAGCATCACCATCGCGCTGGCGCCGCCCGCGAGGGTGGCCAGCACCGACGTGGCCGGGCCAACCCGGTGGATGCGCACCAGCAGCCAGGAGGCCAATAGGCAGACAGCCAGCGTGACGATCAGCGACATTGCCGTCGGCCCGGCATAGGAAACGATGGTGCCGAAATCGATGGTGGTCAGGGGCGAGGAACACAAAAGGGCGATGATCACCTGGGAAGGGATCATCGCCTTTTTAGGCGGGCTGACCTGGCGGTCGCTGAAGATGGCGTAGACGCCGAAGACGATCAGGAAGGAAAAGATCCAGGCAGCGGGTACGCCCACCGCTTCGCAGGCGAAACCTGCGGCGATCGACAGTGCGGTCAGCAGAGCCAGCGTGGCCAGCTTCGCGGGGCTGGGTAGTGTGAACCCGCCCGGCCTGGCGCTGCGTACAGTTTCGCCAGGCAGTGAGTCTGAGTCGGGCAACGCTACCCGCTTAGCGGGTTGCGGCCAGCAGGCGCTGGATTTCCTTGATCTGCTTCTTTTCCTTGCGCTTGGAGCCAACGGCCAGGGCGGTCAGCAGGACAACACCGGCGACTACACCGCCGATGACCATCTGTACCTTCGGCTCCTTGAGGGTGTTCACGGCCTGGCCGCGAGCGTCATCCGCCAGGTTCTTCGGATCCGCACGGACGGACAGCTCCTCCAGCGTCCGTCCCAGCTGGTTGCGGGTGCGTTCAATGTCGCGCTGGATGGCATCGATGCTACGGGCCACGGAAGTTTCTCCCTTATTCGAACGTTTAAGTGCTACCTGAACATTGTAAATGATCGCACCCGTTGGCGCTTTCGCTAGGGTGTATTGGCGCCCGTGCATGTGCGTGCACTGTGGTGCGTCGGCTCCCGCAAGCTTGCGTGCCGGCGCTTTCGCTAGGGTGGGTTGCATGACTGATAACAGCAACACCACCGCAAACCAGCCCATCCGACTCGAGGTCGGCGACAAGGCACCGGAGTTCACCCTGCCAAGCGATTCCGGCAAGAACGTGAGCCTGGCGGACTACGCGGGCCGCAAGGTCATCGTGTACTTCTACCCCAAGGCTGATACTCCAGGTTGCACCACCGAGGCCTGCGATTTCCGCGATTCCCTCACCGAGCTCAACGATCAGGGCGTGGACGTGGTCGGTATCTCCCCCGACAAGGTGGAAGCTCTGGAAAAGTTCCGCGATAAGTACGAGCTGACCTTCCCCCTTCTTTCGGACGCCGACAAGTCCGTCATGGAAAGCTACGGCGCATTCGGAGAGAAGAAGAACTACGGGAAGATCGTCCAGGGCGTGATCCGCTCCACGTTCGTTATTGACGAGGAAGGCAAGATCGCCGTAGCGAAATACAACGTGAAGGCCACCGGGCACGTCGCGCGCATCGCCAAGGAGCTGTAGCGCCCGCGCCTGCGCCTACACGCGCTACACAGCACACAGCCCCCGCAACACAGGCGGGGCTGAAAAAGTCGTGCGCCTGGGGAGACTTGAACTCCCACGTCATAAGACACTGGAACCTAAATCCAGCGCGTCTGCCAATTCCGCCACAGGCGCAAAAAGAACGCGGACAACCGCGTTTCCCCCTTCATGCTAGCAAGCGATCTGGCGTGAAAAGAAATTAGGCGTAAAAGGCAGTACAGGTAGAATGTTGCAGTGTGAACGAACACTCAGACAATGACGGTAAGGCACCTGCCCACCCGTTTCCGCTGCGCGTTCGCATCATCCAAATCATCTTCCTAATCCTGGCGGTCATTGCCACCCTCCTGCTGGCGTGGTGGCAGTGGGATCGTTGGCAGTCCAACGGCGGTAGCTTCCAGAACCTGGGCTATGCCATCCAGTGGCCGATCTTCGGCATCTTCTTCGTTGTGGCGTACCGCAAGTACATCCAGTACGAAAAGGAGCGTCTACTGGGAGACGAAGCCCCAGCAGCCCCTACCCTGCCGGCCGATGAAATCACCGAGGTTCCGGAAGACTTCCTGCAGTCCGAAGATCATGCCGAAGAGACTGAGGATATTTGGGTAGATGATAGGCGCGAGCGGGCGCGCATGAGGGCGTCCAAAAATAACGAGCGCAAGAACAACGACCAGAAAGGGCACTAAGCAATGACCAACGAGCAGACCCCTGCTATCCACCCGGAGCGCCGGGCGCGCGTGGCGAAGTCGCTGAGGTTTTACTCCGTGGCGGCAGTGGTTACGGGTATTTGGCTGCTGATTCTGGTGGTGGAGATGATTGTTAAATATCTGATCCTCGGCAGCGAGAATGCGCCGGAGTGGTTTAGCTACATCGGACCGGCGCACGGGTTGGTGTTTATGGTGTACGTGATTTCCTGCCTGGATCTGGGCACGAAGGCACGCTGGGAGCCGTCGAAGTGGGTCACCACGATGCTGGCGGGTGTGGTGCCTTTCTTGAGCTTCGTGGTGGAAAAGAAGCGCCGCGACGAGGTTAAGGCCGCCTTCCAGCTGGACTAGCGGCTACTCGACCAGCGAGGTTTCGACGGCGACAGCGTCGATCTCCTCGTCGGTCGGCACGGGCGCACCCATCGCGTGCGGTTCGGCTTCCGGCTTCTCCCAGGTGGACTGCAGGCAGGCCAGAATCGCTACGGCCGCCGCGCGCGTGGAGACCTGCAGGGTTGAAAGGTCCGGCAGGAAGCCCGGGTTGTGGTTGGTGGGGATGTCGATGTCCAACCGCCCGGCGGATTCGGCGCGCTGCCACTGGCGGCGCGGGGTAATGCCGATGGTCCAGAGCATGTAGGGGCAGCCGAAGGACTTCGGGATCACGGAGAAGTCCTCGGAGGCGGTCCAGGGCTCCATCTCTAGGGAGTCCTCGCCGAAGGTGTGATCGAAGTGGGGGCGGACAACGTCGTAGGCCTCCGGGGCGTTGTCGGTAGCGCCCAGCAAACCAACGAACTTGAAGTCCGGCTCGCGATCGGCGCCCGCGGCCAACGCCTCGGCGCGTACCACGCGCTTGATGGCATCCACGCACTTCTGGCGCAGTTCTTCGTCGTAGAAGCGGCAGGATAGGGAGATCTTCGCGGAGTCCGGGATCACGTTGTTCGCCTTGCCGGCCTCCACCGAAGCGACGGTAATCACCGCGAACTTATTCGGCGGGACTTCGCGGGAGACGATGGTCTGCAGCTTCATCACCGTCGAGGCCGCCAGCACCACCGGGTCGACGGAGCGGTGAGGCATGGAGGCGTGCGCGCCACGGCCGTGGAGGGTGATTTCAATGGTGGTGGAGGACGTCATCACCGGGCCGGGCGCGGAGTACACCTGGCCCGCCGGTCCGGCGACGATGTGTTGCGCCAGGCAGACGTCGGGTCGGGGAATGATGCCGCCCAAACCGTCGGAGACCATCTTGTGCGCGCCGATGGACGCCTCTTCGGCCGGCTGGAACAGTGCCACCACCGTGCCGGTCCAGCGGGCGCGCTCTTCGGTCAGGATGCGCATGGCTCCCAGCAGGCTGGTGGTGTGCTGGTCGTGGCCGCAGGCGTGCATCGTTGCCACACGCTCACCGGATGCGTTGAGCTGCGAGTAGGTAGAGGCGTAGTCCACGCCGGTTTTCTCCGCGACGGGCAGGCCGTCGAAGTCGGCGCGCATCAGCACTGTCGGCCCGTCGCCGTTTTCCAACACGGCGGTGATGCCATAACCGCCGATGTTCGTGGTGACTTCCCAGTCCGGGAAGTTCTCCAGCTCCTTGGCGATCCGCTGCGCGGTGACTTCCTCCGCCCCCGAGAGTTCGGGGTGCTGGTGGAAGAACTTGTACACGTCCTCCATCCAGCTGAGGTCGGCCTGCGATCCGGCCACGATGCCGCTGGGGCTTGTGGGGCTAAAAGTGGCCTGGTCGCTGTCTGTGCCGGGGGCGGTCACGCGGGGGATCCTTTCACTTGTTTGTCGTTCTGCGGGTTATACGTTTGAGCTTGTGCCTTGCCCCATCATACGTGGGTTGCATGCACCCGGCGCCTACCCCTGCGGCGCGCTGACCGCATACAGGGCGGTGCGCTGGGCGCCGGACTTAGTGGCGTGCTGGGCGCCAGGCCTGCCGCTTTAGTCCGCCAGTTGCGCCAGGATCTCCACCAGCTGGCGCAGGGCCTTGCCACGGTGGGAAACGGCATCCTTCTGCTCCGCCGTCAGCTCGCCTGCGGACTTGCCTGCCAGCTGTTCTTCCTGGCCTTCCGGCAGCTCGTCGGGGGCGAACAGCGGGTCATAGCCGAAGCCGCCCTCGCCTTGCTCGGCGCGCAGTACTCGGCCGTACCAGCGACCTTCCACTGCGTATTCGGGCTCCATGCCGCGCTCTGCTGCGACTTCGGCGGGCAGCTGCAGCACGCAGGAGGATACGAAGTGCGCCCCGCGCCGCTCGTCCGGCACGTCCCCCATCTGCGCCAGCAGCAGGTCATTGTTGGCCTTGTCGTCGCCGTGGCCACCCGACCACCGGGCGCTCAGTACACCCGGCATGCCATTCAGCGCGTCGACGGCCAGCCCGGAATCATCGGCGATCGTCGGCAGGCCGGTGTGGCGCACGCCGTCGTTGGTCTTAATCCGCGCGTTGTCCACGAACGTCGCGCCGGTCTCCGGGGTCTCCGGGTATTCCGGCACGTCCCCCAGTCCGACGAGCTCGATGCCGGTCACGTTCGCCGCTTCGAGCATGCGGTTTAGCTCCGCCAGCTTCTTCTTGTTCCTTGATGCCACCAGTACCCGCACGGTGCTACTCCCCTTCTCTTGTCGCGTTTGCTTCTGCTGCTCTAGAGTTCCTGCGCCAGCGCTGCCCGCTGTGCCTCAATGAGCTCACGCAGGCCGCCCTCGGCCAGGTCCATCAGGGTGTTCAGTTCCTCGCGAGTGAACTCCGCGTTCTCGCCGGTGCCCTGGATTTCCACGAAGCGCCCCTCGGCCGTCATGGCCACGTTCATGTCCACGTCCGCCCGCGAGTCTTCTTCATACGGCAGGTCGAGGCACGGCACGCCGTCGATGATGCCCACGGATACTGCGGCGACGGGTGCGCGTAGCGGTTGCCCTGGTACGACGCCCCTAGCTTGCAGCACGGCCAGCGCATCAGCCAGAGCCACGTAGGCGCCGGTGATGGCTGCGGTGCGGGTGCCACCGTCGGCCTGCAGAACGTCGCAGTCGATGTTGACGGTGTTCTCCCCCAGCTCCTTCAGATCCACGGCGGCGCGCAGCGCGCGGCCGACGAGGCGGGAGATCTCCTGGGTACGTCCCTTGACCTTGCCCTTCATGGATTCGCGCGGCATGCGCTCGTGGGTGGAGGCCGGCAGCATCGCGTACTCGGCGGTCAGCCACCCTTCGCCGGAATCCTTCTTGAAGCGCGGCACGCCTTCTTCCACACTGGCGGTGCACATGACTCGGGTGTTGCCGAATTCCACCAGCACGCTGCCTGCGGGGTTGTTGGTGAATCCGCGGGTGATGCGCACCGGGCGCAGCTCGTTGGTGGCGCGCCCGTCAGCGCGGGTGAAGTTGCTGCCTGCGTTGGAGGTGTTTTCTACGTTGGTTTCCGTCATGGGGCTTAAGTTTACTAGCCGCCCCGGACGGGCTACCCGCCGACGCTTGCGCAGTCGGTCAGCTGGTGCTCTGGCGCCTAGCCGACGGTCAGGCGCATGCCGGGGCGGGCGACGAGGATCTCGCCGTCATAGTGGCGGGCGGCGCCGCGGACCGCTGCGTCTGCATCGCCCCACGGTGGGATGTGGGTGAGCACGAGCTTGCCCACGCCTGCTGCCTGTGCTGCACGGCCTGCGTCTTCGCCGGAGATATGCATGCCGCTGGGCTGGCCTTCTGCATTTTCGCCCCAGGTGGCTTCGCAGAGGAATACGTCTGCTCCCGCTGCGATGTGGGCCAGGTTATCGGTCCAGGCGGTGTCCCCTGAGTACACCAGGGAGTTACCTGCGTTGTCTTCCACGCGCAACAGGTAGGCCTCTGTGGGGTGTACGGCGGTGGCGGCGTAGAGGGTGAATGGGCCGATGGGGTGGGCTGGGTACGTGGTGGCGTCAAAAAGACCCTCGCCTGCCCTATAGACGTTGATGTCGAAGGTGTCGGTGAAGTCGTCGGGGCGCTCGGGTGCGTCGGCGCCGGCGGCGGAGAGGTGGCGGTGGGCGATGGCTGGGCCGAGTAGTTGGTGGCGTTGGGTGGAGGGGGCTGTGGGGTGGAATCGGCGCCAGACGAGGAGTGAGGGGAAGTCTAGGCAGTGGTCGGCGTGCATGTGGCTGAAGGCCACGTGGCAGGCGGAGGGGTCGATGTCTTCGGCGCGTTGCATGGCGCTGAGTACGCCGGGGCCGCAGTCGAGGAGGAGGTGGTCGGGGTTGGCCGTGGTTGTGTCGCAGACGATGTATCCCGATGCGGCGCTATCGGGCCCTTCGACGCTTCCGGAGCACCCCAGCACTACCAGTTCCATAAGTTGTCATTCTGCCACGAAGCGATGGCAAATGTGCGAAAGGGCGACCACCGTTGTGTTGGTGGTCGCCCTTTCTTTTGGCGGGAGTAGCCGGGACTGGCTGTTCCGCTAGGCGCTAGCGCTGAACGCTAGTGGCGGTTAGGCCTCGCCTTCTTCGCGGCGGCGGCGCAGCAGCGGGATGGCGCCGATGATCAGCGCCAGGCCGACTGCGAACACGCCGAGCACGTTCGCGCCGGTGGAGGCCAGGGTGCTCATCCGCGGGCTATCAACCTGCTTCTGAGAGCTGGAGCTGCCGGTACTTGCGGAGCTGCCGGTGGACGTGCTGCCCGTGGTACCCGACTGGCTCGGGGTGCTGGACTTGCCAGGGGTGCCCGGCTTGTCTGCGTTGCCCGGCTTATTCGGGGTACCCGGCTTGCCCGGCTGCTTGGGATCCGGCTTCGGAGTGGAACCGTGGGAGCCGCTGCCCACGATTGCCCCGCCGATTCCCAGGGAACCGATGATGCCAGGCAGGTTCGGCTTCGGGGTCACCGAACCAGTGGAACCGCCAGGCTTGTTCGGATCCTTCGGGTCCTCCGGCTTCGGATCTTCCGGCTTCGGATCTTCCGGCTTCGGGTCCTCAGGGTTGTTCGGGTTCTCCGGATCCTTCGGGTCCTCAGGGTTGTTCGGGTTCTCCGGATCCTTCGGGTCCTCAGGGTTGTTCGGGTTCTCCGGATCCTTCGGGTCCTCAGGGTTGTTCGGGTTCTCCGGATCCTTCGGGTCCTCAGGGTTGTTCGGGTTCTCCGGATCCTTCGGGTCCTCAGGGTTGTTCGGGTTCTCCGGATCCTTCGGGTCCTCAGGGTTGTTCGGGTTCTCCGGATCCTTCGGGTCCTCAGGGTTGTTCGGGTTCTCCGGATCCTTCGGGTCCTCAGGGTTGTTCGGGTTCTCCGGATCCTTCGGGTCCTCAGGGTTGTTCGGGTTCTCCGGATCCTTCGGGCCCTCAGGGTTGTTCGGGTTCTCCGGGGTCTTGCAGTCGCACTTGGTGCCCACGCGGATCTTACGATCCTGCTTCGGCTGCGTGACCTCCTCAGAAGTCTCAGGCTCGCCTACTGGCTGGCCGTCGACGAGCTTCCAGGTCTTAGTGATCTCCTTCGAACCGGTCTTGCCAGCCTGGTCCTCGACGACCTTGCCAGCTTCGAGGTCCGGATCGTACTCGATGACGGTGTCGTACGGAATCTCTTCGGTGTGCTTGTCCGTCAGCTCAGTCTCGACGCCCTTGGCCGGGCCAACCTCGATGATGCGTGGAGAAGGCTTGCTGATCTCCTCAGAAGACTCCTCCTCGCTTACCTCACCATTGCTATCAACAGTCACCTTGACGGTGTGCTTGATCTCACCAAGCGTACCCTCCTGGATAACCTTGGTCTCGCCAGGCTGCAGTTCAGGGTTCACGCGGATCTCGGTCTCGAATGGAGTCTTCTCGATCCATTCGACATCCGTAGAAACTGGCTCGGTCTCTTCCGGCTTCTTTCCAACGCGGATGATTGCGTTGATCGGCTCCTTGGTGCGCTCAGTGGTCACGGTCGGGTCGCCGGAAGGCTTGCCGTCCACGATCTTCTGAGTAGAGGTTACGACTTCAGTACCCAGCTCGCCCTGCTGATCGACGACCTGCTCACCGGCCTTCAGATTCGGATCGAAGACGATCTTAGTCTCGAACGGAACCGGCTTCTCCAGCTTGGTTACAACCTCACTGTCATCAACGCCAGGACCATACTCGATGATCTGCTGAACCGGCTTCTTGGTCACCTTTTCGGTGGTGTTCACCGTGGAGGTGTTGTCCTTCGCAGTGAAGTCGGCGGTGAATTCCTTCTCACCGTACTCACCGTTCTGGACGACCTTCATTTCACCCGGCTTCAGATTCGGGTTCACTCGCACGATCGTGTCGTATGGTAGCGGCGCAACCCATGTTGCCTTGTTGTTTGCCTCTGCCGGCTTGGTGCCGACGGTGACGATCTTCTCAACCGGTTTCTCGATGATCTCCTCAGTGATCTTCGGGTCGCCAGGCTTGGAGTTGACGATATCGCGCTCGATCGTCACCTTCTTCTTGCCCGGCTTACCTTCCTGAGTGACCTTGGATTCGCCTGGCTTCAAGCTCGGATCGTAAACAACCTTGACGTCATACGGAACCTCAGTCTCAATGGACTCAGTGTTTTTACCAGTGGTCTTAGTACCAACGCGGATGATCTGCTTGGTCGGCTCCTTGGTGCGCTCAGTAGTCACCTCAGGATCACCAGACGGCTTGCCGTCGACAATCTTCTGAGTAGAAGTTACAACCTCAGTACCGGTTTCACCCTGCTGATCAACCTTCTGCTGCCCCTCTTCAAGAGAGTCATCGAAGACGATCTCAGTCTCGAACGGAACCGGCTTTTCCACCTTGGTCACCACAGTGGTGTCCTCAGCTGCCGGGCCATACTCGATAATCTCCTTGACCGGATCCTTGGTCTGCTTCTCCTCGGCCTTCACAGAGCCCTGGCTGCCCTTGGCAGTGAAATCAGCAGTGTAGGTTTTCTCACCAGGCACGCCCTTCTGGACAACCTTGATTTCGCCTGGCTTCAATTCCGGATTCGGACGGGTCTCAACCTCGAACGGAACCTGGGCAGTCCAGGTGACCTTCGAGGACGCCTCGGACGGCTTGGTGCCGACCTTGATGACCTGATCAACCGGCTGCTCGGTGACCTTCTCCTCGACGGTGGCTTCGCCATCCGGCTCGGAGTTGGTGACCTTCTGGGTCACGGTGATGGTCTTCTTACCCGGCTTGCCCTCGGTGACAGTCTCGGACGTGCCTGCAGGCATGTTCGGGTCGAACTCGATCTTCACGCCGAACGGAACCTCAGACTCAACAGTCTTCTTGGTCTCACCGGTGGTCTTGGTTCCGACGCGGATCTTCTCTGTCGTCGGTTCCTTCGTGCGCTCGGTGGTCACTGTCGGGTCGCCGGAGGGCTTACCGTCGACAAGCTTCTGTGTAGAAGTCTCAACCTCAGTACCGAGCTCACCCTTCTGGTCGACGACCTTCTCGCCGGCCGGCAGGTTGGGATCAAACTCGACCTCGGTTTCGAACGGAATCGGCTTCTCAGTCTTCGTCACCAGCTCGCTCGGGTCCAGGCCCGGACCATATTCGACGATGCGCTTGACCGGTTCCTTAGTGGTCTCTTCCTCGACTACCTCCGCCTGGTCGCCCTTGGCGGTGAACTTAGCGGTGTAGGTCTTCTCGCCGTTCTCACCTTCCTGGACAACCCGGGTTTCGCCAGGCTTCAGGTCCGGATTCTCGCGAACCTCGGTCGGGTACGGGATCGGAACCTTCCACGTGACTTCCTTGGCGCTCTCGGCAGGCTTGGTGCCGACGACGACGACCTCGTTGACCGGATCCTTGGTGCGTTCCCAGGTCCCGTCCTTCTTCTGCTTCTCCTCGCCCGGCTCTCCCTTGGTTTCAGTACGGTATTCGCCAGCGGGAATGGAGTCGTCGTACTTGTACTCGACGTCGAACGGAACCTCACGCTTCGGGACGTCGATGACGTTGACCGTCGCGGTGGTGTTGTCCTTCGAGCCGTCCTCGTAGGTCACGATGACCGGGACGTCGATCTTGTCGCCCGGCTTCGCGGTCTCCGGCGCGGTCGAGATGACGTTGCCCTTGTCATCCAGGCCGACAATCCAGTCGCCGTTAGCGGTCTTCACCTTGTAGGTCGGGTTGCCGAACTCGTTGTTCTCACCCGTGGCCTCAAGGCCCTTGCCCTTCGGATCGATGGTAAACGGCTTGTCCGCATCAAGGTTGATCTCTGCAGGCTTTTCGACGCCAATCGGCGAGGTAGCCGTACCACCCGGGTAGACCGTCTGGGACGGCACAACAGGCTCAGACTCCCAGCTGTTGGTCAACTTCACCACGGTGGTGACCGGCGCCTGGGTGGTCAAACCACCCGGAGCGTTAACGGTCACCGTGATGGTGTTCTTGTCACCCGGCTTGGCATCAGCCGGCGGGGTGGAGGAAACTTCACCGGTCTTCGGGTCGATGGTGTAATTCCAGCCGTTGACTTCCTGAGAAAGAACCGGCTTGCCATTCTTGTTGCCGAAGGAGAACGTGGAGCCGTCAGGAGTGTCCTCAACCTGGTGCTTGACTTCCTGGCCAGGAGCAGTGGTCTGAACGTTGTAGTTCGCCTTGATGTCGCCCTTGATGACGACGACAGTGCCGACAACCGTCTGAGGCTTCTGCTTACCTTCCTCGCTGTAGTGAGCCTGGACCGGAACGTTCAGGATGTCGCCTTCCTGCGAACCCTTCGGAATCGTAGTCGTGATCTCACCAGTCTTCTCGTCAACGTAGACGGTCCACGTCTTGCCATCCTTGCTGGTCAGCTTGGTCTGGTTGGTGCCATCCTCGAAGGTGTAGCGCGTCGGGGCTTCATCGGTCGTGTTACCGCTCAGGCCGCGCTCCGGGATTTCGGGAGTGAGGCTGACGCTTGCGTTTGGCTGACCAGTCTTAGTGTCATACGTGGGGATCTTGATGTCCACGATCGCCTGGAACTGGGTCTCGATCTCATCCGTGGTCTGGTCCGGGTAGGTTGCCTTGATCTTCGGGGTAATGATCGTGCCCGGTGCAACAGAGTCATCCGCCTTCGCGGTGACCTTGCCTGTCTCATCGACGGTGACGGTCCAGCCGTCCGGCACGGTGGCTGGGTCGACCTCGAACTTGGCCGGGTGCACCGGCTTGTAGCCCTTCATAATGGACTTGGTACCCACCTGGGCGGTGAGGTCGTCACCGATGGTGCCCTTCGTCAAGCCTGGACGCACCAAGTCGGTGACCTGGGTGTTGTTCGGGTCAACAACCACGAGCAGTTCAAGCTCATCAGTCGAGCCGTTGGAGTACTCGACGGTGATCTTCGGGCGCGCGAAGGTACCCGGACGTGGGTTCTCCGGAGCGGTGACCGTGACGTTGTAGTTCTCGTCCATCTCGACGGATCAGCCGTCGTAGACGTACTTCTCATCCAGCTCGACCTTGGCCTCGTAGCCGCCGTCGCCCTTCTTCTTTGCCAGGTCCTTGATCAGATCCGGAGTCTGGGTAAAGGTGACCTTCTGCGGCTCAGTAGCCAGCGGGCCGGTAGCGCTATCGACGCCCGAGATGATCGAAGCATCCGTCTTGTCGTACTTCGGAGAGTGGTACTCGGTGTCGTCCAGGGAGAACGCCTTCGAGTCGATGACGTTCGCCTTGTTGTAGCGGGTCAGCGAGTTGGAGCTGTCGAAGGCCTTGGAGTCGCCAAACTCATTGTTGTTCGCACCAGCAGCCTGGAGCTGGTCGACGGTACGCGGCTTTGCCAGAACGGAGAAGTTCACGTTCTTATCCGTTGCCAGGTCGGTACCGCGGTACTCAGGCCAGGTGAAGTAGATATCGCCCGTAGCTTCATCGATACGCAGGTTCTTGGTGCCACCGGAGGCCGCTGGGTCCGTGGTGCCGATGAACTGGCCGTTGCCGTCGTAAGCCTCCACAACCATGCGGGACATAGAGTCGTCAGTGCCACCATTCTGCACAGCAGGAACGTTGATCTTACCGACCTTGGTTTCCGCACCTGCAACGATGACGTGCTTCTCGAAGTTCTCCCACGACACCGTGATCGGGTTACATTCGATGTTCTCGCTCGGCCACGGGTTTACGACGGCCGTAAAGGATGAGTTGGTTCCCTGGGTGGCCCTTGGTCCTCCAGGATTGTCCTGCTTATAGTTACCCTGCCAGGCGTAACGTACCGGGTTCGCAGCAGTAGCCTCAGCGAACTGCTTGACTTTCGCATCGGTCAGCTTCGCATTGAGGTTCAGGGGTCGTTGTGGCCCAGAAGCAGTAATACCGAGGATTTCGTCGGCTTTGTGCGTGACTACCTTGTCAACAAGGGTCTGACCGGCATTCATAGCGGGAATTTGAGCCGCATCGAGGTACGCACCCATCCTGCCGTTATTGGTAAAACTCCAATCGGCGAACGTGCGGTCCTTCGAGTTGTCGAAGGAGACGCTCAAGCCCCAGGCTTTCTTGTCGGGGCTGGACGCGGACGGCTCAGAGGTGCTCCAGCTAAAACCAGCCTGGCTGCCACTCTCAGTGCTCTCCGAGACAGTACACGAACCGGCCGGCAGGTCGGAGGCCTTCTGGGCATCCTTCTCTACCGCGCCGGACTTGTCGCGGATGCCGCCGGAGAGTTCTGCGGCGGTGGCCTCGGGTGCGAAGTCGCTGGGGGCAAAGATACTGAGTGAGCCCAGCGCGAGCGTGATGGCAGACAGCGCGGCAGCGCCCTTACGAGCGTTCCGCCTTAAAACCTTGTTCTGAGAGGAATTCATTCCTCAGTCCTTCCTGAAAACCTTAAACGCGCCCACCCGTTCCGTTAGAGTTTCCACAGATCAGGTAGCTACAAAGGCTGAGAACGCGCTAAAACGTGATTCATTAAGCGACAGTCAGCCTAAAAGTACACGAATAGTTTAACCGTACTCAGGGTTCAGAAACAACCGGAACAATAGTTCTAAAAACAGCAAAACCCCTGGGCGTCCCACATAAGTTAACCCTAAGCGTTAGCGAACCATCTCCGGGATCTGTGATACCGAACTAATCGCCGGCCCCAGGAACCTCCCAGCCAGCTTTGCGAACCTCTGCGGATCCCCCGTCGACTCGAAGGAAAGGTCCACCGCCCGGCCCGGATCTTCATCCGCCAGCAGATCCTGCTCCGACAGCGTCCTATAAACAGTCTTCGCCGTTTCCTCCGCGCTATTAATCAGCGTGACGTCATCCCCCATCACCAGCTGCACCACACCGGCCAGCAGCGGATAGTGTGTGCACCCGAGCACCACGGTATCCACCCCCTCGGCCTTCAACGGCGCCAGATAGTTCTCCGCCAACCCCATCAGCTGCCGCCCGCTGGTCATGCCACGCTCCACAAAGGGCACAAACTGCGGGCAGGCCTGCGCATACGCCTCGACCCCCGGAATCGCCGCGAAAAGATCCTGATACGACCTGCTGCTCACCGTCGCCTGGGTACCGATCACCCCGACCTTGCCATTGCGGGTCGCCGCCGCCGCGCGCCGCACCGCAGGCAGGATCACCTCAACCACCGGAATGGAGTACCTCTCCCGCGCGTCGCGAATAAACGCCGATGAGGCCGAGTTGCACGCCACCACAATCATCTTGCAGCCACGCTCCGCCAGGGTGTCTGCAATCCTGATCGACAGCTCGCGCACCTGCGCCAGCGGCTTGTCACCGTAGGGCGAATTGGCCGTGTCCCCGATGTACACCAGGTTCTCGTGTGGCAGCTGGTCCACAATGGCGCGCGCCACAGTCAGCCCGCCCACGCCCGAATCAAACACCCCGATCGGCGCATTGTTTGCCTGTTCCGCCCGAACGCCTACCTCAACAGCCTCAGAAGATTCAGCCACGGTCCTCACCTTTCACTACATCTCCTTCACTACGTCGCGCCAGCTCGGCACACCAAACGCCGATTCCGCCGCCAACACGGCATGCACAATCGCCCGCTCTACCGTGTTGGCCGCGACCGCCGAAAGCAGGCTCATGCCAATGTCATCCACGCCCCTCTCAACTCCAGTAGCCCCCGAACCGTGCTCACCTGTCGCCATCGCGAACAGCGTGTCCCCATCCATCGGCATGTGCGCCGGCCGAATCGCCCGCGCAATCCCGTCGTGCCCCGCCAACGCCAGCCTCTTGGCCTGAGCCTTCGTCAGCGGCGCATCCGTCGATACCACCCCGATCGTCGTGTTGAGCTTCGGCGCCAGCATGTCCGCCGTGATCTTCGTGCCGAGCAGGTTCTTGCTCTTTAACCTTTTGACGCCCTCAGCCCCCACCGGCTCACCATCAACCAGGCCGTCGGCCAGTCCGTATCTGGCAAACTCCCCGTCCAGCTCTGCGGCGAGTCCCCACGGCAGGCCGGTTGCCGGATCGAAAACCGCACCCTGCGGGTTCACTACAATGCCCACGGCCACAGTCACCCCCGCTAGCGGGGTGGCTTCCGGGAACACGGCGCTGGCCTGCCCAAAGCCGCCCTTCAGCGCTCCGGCCGAGGCTCCCAGCCCCGCGCCGACGTTGCCGTTCAGCGCCGCCTGCCCTGAACCCCTCTGCTTTGCAGCGCCCTGCTCAGCCGCGCCGACGACCCCGCCAGCCATATTTCCAGCCACGGCACCCAGCGCCGTCGCCGTCGCCGCCGCCCCCGTTGCCGCATCCGGCCGCGAATCCCAGCGCCCCAACAGCAGATCAAAAATCACAGCCCCCGGCACGATCGGCACCAACTTATCCGGGTGCTCCGGGCCCAGCACGGGGAAGCCGATCCCCCTACTCTCCAGCTCGACCATTGCCCCCGTGAGGGCGTCAAGACCAAAAGCAGAACCACCGCACAGACCAATAGCGTGCACGGACTGCACCGTGTTGTGCGGCGACAGAAGATCCGTCTCGCGCGTGCCCGGCCCACCACCGCGCACATCCACGCTGGCAGTGGCGGATTTCGGGGCGACGATCATGGTCACGCCCGAATCCCCCGCGCCGTCCTCGCACGCCGCGTGCCCCACGCCAATGCCTGCCACGTCCGCCAAAGAATTAGCGGGCCCGGGCTGGCAGCCGAACAACTCTATGCTCATTATTCACCCATCATCGCCGACAGCAGACTGTCCTGGTGGTAGCCCAACCAATCCAGGTAATTCTGCGCCGCCGTCGCTTGGTCAGAATTCTCCTCCCCCTCGAGAAGCTCCTTCTTGAACTCCTCGTACTGCGCAGAGTGGTACAGGCGAATGTCGTTAATCGCGCTCAGCCACGGGTGCACCTCGTCCTGCGTCAGCGAAACATTCACCGAACCATTAGGCCCCAGGTAGTCCACCACAAAATGCAGGTTAGTCAGCTTCGTCTTGATAATGTCCGTCTCGTTCAGCTGGCGGGTAAGCGCTGCATCGCCGTCGACTTCCTCGTCCCCCTCGCGGAAGAAGCTCGGCAGCAGCCGCGCCAGCCCCGGATCCTTCGGCGCATCGGCATGCCCGCTGGCCATGCCCGTCATCTCCGCCAGCTCGTCCTTCGGGGCGGTCCGCGCGCGCTCCATCAGCTTGTCGGAGACAGCCACCGCCGAATCCCCCAGCATCTCGCGCTCGAGCGGCTCCAGCTGCGTATTAAAGCGAGTCCCGCGCAGCAGGCTGCTTTTCTTAGTCCACGGCTGCATGTTCGTTCCTTCTTTCTTTATTGACGCCTACCCGTCCGCCCGCTGCATCGTCGCCCATAGCCCGGCAGTCTGCAGCTTCTTCACATCCCCTTCAACCTTGTCGCGCTCGCCCGAGCTCACCACGGCCTTACCCTCGGTGTGGACCTGCATCATCAGCTCCGTGGCACGCTTGCGCGAATACCCCAGGACAGTCTGGAATACATACGTCACGTAGCTCATCAGGTTCACCGGATCATCCCAACAGATGCACATCCACGGCAGGTTGGGCTCCGTCAGTGTTTCTGGCAGTTTGTCCGCCACAGGGGTGGCGGAGGGAGCGGCTGGGGAAGTCATGCTTTCCAGAATACCCACATCGGCCATCTTCGCTGCCGGGTCCGTGGTGGGGCGTGGACTAGCATGGAGCGGGTGAACGAATACAGCACCCGCTCCTCCGCACTTCTTACGGACAAATACGAACTCACCATGCTCGAGGCCGCGATCCTCGACGGCACTGTCGACCGCGCCTGCACCTTCGAGGTGTTCACCCGCCGCCTGCCCAACGAGCGCCGCTACGGCGTGATCGCCGGCACCGCCCGCGTACTGCAGGCCGTGCGCGACTTCGTGTTTACCGACCAGCAGCTGGATCGCATCGACTTCCTGCGGGACGAAACCCTGGAATACCTGCGCAACTTCCGCTTCTCCGGGCAAATCGACGGCTACCGCGAAGGCGAGCTGTACTTCCCCCACTCCCCCGTCCTGACAGTCCGGGGCACCTTCGGCGAGTGCGTGATCCTAGAGACGGTGATCCTCTCCATCCTGAACATGGACTCCGCCGTGGCCAGCGCCGCCGCTCGCATGGTCACCGCCGCGGGCGACCGTCCCATCGTCGACATGGGCGCACGCCGCACCCACGAATACGCCGCTGTCACCTCCGCCCGCGCCGCCTACCTGGCCGGGTTCGTCGCCACCTCCAACATGGAGGCCGCGCAGCGCTACGGCATCCCGGCCTCCGGCACCGCAGCTCACGCCTGGACCCTGCTGCACACCCGCCCGGACGGCACGCCCGACGAGCTCGCAGCCTTCAAGGCACAGATCGCCGCCCTGGGAACGGACACCACCCTGTTGGTGGATACCTACGACATCACGCAAGGCGTGGAAAACGCCGTCGCCGCCGGCGGTACGGAGCTGGGGGCCGTGCGCATCGACTCCGGCGATTTGGGTGTGCTGACCCGCCGGGTGCGCGACCAGCTGGATTCCCTGGGGGCAACTAACACCAAGATCGTGGTCTCTTCCGACATGGACGAGTTCTCCATCGCCGCCCTGCGCAGCGAGCCGGTGGATTCCTTCGGCGTGGGCACTTCCGTCGTCACAGGCTCCGGGGCACCCACCGCCGGGCTGGTCTACAAGCTCGTGGAGGTAGACGGTGTGCCCGTCGCCAAGCGCTCCCGCGGCAAGGCCAGTCTCGGCGGGGCGAAGGATGCCGCCCGCTTTAGCCGCCCCTCTGGCACGGCCGTCGAGGAAGTCACCTTCCCCTTGGGGGCGGAACTGCCCCAGGCCGAGGGGCTGAACAGCATTCAGCTGACCATCCCCATGGTTCGCGACGGCGAGCTCGTGGACGGCCTGCCCACCCTAGAGGAATCCCGCGAGCACTGCGCCAAGCAGCTAGTTTGCCTGCCCTGGGAAGGCCTGGCTCTCACCCGCGACGAGCCCGCCCTGCAAGTTCGCCACATCAAGGCCTAACAACCCGTATGAGCTCCAACGTCCTCGACCTCCTCAGCCTCGCCGTCATCGACCTCGGCGGTGCCCCGCGCCCGGGCCAGCAGAAGATGGCCAAGGCCGTGGCCGAGGCCATTGACAAAGAACACCACCTGGCCGTCCAGGCCGGCACCGGCACGGGTAAGTCCCTGGCCTACTTGATCCCCAGCATCGCCGCGGCCATGGATTCCGACTACCCCGTCATCGTCTCCACCGCGACGATCGCCCTGCAGCGCCAGCTGGTGGAGCGCGACCTGCCACGCCTGGCCAAAGCCCTCGAGCCGGAGCTGCCCCGCCCGCTTGAGTTCGCCATCCAAAAAGGTCGCGGTAACTACGTCTGCCTGAACAAGGTGAATAACGCGCAGACCGACAGCGGCGTGGAAGAGGCCGAAGAGTCCCTCCTGGATCCCTCCCAGCTCTCCGCCACCGGCGCCCAAGTCGCCCGCCTGCACGAATGGGCTGGCGAAACCGAGGATGGCGACCGCGATAATCTCCCCCAGGGCGTCAGCGATCGCGCGTGGCGCCAGGTCAGCGTGTCCTCCCGCGAGTGCCTCGGCGCTACCCGCTGCCCCTTCGGCGAGCAGTGCTTCGCCGAGCGGGCCCGCGCCCACGCCGCAGACGCCGACGTTGTTGTCACCAACCATGCCCTGCTCGCCATCGATGCTCTTGTGGACGCCCCAGTCTTGCCGGAGCACGACACAGTGATCGTAGACGAGGCCCACGAGCTGGAGGATCGCATTACCTCCGTCGCCACCGCCGAACTATCCCCCACCGCCATCGCCGTGCTGGCCAAACGCGCCGCGAAGCTGGCCGTCTCCGGCGCAGACGCTGCCGGGGACGAGCTGGCCGAAGCAGGCGACAGGTGGACGGAGGCGTTAAAGGCGGAGGCGGCGGCGTCCACAAACAACGACCGCTTCGGCACCGGCATCGAGGGGCGCTGGACCGGCGTGCCCGAGGCACTGCAGGTGCCGCTCGCGGCGCTAAGGGACGCGGCGTGGAAGACGAACCGGCAGGTCAGCGGCATACCCGCCTCCGAGTTTGCGAATGATTCAAAGAAGGCCGCCGAACGCCTGGCGGTGATCGTGGCCACCGAGGAGCTCAACGATACGTGCGTGCGCATCCTCAACGCCTCGCGCGTGGGCGAAGGCAACAGCGCGGATGACGAGGATCTGCTCGGCGAGGACGTCATCTGGTACACCGCAGACTCCGGTCCGCGCGCACCGAAGCACGTCGTACGGGTCGCCCCCTTGAGCGTTGCCGACCTGCTGCGCCAGCGACTTTTCGGCCGGAACACGGTGATCCTGACCTCGGCGACGCTGGCGCTGGGCGGCAAGTTCACCGCTATGCTCAGCCGCTGGGGGCTGCCGAAGAGCACCCCCACGTTGGATGCCGGCACGCCCTTCAACGCGCGCACCCACGGCATTCTCTACGTCGCCCGGCACCTGCCCCCGCCCGGGCGGGACCGCGCCAGCGACGCCTCCGTGGACGAAACCGCGCGGCTGATCAACGCCGCCGGCGGGCGCACCCTGGGGCTATTCAGCTCCCGGCGCGCGGCCGAGGACATGGCCGAGCAGCTGCGCACGGTGGTGCCCTACGAGATCCTGCTGCAGGGCGAAGACTCCATGTCCACGCTGGTGGAGAAGTTCCGCAAGAACCAGTCCGCCTGCCTCTTCGGCACCCTCGGGCTGTGGCAAGGCGTGGACGTTCCCGGCAAGTCGCTTTCGCTGGTGATCATCGACCGCATCCCCTTCCCGCGCCCCGACGATCCGTTGCAGCAAGCCCGGCAGGAGGCCGCCGATCAGCGCGGTGGCAGTGGATTCATGGAGGTGGCGGCGAACCATGCTGCGCTGCTGATGGCACAGGGCGCAGGCCGCCTGCTGCGTTCCGTGGACGACCGGGGCGTGGTGGCGGTACTGGATCAGCGGCTGGCCACGAAGCGCTACGGCAGCTACATCCGCCGTTCGATGCCAGACTTCTGGTACACGGAAAACGGCGACACAGTGCGGGGTGCACTGCGTCGCCTGGTTGAAGCTTAGGGCCGGGGGCTAGGCCCGAACCTGAGGCCCGGGCCTAGTGCCTTAGGCCAGGTCCGCGCCGTCGTTGCCAGCGGCTCCGCTGTCGCCAGCGCCGCCCAGCAGGTCGTCGAAGGTCGGAGCGATGTCCTCGGTGTAGGTCTCCTCAGTGGACTCGTACACAGCATCGCCATCGTGGTCGTATGCCTTGGTGTCGCCGATGCCGTCGAAGTCGGTGTCCAGCAGAGCCTCGTCGGTGAAGCCGTCGCCATCGGTGTCCACGTGGCGCTCGTCGACCTGGCCGTCGCCGTCGGTGTCAACGAACACGGTGTCCGTCTGGTCGTTGCCGGTGGTGTCGATCTCGAGTGCATCGATCTGGCCGTCGTTGTTGGTGTCATAAGCTACACCGTCTGCCAGGCCGTCGCCGTCCAGGTCCACGTACTCGCCGCCGTTCGGTGCTGCGTTGTCCGCACCGGCGGACTGCAGGTCAGTGTCTGCGCCGCCCTGCGGGGCTGCCTCTTCTGCCGGGGCCTCTGCATTGTCCTCAGTGCGAGACTCGGGCTTGTCCTCTGCCGGAGCCTCAGCTGCCGGGGCTGCCGCAGCCGGAGCGTCAGCCTGTGGTGCTGCGTCCTGAGGCGCTGCAGTCTGGGTCTGGGAGCCCCAGATGCCCTCGCCTACTGCCTGCTGTGCCGCGGACGGCGGAACCTCGCCGCTGGTGCCGTCCACAACGCCGTTGCCGTCGTGGTCGAACTCGGAGTAGTCGGAGATTCCATCGCCATCGGTGTCATAACCAACGCTGTCTACCTTGCCGTCGCCGTCGAAGTCGTAGGCGGTGACGTCGTAGTTGCCGTCTGCATTGGAGTCGATCTTCACGTTGTCGGTCACACCGTCGCTGTCGTAGTCAGTGGCCTTGGTGTCCAGCTTGCCGTCGTTGGTGGTGTCTACCGACATGTTGTCGATCACGCCGTCGCCGTCGATGTCTTCGTAGACCGTGTCGACGATGCCGTCCTGGTCGTAGTCCATCTCCGCGCGGTCGGTCACTTCGTCGCCGTCCTTGTCGTAGACCGTGCCGTCCGGGCGTCCGTCGCCGGTGATGTCCACCTGGAAGGCGTCTGCCTTGCCGTCGCCGTTGGTGTCCTGCGCGCCGACGATGTTGCCCTGGACCATGTTGCCGTCTGCGTCCAGTACATCCCAGCGGCCCAGGGAGTGATCCGGGGCGCCCGCGTTGTCGTTGGTGGTGAGGCCGTTGTTGTTAGCGTTGTTTCCGTTGTTCAGGTTCTCGTTAGACATTGTGTGCTCCTTTTCAGTGTTCTTCCTAGTATCCTTCAGGCTCTTCCTGGCTGCCTGTCAGTTATTGAATGCCCCTCCTCTACAAGTTGTTCCTTGGGGGTATTTATTATGGACGCCCCCTCGCCCCAGAAACCACGAAATCCCTAGTAAAAAGACATTTCTGCCACCTGAATCCCGAAAGCAGTTCCGGGGGTGAAAGCATGCATAGTGCTTAAGCTAAACTCCCGGAAAGTCCATTTATCGGCATACTAGAATGGCGTTCCCGCACTACCGTGCGCTCGCCGCGCACTAACCGGACACTACAAAGAAAGGCGATACACACCGTGACCCCCACCCCAAACGCTTCGGGCCGATCCCCCCAGGCAAGCGTCGAGCGCGGGGCCACCATCGCCAGGAAATACAAGATGCACGATGCCGCGGATCGTGTGCAGAACCTCGTGAATGCGAAATACCGCACCTCCGCCGTGGTCATCATCGGCGAGGTCAAGCGCGGAAAGTCCTCCCTCGTCAACGCTCTGGTCGGTCGGCGCGATCTGCTGCCGGTGGACGTCATCACCGCCACCAGCGCCCCAATCCGTATCCACACCGAGCCCGACCAGGATCCGGACCAGCCAGTGCTGGCGCGCCTGGTGCGGGGCACGGAGTACGACCCGATCGAGCCCGAGGATCTAAAGAACTGGGTCACCCAGGAGGCCGTGGATGCCATCAACCGCGCGCCGAAAGATAGTAAGGAAGTAGCCTCCCTACCCAGCGCCGCCGAGCTGCTGGTTCCTTACTCTGGCATGGGCAAGGTGACCATCATCGACACTCCGGGCGTGGGTGGCCTGGACGAGCACGCGGTGACGGCCTCCCTGGCAGAAGCCCGGAATGCCGGCGTGCTGCTCATGGTCTGCGACGCCTCCACCCCCATCACCGCCCCGGAGATGGACATTCTCCGCCGCGCTCGCGAGCAGGTCGGCAGCGTGATCGTGGCCGTCACCAAGACAGATAAGAATGTGCGCCGCTGGCGCTCCATCGTCGCCGATGACCAGCGCCTCATCGCAGAGCACCTAGGCCTGGACATCCCGGTCATTGGAGTGTCCTCGTTGCGGGCTTTGGACGCGGCGGAATCGGCGTCACCAGAAAAAAGAGCACAGATCGAGCAACGATGTGGCGTCGCCGAGCTGCGCCAACAGATCATCGACCACGTGAACTCGCCGGGCAACCTCGGCACGGTGACCGCGCTCGAGATCACCAAGTCGACGATGCACACCATCACCACCGACATCGAGCGCGACATCAAGCTCTACGACAAAACCAGCGATGCAGTCGGCGAACTCGAAGCAGAAAAGCGCAAGCTCGAGGCGTTCCGCGATGCCACCAGCGAGTGGGAACAGCTGTTCATGCGCGACATCCAGCTGAGCCGCAACAAGGTTTCCGCGGCGATGGACGAGGCGCTGACGGACGTAAAGACGCGCTGGACCAACCGCGTCAACGCCGATGGCATGCGCGTGCTGCGCAGCAAGCCGCAGGTATTCACCAGCCAAATCGAAATTGAACTGCGGCAGATCATGGAGCAGATGGTGATGGCAATGGTCAGCGAAGTGACAGCCCGTGCCGCGCAGCTGTTCCAGGGGCGCCAGGACATGGTGGACCAGGTGCAGCAACAGATCTTCGCCGCACTGGCCCCGCCGAGCTCCCTCAGCCACGACGTGGAGAAGAAGACTACTGGGCTGGTGGACCCGTCGATGCTGACGATGGGCATCGTCGGCGCGGGCGCCCTGACAGTGGTGATCCCCTTCGCCCCCGTGGCCGCAGCGGCTTGGATCGGCGTGAACATGGGCTACCGAGCAATGCGCAACGGCAAGCAACACCTACTTATCTGGCTCCGCGAGACTATTGCGACGACCCGCACCTCCATTAACCGCATGATCGACATTGCGATCACCACAGGTAGGACGGAAATCCTGCTGCGCCACCGCTCCGCGATCCGCCAGGAGCAGCGCAACCTGCAGTCCAAGATCGAATCCGCGCAGAAGATCGCCCGCGAATCCGAGGCCCAGCGCAAGCAGACCATCAGCCGGCTGAAGAAGAACCTGGAGATCGTGAACCAGACCATCGAAGAGCTAGATGAGCACCTGGCGGCGCTGAAACGCACCCGGCGCGGAGCGGCGAGCATGGCAGAACACGCGAAGGCGGGGATGTAAATGGAGCAGGGAAATCAGATCCAATCAGCCTCGGCGCATTTGAGCCAGCGCGTCTCTGACCTGACGCTGCTGCTCACCCAGGCTGTCGACGCTTTGGCCGGCGGCTCGCCGGACCTGGCGCGGCACGCCGAACAGCTGCGCCTGATGGTCACCCGCCCGCCGCGCGTGGCTGTGGTCGGCCGCCTGAAATCCGGAAAGTCCACGCTGGTCAACGCGTTGACGGAGAACCTCATTGCCGCCACCGGCGCCCTGGAGTGCACCATGGCGGTGAGCATGTACCACAACGGTGCGCCCGCCCGCGCCGAGATCCACACCACCGACGGGCAGGTCATCCGCGTGCCGCTGAACAACGGCCCGCTGAACAACCTGACCGTGCCGGTGAACCAGGTGGACTTTGTGGATCAGTTCCTGCCCAACCGGCGCCTCCAGGAACTCACGCTGATCGACACCCCCGGCACCGCCACCCTGACCGTCGAGAATGAAGAGCGCACCCGCCGCGTACTCGTCGACGGACAAAAAGACACGCGCCGTGCCAGCGGTTGGGCCGACTGCCTTGTCTTCTTGTCGGACTCTGCCCCGCGCGAGGACGAAAAGCGGTTCCTCTCCCAATTGGGAATGACGCCCCTAAATACCGTCGGCATCCTTTCCAGAGCGGACTCCTTCGGTTCCGGCGCCTTCGGCCCCATCGATCCGCTGCAACACGCCCGCCAGCACGCCGATAGCATCCAGAAGCGGCTGATGAGCACGGTGCAACGCACCATTCCGCTTTCCGGCCTGATGGCAGAGTCCGCGCTGACGGGCAAAGTCACCGGTGAGGTGGCCCGTAACTTGAGTGCGCTGGCACATCTGGACCGCGAAGGTCTGCTGGACCTGCTGGAGGCGGAGGACCCGCGGGAAATCGTGCCGGAGTGCAGCGCGAGCACCCGCGACGACTTGCTGGACGTTATGGGCGAATACGGCGTTTTCGCCGGGCGCCGCATCGCCGCCGAGGGCGGAGCACCGGCGCTGGTCAAGTGGATGGTGGAGACCTCCGGGGTCTCGGAACTGGTGCACCTGCTGACCGGCGACATCACCTACTTCGCAGTGCTGCAGCGCGCAGCCCGGATGCTGGATGTGCTGGACGATCTGGCCTCCAACCACCCGGACCTGCAGCACGTGCGCTGGGTCCAGTCGGTGACGCTGGCGCAGCCGGGCATGCACTTTGTGATGCTATACCGCAGCTACCGCAACACCTACGCCTCCACCCCAGATTCGCGCTTGCTGCCACTACTGCGCTCCGCCGTGACGGCTGGGCACCCGGCAGAGACTGTGAACCTGCCGCGCGATACTCCGGTGGAACAGGTCCGCCAGGCGCTGGAGGATAAGATCGCCGAAATGCAGCAAATGTCGATGTCCCCACTGTCGGCGGCGGAAGACGAGGCTCGCGAGCGCCTCCTGGGCTCTTTCCAATCAGCGCTACAAGCTACGCACTAAAGGCCAACCGAGGCGCTAAAGTGTAAGCTACTTATGCCTTAAACGCTATTAAACCCTTATGTTTTGTCAGGAGCTGTACTTTAAATGACTAACGCATGGCATCTGGCGGTCGACTTCGGAACCTCGAATACGGCTGCCGCTCACCAGAGCCCCATGGGTAGGGAGATCTCCGCCCTTGCGTTGACGCACCGCTCCAACATCATGCCGTCTGCAGTATTCCTCGACGTCCCGCACGGCGCACACGCCGCTGCCGATGACGAAGAGCCCACACTGCTCAACGGCGATTCCGCCCTGGCGCGTGGCCGCCGCGACCCCTCCCGGCTGCTGCTGAGCCCCAAACGCTACATCGACCACGACGAGGTTCAGCTGGCTGGCCGTAGTCTGCCGTTGACGAAGGTCGTCGGCTCCGTGATCGCTACAGTTCTGCGTTCGGGCAAGGCTCAGCACGCGAACCAGGACCCCGAGACGGTTACGCTGACTCACCCCGAAGCCTGGTCGGCGCACTCCGTGGAGCAGCTGAAGCGCAGCGCCGTCGCCGCAGGCGTGCCGGAACAGAACCTGCGCGTGCTATCCGAGCCGCGCGCAGCTGCGATCCACTACGCCTCTCAGCAGTCCGTCCAATCCGGCTCCCACGTAGCAGTGTTCGACTTCGGTGGCGGCACCCTGGATATTGCCGTGCTGCGTGCAAAGGGGGATGGCAACTTCGAAGTCGTGGCCGCCAAGGGTGATAACAGCCTGGGTGGGCGCACCATCGACAACCTGCTGTACCGCTGGGTTCTGGACCAGCTGGAGCACGACGATCCCGACCTGGCGGACTTCGTTCGCTCGGCACCTATCACCACGGTGCACGCGCTGGAATCCAGCATCCGCGAAGCCAAGGAGATCCTATCGGATACGTCCTCGGCCACCATCAGTGTCTCTACTCCCCACGGGGAAACCGACCTGCTGATCACCCGCGATGAGTTCAACAACGTAATCGAGCAGTCGATCATGCGCGGAGTTGAACTGACCCGTGCGGCGCTGACTCAGGCGGGCGTCGATTCCACAAAGACCCCGATCTACATGACCGGTGGATCCTCGCGCATTCCGTTCGTGCAGGACCGACTGGGCGAAGTCGGCACCGTCATGACGCTCGACGACCCGAAGACCGTGGTGAGCCGCGGTGCGCTGGCTGCAACCCTGCGCGGGTTCACCGGTGGCGTGGATGGCGCACAGGGGGCAGGAACTCGCCCCGGTAGTGCAGGTTCCGGCAGTTCTGGCGCAGGTGCCGCTGGCGCAGCTGGACTAGCTGGCGCCGCCGGAGCTGGTCTAGGCGCCGGCGCTGCCTCCGCCGCAAACCGTTCCGGCCAATCCAGCCAACCCGGCCAGTCCGGCCCGGCGACCCCACCCGGCATGCCGCGTGCGAGCCAGAGCCCAAACCAGAGCCAGAACCAGGGGCCACAGTCCTACAACGCTTCCCCGCAGACTGCCGCCTTCGTGCCCAGCTCGGCAAACGCATACGGCGCCAGCAACTTCGCCAGCGCCCACGCAACGAGCTCCTCGAAGCCGAAGAAGTCCAACACTCCCGTGATCATCACGGCTTGCGTTGCCATCCTCGCAGTCGTCATTGCCATCGGCTTCGTTGCACTGAACGGCGGCGATGACAACGGTGGCGGAAACGGCGGTGGCGGCGGAAACGGCGAGGGCGGCAACCCGCCGTTCACCGAAGCTAGCCCCTACAGCCCGTCGCGGGAGCCGTATGAGTCGGATATGTACAAGCCACTGGCTTCCCTGCTCCCAGAGGTCAAGGACTACACTCCGACGAACTTCTACAACCGCATCGATAGCTGCAGCACCAAGCCAGACAAGGCAAGCTTCGCAGGTGCGGCCTACGACGGCATGGATATCGACATGTACTCCTGCCTACCCAGCCGCGACTCCCTCGAGGACCACAAGGATGAGTTCCTCTACAACAACTTCCGTTACACGCTGTCCGGAGACGACGCGCAGAAGGTCTATGACCACGGAAAGAACTCTTCCGTGAAGGGGCAAGTCCTCCAGGAGGCCGGAAACGGATGGCCGGAGATTACCTTCTACCCCACCGCCAAGTTCTCCAGCCCGAATGTCACGGTGTGGTACCCCGACGAAAAGCTGGTCGTGCTGTCCAACGGCAGGGCTGAGGACACCAAGGAAGACGCAATCGAGATGCTGAAGTTCTATAACCTGATGCCGCAGGACTAACCATCACTTCATTGATTCAAGGCACAAGTTAGAGCCCCACACACCGAGCGGAGATCGAGCTGCTCGATGTTGTGGGGCTCTTTGCTGTGGGGCAGGGACTGGCTGTTTATGCGCTAGTGACGCCGGCCTCCACCAGTGCCGCCTTCAGCTTCGCACGTGCACGATTGATGCGGGACTTAACCGTTTGAATTGGAATCCCCTGGTGGGCAGCGATGTCCTGGTAGCTCATGCCCGTGTATTCGCGCAAGACGATGACTTCGCGGAAGTCATCCGGCAGCTGCGCCAATGCCTGGCGCACGACCATTGCCGAGGTGACCTGTGACCCAACCTCCGGGGTCTGTGCAACCTCATCCACGCCTGCGTCTTCCTCTGGAACGTCTCGGCGGGAGCGCACGATCTGCAGCGCAGCGTTGGAGGCAATGCGGTACGCCCAGGTGGAGAACCTGGCGCGCCCGTCGAATTTTTCAATGTTCTTCCACGCAGAGGTCAGAGCGTTCTGCAGCGCATCCTCCGCATCGGCGCGGTTTCCGGTAATGGACAGGCAGACAGAGAACATCCTGCCCCATGCCTGGCGTGCTAGACGCGCGAAAGCCTGCTGGTCGCCCTCATGGGCTTTGGCCAGCAGGTCGCGTTCCTCGTCGCGGGTGAGTTCTTTCCGTGGGGTGTTAGATCCGTTAGACATTTCTGACTTCCCCCTACATTCCACTGAGGTCGGTCAGATCGTCCGGGTGATCATCGCCGTAGTCGTTGCCATAATCATCCTCGCCGTAATCAGTGACGTCGGCAGCGGGATCTGCTACTGGATCGGTCACCGGATCAGCGAGGTCAGCGGTGGGATCCTCGAGGTCACTCAGATCATCCAGATCTTCGTGCTCTGCCGCGCCGGTATCCACGTCGTCGCCCGAAGCATCACTGGGGAGGTCCTCCGCCGAGGTGGCGTCATCAACCAAAGAATCAGAATCGTCGAGATCCGCAAGGTCAACCTCGTGCGAAGCCTCATCTGCCGAAGGGCCTTCCGCGCCTTCCTCCGGGAAGGAATCCAGGTCGGGGATCAGATCCCCCTCGGGCATCTCGGTGTTCGGATCAACGGCAACATCCAACATCGCGTTGAATAAGTCGTCAAGATCCTGCGCTTCGTTGCCGAACAATTCCTCCAGCGGGGGAAGGATTGGTGCGTCTGCCTCGGTATCAGCGGATGGGCCAGCCATGTGTCCTCCGTTTTCGATCGAATCACTCTTCGTGCTCATCGTTCACCTCCTTCCACCAGCATCCGCAATAACAACAAAGAACGCGCTGAAGCAGATGAACCACTAAAACCTGCTTCAGGACGGTTGTGTAATGCACGCAAGACGGCGAAGGTTCCCGTGAGTAATAAAAGAATTACTTTAAGCGATTATGCCCGATCCCGCGCGCAGTTCAATAGGAAGAGTGGCATGCCCGTCAAGCAATACCGATTCGCACCATTGGAAAGTTAGCGAGACGAAACATAAAAAGTGATGTCGGCTAAAGCACATGCCGACTACAGTGGAGGCGGAGAATAACCGCGAACGGATAGGAGCCCGACGCAATGCCCATTAAGAGCGACCGCCCGGACATCGAACTCAGCCCGCTAGGTGTCTACGACTACGTCTTCGGCAACCTCACCACGGAGGAAGAAGACCGCGTCGCCGTCATCGATATCGCCGATGGCTCCGAAACGACCTTCGCGCAGCTGCAGAACTACATCGAGTCCACCGCAGGCTGGCTCGTCAGCAAGGGCATCAAAAAGGGCGACGTGGTGGCTCTGCATCTGCCTAACTCCCTCAACTTCATCGTCGCCGCCTACGGACTGTGGCGCATCGGCGCTGTCGTATCGCCGCTGTCGCTGCTGTCCACGCCGGAGACCGTCACCGCGCAGATTGAGGACTCTGGCGCGAAGATGCTGCTTACTGTTGCCGCGCTTGGTGACGCTTCGTCCCAGGGTGCTAAGGATGCCGGCATCGCAGAAGAAGACATCATCCACCTGGATACCTCCAAGGGTATGCAGCAGATCATGGCGGAGCGCCGCACGGCTCCCGAGGTGGAGATCGACCCCGACGAGGACCTGGCGGTACTCCCCTACTCCTCCGGCACCACCGGCCTGCCGAAGGGCGTGCGCCTGATGCACCGTCAGCTGGTGGCCAACGTGCAGCAGGGCCAGGACATCGACTTGCTGCGCCGGGACGACACGGTGTACGCGGTCTTGCCCTTCTTCCACATCTATGGCCTGACCGCACTGGTAAACCTGGCGCTCGCACAGCGCGCAAAGCTGGTTGTGGTGCCGCGCTTCGAGCTGCAGAGCTTCCTGGAGCACCACCAGAAATTCGAGGTGAATTTCACGTTGATCGCCCCGCCGATCGCCGTGCAGCTGGCGAAGCACCCGATGGTGGATAACTACGACCTATCGCGCATGCGCGGAGTATTCAGCGGTGCAGCCACGCTGGACGAGGATCTGGCTCTGGCGCTGGAGAAGCGCCTGGGCATCCACGTGCAGCAGGGCTATGGCATGACTGAGACCTCGCCACTGGCGCATGCGAATGTCTCCAAGGACATCAACCGCGGCTCCATTGGCAAGCCCTGCGCCAACACCGAGAGCAAGCTGGTGGATCCGGAGACCCTGGAGGAAATTCCGCTGCCCAGCGAGGGCGTATCCGAGGTCGGCGAGCTGTGGGTTCGCGGACCGCAGATTATGGCCGGCTACCTGAACAAGCCAGAGCAGACCGCCGAGGCGCTGCCGGGCGACGGCTGGCTGCGCACCGGCGACCTGGCGAACAGCGACCCGGAGGGCAACGTTCACATCGTGGACCGTCTGAAGGAGCTGATCAAGTACAAGGGCTACCAGGTTCCACCCGCAGAGCTGGAGTCGGTGCTGCTGAGCCACCCGGAGATCGCAGACGCCGCCGTGATCGGCGTGCACCGCGCCTCTGATGGCGAGGAACTGCCGAAGGCCTTTGTCGTGGCCCAGCGGGGTTCTTCCCTCAACGAACAGCAAGTGATGGACTTCGTGGCCGAGCGCGTGGCGCCCTACAAGAAGATCCGCATTGTTGAGTTTGTGCAGGGCATTCCGAAGTCCTCCACGGGTAAAATCCTGCGCCGAGAGCTGCGCGAGCGCGCGGTTTAGCTTTCGACGATTGGCACTCGGCGATACGTGCCGTCGCGGAGGTCGGCGTCCTCAATCTCGTGGCGAGAAATACCAAGGATGAACAACACCTGATCCAGGAAGGGGTAGTTCACAGAGGCGTCGGCGATCTCCTTGAGGGCGGGCTTTGCGTTGAAGGCGATGCCCAGGCCGGCCGTGGACAGCATGTCGATATCGTTTGCGCCGTCGCCCACCGCGACGGTCTGGTTCAGCTGGATGCCGTTGGACCAGGCGAACTCCTTCAGGCTTTCCGCCTTCGCCTGACGGTCGATGACCGGGCCGATCACGCGGCCGGTGAGCTTGCCGTCGACGATCTCCAGGGTATTCGCGCGGGCGAAGTCGAGGTCCAACTCGCGGGCTAGTGGCTCGATGACCTGGATGAATCCACCGGAAACCACGCCAGCCTTGTATCCCAGGCGCTTCAGAGTGCGGATGGTGGTGCGGGCGCCAGGGGTCAGCTGGATGTCGTGGGCGACCTTCTCCACTACTGCGGCATCCAGGCCGGCGAGGGCCTTCACGCGCTCGTGCAGGGATTCGGCGAAGTCCAGCTCGCCCCGCATCGCGCGCTCGGTGACGGCTGCGACCTCTTCCTCGCGGCCGGCGTAGGCTGCCAGCATTTCAATGACCTCGTGTTGGATGAGGGTGGAGTCTACGTCGAAGCAGATTAGGCGCTTCGCCCGGCGGGCCAGTCCGGCGCGCTCGATGGCGATATCCACGCCCACTTCCGAGGTCAGGGTTGCCAGGGCCTTGCGCAGTGGCACACCGCCGCCTGGTGCCGGGTTGGCGACAGTCAGGTTAAGCTCCAGGCCGGTGACCGGGTAGTCCGCAATGCCGGTGATCGTGTCGATATTCGCACCGTAGTCCGCCAGGGTCTGGCCGATGCGGGAAATGTGCGTGGCCGTCAGCGGGCGACCCAGCACAACCATCACGTGCGTGGAGTGCGGACGGGTGCTCGAGAGGTTGTCGTCGGCCTCGACGCTGACCCGCATGCCGTAGGAAGCCAGGGTTTCCTTAAGTCCCTCGCCGAGCGGTTCAAGGTCTTCTTGTCCGACGCCCACTAGCGCCGCCAGCGACAGCTTCCCACGGAATACAGACTGCTCAATGTCGAGTAGCTGCACTCCGTAGGAGGACAGTACTCGGAAGAAGGCCGCGGATACGCCGGGGCGGTCAGGACCGGTAACGGTGATCACGCTGGGCGCGAGGCCTTCCTGCAGCGTGTCCTCGAGGGCGGACTCGAAGTGCGGGTCGTTGGCCGAGTCGGCTGCGGGCTGGCTAACGGAAGGGTTGGGGTTGTTGGCGTTATCGGAGGTAGTCACGGGCTATATTGTCCCACTTCCCCGCAAGAATTGATAACCGAGACTGCATAGCCCTCATTTCAGTTCCCCCGCTCCACCCACAGTCCCCGCTTCCCCAACCAACTCCCTGTGCACCCCGAGAATGCGAAAATCCACACCCCGCGTAGTTGAGGTGTGGATTTAAGACCGGGCCAGCCGCCAGGCACCTAGCGACTGCGCTGGGCAGTGGCCGGGTGAGGGGGCGTCACTCGAAAGTGCGCTTAGAAGTGGCGACCAACGTGAGCCTCGTCGCGCATGCGCTTGACCATGTGCGGGTGGTGCAGCTCGAACGCCGGGCGCTCGGAGCGGATGCGAGGCATGGAGTCGAAGTTATGGCGCGGCGGCGGGCAAGAGGTTGCCCACTCCAGGGAGTTGCCGTAGCCCCACGGGTCATCAACGGTGACGACCTCGCCGTAGCGGTAGGACTTAAAGACGTTCCACAGGAACGGAATCATGGAGATCGCCAGGATGCAAGCACCAACCGTGGAGATCTGGTTCAGGGTGGTGAAACCATCCGTCGGCAGGTAATCAGCGTAACGACGCGGCATACCCATGTTGCCCAGCCAGTGCTGCACCAGGAAGGTGGTGTGGAAGCCGATGGTAACCAGCCAGAAGTGAATCTTGCCCAGCTTCTCGTCCAGCATGCGACCGGTCATCTTCGGGAACCAGAAGTAGATACCAGCGAAGGAGGCGTAGGTCACGGTACCGAACAGGGTGTAGTGGAAGTGAGCAACCACGAAGTAGGTATCAGAAACGTGGAAGTCCAGAGCCGGGGAAGCCAGCATGACACCGGTCAGACCACCGAAGAGGAAGGTGGCGAAGAAGCCGACCGCGAAGATCATCGGGGTCTCGAAGGTCAGGCGGCCCTTCCACATCGTGCCCAGCCAGTTGAAGAACTTCATACCGGTCGGCACGGCGATCAGGAACGTCATGAAGGAGAAGAACGGCAGCATCACGGCGCCGGTCACGAACATGTGGTGTGCCCACACGGCCATGGACAGTGCAGCAATCGACAGGGTTGCGAACACCAGGCCGACGTAGCCGAACATCGGCTTGCGGGAGAACACCGGGAAGACCTCGGACACGATGCCGAAGAACGGCAGTGCCAGGACGTAAACCTCAGGGTGGCCGAAGAACCAGAACAGGTGCTGCCACAGGATAGCGCCGCCGTTACCAGCGTCGTAGATGTGGCCACCCAGCTTGCGGTCGTAGAAGACACCCAGGGCTGCAGCGGTCAGCAGCGGGAAGATCAGCAGAACCAGCAGAGAGGTGACCAGGATGTTCCAGGTGAAGATCGGCATGCGGAACATGGTCATACCCGGCGCACGCAGGCACAGGATGGTGGTGATCATGTTCACAGCGGAAGCGATGGTACCGATACCACCAACGCCGACGCCCAGGATCCACAGCTCAGAGCCCACGCCCGGAGAATGCGTAGCGTCTGCCAGCGGCATGTACATGGTCCAACCGAAGTCAGCAGCACCACCCGGGGTCAGGAAGCCGAGCAGCATAACGACACCACCGGCGGTGGTCATCCAGAAGCCGAAGGCGTTCAGACGGGGGAATGCCACGTCAGGCGCGCCGATCTGCAGCGGCAGGATGTAGTTCGCGAAACCGAACACCATCGGGGAGCCGTACAGCAGCAGCATGATCGTGCCGTGCATCGTGAACAGCTGGTTGAACTGCTCATTGGACAGGAATTGCTGGCCCGGCGCGAAAAGCTCGAGACGGATCAGCAGGGCCATCAAGCCACCAACCATGAAGAAGGTGAAGGACATGATTAGGTACATGATGCCCAGAAGCTTGTGGTCGGTCGTGGTCAGCATCTTCCATGCGAGGCTGCCACGCGGCGCCTCACCAAAAGGCGCAGGCCGAGCCGGGGAAACCTCATGGCTTTCCCTAGGCGCTACTGCGGTCATTAGTTCCTCCTGACTACGCGTGACCTGCCCTTTTCCTCTTGCGAGCATTAAGTTACTCACAGGATTCTTTGAGCCGGTCACCCAAAAGAATGTTTCCTCTACCCTGTTCCCGCTGGGTCGGCCTCGTCAACAACCGACCCGAACAGACGCAGAATGCTTACATAGTATCCCGTTAACGCGCATTTCAATAGCCGTGGACGGTGCCCTGTTAACAGATCCCACGTTTTCGGGGGTGCTAATTAGAAGTCCCAGTCGTCGTCGACGGTGTTTTCGGCCTTACCGATAACATAGGAGGACCCGGAGCCAGAGAAGAAGTCGTGGTTCTCGTCGCCACCCGGGTTCAAGGCGGAGAGGATCGCCGGGGAGACGCGAGTCTCGTCAGCCGGGAACAGCCCCTCATATCCCAGGTTGTTCAGCGCCTTGTTGGCGTTGTAGCGCAGGAAGCGCTTCACGTCCTCGGTCCAGCCGAGCTCGTCGTACAGGTCCTCGGTGTACTGTGCCTCGTTGTCGTACAGTTCCAGCAGCAGGTCGAAGGTGTGCTCCTTCAGCTCCTCCTGGCGCTCCGGAGTCTCGTTTTCCAGTGCGCGCTGGTACTTGTAGCCGATGTAGTAGCCGTGCACGGACTCATCGCGGATGATCAGGCGGATAATGTCTGCGGTGTTGGTCAGCTTCGCATGCGAGGACCAGTACATCGGCAGGTAGAAACCGGAGTAGAAGAGGAAGCTCTCCAGCAGCACAGAGGCAATCTTCTTCTTCATCGGATCGTCGCCCTCATAGAAGTCGAGAATGATCTTTGCCTTGTTTTGCAGCTTCTCATTCTCTTCGGACCAACGGAAGGCGTCGTTAATCTCAGGCGTAGAGGCCAGCGTCATGAAGATAGAGGAATAAGACTTCGCGTGAACGCTCTCCATAAAGGAAATATTCGTAAAGACGGCTTCCTCGTGTGGAGTGGCAGCATCCTCGATCAGCTTTACTGCACCAACTGTGCCCTGAATCGTATCCAGCATGGTCAGGCCGGTGAACACACGCATGGTGGCCTGCTTCTCCATGTCATTTAGTGTGGACCAGCTGGGGACGTCGTTGGACAGTGGCACCTTTTCGGGCAGCCAGAAGTTGGCAGTGAGGCGATCCCACACCTCCAGGTCCTTGTCATCTGGGATGCTGTTCCAGTTGATGGCGGATACCGGATCGCCGTCGACGCGGTGTACGGGAGTGTGGGGTGCGTGCGCACTCATCGCTTACGTGTCTCCTTCTCACAGAACGTGCTGATTTTCTTGCTGTCCCTCAGCTTGTGCACTTCGCCCCATCGTACCCCGTTTCCGCGACGCGCCTACCCCTCGGCCACCACCCCCATTTTGGGGGGTCTTTCTTAATGACGCCCTCAGCGCGCGCTGGAGCCGATTTCAGCCCAGAGCTGGGGGCGTCACTACCTAAAGAGCACGTCAGGATTGGTTTACAGGGCAACCTAAGTAAAGACAGCCTCACCGACTATACAATAGGCTCTGACCTGCATTGATAATATAAGGGTAGCCTGCGTTTGCTAGCCGATTGGATAAACCCTGAGTACGGTGAGCTGCATGGAAATCAACGAGAAGTTTCAGAAGCAATTGAACGAACAGGTCACCGCCGAGCACCAGGCTGCGCTGGTTTACACCCAGCTGGCTTATGAGCTGGACCGCCTCTCCTTCGACGGCATGAGCAGCTGGATGCAGGCACAGGCCGATGAGGAGCGCGAGCACGCTCAGAAGTTCGCACAGCACCTGCTGGACCGCGACGCGCGCGTGGACATCGAGACTGTTGAGATGCCTTCCCTGAAGATCTCCACCCCGCTGGATGCCTTCGAGGCTTCCCTCGAGCACGAGCGTAAGGTCTCCGCACTGATCCGCGATCTGGTGAAGACCGCCGACGAGGTTGGCGACATTGACTCCCGCAACCTGCTGAACTTCTTCCTGGAGGAGCAGATCGAGGAGGAAGCTACAGTAAGCAACATCATCGACCGCATCAAGCTGGTGGGCAACGATGGTTCCGGCCTGCTGCGCATCGACGCAGAGCTGGGCAACCGCTAGCAACCATTAACAAGGCCACTCAACGGCCAATAACAAAAGCCGACTGGGATTCCTCCCAGTCGGCTTTTTCATGCTCGGTGGAGGCCGCCCTCCACCTAGAGCAGGCCGCTCCCCTCCCCACTTAGAGCATGCAGCTCACGCAGCCCTCAACCTCGGTGCCGGTCAAGGCCGTCTGGCGGAGGCGGATGTAGTAGATCGTCTTGATCCCCTTGCGCCACGCATAGATCTGCGCACGGTTGATGTCGCGCGTGGTGGCGGTGTCCTTGAAGAACAGGGTCAGCGATAGGCCCTGATCCACGTACTTCGTCGCGACTGCGTAAGTGTCGATGATCTTTTCGTAGCCGATCTCGTACGCGTCCTCGTAGTACTCCAGGTTGTCGTTCGTCATGTACGGAGCCGGGTAGTACACACGACCGATCTTGCCCTCCTTACGAATTTCGATCTTGGAGGCGATCGGGTGAATCGAGGATGTGGAGTTGTTGATGTAGGAGATGGAACCCGTCGGCGGAATAGCCTGCAGGTTGCGGTTGTATAGACCGTGAGCCTGCACATCGTCCTTCAGCTGTTGCCAGTCCTGCGCGGTTGGCACCTGGATGCTGGAGTTGCCGATGATTTGGCGGATACGCTCCGTCTTCGGTGCAAACTCCGCCGGATCGTAGCGGTCGAAGAACTCGCCGCTGGCATAATCGGAGTTTTCGAAGTTGTGGAACTTCTCGCCACGCTCCTGGGCGATCTTGTTGGATGCCTTCAGAGCTTCGTACATCACTGCTGCGAAGTATGCATTGGTGAAGTCCAGAGCTTCTTCTGAACCGTAGTGGATGTGCTCGCGCCCCAGGAAGCCATGCAGGTTCATCTGTCCCAGGCCAATGGCGTGGGAGTTGTCGTTACCCTGGCGAACCGAAGGAACCGAGTCGATGGAGGTTTGATCTGCCACTGCGGTCAGGCCGCGAATCGCGGTCTCGATGGTCTTAGAGAAGTCCGCAGAGTCCATGGCCTTCGCGATGTTCATGGAGCCCAGGTTGCAGGAGATGTCATCGCCGATGGTCTTGTACGTCAGATCAGCGTTGAACTCCGATGGGGTCGAAACCTGCAGAATTTCGGAGCACAGGTTGGAGTGCGTGATACGACCTTCGATCGGGTTGGCCTTGTTCACCGTGTCCTCAAACATGATGTACGGGTAGCCCGACTCGAACTGGATCTCCGCCAGCGTTTGGAAGAACGCGCGCGCATTGATCTTGGACTTACGGATGCGCGGATCCTCCACCATCTCCTCGTAGTGCTCGGTGATGGAGACATCGGCAAATGGCTTGCCGTAGACGCGTTCAACGTCGTACGGGCTGAACAGATACATGTCGTCATTGCGCTTGGCCAGCTCAAAGGTGATATCCGGGATGACCACTCCCAGAGAGAGCGTCTTAATACGGATCTTTTCATCCGCATTCTCGCGCTTGGTGTCCAGGAAGCGCAAGATATCTGGGTGGTGTGCGTGGAGATATACCGCGCCGGCACCCTGACGGGCACCCAGCTGGTTGGCGTAGCTAAAGGCATCTTCCAGCAGCTTCATCACGGGGATCACACCGGAGGATTGGTTCTCGATGTGCTTAATCGGCGCACCGGCCTCGCGCACATTCGACAGCAACAGTGCTACGCCACCGCCGCGCTTGGATAGTTGCAGCGCGGAGTTAATAGATCGGCCAATCGACTCCATGTTGTCCTCAATGCGCAGGAGGAAGCAGGACACCGGCTCCCCGCGCTGCTTCTTGCCAATGTTGAGGAAGGTGGGCGTTGCAGGCTGGAAGCGACCGTCCATGATCTCGTCGACGAGGTTCGACGCCAACTCGGTATCCCCTGCTGCTAGCCCCAGTGCGACCATGCATACGCGGTCTTCGAAACGTTCCAAGTAGCGGCGTCCGTCGAAGGTCTTCAGCGTATAGGAGGTGTAGTACTTGTACGCGCCCAGGAAGGACTGGAAGCGGAACTTCTTGGCATAAGCCTGCTTAAACAGGGACTTTACGAAACTGAACTCGTACTGATTCAACACCGCAGGATCGTAGTACTCGTTGTCCACGAGGTACTTGATCTTCTCTTCCAAGTCGTGGAAGTACACAGTGTTCTGATTCACGTGCTGCAGAAAGTACTGGTTAGCAGCCTCACGATCCTTGTCGAACTGGATCTCTCCCGCGTCGTTGTACAGGTTCAACATTGCGTTCAGAGCGTGATAATCCAGCTGCTCCCGCTGGTCAACGGGCTCCTGGACGGTCTTTCCAATCTCGGTGCCAGTCATGTGTTTTGTGTTCTCCTCAAAAACTCGCGCTAAGAAAGTCTATTCGCGCCTATATATTCGTTTCGATTCTAATCAGTGCCCCGGACATGCGCGGGGCGGATGCGGAGCTCTTACTCCGCTGGGTTTTCAACCCGCTGTGTCAGCTTGCTAACTCCCAGCGTCCTTCGTTTCGCAAAGAAGTCTCGAACTCCGCTAAGCCTGCACGCACCCTTTGGACGTCCTCCTCGGTTCCCATCAGTTCAAAGCGATATAGATAGGGAACTTGGCACTTGGCGGAGATCACCTCCCCGGCCTTTCCGAAGTCAGCTCCGAAGTTGATGTTGCCGGAGGCGATCACGCCGCGCAGCCACTTACGGTTTTGCTCCACATTGAGGAACTTGATCACCTGTTTCGGCACTGGGCGCGAAAACTCTCCTGTCATCCCTGCTCCCCCGCCATACGTTGGCACTATCAGGACATGTGGTTGGTCGACCAGCAGGGGGGCGTCGCTACGCTTAAGCGGAATGCGACTAGAAGGTAGACCGAGCTTCCGTACAAAGCGGTGAGTGTTCTCTGTCGTGGAGGAAAAATACGTGATCAACATTGAGCCTCATCCTAAACAGCAATGCGCATAGTCAGTGGTGCGCTAAAAAGAGCCTCCACCGGAGATGGTGAAGGCAATTGGCGCGCAGATTAGGCGGCCTCTGCGGTCAGGGTGCGAATGCGATCGGGGCGGAAGCCGGACCAGTGATCTTCGCCAGCAACAACCACAGGTGCCTGCAGGTGGCCCAGCGCCATGACGTAGTCGCGAGCTTCATCGTCGAGGCTGATGTCCACGAGTTCGTAATCAAGACCGGCCTTGTCGAGAGCCTTCTTGGTGGCGTTGCACTGAACACAGGCGGGCTTGGTGTAGACGGTGATCATGGTGGCTGTCATTCTCCTGAATACTTCAAAAATACTTCGGATTGTTCGGCCCGGCGACAATGATTTCTGTGGGCGCTATCGGTGTAGGTTTTCGTCAGTGTACGTCTGGCGGGGCTTATGTACCTCGCCCCTCGTTGACTTGCTTAAGACTACACATCACAAGCGTGTAAGACAACCGCAAAAACACAACATTTTGGGCCGCAATTAATCACTGAACACTACATCTAGTAGTTACAAGTTGAGTATTCGCAGGTGGTAGATTTTCCCACCACTACATCTAGCCACATGAAAAACATGCATGTAATTTCAAAGCATGGATTACGCCAAACAGAGAAGCCATCTATGAGCTGGCAAAAGCCCCCTCAAGCCATGTCTTTGCCGCCCCCAAGCAATAAAAATCCCCCGCCTCACGCAACAGTGCGCGAGCACTGAAACGAAAAGACGGGGGAAGGTGGAACCCTCTGGCTTTAGCCCTGGCGAGCCTTGAAGCGAGGTTCCTTCTTGTTGATCACGTAGACCTTACCGCGGCGACGAACGACCTGAGCGCCCGGCTTGTTCTTCAGCGACCGAAGGGACTTGCGGACCTTCATCGGGCGCTCCTTTCCTCATCGACTTTCTTTACATCGCCAGGCAACGCAGGCTAAAAACCCGCTTATGCCGCCCGACACAAACACAAACGATGAGTCTACCCACCGACTCACTCAAAACCAAATAAGTGCATAAGCTGACGGACGGTCTAGCATCGGAAGGCATGAGCCCTTCACCTGAAAAGTCCACCGGCATCCCCAGCCCCTCCCACACCGCGAATGCGCGCCCTCTGCACGCGCGCATTATCGAAGAACTGGGGGTTCGCTCCACTATCGACCCGGCCGCTGAAGTGGAACGTCGTGTGCAGTTCATCGCCAACTATCTGCAGGCCACACGCACCCGAACCCTAGTGCTGGGCATCTCCGGCGGCCAGGACTCCACGCTCGCAGGCAAGCTATGCCAGTTAGCATGTGATCGCCTCAATGAACAGGCCGCCAAGGACCAAGCTGCCGATCAGCCATACCGTTTCTGCGCCGTGCGCCTGCCCTATGGAGTCCAGGCAGACGAGGACGACGCACAGATTGCGCTGGAGTTTATCGCACCGAGTATGGGCGTCACCGTCAACATTAAGGGTGCCACTGACGAAGCAGCGCGAGCAACGAGCGAGGCCCTCGGCATTTCGCACGTCAGCGACTTCAACAAGGGCAATATTAAGGCGCGCGAGCGCATGATCGCACAATATGCGCTCGCCGGGGAACTCGGCGGATTGGTTGTAGGCACGGATCATGCAGCAGAGGCAATCACGGGGTTCTACACCAAGCACGGCGACGGTGCGGCAGACCTCATGCCACTGGCGGGACTCACGAAGCGACAGGGCGCAGCCCTACTGCAGCACCTCGGCGCCCCCGATAGCACCTGGCAGAAAGTCCCCACCGCCGACCTGGAAGAAGATCGTCCTGCCCTGCCCGACGAAGAGGCGCTAGGTGTGACGTACACGCAGCTTGACGATTACTTGGAAAGCACCAATGGTGCCGCAGACCTAGATCCGCAGGTCACTAAGCACATCGAAGGCCTGTGGTTCCGGTCGCGTCACAAGCGGCATCTGCCGGTTGTTCCTCACGACAACTGGTGGCAGGCAGACTAGTTAGAACACGAACTGATCCAGAATCAGCGCGGTAAAGGCTAGGAACCAAGCCACAATCACCAGCAGTGGCATTCCCAGTGCGGAGTGAGGAACGCCCTCCCCCGCTTCACGACGCTGTTCACGCAGGATGTGCACCAAGGTCATTACAAACATTGGCAACGTCGCCGCCCACACCGCCATGCAATAAGGGCAAAGCGCGCCGATGGAGTAGATCGCCGCATAGGCCAACCAGTGCACAAACACCACGCCCAGCGCCAACCCCGCCAGCGTGCAGTACCATGTCCAGCGCGGGAGCTTCACGCCGACGATGAGTACCACGGCCAAGGTCATCATCACCGGAAAACCAATCAGACCGATAAAGGGGTTGGCGAACCCGAACGCGGATGCCTGATCCGAGGCCATCACGTCCGTACACGAGATCACTTCGTTGAAGGTGCAGGCTGGCTTGAAGTCGGGGTTCAGCGCCATCTGCAGCTTGTCGTGCATGATCAAGGCGGAGAAGATCAACCCGATCGTGGATAGCACCAGGAAGGTAATACCGAAGCGCTTCGTCGCTCCTAGACCGTTCATGAGTTTTCTCTCTGATTGTTTGTGACGCCCACACCTGTCTCGAACCGCATCGTTGCTATGAAGCGGTAGTTGAGACAGCCACAGCGGAGCCCTTTCACCTCGGTAAACTCCCTGAGCTGGGCGATTTCCATTGAGAACAGATTAGCACGCTGTGCGCTACGGGTTAAGTAAAGAAAAGTGTGTCCGCATGCCACCATAACCCCAGACCACACACCACAAATCACCAAAGAATAGCTCCCCGAAAGCTATTACCCACACCATCCCGCACCTCCGGCCACATTTGTGCTAACCGCACACCGGTTGGATTAAAGGATGACCACCAACCGCCCCAGCTGCCCACTATGCGGCAACAACACAAAGAAAAACGGCACCACCAGCAAATCAACCACCCGTTGGCGCTGCACCCACTGCGGACACTCCTTTACCCGCAACACCCAAACCCACAACAAAAATACCGCCACCATGGCTTTGTTCATCCAATGGGCCACCGGCACCCAATCTCTAACCACCTTCGCCGCACACCATGGCGTAACCAG
>NZ_JFCH01000008.1 GCF_000738175.1 Corynebacterium jeikeium | reverse complement strand
ATGTCGGTCGGGTTGGCCTTGTCGCCGCCGAAGCCTGCGTAGACCTCCGGGTTGCGCAGGTGCACATCATTGCCGTCGATGGTGGCAGCCAGCTGGCCGGACTCGACGGCGTACTTGGTGACGTCCTTGTGGGAGCCGGACTCCAGCGGTACAACGCGGTCCAGGAACTCACGGCCCCACTCGATGACCTTGTCACCGCGAACCTTGTTGTAGCCGGTGCCCTTCTCCTGGCCGTTCTCTTCAGAGATAGCGTCGGTTCCGTAGAGGGCATCGTACAGGGAACCCCAGCGGGCGTTCGCTGCGTTCAGCGCAAAGCGGGCGTTCAACGCCGAAATAACCAGCTGCGGGCCGGCGGTCGTGCCGACCTCCGGGTCGATGTTCTGGGTCGTAATCTCGAAGTCACCCGGTTCGTCGACCAGGTAGCCGATCTCCTTTAGGAAAGCCTTGTACTCCTCCGGATCCTGAGCACCCTTGTGGTCGGCATACCAGGCATCCATCTTCTTCTGCAGCTCGTCGCGAGTGTTCAGCAACTCACGGTTGCGCGGGGTGTACTCCTCGACGATCTTGCCGAAGCCATCCCAGAACTTCTCCTGCTCCTCGGCGGAATCCTTGCCGATGGCGGGAAGCACCTCAGTGTTAACAAAGTCGTAGAGAGTCTTGGCAACCTGAAGGCCGCCGGCAGTTACGCGCTCGGTCTGGGTCATAGTGACGTGGCTCCTCACATATCAATCGATTTACCTATTTAAAGGTCTCTACCCTCAAAGACTAGGTGAGTTCCCTCACGATCGGTATGAAGTTGGTCATAGATCGCACTTTGTTCACCCCCACCGACGGGGACTATCGGACAAAGTTGTTCCTCTTTTTCTTTTTGACGCCACGATTCAGCCCGTGGCGCACCACACCTATAAGCGCAGCAAGAGAGCCAGATCACGTTCAATCGTTAAGGCGTCACTTAGAAACAGTGTGGAGAAAAACTTTACAAGATTCACAAAAAGGGGAGCCACCCCCACACAGAAATATCCCCCTGACCGGCATTGACGTGGTTATTTCGGTTGGTACTCTCGTAGGTAGAGACACAGAACGCAGACTTCACCTGGCTGCACTGGAAAGCGCTGTCAGGGATTCGAATATGCGACTCAGTGTCCCCCCGCCAGGAACCCCCGGGCAGGGACCAAGACATAACTCTCCCCTTAATTAGTAAGGAAGTGACCCCTACATGTCGAACGTCGGCAAGGCACGTACCGCTGAAGAAATCCAGAAGGACTGGGACGAGAACCCCCGCTGGGCTAACGTCGAGCGCGATTACACCGCAGAGCAGGTCGCTGAGCTGCAGGGCACCGTTGTTGAAGAGCACACCCTGGCACGCCGCGGCGCTGAGATCCTGTGGGAAGCAGTCAACAAGGACGACGACTCCTACATCAACGCTCTGGGCGCCCTGACCGGTAACCAGGCCGTTCAGCAGGTCCGCGCAGGTCTGAAGGCCGTTTACCTGTCCGGTTGGCAGGTCGCTGGTGACGCTAACCTGTCCGGCCACACCTACCCCGACCAGTCCCTGTACCCGGCGAACTCCGTTCCGTCCGTTGTTCAGCGCATCAACAACGCGCTGTCCCGCGCAGACGAGATCGCTCGCGTTGAGGGCGACACCTCCGTTGACAACTGGCTGGTTCCGATCGTTGCCGACGGCGAGGCTGGCTTCGGTGGCGCACTGAACGTTTACGAGCTGCAGAAGGCCATGATCAAGGCCGGCGCTGCAGGTACCCACTGGGAGGACCAGCTGGCCTCCGAGAAGAAGTGTGGCCACCTGGGCGGCAAGGTCCTGATCCCGACCCAGCAGCACATCCGTACCCTGAACTCCGCACGTCTGGCAGCTGACGTTGCCAACACCCCGACCCTGGTTGTCGCTCGTACCGACGCTGAGGCTGCTACCCTGCTGACCTCCGACGTTGACGACCGCGACAAGCCGTTCCTGACCGGCGGCCGCACCGCTGAGGGCTTCTACAACGTGCAGAACGGCATCGAGCCCTGCATCGCCCGTGCGAAGGCATACGCTCCGTACGCTGACCTGATCTGGATGGAGACCGGCACCCCGGACCTGGAGCTGGCTAAGAAGTTCGCTGAGGCAGTTCGCGAAGAGTACCCGGACCAGCTGCTGGCTTACAACTGCTCCCCGTCCTTCAACTGGTCCGCACACCTGGACGACGACACCATCGCCAAGTTCCAGAACGAGCTGGGCGCAATGGGCTTCAAGTTCCAGTTCATCACCCTGGCTGGCTTCCACGCTCTGAACCACTCCATGTTCGACCTGGCTTACGGCTACGCCCGCAACCAGATGACCGCTTTCGTGGAGCTGCAGAACCGCGAGTTCGCTTCTGCCAAGGAGCGCGGCTTCACCGCTGTGAAGCACCAGCGTGAGGTCGGTGCTGGCTACTTCGACCAGATCGCCACCACCGTTGACCCGAACTCCTCCACCACCGCCCTGAAGGGCTCCACCGAGGAGGGCCAGTTCCACTAAGCCGCTTGATTCCAAGCGCTAGGAACTAGCTGCGCGGGCTTTATAGCCTGCACACTGCTAGAACCCGGTCAGCACGAAAGTGCTGGCCGGGCTCTTTCTCTTTTCTAACAAGCAGTTACTACGAATGGAGCCGATGGCAACTTCACTCATGCCCCAAAGCCTCCGAATATACTGGTGAACACCATGGGAAAACCGACTGAACGCAGATCTGCACGCACCCCTGCACGCGACCAAGAGCGCAGCACCGAGCGCCCCTTCGTCGGCTCCCGCCTTCGCCAGCTACGCAAGGAACGCGGAATCTCCCAAGCCCGCCTCGCAGAGATCCTGGACCTCTCCGCCAGCTACGTGAACCAGATCGAGCACGACGGGCGCCCGCTGACCGCCGCCGTGTTGGAGCGCATTACCGCCGCCTTCGGCGTCGACCCAACCTTCTTCGCCGACCAAGACTCCACTCGCCTGCTGGCGGAAGTCCAGGACGTCACCCTGGACCCGGAGATCAGCCCCACCCCGGCGGACGTCACCGAGCTCGCAGCACTGGTGAAGAACCACCCGGACCTGGCCCGCGCCTTCGTGGACCTCCACTCCCGCTACCGGAACGTCTCGGATACCCTCTCGCTGCTCACCGAGGAGCGCGTGCAGGGCTCCGCCATCCTCTCCATCACGCCCAAGGGTGAGCTCTTCGGCCGGGCCTCCGGGCCAGAGGCGTTCTCAATGCCACACGATGAAGTCCGCGACTTCTTCTACGCACGACAGAACTACATCGATGTTCTGGATGTAGCGGCGGAGAAGTTGGCGTCCAAAATAAACATCGGGGCGAACCAAATACACCACACAGAACAAATCATCGCCGAACGGCTACAACAGGTGCACCAAGTGCATGTGATCTACTCGCGCGACCTGGGTGATACACAGCACAAGTTCGACCCAAAGCGAAAGACGCTCCACGTGTCGTCGAAGATGCGCCCCGGGCAGATTGCGTTCCGACTGGCCACCGAACTGGCATTCCTAGAGGCCGGCACAACCATCGACTCGCTGGTGGAGCTGGGGCACTTCCAGTCCGAAGAATCCCGCGCGCTCGCCCGGCGCGGCCTGGCCAGCTACTATGCCGCCGCGCTGCTACTGCCCTACCAACAGTTCCACAGCTCCGCGGAGGAATCGCGCTACGACCTGGAGTTCCTTATGCGCGAATACGGCGTGGGCTACGAGACGGTCTGCCACCGCCTCTCCAGTCTGCAGCGCCCCAGCCTGCGCGGCGTTCCCTGGACCTTCGTGCGCGTGGACCGTGCGGGCAACATGTCCAAGCGCCAGTCGGCGACGGGGCTGCACCTTTCCAACTCCGGCGGCACGTGCCCGCTGTGGAATGTGTACGAAACGTTTAGCTATCCCGGCAAGATCATGCGGCAGATCGCGCAAATGCCAGACGGGAGAACCTACCTGTGGATCGCGCGCACCGTGAACCACCACCGCGCGGCATGGGGCCAGCCGGGGAAGATGTTCGCCATCGGTTTGGGCTGCGAGCTGCGGCACGCCGACCGGACGGTGTATTCGGACGGTCTGGACTTAGAGGACACGTCCGCGGCGGTGCCGATCGGCTCCGGATGCCGCCTGTGCCCGCGCGATAACTGCCCGCAGCGTGCGTTCCCGCCGATCCACCGCTCGTTGGAGATCGACCCGCACCGTTCGAGTGTGTCGCCCTACTAGTTCGCCCTAATAGCGCTAGTCGCCGTCGAAAAGCCCGACGATCTGCCTGCGCTGCAGTTCGCGGCGGTTGTATGTGGCCTCGCGCACCGATTCGTCGGTATCGAAGCTCGAGCCGAGTGCTCCGCCGAGGGTACCTAGTGACGCCGCAAACCATGCCAGCGTCAAATAATCCAGCGGCGTGATAGTGGAGTTCACCTTGTTTTCAAAGAAGGGCACCGGCACAACCGCAGCGCTGATCAGCAGCATCGTTAGGTAGATCAGGGCATACACGCCGGTAGCGGAGATCAGTACCGTGCCGATGGTGGCCAGGTTATCCATCCGGGCACGCCACCACTCGACGCTGTCGGAGGAAGCCTGGGCGGTGGTCGCATCGGCGGCAACGCTCAACACGGACGGTTCCGCCTTACGGCTATATCCCCCATTCCACAGGCCGTTTTTGTAGATCAACCAGAAGGTCAGCAGGGTGATGGAAAGGATGGTGATCATGATCTGCCGCCACGAGCTGATCAGGTAGGACATCTCCCACACCGAACCGTAGAAGATGCCGAAGCCGCCGGTGGCCACTCCTGTGGCCAGGCAGCTAGAGAGCACCTTGATCAACTGGCCGGGGCGGTTGCCGCGGATCATCCCCAGCAGCAAGCGCAGGGTTCGTCCGCGGCCTTCAAGCACGCGGGTGGTATCGGCCTCTACGTCGCCGCCCTCGATCTCGTCTACACCCTTTTCGCGCTGGCCGGCTCCGGCGTGCTTTCCACAGACCAGGCGCGACAGTTCCTGCCGCAGCCCCTCCTTGGCGCGCAGCAGACCGAAGGCGGGCAGGCACAGCATGGTGGCCTTGCCCTGCTCGACGGTCTGGCTGATTACCGGCCTGCGGGTGGTCAGTGGCAGGTCGGTGATGTACACCAGGCGGTCCCAGCCGTAGTCGCGCAGGATTCCGGGGGCGGTGTCGGCGAGGCGGACGTTGCCGAACTCGTCCATCGGCAGCGTTCCGGTGCGGAATTCGAGGATGGGTTTGGTCCCGGAGACGTGATTCTCCGAGGCCTTAGCTAGCTGTTGAAGCATGGCGCGCACGCGCACCGCTGGCAGTCCTCGGTCTGCCAGCAAGCCAATCTTCTCTGGCAAGTCTGGGCACCAATCGTGGCGGGGGGAGGGATTCGGAGGGCTTTGCTCGGAATCCTACTCCACCTGCACCTAACCAGGGAAATGTTGGCCACTTAACGCGAAAACCGGCCCGCACCTTTCGGGAAAACTCCCAGGGGAAGCTTCGTAAAGGTGTGGGCCGGTCAGCTGGCCGATGAACCTTTCTAGAGGTTGATCATGTGGCCGCCGGCGATGCCGTGGGCGGCCTCCTTCATGGCCTCCGACAGGGTCGGGTGCGTGTGAACGTTGCGGGAGATCTCCTCGGCCGTCAGGTCGAAGCGCTGTGCCAGGGTCAGCTCCGGCAGCAGTTCGGAGACGTCCGGGCCGACCATGTGGGCGCCCAACAGCTCGCCGTATTCAGCGTCTGCAACCAGCTTCACAAAGCCCACTGCGTGACCCAGGCCCTGCGCCTTGCCGTTGGCGGTGTAGGGGAAGGTGGCGACCTTCACCTCGCGGCCTTCCTCCTCTGCCTTCTTCTTGGCAGCTTCCTCGGTGTAGCCGAAGGATGCGACCTGCGGAGAGCAGAAGGTAGCGCGCGGCATCATCTGGTAGTCGCCGAGCAGCTCGGTCTCCTCGCCTGCGATGATCTCGGCGGCAACCACGCCCTGTGCTTCGGCGACGTGTGCCAGCTGCAGCTTGGCGGTGACGTCACCGATGGCGTAAATGTGCGGAACGCTGGTGCGCATCTCGTCGTCGATGTCGATTGCACCGCGCTCGGTCAGCTTCACGCCGGTGTTCTCCAGGCCGAAGCCCTCCACGCGGGGAGCGAAGCCGATGGAGACCATCACGCGGTCTGCCTTTAGCGTCTCGGTCTTGGAGCCGTCGGCGGACTCGATGTCCACCTCCACGCCCTTGCCTTCGCCCAGGTCGCGGACAGCAGTGGTCTTGTGACCAGTCTTCAGAGTTACGCCCAGCTTCTTGTACTGCTTGGCGATTTCCTTGGAAACGTCCTTGTCCTCGTTCGGCAGGACGCGGTCCATGAACTCTACGACGGTGATGTCCACGCCGAAGTTGGACAGCACGTAGGCGAATTCCATGCCGATGGCGCCAGCGCCGATAATGACCATGGAGTCCGGCTTGTTCTCGTCCAGGATCTGCTCTTCGTAGGAGACGATGTTGCCGCCCAGCTCTACGCCCGGCAGGGACTTCACAACGGAGCCGGTGGCGATGATGCAGTTGTCGAAGGTGATGGTCTTGCCTGCATCGTCGCCATCGGAGACCTCGATGGTCTTGTCGTCAACAAAGTTGCCGCGGCCATGGATTTCCTGAATCTTGTTCTTCTTCATCAGGTAGTGCACGCCCTTGACGATGTTGCCCGAGACCTTGCGGGAGCGCTGGTGCGCAACCTTAAAGTCCATCGAGATGTTGTCGCCGGTGATGCCGTAGGTCTTGGCTTCCTTGGTGATGGTGTGCGCAAGTTCGGCGTTGCGGATCAGCGCCTTCGAGGGGATGCAACCCACGTTGAGGCATACGCCTCCCCAGTACTGCTTTTCGATAACGGCGGTCTTCAGACCCAACTGAGCGGCGCGAATCGCCGCCACGTATCCGCCAGGGCCTGCTCCGAGTACTACTACGTCAAAATGTTCTTTAGCCACAAGCCCCAAGGGTACTTAATGTTTGTCTCTCGTGTTTACCGGGCTCGTCTTGCTCTTTCTCTTTCTTATTGACGCCACCGTCTCCCAAAGAGCCCACCCCAACCCTCCAATTAACTTCCGCACCACCAGTCCTATAGGAAACACCCCCGCTTTCGGGTTCAATAGAGAAGGTTTTTCCTCCTTTGGGTTCCCAAAATTCCCGCAGATTAGGTAAAGTCTCCTGTGTCCTTAGAGATTTGCTGTGGATTTCTTGAATATTCCCCGAATATCCACCGAAAACACCCTGCAGGTCTTTTTCACACATTCGACTGAGTACCTCACGCCCCGGGCAAGAGTTACTGACGTTTCCCCAGCGTGCCCACAGAAGGATCAATTCTATGAAGCGAAGCATCGTCCGCACTCTCGCCGCTGCCACGGCTGCGATCGCCCCGTTCGCAACCGTTGCGGTCACCGCACCGGCCACCCAGGCCGCTAGCGTCTCCGCCACCCAGAAGGCAGACGGCATCGCGCCGGCAACGCTGAAAATGAACTCCACGACTCCGAACCAGCCGGAGGATTCCACCACGTGGCGTAAGAACATCAAGTACTGGAACAACCAGGGCTTCGACAACGTGCAGGAAGTCTCCGCGTACTCCCCGTCGATGAAGCGCCACATCCCGCTGGTCGTCATCCAGCCGAAGGACAAGGCAAAGCGTGACAACGCCCCGACCCTGTACATGCTGAACGGCGCAGACGGTGGCGAGGGTATCGCCAACTGGATCCGTCAGACAGATATCGTCCCCTACTACGGCGGTAACGATGACGCGAGCAAGGGCACTGTCAGCCCGGGCATCGGCGCCAACATCGTGATCCCGATGAGCGGTGCGTTCTCCTACTACACTGACTGGGTCACCGAGCCGAACACCCCGTACATCAAGGGACCGCAGAAGTGGGAGACCTTCCTGACCCGCGAGCTGCCGCAGGCCATTGAGCCGGCCCTGAAGGCTAACGACAAGCGCGCCATCGCTGGCATGTCCATGACTGGCACCACCTCCCTGCTGTACGCGCAGCACCACCCGGGCTTCTACGACTCCGTCGGTTCCTTCTCCGGCTGTGCCGCAACCACCACGGGTCTGACCCCGCAGTTCATCAACCTGGTTCTGAACCGCGGCGGCTCGGACTTCAAGGAGATGTGGGGAGCTGTCAACGGTGAGGTTGCTCGTAACAACGATGCTCTGATCAACGCTGAGAAGCTGCGTGGCCAGAAGAACATCTACGTCTCCACTAGCTCCGGCTTCCCCGGCGAGCACGATATGCCGTGGTCCGAGCGGGTGAACGGCCAGCTGTCCTCCGCAGCTCAGGTGATCTTCGAGGGCGCTGTCATCGAAGGCGCCACTAACGCCTGCACCCGCGACCTAGAGCGCAAGACCAAGGCGCTGAACATCCCGGTGAACTACAACTTCCGCCCGGCAGGCACCCACCAGTGGGGCTACTGGCAGGACGACCTGCGCGGCTACTGGGGCGACCTGGTTGCCGGTCTGGGCACGGGCGCCAAGCGCCCGCCGCTGGAGCCGACCAAGCCGATCTCCCCGGAGGACTTCTGGGAAGGTTCCACCGCGGGCTCCCGCTAGTTCTGGATTGCCGTTCCAGCCTGGCGCTCTCGCGCAGCATCAGGTGCGCGCAAGGTAGCAGCATAACCAGATAGAACACCACTTCCCCCGCCACAGACCACCTCCGTGGCGGGGGTTGTCCTATGCAGATAGTAGTGTGCCTTACATGAAGCAATCCCAACAGCATCCTCGTCCTTTCCGCAGCTCCCCCATCGCCGGAGCTCGGGATGCCTACACGGGCGTGGACTTCAACCTCGGGTTCCACGTGCTGCGCTACGACCTACAGTTGGACTACGACGTTGAACCCAACCACCTGCGCGGCGTGGCCCGCCTGGCGGTCGAGAACTACCGTCCGCTGAAAACCATGACGTTGGATCTAGCCAACAACCTGGCTGTCAACCGCGTGGAGGTCGCCGGCCACGGGGCGGCTGCCAACAACGGGACGATGAAGATCCGTCGCTTCCGGCACAATGGCAACAAGCTTTCGATCACTTTCGTAGAAGAGATCGCCGAGGATCAGTCCTTTGACCTGACCATCAAATACAGTGGCTACCCACGCCCGCTGCGCTCCAAATGGGGTGAGGTCGGCTGGGAAGAAACCGACGACGGAGCCCTGGTAGCAGGCCAGCCCAATGGCGCCCCCAGCTGGTTCCCCTGCGACGATACGCCGGACGAAAAGGCAATGTTCCGCGTGGCCATCACCGCCCACCGAGACGTCACCGCCATCGCCCACGGCACCCTGGTGGAGCAGTACAACAAGGGCAACAACACCACCCGGGTGTTTGAAACCAACTACCCCATGGCCACCTACCTGGCTGCGGTGTACGTCGGCCCCTTTAGGCGGGTCGACTTCCGCAGCGCGGAACTCGGCCGCAAGACCGTCCCGGTGTTCGGCTGGCTCCCCGAAGGCACGGAGCACGCCAAGCGGGTCCGCGAGCTGGTCAACGAGGATTTCGGCCAGCAAACGGAGATGGTCGAGGTCTACTCGGAGCTCTTCGGCGCTTACCCCTTCCCGGAATACTCCGTGGTGGTCACGGACGAGGAGATGGAGATTCCCCTCGAAGCCCAGGGCATGAGCATGTTTGGCTGCAATCATGCCGACGGCAAGCACACCTGGGAGCGCCTGATCGCCCATGAGCTATCCCACCAGTGGTTCGGTAACTCCGTCGGCCTAGTTGAGTGGCGGGATATTTGGCTCAACGAGGGCTTTGCCTGCTATTCCGAGTGGCTGTGGTTCGAAAAGTCTCAAGGCATTCCCGCCGCCCACCATGCGTGGGCGCACCACCAGGCGCTCGCGGAGAAGCCGCAGGACATCCTGCTGATCGACCCCGGTGCGGACGACATGTTTGACGACCGGTTGTACAAGCGCGGAGCCGTCACCGTCCACGCCCTGCGCGTGCTGCTGGGTGACGAGGCGTTCTTCGACATGGTCAAGCGCTGGACCACGCAGCACCGCATGGGGCTGGTGGAAACGCGCGACCTGGAGAACCTGGCAAACACCGTCGCCGAGGAAAACGGTGTGGCCCGAAGTGAGGTGCAGGGGCTGTTCGACCGCTGGTTGCGTCACCAAGAACTGCCCGACTTCCCTGGCGGCGAGGGCATCGAACTCAGCGAAGAACAGCTGTGCGACCTGCCTGCGGGACCTGCCGCGGAAATGGTCGATGCCTCCGGGCCGGCGCGTGCCGTGGATGCGCTGAAGCGCGTTGGGCAGCGGCTCGGCGAGCTCGGCGAAAGGCTGCAGGACTAGCCCCCTCTGGGCTGTCGGACGGATTAGCTAATGCGCGCCATATCGCTCGCCACGGTCTTCGTGGCCATCGCCGGTTACCTGGTGATTTGGGTTGCCAACAAGGGGCTAACCACCGCCGGGTACGAAGACTTCATGGTCTACTGGTCGCTGTTCTTCGCGATGACGGGCGTGCTGGACGGGCTGATGCAGGAGACCGCCCGCGCCGTCTCCACCCGGCGCGCAGTGGTGGGCGCCCCACAGACTGGCACTGTGCAGGCTGGCACGTTGCGGGCTGGCACTGCGCTGGCGAACACTGCGCGGGCGGACACCCCGCGCCCGTTCGCGTTGACGAGCTACATCGCCCTGGCTATCGGTCTGATAACGCTCGTCACTGGGCCGCTGTGGATCGGCCAACTCGTGCCCAGCCAGACCGGGTGGGGGCTGGTTCTCATAGCCGTCGGCCTGGCCTGTTATGCGTTCCAAGCGACGGTCTGCGGGCTGCTTTCCGCCAACCATTCGTGGCCGAACTTCGCCTGGCTGATGGCCATCGATTCCGGAGTACGGCTGGCGCTGGCCGTTGCCGCGTGGGCTCTGGGTTGGCAGCTGCTGGCCTACCTGTTCGTCACGGTGATCGGCGCGGCTACCTGGCTGCTGATTCTCGCCTGCTCGTCCGCCGCAAGAGCCACCCTGCGCGACCGGGCGGACGTGCCCACCCGCCCATTCCTCTCGCGCACGGTCAAGGCCATGGTCGCCTCGGGCGCGAACGCCGTGATGATCACCGGCTTCAGCGTACTGCTGCGCTACACCTCGGGCGCGGACGTCGGCCCCGGTGCACTCGCCGCCACCATCACCGCCATCACGCTCACGCGCGCGCCGATCCTGGTGCCCCTCCAGCGCTTCCAACCTGCGCTGATCGTGCACTTCACGAAACACCGCGAGCGCGTCCTGCGCGCCGCCGCGCTGCCCATCGCCGCGGTGGGAGCCGTCGCGGCCATCGGAGGTATTGCCGCCTACTTCCTCGCTGCGCCGCTGATGGGGCTATTTTTTGACGCCGCCGTGATCTCCTCCCCCGCCACCCTCGGTTGGCTCACGCTCGTCTCCGGGGCGACGGCCGTCCTGATGATCAGCGGCTCGGCAGCGCTCGCGGCGGACCGCCACAATCTCTACACGGCCGGGTGGCTGATTGCGATTATCCTGTCTACGGCGGTGCTCATGCTTGACTATTCCCCCGATACGCGCGCCATCTGGGCGCTGGCAGTCGGCCCGAGTGTGGGCGCGGCAGTGCAGCTGGGCGTGCTTGCGCTTGCCGCCCAAAGCTCCGCCCAAGCCCCCGTCCAAACAAGGAAAACCGAAGCCTAGTTCCGCTGCTGCTCTGGGGTGGGAATGAACTTCTTGGAAGTCAGCGTCACCACGATAAGACCAATAAAGGCAACCACCGCACCGAAGCCCAACATCTCGGTGTAGGTGAACCAATCCTTCAGACGCGACAGGATCATCGGGAAGAAGAATCCGATGTAGGTGATCGTATAGAAGAAGGCTGTGAGCCCGCCGAGGTCGTCGGCGCTGGCGATGCGCTGCACTTCCGTCAGGCCGGTGATCAGGCATACGCCATAGCCGGTGCCCAGGATGAGGCCGACGGCGACCGTCCCGGCTAGCGAGCCGACGTGAGCGGTCCAGGCTGCAACGACCATGCCGATGATCACCAGTACCAGGCCGATCTGCTGGGCCTGGGAGTTATTTGGGTTGATGTACTTGGTGGAAACCTGCTGGATGCCAAAGCCACAGGCCAGGGCAATAGCTGTAATACCAGCGGAAAAAGCGATGGGATAAGCAACCTGATCCTGCGCCAGGCTCGGCATGATCGCATAAGCCACTCCCGCGCAACCGAAGACCCACGGCGCGATCGGAATCACGGCGGTGAGGAAACGCGGGTGACGCAGAGAGGGCACCTTAAGGTCCGACCAGAACGAACCCTCCACCTTGAGGTGCGCGTTCTGGCGGGTTTCCGGCACACCGAGGATTCCGATCATGGAGACAGCACAGAGCAAGATGCTGAGGATGTAGGGAGTCTGCCCCGGAGCGGGACCCCATTCCGCCAGCACGCCCGCTAGCGCGGCACCGACGGCGAATCCCAAGGTCAGAGACATGGTTGCGCGGCGGGCGCCGGAACCCTCCTGCGCGCTGGGGTCGAACGTTGGGGTGGAAAGCTCCTTGATCCATGCACCGCCTGCGGTCATCACAATGCCGACGGCAAAGCCGCTGAGCAGACGACCGGTGAAGATCAGTGGCTCATTCATTTCACCGGCGGCGATGAGGACACTGCCGACGAGGCTAATGATCGGGGCGGGAAGCATGACGACGCGGCGGCCGTAACGGTCCGAAAGCGGCCCGCACAGCAGCAGCCCCGCTGCGATGCCGGCGGCGTAGCAGGCCAGGAGGGCATCGACGAAGACAGACCCAAAGACGTTCTCACCTCGGTAGAAGACCATCATCGGGGTGAACTCGTTGCCCGCGTAGGCAACCGCCAACACGGCGAAAGCAACCAACATCCAGTACTTCTTCTCCGCGCGGGTCTTCGCCCCGCGCGTGGAAGGCGCTACCTTGCGGCTGCGCACGGCGTTGCTCTGTTTGCTCTGCCCGCTCTCCTCGTTCTGTGCGTTCTGCCCGGGCGTATCCACTTCCCGGTGATTCTCGTCAAATGTGTCCTCGGCCATAGGGGCAAGCCTAGTCACCCGATAGGAGACCACCAACGCAACGCTGCAGCTACTACGTTCCACCCAACGATTTAGTCATAGATTTATTAGCAAATTTTCGAGTTGTGGATCACACTCTTGCGTATCATTAATTTCATGTCACCAAACAATTCCGAGAACACGACCGAAAACACCGCAACGACTGATAGCTCGGTCACATCGAGCTCAGCCGATGGAATTGCTGACAAGTCGGGAAACAAACTCCGCCGCTCCACCTCGGCTCCCAAGACCTTGTCCACGGCTCCAACCGCTGAAGCGCAGGCGTCAATAGCAAAGGCGCTGCAGGCCGTCCTCGACGGCGACTTCCCGGAAGCGCGCGAGGAAACCCGCGGCCTGCTGGCAGACCCAGACATCCTGCCGCGCACCGACCTGGACCTCGAGCAGTCCCGTGCCCGCACCACCGAGCACTTGCAGCGTGTGCTCGAATCCGGCATGCCGAACCACGCCTTTCGCGCCGACCAGGGCGGCACGGGAGAAACCGGCCGCTGCCTGACCTCCATCGAGATGCTGGGGCATGCCGACCTGTCGCTCATGGTGAAGTCCGGAGTGCAGTGGGGCCTGTTCGGCGGCGCCGTCGGCAACCTGGGAACCGAACGCCACCAAGAAATGGTGGGGAAGCTGATGAACCTCGAGGCCCTCGGCTGCTTCGCCATGACCGAGCGCGGGCACGGCTCCGACGTGCAGCAGCTGGAGACCACGGCGACCTACGACGCGGAGACGCAGGAGTTCATCATCAACTCCCCCACCGCCTCTGCCGAGAAGTGGTTTATCGGCAATGCAGCGCGCGATGGCCGCTGGGCGGCAGTGTTTGCGCAGCTCATTGTCCCCGACGCTAAGAACGCGACCGAGGCTGGCGACGTCCCGGCGGCCGAGTCCGGCGCGACCGAAGCTAGCAGCGGCGCACAGGCTGAATCGCAGGGCGTGCACTGCCTGCTGGTGCGCATCCGCGAGGACGACGGCTCCCCCATCGACGGCGTGCGCATCGGCGACCACGGCCACAAGGGCGGGCTGAAGGGCGTGGACAACGGCACCATCAGCTTCGATAACCACCGCGTGCCCCGCGAGGCGCTGCTGAACCGCTTCGCCGACGTGGACGAGGCCGGCAACTACACCTCCCCCATTGAAAACCCGAACCGCCGCTTCTTCACGATGCTCGGAGCCCTGGTGCGCGGGCGCGTGACCGTGGGAGCTGCCGCAGGCGCGGCCGCCCGCACCGCGCTAGACATTGCTGTGACGTACGCGAACCTGCGGCGTCAATTCGCTCCCGACGATTCGCTACCCGAAAACCGCCTGATCGAGCACCGTTGGCACCGCCTGCGCCTCATCCCGCGCGTAGCCCGCGCCTACGGTCTGCAATTCGCCACGAACAAGCTGATCGCGCGCGTGCACGAGCTGGACCAGCGGAGCGTGGAACCGACCGAGTACACCAAGGAACAGCAGGCTGACCAGCGAGAAGTTGAAGCGCACGCCGCAGCATTGAAGGCTGCCAACACCGCGCACGCCACCGACACGATCCAGGAGGCCCGCGAGGCCTGCGGCGGCGCGGGCTACATGGCCGAGAACCTGCTGACCACGCTGAAGGCCGACTCGGATGTGTTCACCACCTTCGAGGGCGACAACGTAGTAATGATGCAACTGGCGGGGAAGGAGCTGATGACGGGCTTCGCCAAGGAGCTCGGCGGCCTGAACCCGATGGAGATGGTGCGCTTCGGCCTGGATAGCTTCGGCAACCTGCTGCGCCGCCGCACCGCCGCAGACGCGCTGATCCAGAACCTGGTGGATACTTTCAGCGACTCCGAAGAGACTTCGCTGTTCGACCCGGCCTACCAGATCAACCTGCTGAGCGAGCGGGAGGATCGCCTGATGCGCTCCCTCGCCCGCCGCCTGCGCCCCGCCCGCAAGATGGATGTGGACGAGGCGGCGAAGGTAGTCGACCGTGCGCAGGATCACCTGCTGGCCGTCGGCTGGGCGCACGTGGATCGCATTGTCTTCGAGGCCTTCGTGGAGGCCGAGTCCAAGCTGGATTCAGAAGACGCGCAGCGCGTGCTGGAGCAGGTGCGCCTGGTGTACTTCCTCAGCTGCATCGTGGACAACGCCAGCTGGTACCTGGAGCAGAACCTGCTGACGGGTACTCGCACCAAGGCCGCCCGTGCCGCGCTGAACGACCTGGTGGATTCTCTGGGACCCTGGTCGCAGACGCTGGTGGACGCTTTCGGCATCCCGGATCACATCACGGATCTGAAGCTGATGGAAGGCTACGAGGCGATGGTTCCCAAGTACGAGTCGGATCCGGCCGCGGGGCAGGCGGGTTAGCTACTCGGCTTCTTCGGACTGCGCGATGGCGTAACCGGCAAAGCTAAAGATAATGGCTAGCGCCGCACCCACCAGCGGGTTAGCCATCGCAACACCTGTGGCCACGCCAAACGTGGAGCCAACCATGGGGTAGGTCCATTCTTTCTCTGTGTAAGAAGCCATGTTCTGTGTCCTTTCCGTTGTGAGGTGCTTACGCCATCCATGGTGCTGGCAAAGGAAGCTCCCGAAAAGGGCATCTGGGAAACACGGTACGAAAGTAGACTCCCGCCTACCGATCAGATGAAGGAAACTGTGGCCATCAAGGAACAAGCATCGAAGGACGTATCCGCGAAAACGCCGATCGTGGTATTTGCGTTGTGTGCCCTGACCTTTGCTTCCAACCTCGCACTCGCACCCGACGCCCTGTCCATCTCCCTGATTCTTGTGGCGCTTGGGTTTTGCCTAGCCACCGCGCTAGGCATGCGTTATCCGCGCTGGGCAACTGCGCTCTTCCTTCTCTCCTTCAGCGCTGTGATGCTGCGGCAAGTAGATGAGTTTCCCGCATTCGTGTTCCTTGCACCCTTCTTCTGTGGCGTAATCGCCTTTTCGGGAAAACGCCTGCTTACCACCGCAGTTACCCTCAGCGCGTTCGTGCTGGGCACCCTTGACCCTACAGTCACCTCCCCGCGAGACTATCTGGAAAGCCTCGCCCCTTCAGCGGTGTTCGCCTGGCTGATTTTCCTCCTCCTCGGAGCCGGCGCAGGATGGTTCATCGGCTACCTGGATCGCAGAAACGCTTTCCTTAACGACAGCTGGGGAGCAGACCTCGAACGCACCCGCCAGGACCTGGCGGAGACCCTCCACGATTCCGTGGCCGGCCCCTTGACCTCTGTGGTTATGCAAGCGGAGACGATGGAGCTACAGCTAGACGCGGAACCCGATTCGCACCTGGACAGCGAAACCATGCGCAAAAATCTGAATGCCATCGCCGACAACAGCCGGGAGGCGATGGCACAGAGTCGCAAACTCCTCGACCTCCTCCGGTCGACGGAACAAGAATTATCGCATGCTAAGGCCCCCTCTCCCGGCCAGTCGCTATCGGCTTTCACCGAGCGGCTCCAGCCCCATGGCTTTCGGGTGGCCTTCACCCAGGGCTCTCCGGCAAAAGACTGGTTGGCAGAATCCTCCGCTGCCACACCTGATAATTCCATCAGCCAGAGCCAATTTGCCACACTCCTCCCGAAGGAACCGCGACAGCGCATGCTGGTAGACCGACTCCTGATGGAGGGCGCGACCAACATTGTGAAATACGCAGCTCCAGGCAGCCCCGTTGTGGTTGCTGTGGAAAACCGGCCAAAAATCCATTCGCTGTGTATCTGGAACGAGGTAGCGAGAAACGGTACAGATTCCCCTGCTCTACCCGCCGACCTATCCTCCAACCTCGGCCTGACCAACCTGCAACGCTGGGCCAAGCGAACCAAGAGCACGGTCAAGACAGAACAAGAAACCTACGGCTCGCGCACTTTTTGGCGGCTCAGCCTAAAGTCGGTATCACCATGAGTAACGCCCCTGTCACACGAATCCTCATAGTCGATGACGACGCCCGTGCGCTGACCGCCCTCCGCCACTACTTCTCTGTCGCCAAAGACATCGAGATCGTAGCCGAAGCCGAAAACGGCGCCGTCGCCCTCGAACAGATCGAGCGGCTAGGGGGAGACCTCGACCTCGTGTTGGCGGACATCCACATGCCCGAGGTCGGCGGAATCGAGCTACTCCGCACCCTGCAATCTCAGGACAATCCCCCTGTGTTCGTCGCCATGACTTCCATGGACACCGACGAAACGATGCTGGAGATCCTCACCAGCGGCGGCGCGGGGTACATCATCAAAAGCGCCCGCCCCGTGCAATTCATCCAAGCCGTCCGGGACGCGATGAACGGCGGCACCGCCGTCTCTCCCGAGTGCCTTTCACGCCTCGTGGACTTCATCCCCGAACGCTCTGTTGGTGGGGCAGCTGTGCAGGCGGGGAAATCGGCGTCACCAAATAAACAAAAGCAACCCGGCGCGGCGCCAGACCCGGAAAGCATCCCGGAAGGCGAGCGCACCACCCTCCAACTTCTAGTCCAGGGGCACTCCAACGCGGAGATCGCGAAGGAGGCGCTCTACGCGGAATCGACCGTGAAGAAGCACGTGTCTTCGCTGATGAAGCGCTTCGGGGTGGACTCGCGCCTGCGGCTCGCGATCAGCGCAATCCGCGCGGGGTACTAGCCGAAAACTCTTACGCGGGGTACGAATAACTGCGTTCTGTGGCGCCGAAGCTAGTCCAAATCTAGCCCGAGGCTGGTCCAAGGCGGAGCCGCATTCCCCCACATCGTATTCTTAAGGAATGAGCTCTACCCCCTCCACCTCCTCAGATACCGCCAGTTCACACGCGAACTCGCGCACCGGCGATGACAAGCTAGGCAACGGACTGAAGGTCCGCCACCTCACGATGATGGGCCTGGGCTCCACCATCGGCGCCGGCCTATTCCTGGGCACCGGCGTGGGCATCGAGGCCGCCGGACCAGCCGTGCTGCTGGCCTACATTGTGGCGGGTTTCATCGCGATCCTCGTGATGCAGATGCTGGGCGAGATGGGCACCGTCATCCCCGCCTCCGGCTCGTTCTCCGAATATGCAGAACACGGCATCGGGCGCTGGGCTGGCTTCACTCAGGGTTGGATTTACTGGCTCGCCACGGTGGCGGTGCTCGGCGCCGAAATTACTGGTGCGGCGAGTTTTATGGGGGCATGGTTCGGTATTGACGCCTGGATCCCCGCCGCCGTATGCGTGATTTTCTTCGGCGTGGTGAACCTCCTGCAAATCCGTGCCTTCGGCGAGTTCGAGTTCTGGTTCGCGTTCATCAAGGTGGCGGTGCTAGTAGCTTTCCTGGTCATTGGGTTCCTGCTAGTCTTTGGTCTCCTGCCCGGGCATACCTTCATCGGCACTGAGGTGTTCACAGCCGACGGCTTTATGCCCAACGGTGTGGGCGGCGTGGCCACGGCGATTCTGGCTGTGGCATTCGCCTTCGGGGGCATCGAGGTCGTGGCCATCGCCTCTGCGGAATCCGAGAATCCCCAGCGCTCACTGATCAACGCGGTGCGCTCCACTATCACCCGAATCTCGCTGTTCTACTTGGGTTCGGTGCTGGTGATTACCTTCCTGCTCCCCCACTCTTCCCTAGGACAGGCGGAAAGCGCAGCCGATAGTCCCTTCACTAGGGTGCTGAATCTTGCCGGTATTCCGGGCGTGGTCGGTTTCATGGAAGCCATTATTGTTCTGGCGCTACTGTCTGCCTTCAATGCGCAGATCTATGCCTCCAGCCGCATGATGTTCTCCCTAGCTAACCGTCATGAGGCACCCCAAATTTTCACCCGTGTAGACCGTCGAGGCGTGCCCGTCGCCGCGATCATCCTCTCGGTGTGTTTGTCCATCGTGATGGTGGTTCTGAACTACCTGGATACCGGCTGGCTACTGACGTTTATGCTGAACTCCGCGGGTGCATCCCTGCTGATCGTTTGGACGTTCATCGTCGTCTCCCAGCTGCGTCTGCGCCACCGCCTGGAACAGCACGCGGGCGGAGCGTTGCCGATCCGCATGTGGGGCTTCCCCTGGCTGACCATCGCCACGCTGGTTGTGTTGGCGGGGCTGGCGGTTCTAATGCTAACGGACCCGGGTTCTCGGGTGCAGCTGTTTTCTGCAGCGACGATGTTCGTGATTCTGGTTGTGGCCAGCTTCGCCAATTCCGCCATCCGTGGGCTAAGCCCCTTCGAGAAACTGCCTCTGCCGGAAGTTTCCCGCCCCTCCCGCTAGCTCAGTCTCAATGCTTTCCTCCCCCCAATAGAGCTCGCCATGGATACGCTAGCAGCACAGCAATCTGGATCTAAGTACGGTATCTAAATACGGTTCCCCGCCTTCCCGTCGGGCGCATGTCCCGCCCACACGAGAATATCTAGAAAGGACTCCCCCGCATGATTCGCACCGCCATCATTGGCTATGGAAACCTGGGTCGCAGCGTTGAGAAGGTTATTGCCGACCAGCCCGACATGGAACTCGTCGGTGTGTTCTCGCGCCGCGATTCCCTCGATACGCAGGCTCGTGTTCTGCCAGCTGCGGACGTGGAAAAGCACAAGGATGAAGTAGACGTGCTCTTCGTCTGCCTGGGCAGCGCCACCGACGTGCCAGCGCAGGCCCCTGAACTGGCCAAGCACTTCACCACAGTCGATACTTACGACAACCACGGCGAGATCCCAAATTACCGGACGGTAATGGATAAGTCCGCGCAAGAAGGCGAGAACATTGCGATGATTTCCACCGGTTGGGATCCGGGCATCTTTTCCTTGAACCGTGTACTCGGCGGAGCGGTGCTGCCGGGAGCCGACCAGATGACGTTCTGGGGGCCTGGACTCTCGCAGGGTCACTCCGATGCAGTGCGTCGCGTGCCCGGCGTGGCCAAGGGTGTGCAGTACACCAAGCCAAATCCGGAGGCTATCGAGGCCGTGAAGCGAGGTGAGGGCGCGGACCTGAAGGCCAACGAGTGCCACCTGCGCCACTGCTTCGTGGTGGCTGAGGAAACCGGCGATGCGGCGGCGGATGAGAAGTTGAAGGAGCAGATCCGCGAGGCAATCGTGACGATGCCGGACTACTTCGCGCCCTACGAGACGATCGTGGAGTTCATCTCCGAAGCTGATTTCGAGCGCGACCACCAGGGCATGCCGCACGGCGGGCAGGTGATTACCCGCGGCCAGGCGGGCACTTCCGGTCACGTGATTGAGTTCGGCCTAAAGCTGGAGCGCAACCCCGACTTCACCGCTGCGGTGCAGGTGGCCTACGGCCGCGCCGCGTGGCGCATGCGCCAGGCTGGCGAGACGGGCGCCCGCACGGTCTTCGAGGTAGCACCCTACCTGCTTTCTGCGGAGCCTCTGGACGACCTGGTAGCCAAGAAGCTATAAGCCCCAACGCAAAACCCGACCTCCGCCTGCTGGCATTCCCGCAGGTTGGACCGGGTTAAGAAAGACTGCCGTAGTATGGCGCGTCGGAGTTCTGAGCGCCAACTATGTTGTAAATAACAGCCCAGATGATTCCCAGCGGTGCAAAGAGGGGGAAGCGCAGCCAAGCCGGGGTGTTTTCCCAGATGGTGTTCACGGAGCCGAGCGGGGACTTGGTGTTCGGAGTTTCTGCAGCCTGTACTTGAGTGGTGGGGGTGTGGGTTTCGGCCTGGGCAGGTGTGGCGAGACACGCGGTGACGGTTGCGGCGGTAACACCAGCGATGAGCGACTTGCGAATCTTCATTGGGAGGAATCCTTTCTGAAGGAGTTCGGGTAGAGATGTGCAAAAACCTTCTTTGCCCCCGGGTGCGGTTCCATGGCTGATTGGACACAGACTCGTGAGCTTGGAAGTGCTTTGTCTAGCCAAACGCTTATAAGTGGCGAAACGTTAGCAGTCGCTAGCGATCACAAAGAAGTCTGAAGCGTCCTGGGTTTAGTTCCTACCTCAGCTAAAGAAGGGTTGGACAATAGACTTAGGACGCTTCGAACCGTTCCAATATTCCAACTCCCTCACGCATCGCATACCTACGCGCGTCTAGTCGTTATCCGAGGAGTGCATCAGTTGCACTGGGTAGATGTTCACGATGTCAGCGTTATCAAATAGCCATGGGGATTGACTCTGGGTATCGGATGTCATCGTCCGCACCTCCTCTCAAATCTGCCGTAATACTGGGCGATCCACCCCACACACTGGGGCCGATGAGTGTGAGAACCGAGGGCAACAGGAGTGGGCGAACAATCAACGCGTCCATTGCCACGGCCATGGCGAGACCCAAACCAATTTCACGCACGATGCTGATCTCCGCAACCATGAACGAAAGAAATACTCCGATCATGATGATCGCCGCGAAGATTACCAACCGCGATGTTTTTGCGATTCCGAGAGCAATGGCATGTCTATGACGCGCGGTCTTAACAAACTCTTCTTTCATACGGGACGCCATAAGCACCATGTAGTCCATCGATAGGCCAAAGACGATGGCGAAGATAACGATCGGGGTGACCGAGTTGATGGAATCACCCGTCACGGCTTTCCATATAAAGGACAACAGTCCCATCGCTGCAGAGACCACCAGTCCGTTGAGAGCAACCGCGAGGATGGGCAGGCGCCACGAGCGGAATGCCCAGCCCAGCAGGGCCAACGAGATGAGCACCACGGCTGCGATGATCCAGGGAATGGAGCTTTCGACCAAGCGGTCGAAATCATCCCCCTGGGCGGTGGCTCCCGAGACGTAGACATCAGCCTGGTCGCCTGTGAGATCTTTAGTATCTCGGATCATCTCGTGGGCGTCATCAGAATCCGGCAGTCCCGTCGAGGTGACGAGCACGCGAGAGTAATTCACTGACTGTTGCGATCCCGATAGTGGGTAGGGGGAGAACTTTTCCTCTGGCGTCCCCGGGACAAGCACCTGATCGACGTTGCTGACGCCACCAAGTTCGTCGGCGAATGCTGTAGCTTTCGCCTGCACGTCTTCAGCTGATTCGCCCGGTGCCCCTTCGAAGGTCACGCTCGTGGGGAACAAGGCGCGGGCATCGAGTTCGGACTGGATCGCTTCGATGCCCTCACGGGAATCCTTGCCCTCTGGGAGGATCGACGCGCTGGCGACTGGGACCTGCAGCTTGATTCCCGCCAACGGTGCGGCACATACGAGCAGTGGAACGACGACCGCGAGAGCCACGATGGCTGGTTTGGTCAGTGCGGTGCGGAGCATCGGTGAATCTTTTTCCTCCTCGATAACCAGCGCGTCGTGGAAGCCTGGCAGTTTGCCGAAGAAGAGTCGGTCGCCGAGCGCGGTGATGATGGCCGGCACCAGGGTGGACAGAGCAAGCAGCGCAATCGTCGTCACAATGATCCCTGCCAACGCAATAGAAGAAAAGACCATATTCCGTGCGATAAACAGGGCGCACAAGGCGGCGATGACGCTCAGGCCACCAAAGCGGATGGCATGCCCCGCGGTATGCGTCGCCAGGCGCAATGCCTCCGGTTTGTCCACTCCAGCGTGGATGTTCTCTTTGTAACGAGCAATGAGGAAGAGACAGTAGTCCACGCTCACGGCCAAGCCGATCAATGATGCACCCGTGACGTACATGTTCGACACATCCATGAACTGAGCCAAGACCGTCCCGACACCTTGTGTTCCCGCCAGGCAGATGCCTGCCGTGATCAGCGTGACCACGGTCGGACCGACGGCGCGGTAGATGAACAGCAGCACGAGGATGAGCAGCGGGAAGGCGATCATTTCCGCGTGCAGGGCATCTTGCTGGGACTGAATATTCAGGTCATAGTCCAGTGCCGCAGCGCCCGTAACATGACTGTCTATCGCGGTGCCGTCGACAGCCTCGGCGACTTTGTCACGGAGTGTGGGCACCATGTTCTGTGTCGTCATGTTGTCGGCGTCGAAGCCGACTTGGACGATCTGCGTCTGCCCGGAGTCAGAACCGAGCTGCGCGACTTGTCGTCCATCTGTCACATGTTCAACGTGTGGCAGCTCGTGGATGGCAGTTTCCACGGCGTCCAGTGTTGAAGAATCGACGGTCTCGTCGGAGGTGAGCACGACGGAGAGTTCATTGTCGGCGTCGCCGAAGGCCTCGCGGTTGACGTCTTGGCCGGCGAACGATTGACCGTGTTGGTCATTAAAACCGCCGGCTTTGACGGCGTCGTTAAGATGCCATGCGCCGACCGCGCTGAGGACGAACACTACCGCCCACAAGAGAATCACGAGCTTGGCGTGACGCTGAACAAACGTAAGAATCATGGGTTATGGCCTCCCGTGTGCTGCGCCGGTGATCTGGGCTACAGCACCAGAGATCTTCTCTTTGCGCGCGACTCCTCGGGGATCAGCAGCATCAATGTTGTGTAGTGCGTGTTCGTAGGCGTCGACGGCGCCGGAGGTGTCACCGGCGGCAGCCAGGGACTCCGCAAGCCCCACATAGGCCTGTGATGTCATCTGCCCTTCGCGGGCGACGGCACGCTTGAAGTGCGTGCTCGCTTTGCCTGTGCCGCCTCCCATCCATGACGGCAGGACCAGAGAGCTACGACCAGCGAGGTAGGCCGCGAAGTCGTAGGACGAATGCAGGTCGGAAAGTCGATCGGCTTTTTGATTCACGACAGCAGCACGCACCATCGTGCCCACGGGAGTCAGTGAGTTTAAGGCGCGGAAGCCGTCGATGCGTGTTTTCTGTACCTGCAAGTCCAAGCGCCGTCGAGACGTTTTATCTGCAATTCTCAGCAGAAGCTGAATCCGGGAGACGACCTCGGCGGGCAGGTTTCCGTCCACAGTGAGGTTCTCAGCCACCATGGTGCGGGAGAGCGTAACCATCCCGTCGAGCGCCTGGCCGGAATCTTTCGCGGTGACGTGACTGGAGCGGTACTTCAGACCAGAGATCTTGTCGAAAGAGTCATCGCGCATGGCGCGCGCTCGGGCACGGTCATCACCACTGGTCGGCACCGTCAACGGTTGACCAATCGCGACAGAGAGCAACCGGCGGCGGGGAATGGACGCACCCTTCGGAAGCACCTCGGCCAGGCCGGTCATCCCGACGGGAATGACGGGCGTCTTGTTGGCCAATGCCATCCGGAACGCTCCGGACTTAAACGGGAGGAGCCCATCTCCCGTGTTGCGGGTGCCTTCGGGGTAGAGAACGAGTGTGTCATCACGATCCAGTACATCGCGGGCACGTTGGAAGATTTCTTCGCTGGGCGCGTTGCGGTCCACGGGGTAGCAGTCCATGGATTCGTGCCAGACGCGCGACAAGAAAGTGTCGAAGGCTTCCGCCTTTGTCGGGAACCAGACGCGGCCGGGGCGAACAGACTCGGCGAGGGTTTTCATCACGAAGTGGTCCATGTAGGACGAGTGGTTGGCGACGAGGATGACCGGTCCTGTGCGCGGGATATTCTCTAGTCCTTCGACATAACCGACGTGTCGGAGGACGAGGTCGTGGATGCGAGGGGTCGATATTTTGCGGGTGGATTGCCCGATGCGGGTGGTGTTGTAGTTGACCATGGTGGCACTTACTTCACGCTCGTCAGGGGGGTGGCCAGTGGGGAACCGTCGGGACGTTGGGTGATCGCGACACCGGCGGCGACCTGTTCTTGGCGGTAGGTGCGCAAGAGTTCGATGGTGGATAGTGCGATGCCGCGTTCGGCGCACCATTCCACGAGCTGTGGGAGGCGCAGCATTTCGCCGTCGTCGCCGATGATTTCGACGATGGCTCCCACAGGCGCGAATCCAGCCATGGCGGCGAGGTCACTGCCTGCTTCGGTGTGGCCGATGCGGGTGAGCACGCCGCCCTCACGTGCCATGAGTGGGAAGACGTGGCCGGGGCGGTGGAAGTTGCTGGCTACTCCCCCGGAGGCCAACAGGTTGATCGTTGCGGCGCGGTCGGAGGCGGAAATGCCGGTGGTGATGCCGAAGTCGGCGGTGGCATCGCAAGAGACGGTAAAGGAGGTGCCGAAGTCGTCTTCGTTGCGTTCGACCATGGGAGCGAGGTTGAGGGTGCGGGCGTGCTCAGCGGTCATGGGAACGCACAGCAGTCCCTTGCCTTGGGTGATCATGTAGTTGACAGTCTCGGGAGTGATCGCTTCGGCGGCCATGATGAGGTCGCCTTCGTTTTCTCGATCTTCATCGTCGACGAGAACGACCATCTTGCCGGCGGCAATATCCGCGACGATGTCTTCAATGGGAGTCAGGTGGGTTTCTGCATCGAGGCGAGCGGTGGTCTTGGTGTCGTTGGTCTGTGGAATGTCGGTCAGCATGCGGGTCATGGCCAGATCCTTTCAAGAAATACTCGTGACACAACATCAATGTTGCGTCATTGGTATTTATACTTCGGGCTGAAAATGCGCTCCACACGAACGGTAAAGTACCCAAAATTGGGGGTAGTCTGTTACATAATTCCAGCTTAATGAGTAACCATTCTTTTTTTACTGGGTGATCATCTAATATTCATACTATGTCATTAAAGACTCAGAATTCCGCGGTTATTACTCTTGAGCATGATCCGTCTATGATTAGAAAAATCCTGCTCGACATCAGCAATCTCTCCACATGGAACCCTGCCTTCAGCAATATCGGGCCAGAAGATTCCGACGGTGCGCATTCCGTGACCATCCGTAGCCTCCTGAAAGGAAAGTTAACCTACACGCAACCCTCCCCTGACGTCATCACGTTTCATATTGAGATCCCGGGCCTCACCGAAGAATCCACCTTCACCCTCACCCCAGATCCTCGTGGCACGACGGTCGCCCACACCATTAACCAGCACGGTGTCCTCACCGCCATCATCGGTAGCCACGAAGCCTCCCTCGTCCCCCACAAACGCCTGACCCGACTCACTCATACACTGAACGCAACCCATAACACCTTCCCTCATGAATAACACCATTGCTGACCACCCTGAAGAGTTCCGCTACCTCATCCTCGCCCTTCAACGCCAGGGGAATCGCCAGCTCAACGCTTTGTTCTCACAACTTGAACTCACTAACTCTCAAGCCGAAGCCATCGAAATCATCGGCACATATGGCCCCATGAGCACACGAGAAGTCGGCGATTACCTCATCTGTGAATCAGGAAGCCCTAGTCGACTCCTCGCTACCCTCGCAGAGAAACGACTCACAATGACGTCTCAATCTGCTGAAGATAAAAGAGTAACCCTCCACGCTCTCACCCCCGCGGGCCGTGAAATGACTACTGCTATCACCAACCTCAAGAAAGAATTTCACGAAGGCATTAGAACTACGCTCAAGAACGCTCCAAGCGCGCACCCGCAAGACATTCTGACCCAACTAACCCACCTCCTAACGGACCCTTCCCTGTCTGCAGCCATGCAAAAACGCTACCCGCACCTGTTCGATAAGCTGCCCCCACCAGCATCCGCCGAAAAAACGAAGCCTTGAAATGCTCTGGGTTTAGTTACGCTTTGTAGAGGTCGTTGACTGTCCCTACACTTAGCCGGGTTCCGGACTCAGTTAAAGCTGGCATGCTTCAATGACACGTACTGACCGCTTAGATCGCTCTTTGGGATTACCCGGTCGATGTCGAAAAAGGATACAGCCCTGACAATGCAGCTTGTGAGGGACTCTTTGGTCCGATGAAAACAATATGTTTTATGGGAGGATGTGGAACACCAACCAGGAACTGGAAGATGCCATCGCCGGTTATGGTGAGTTCTACAACGACTGCCGGGTCAAGGTGGGGGTTGAACGAAATGAGTATCGCGACTGAAGTGTCAACCATGTCGCGACTCATGACATGGAGCCGCTTGCGAGAATCGAACTCGCGACCTTTTCATTACGAGTGAAACGCTCTGCCGACTGAGCTAAAGCGGCGCGTACATTAAGTACGAAGCGTTATCCTAGCCGACGCAAACCCTGAGCACCAAAACGCCACCTGGGGTTAGCCCGGAAACCCGCTAGGCCACCCCACAGCACTGCTGCAGGCGCCCGGCCATCGCATCCAGCGCCACCTCAGGCCGCACGTTGTACCCCAGCACCTCGCGGCATTCCATCACCGCATCTATGCAGCTCACCAGAGCCGACGCACTATTGCGGCGCGCCAGTTCCTTCGACGTTGCCGCCATGTCCGGGTGCTGGTGGCCGCCCACCGGCACGCCATCGCCATCCACCGCACCCGCGGCCTGCAGCATCGCGTCGCGGTACAGCCCAGCAATGTCGATCAGCGCCAGGTCAAGCGAGTCGCGGGTTCTTCTGGTGCGCCGGTTCTTCTGCTCTTTTTCTAGCTCTTTCATTCTTCCGGACGCCCCCCGCTGGGCCTTTGCAGCACCCTTGCCTTTCGCGCCCACGCCAAGGCTGCTCTCCAGTTCCTCACGCTCCCGCTGATCCAGCTTCTCCAGCTCGCTGGCGGCCTCCTCCTCGGCCTTCTTCACCAGCTCGGAGGTGAAGCGGTACAGCGCGTTGGGCTCGTACACCAGCTGCGGCAGCTTCAGCGCAGTGGCGCGTTTGGTGCGGGCGGCCTCGTCGCTGGCTAGGTGACGAGCCCTTCCAATGTGTCCGGCCGAAACGTCGGCGGCCCATTGGGCTTGGGTTTCGTTGAGGCCTAAGGTGGCGTCACTAAGCAAAACACCCTTAACCGCCGCCGGCGAGGGAGTGGGCACATACACGTGGCGGCAGCGCGACCGCAGGGTGATCGCAATGTCCGAAGGGTCGGTCGAGGGGGCGCAGAGCAGGAAGACGGTGCGAGCAGGCGGTTCCTCGACGGACTTCAGCAAAGCGTTGGCGGCGGCATCGTTCAGGCGGTCGGCATCTTCCACAACCACCACGCGCCAGCGGGCGACGGTGGGCATGTTTGCGGCCTCGTGGATGGCACCGCGGATCTCGTCGACCGTCAGCACCACACCGGTTGTGGAAACCCACAGGATGTCCGGGTGCGTGCCCGCGGCGGCACTACGGCACTGGTCGCACTCGCCGCAGCCACCGTGCGGGCACACCAACGCGGTGGCGAAGACCTTCGCCGCGATGGAACGCCCCGAGCCGGGCGGGCCGGTAAACAGCCACGAGTGGGTCATCGCCTGCGGATCCTCCACAGCCCTCTGCAGCGGGCGGCGGACAGATTCCGCCGTGATGCGCCCGAAAACCCCTGGCGCGTCTTCGGCGGCGGTGCCCCGGGTAGTGGCCGCAGTAGTGGCCGGTGTGGTTTCCGTCATGGTTACTCAGTGTAGCTATCAACGAGGACAGGACAGACGCACCCGGCATGGGGCGGCGTGAGTTAATCTGAAGGGCATGAAACAACTGCTGCGCTACCTCTCGTGGGCCTGGGGAACCTCCTGGCCCCTGTACGCAGCAACCGTTCTGGCCACGAACGTCATCGGGGCGACCGCCGTGGCGACGTTCCTGCGTTTCTTCATTCCGCTGCCCGCCGCGCGCGAGCTGACGAGCCCTGATACCACCATCGCCTCGCTGTACCTGATCTATTTCGGGGTGGCCGTGGTCGCCGGCATCGCGATGACTTTGTACTTCTTCGCCCCCGTGCTGCGCTGGCAGCGCACGCCCCAGGCCTACGACCCGAACATGGTGCGCGACCTGGTGCTGCGCATTCCGTTGCTGCAGACAATCACGGGCATTGTGCTGTGGGGCATCGGGGTGGTGCTGTTCACCGTCGTGGCCTGGAGGCATAGCACTGAGTGGGGCATAACCGTCGGTGTGACGGCCACGCTCGGCGGAATGATGGTGAGCCTGATGACGTACATGGAGGCCGAGCGCCTGGTGCGTCCCGTCGCCGCGAAGGCGCTGGCGAAGGGCGCACCGGACCACTCGCGACTCTCCCCTCTTTCGCACCGCCTGATGACTACGTGGGCACTGACCTCCGCCGTGCCCGTGCTGGGCATGGTGCTGCTGCTCTTCGCTGCGGCCACCGAGTTCTACCCAGAAGACTCCGGCGGCATCATTCCGGCAATGCTGGCGCTGGCGCTGACCACTCTACTGACCGGCTTCATGGGAACCATGTTGTTCTCAATGGCTGTGGCCGACCCGATCCGCGAACTGCAATACGCCATCAACCGCGTGCGCCGGGGCAAGGTGAACACGGACGTGCGAATCTACGACTCCTCGGAGATCGGCGTGCTGCAGGCCGGCTTCAACGAGATGATGCGCGGTTTGCAGGAGCGCCAGCGGGTATCGGACCTCTTCGGCCGCTATGTCGGCACCGAGGTCGCCCGCCGCGCGCTGGAGGAAAAGCCGGAGCTAGGCGGCGAAACTCGGCACGTGGCCGTGCTCTTCGTGGACGTGATCGGCTCCACCGGGTTTGCCACGGAGAAGGAACCGCAGCACGTGGTGAAGGCCCTCAACGAGTTCTTCGACCGCGTGGTGGAGGTCGTGCACGCCAACAAGGGCATCATCAACAAGTTCGAGGGTGATGCCGCGCTGGCTGTGTTCGGTGCACCTCTGCCGCTGGACGATGTGGCCGGCCACGCACTAGCCGCCGCCCGCGAGCTAAAGGCGAAGCTGCAGGGCTTGGAATTCGCCGCGGGAGTTGGCGTGGCCGCCGGTTCCGTCGTCGCGGGCCACATCGGCGCGAAGGATCGCTTCGAGTACACCGTCATCGGCGACGCTGTGAACCAGGCCGCCCGCCTGACGGATCTGGCGAAGAACACCCCCGGACAGGTGCTGACAAGTGCCGTAACTCTGCGCGCGGCCAACGAGGCCGAGCAGGCTCGCTGGACCATGATGAAGTCCGTGGAGCTGCGCGGCCGCCGCGAGATGACACAGATCGCCCGCCCCATCCGCGCGACCTTGGCCGACCGTTCGGAGGCTTAGGCCCCGCGCCGTACTGCGGCGATGGGGAGGTTTCTTTTCGACGCCACCTCGTCCCACCACGCCGCCGTCTTCTGCCCCACTGCCGCGGCCAGCTGCTCGGCGGTGATCCCCTTGGATTGCAGCTGCTCGGCCGTGGTGCCCTCCGGCAACAGGCCTTCCTCGTGCAGCGCCTCGATGAGGCCGACGAAGAAATGCGGCTCCAGCGCAGCGATAGCCACCCAGCCCCCACACTCAGCCTGGTAGAGGCCGTAACCCGGCAGAAGGCCACCAAGCAGAGTGTCCGGGCCGGTCAGGCGGAAGCGGGCGGGTGTGGCGAACTCCGTGGCCATGTCCGCCAGGGCGACCTCGTGGTAGCTGCCCTGGCCGGTGGCGCTAGCCTGCCATAGGGCTGCCAGCGCCTGCGAGACGGCGCGTTCCGCGCCCGCCAGGTCAGCGATAGGTACCACGGGCATGACGGGCTCATCGCCGTTAAAGGAAAGGGTGCCTGCGTGTGCTTCATAGGTCAGGTCGTGGCCGGCGACGTCGACGTGCTCTCCGGAGTGGCCAACGATCGCCACCTGCGCCAGCGACGGGTAGCGCGCGCGAAGATCTTCCCAGCCGAGCCCCAGGCGCTGCAGCGAGGCAGGGCGGGAGCTCGTGAGCAGCAGATCCGCCTCTGCCAGCAGTTCGTGTAGTTCCTGCAAGCCGGATTCCTGCTTCAGGTCGATGCTGCGAACCTCCTGCCCCTCCACCAAGTGCTGGTAGTAGGGCTCGCAGTACAGGCGCATGGGGTCGGCAGCCTTGCCGGGGCCTTCGACCTTGATGACGGTGCCGCCGAGCTCATGCAGGCGCTTGGCGGCAACGGGGCCTGGCAGGTTCGGGGCCAGGGTGACGACGGTGAAGTTCGGGAGCTGGTGCATGCTGATGAACGTATCAGTTCCCACCCAAAAGTAAGGGCGATTTAGCGAGACTTCTTCACCGTGCGCTTGGTCAGCGTCGGCGGCTTTTTCGCCGTCTTTTTCGTCGTCTTCTTTGCTGCCTTCTTGGACGTCTTCTTCGTCGTTTTCTTGGCCGACTTCTTTGCGGCCTTGCGGCTCGACTTCGCAGGTGCCGAACCCTCGGCTGCCTGCTTGGCGCGCCGCTCCGACAGCAGCTCGTTCGCGCGGGCGTCAGTCATCGTCTCCGGAGTATCGCCCTTGCGCAGGGAGGCATTGGTGGTGCCATCCGTGACATAAGCGCCGAAGCGACCGTCCTTGACGGTCATCGGCTTGCCGGACACGTCGTTATCACCCAGCTGCTTCAGCGGCGGCTGCGCGGCCGCTCGGCCGCGGCGCTTCGGCTCGGCGTAAATGCGACGAGCTTCGTCGAGGGTGATCGTAAAGATCTGCTCCTCGTTGGCCAGCGAGCGGGAATCCTTGCCCTTCTTGAGGTAGGGGCCGTAGCGACCGTTCTGGGCGGTGATCACCTCGTTGTCGCTCGGGTCGACGCCCACCTCGCGCGGCAGGCTCATGAGCTTCAAAGCCTCCTCCAGCGTCACGCTGGCTGGCTCCATGCCGCTGAACAAGCTGGCGGTCTTGGGCTTCAGTGTCTCCTCGACGATCTGCTTGACGCGTTTTTCCTTCTGCGCCTGCGCTGTCTTGGTCTCGCGGCTCAGCGGCTTCTTGCCCTCAGCCTCACGCTCGCGATCCTGCTCGTCGCGCTCGGCCTCCCAGACCTTCACGGCCTCCTCGGCCACTCGGGATTCCTCGTCTTCGCCGAGCACCTCGGTGACGTAAGGGCCGTAGCGTCCCTCGCGGGCAACGATAGTGCGCCCGTTGGCCGGGTTGGTGCCCAGCTCTCGGCCACCCTGCGGGGTGGCGAAGAGCTTCTCGGCCACCTCCAGGGTCAGCCCGTCCGGGGTCATGGATTCCGGCAGGTTAGCGCGCTGCACCTCCGGCTCGGTACCCTCCGGCGCCCCTGCCGGTGCCGGCTTGATGCGCTCCAGGTAGGGGCCGTAGCGGCCCACGCGGACGACGATCGGCACGCCGTTTTCATCGTCGAAAATGTGCAGGGAGTTCACCCGGCGGGCATCGATCTGCTCCAGGTTGTCGCCCACGATGTGCTTCAAGCCACCCAGGCGGGGCACCACCGCGCCCGGAGCCTCCGGGCGGGAGCTATCGCCGAAGTAGAAGCCCTTCAGCCAGTTCACGCGGTCCTGATCTCCGGCGGCGATGGCATCCAGCTCGTCTTCCATCGCGGAGGTGAAGTCGTAGTCCACCAGGGCACCGAAGTTCTGCTCCAGCAGGCCGACGACGGCGAAGGCCACCCACGATGGCACCAGTGCGTTGCCGCGCGGCAGCACGTAGCCGCGGTCCTGGATGGTGCGAATGATGGATGCATAGGTCGACGGGCGGCCAATGCCCATCTCCTCCATCTTCTTCACCAGCGAGGCCTCGGTATAGCGGGCAGGCGGGTTCGTCGAGTGGCCGTCGGCGGCCACGTCCCGCGCGTTCAGCTCGTCGCCCTTGGTCAGCTGCGGCAGTCGCTTTTCCGCGTTATCGGCGACGTCGCGGCCATCGGCGGTGCGGCTGACCTCCACGTAGGCCTTCAGGAATCCTGGAAAGGTCAGGGTGCGCCCGGTTGCGGTAAATTCACAGGTCTCGCCCGACTTTGCGTCGCCGGCGACGGTTAGCTTCATGGACTGGCCCTTCGCGTCGGCCATCTGGGAGGCCACGGTGCGCTGCCAAATCAGCTCGTAGAGTTTGAACTCCTCGGCATCCAGCTGGTTGCTTAGCTGGCCGGGAGTCTGGAAGGTCTCGCCCGCCGGGCGGATTGCCTCGTGGGCCTCCTGCGAGTTCTTCACTTTGCGGGAGTACTGGCGCGGGCCGTCGGCCACGAACTTCGCTCCGTAGAGCTCCTTGGCCTGCCTGCGGGCGGCCTCGATACCGGCGGTCGACAGGGTGGTCGAGTCGGTACGCATATAAGTAATGTGGCCGTTTTCGTACAGGCGCTGAGCAATGCGCATCGTGCGCTCTGAGGTAAAGCGGAGCTTGCGGCCGGCCTCCTGCTGCAGGGTAGAGGTCATAAACGGCGGGTACGGGCGGCGAGTGTAGGGCTTTTCCTCCACCGCCGTCACGGCGAACTCCTGGCCCTGCAGTCCGTCGGCCAGGGACTTCGCCTTCGCCCCGTCCAGGACAAATGTTTCCTTTGCGCTGGCCTTCAGCTTGCCGTCGTCGCCAAAGTCACGGCCCTGAGCCACGCGCTTGCCGGCGACCGTTGCCAGCCGTGCTTCAAAGGAGTCCGGGGCGGCGTCATCAAGAGAAGAAGAAACAGCATCTACCACGCCGAACGTGGCGCTCAAGTCCCAGTACTCGGCGGCGATAAACTTCATGCGCTCGCGCTCGCGCTCCACGATCACGCGGGTGGCGACGGACTGCACGCGACCGGCGGATAGTCGCGGCATGACCTTCTTCCACAGCACCGGGGAGACCTCGTAGCCGTACAGGCGATCCAGTACGCGGCGGGATTCCTGCGCATCGACCAGGTCGTAATCGAGCTCGCGGGTGTTCTGCGCGGCCTCGAGGATGGCGTTCTTCGTAATCTCGTGGAACACCATGCGGCGCACCGGCACCTTCGGCTTCAGCACCTCAAGCAGATGCCACGCGATAGCCTCACCCTCACGGTCGGGGTCTGTCGCCAGGTACAGCTCATCGACCTGCTTGAGTTTGGCCTTCAGGTCGGAGACCTTCTTTTTCTTGTCCGGGCTGACGACGTAAAGCGCCTCGAAATCTTTATCGACGTTGACGCCCAGACGCGCCCACGGCTCCTTTTTATACTTGGCCGGTACGTCTGCCGCGCCCCGGGGGAGGTCACGGATGTGCCCGACGGAAGCCTCGACGATGTAGTTCGGCCCCAGGATCGGGGCGATCTTCTTGGCCTTCGTCGCCGACTCAACGATCACTAGACGCTTGACGTCATCGTTTGCCATCGGTTGATCTCACACATCCTTCAAAATTTTAAGTTTGCCGGGTGCCATTGTTTATACAGGTTTATCGCAATGGTTCTTTCCGGGGGCCACTTACGCATTTCTAAGCGACACTACGCGGTTTACGCAATTTATTTGCAACCGGGGTAGGCGCGGCCTTAACCGGCGAAGCCCCCGCCTGGGCGCGATATGCACCGCTGGCGGGGGCTTGCTAAAACCCTGTGGGTTTAAAGCGCCGTGACGTTCTGAGCCTGCGGGCCCTTGGCGCCCTCGCCGATCTCGAACTCGACCTTCTGGTTCTCCTCGAGGGTGCGGAAGCCGCTGCCCTGGATCTCAGAGTAGTGGACGAAGACGTCGGAAGATCCGTCGTCCGGGGCGATGAAGCCAAAGCCCTTCTCCGCGTTGAACCACTTGACGGTTCCCTGTGCCATGAATTTCTACCTATCTTATTGAATCTGTCCGGCGCAAGTCTTCTGCGACCACCAAACGCCGAGGTCGGAAGATACTTCGTTTCCAACCCATTCGGCCCAAAACCCAACGAGACCCCACCTCACGCCGAGGCGAGCGGAAAAGTTCCGAGGATTTTAATAACCACACGACAGTCTGCCACGTTGCGGGTTAAACATTCGGACGAGTGTGGATTCCGCAGGACAATAACTTGTATCCACCCCCTAATGGGTCTAGAACTGACTTTAATGTCCGACCCCACGCCCCCTACCCCAGACTCCGCGCCCGACGATCCCGCGGGCAGCACGGCAAACAGCGCAGCGAGCGGCACAGCCCCGTCGTTCGGCGAGGAACTGCTGGCCGATCTGACGCCCGAATTTCCGCGCTCCACCGTCACCCATACACGCACCATCCCCGCCCGCCCATCACAGACGGCGCAGTGGCCGGACTGGGCCGACGAGACTCTGGTGAAATACCTGCATGAGCAGGGAATTCCTACCCCCTGGTCGCACCAGGTGGAGACCGCGAACCACGCGCACGCGGGCCGGGATGTGGTGGTTGCCACCGGCACGGCGTCCGGAAAGAGCCTCGGTTACCAGCTAGCGGCCCTGAGCGACCTCGCTACGGCGAGCACCGCGACGGCTCTTTATATTGCACCGACGAAGGCCCTGGCGCAGGACCAGCGGGCGGCGCTGGCGCGGATGTGCGCGGGCGCGGCGAACCTGAACGACATCATGGTGGCCACTTACGACGGCGACACTCCGCCTGAGACGCGACGGGTGATCCGCGACCAGGCGCGGGTGATTGTGACGAACCCGGACATGCTGCACGCCTCGATCCTGGGGAATCCGCAGTCGTGGAGCCGGCTGCTGCGCACGCTGCGCTATGTGGTGATCGACGAGTGCCACGTGTACCGCGGGGTGTTTGGCGCGCACGTGGCGATGGTGCTGCGCAGGCTTTTGCGGCTGTGTGGGACGGCGCCGACCATCGTTTTGGCGTCCGCGACCAGCGTGGATCCGGCGGCACACGCGCGCCGGCTGACGGGGCGGCCAGAGGTAGTGGCAGTGACCCATGACGGGGCACCCGCGGGCGAGCGAACCGTCGCGCTGTGGGAACCCGGATTCCTGCCGGACGTGGAGGGCGAGAATGGCGCTCCGGTGCGGCGGGCGGCGAACTCCGAGGCTGCGGACGTGATGGGGTTGGCGATCGCCCAGGGCGCGCGGACGCTGACTTTCGTGCGCTCCCGGCGCAGCGCGGAGGTGGTTTCCGTCGCCGCCGCGGAGAAACTGTCGGCGCTGGGGCGCAGCGCGGATGCGGTGCGGGTGGCGGCCTATCGCGCGGGTTACACCCCGGAGGATCGCCGCGAGCTGGAGCGTCGCTTCGACAACGGCGAGCTACTGGGCATCGCCTCGACGAATGCACTGGAGCTGGGCATCGACGTCGGCGGGCTAGATGTGGTGGTGACCAGCGGCTTCCCTGGCACTATCGCCAGCTTCCGGCAGCAGGCCGGGCGCGCGGGCAGGCGCGGGCAGGGTGCGCTAGTGGTGTTGGTCGGCGCAGACGATCCGATGGATACGTACCTTCTGCACCACCCGGAGGCTTTGCTGGATCGGCCAGTGGAGAACACAGTGTTCGACCCGACGAACCCCTACGTGCTGGCAGACCACGTGGTGTGCGCGGCCGCGGAGAAGCCCCTGTCCGAGGCGGAGGTTGAGCACTGGGGCGCGGAGCGAGTGGTGGAGCACCTGCTGCGCCAGGGCGCACTGAAGCGCAGGCCGCGAGGCATATTCGCAGACCTGAAGGTAGCGGAGCAGGTGCATTCGCGGGTCTCGATTCGCGGCGGGGCGGCGACCCAGGTGGCGATTGTGGAGGCCGATTCCGGCCGACTGCTGGGCACGGTGGATCAGTCGCGCGCGACGTCGGACGTGCACACCGGGGCGGTGTATATGCACCAGGGCGAGACGTTCGTGGTGCAACTGCTGGACCTGGAGGAATCCGTGGCGTGGGTGCGGCCGGAGTTCCCGGAGTACACCACCCAGGTGATCCGCGATACCGACATTGCGGTACGGCGCACCCGGGGGACGCGCAAGGTCTGCGACGGGGTGTGGCTGGCGGATGTGGACGTGGAGGTTTCGCATACCGTCAGCGGTTATCGTAAGCGCCTGCCGGGTGGCGAGATCCTGGAGACCGTGCCTCTGGACGTGCCGCCGGAGTCGCTGCGCACCCGCGCGGTGGCTTATACCGTGGATCCGGACGTGCTGCTGGATCTGGGACTGCCGGAGCCGACGTGGCCGGGGACGTTGCATGCTGCTGAGCATGCAGCGATCGGCCTGTTGCCACTGATTGCGACGTGCGACCGTTGGGATATTGGTGGTGTTTCTACCGCTTTGCATGCGGATACGGGTTTGCCGACGGTGTTTGTGTACGACGGTTATGCGGGTGGTGCGGGTTTCGCCGAGCAGGGCTTTGCACGCTTTGCCGAGTGGATGGCCGCCACCGCCGAGACCGTGGAGACCTGCGAGTGCGAGTCCGGTTGCCCGTCTTGTGTGCAGTCGCCGAAGTGCGGTAACGGCAACGATCCGCTGTTCAAGGCGGGCGCGGTGTTGTTGTTGCGGGCACTGGCCGGGGCGGCGGGTTAGTTCACTGTTTTTTCTTTGGGACGCCCACATCCCGGCTTGCCTAAGAATATACTTTTCCGCATGAAGTCTTTTCCTGGGAAAAATCACAATGGGTTCCGGCGGAGTTTTAAGGCGAGCATTGCCGCCACGATGTCCTTGATTGCGTTGTCCGGGATGGGCGGGGTGGCCACCGCGCAGTCCGCGGCGCCGTCTGGGCTCCAGTCGAGCGCTTCCGCGCTGGTCAACAAGGGCGAGCCGATGCGTACCCCGGCTCCCTTCGCGGGCAGCCCGGTGGATAGTGGGCTGAAGATCGGCGCGGTTCCAGCTAAGGCGGGGGCGCTGATGAACACTGTTCCACTTGATCCGGCTGTCGGCTTGACCGCTGCTGGCCAGCAGTTCCGTTTTAGCTACTCGACGACCAACCAGCACGGGGCGGTATCGCCTTCCACCGGCGCGGTGTTCTTCCCGAAGGGCAAGGCTCCGGCTGGTGGCTGGCCAGTGCTGGCGTGGGCACACGGAACGGTGGGGCTGGCGGATCAGTGCACCCCGTCAATGAATCCACGCTCCCAGCGGGATCAGGACTATCTGAACCATTGGCTCAACCAGGGGTATGCGATCGTCGCCAGCGACTATGCGGGTATGGGCACCGAGGGACTGATGAGCTACCTCAACGGCAAGTCCACCGCCGCTAACGTGGTAGATTCCGTGATCGCCGCGCAGGATCTGCCTGCGGTGAAGCAGGGTGGCCAGAAGCTTTCCCGCAACTGGGCGGTGATTGGCCAGTCCCAGGGCGGCGGCGCGGCCCTGCACGTCGCTTTGCGCGCCACGAAACGGAGCCAACAGGCGAACCTGAACTTCCTGGGCACGGTGGCCACGGGCGCTCCGGCTTATGTAGAGGAGATCGTATTGGCGGGCAGCCCGACCTTCCCGCCCGTTCCCTTGCCGGCAGGGTTGAACACTTACGCGATGTATATTGTCGCGGCGTTCCGGGAGGCCAACCCGAACGTGGACGTCGATTCCGCCCTGACTGACGAGGGCAAGCGCATGGTGAAGGCCGCTGAGGATTCTTGTTATCCGGAGCTTTCCGAAGCCCTGAAGGGCACGAATGTTGCCCGAGCGTTTTCGAAGCCGCTCCGCGAGGTGCCGGGCCTGGAGCCCGCGCTGCGCGAGTTCATGCAAACGCCTGCGACCGGCTACGATAAGCCGGTTTTCCTGGGCCACGGTCTGAAGGACATGGACGTACCCACCCCTATCGGCATCATCTTGAACACGGACATGTGGATCAACCAGTTCATAGGGGATATGCGCAGCCGTAACCAGCGGGTGGAGGTGCACTGGTATCCCACCGATCACGGCGGGACCGTCCCCGCTTCGCAGGTGCACTCCACCCCGTTCCTGGCTGAGCTGTTCCGCAACGCTTAGCCTGCGTAAGCGCGGCTTTGCGCCACGCCCCGCGCCACATCGCGGTACGCCCGCAGTACACTGCCTGGCTACTCCGCCGGCCCGGCAGTGGCCTGCGCCTTCTGCGGGAGGATACGCGAGTTCGATCCCATGCGGGTGGTGACGTCCACCGTCACGAACTCGCCTTTGACCTCGCAGCTTTCCACGTCGGCGCCGTTCGCGCCGGCGATGCTGCGCGCCGTATCGCACGGCTCGCCCTCGCCCGTCTGCACCACCATCGCGGCCGATAGCGCGGCTAGGTCCGCGGCCGTACTGGCCTGCTCCTTGTGTCCCAGCATGGCGCTGCCGAGCGCCAACAGGGAAACCATCGACAGGATGCCGAGCGTGATCATCGCCCCATAGACGGTGCTCATGAGCTCGTCTCCACCTCCCCTATTCCCCGTCGGGCTCCACCAGCGTGACGGCCTCGCCGTGAACGTCGAACAGCGCCCCGTCCTTGGTGACTTTCACCCGCACAAGCGGCGATTCCGCACTACCTTCGCGGGATGTGGAGACGTCAGCGGTGGCGTCAATCTGCCTAGCGAGAGCAACCCCATCGCCGCCGCGCGCTTCGGCCCGGGCCACGGTCCGTGCCAGTGATTGCGCCGTGGCGGCCTGTGACATGGTGACCAATCCCGCGGCGGATCCACCCGCGACGAGCGTTATGGCGGACAGGACGATAGCGCCTTCGACTGTGTTCATGTTCGTTCCTGGTTAAAGATTGTTGTGTGTAGTTCGTGATGTTGTAGTTCGTGGTGCGTATTTTTAGTGACGCCCCCACGCGCCCGAGCCTTGAAGAGCTCAGGAACGCGGGGCGCTGTGTGACCCCGGAGGCTAGCGAGGAGCCTTCCGGGCTACTTCGTGTTCAGTGCTCTATCGAAGATTCCACTGAGTGCCTGTTCCACGGTGTCCGAGGTCACGACGGTGTACAGCAGCGCTCCGAGTGCAGCTGCAGCGACGCATCCCAAGGCGTATTCCACCGTCGACATACCCCGATCATCGGCGTATCGACTATAGATAGCACCAATAATCTGGTTCCACCAACGGGTGATTGGGTGCAGGTCAGAATACGTTTCTTCCGAGATTCCAATGCTCGGATCCGTCTTGACCGGCGCAGGCTGGAGTTGCTCCGGCGCCACATCCGGCGTGAAAGCGGTTGACGTGGGTGTAGTTGGAGTGAGGGTAGTTGGCACGGTGATGGTTGGAGTGGTCATGGTCAGTATCCTTCCCCGGCGGTACGAAAGGCGCGCCGCCGTGTTGAGTGAGTTGTGATCGGTAGATGTCGGATGTCGGTGTGAGTTGCTTCTCCGGGAGTGGCCCTTACCTCGCGTCGGTACCCATAGCTCCTAGAGCGAGGCCATTCCGATGGCCAGCGGTATCAAGCCGACGAAGACGAAGGCCGGGAGGAAGCAGAGGGTCAGTGGTGCCGCTAAGGCGATCAAGACCTTTTCGGCTCCGGCGGTTGCCTTATCGGCGGCAACGCGGCGGAGGTGTTCGGCCTGTTGATGCATTCCATCGGCAAGCGATGTTCCGGCGCGGGTTTGCTGCGCCGCTTGGCGGGCGATGGGGCCAAAGAGGGAATGCTCGGCCAGCGTAAGCCAGGCGTCTTTTCCTCCACCGAGGTTCAGCAGCGCCATGGCGCGGCCGAGTTTCCCTTCCCCATCGTGTTCACCATCGTGGATTAACTGCCCCACCCCCACGTCCCAGGCTGGCAACAATGCCTTTCCGGCACGCAGCGCAGCCGCGGAAACGTCGAGGGCGCGGGCCGCATCCAGCGGACCCAAGGGTGTGGAGCCAGCAGGTCCGGCCCGCACACCCACTCCGCCCAGCGGTGATGTGGTCAGCGATTCGCTCAGATGCTCCGTCCACAGGGTGCCGGCGCACACCAACCCCACCCCGGCCAAGAAAAGCAGTACTCCCAGCACATTCGTCAGCAGGAAAGTCAGCGTGCCCAGCCCGCTGCTCTGCCCCAACACCACCGCGCCAACCGGCAGTGCCAGCAGCACCGTGACCGTTAGCCGCGCGCCCGCCGTCGCGGAGGTGGACTTGGAAATGTGCGCCAACTGCGCATCAATGTCGGTCACGTGTGCCCGTGCCAGCGCTGACAACCCCACGCCGTGGCGGTGGGAAATGCCCCAAATGTGAAATAGATGGGCCAGGAATCGAGGGGTGTCGCTGCCCGGCGCGGAACTAGCAGACTCTGCGCCCGGCGCTGCGCCCAGACGCACCTTCACGCAGGCGACGTCCAGCTCGTGACGCAGCGCCTCGGACTTCAACCCCTCAGCCGCGTGCTCGACGGCTTCCAGGGGGCGGGCGCCTGCAGCTACTTCGCGGGCGATGGCATCCACCACATCGCGCACGTCGGCCAGGGTTTTCATCTGCCGGCGCGTCCGCAGCATCCGTCCCACCACGATCTTGAGGGTGAAGGCCACCATCAATGCGGCCGCCACCACCGCAAGTGCTGGAATCATAGCGCTCCCCCTCCACAGCCCGGCTCATCGCTGAACTCCTCAAACCCCTCGCGGGCGCCGTCGCGCCAGTGCCACAGCACCTCGATGCGCGCCCGCTCGTCGCCGACCAGCCGCCCGATGTGCGTCAGCCGTCGCCCCTGCTCTGTGCGCGAAACGTGCAACACAACGTCTATCCCGTCGATTACCTGGCGGGTCAGTGCAATCCGATCCAGCCCGGCCATCGCGCCCAGCGCCTCCAGCCGCCCGGGCACACTGGCCGGGTCGTTCGCGTGGATGGTGCCCGCACTGCCCGCATGCCCGGTGTTCAGGGCAACCAACAGATCCGCCACTTCGGGGCCGCGGATCTCACCCACCACGATGCGGTCGGGACGCATGCGCAGGCTCTGCTTCACCAGCGCCGTCATGGAGATCGCCCCCGCCCCCTCCGCATTGCCTTCGCGGGTAGCTAGCGCCACGACGTGCGGATGGTCGATCAGCAGCTCCGGGGTGTCCTCCACCACGAGCAGCCGCTGGTCGTAGGCCACCTCCGCCAGCAGCGCGGCCAGCAGGGTCGTCTTCCCCGCACCCGTCCCGCCGCTAATCAGGATGTTCCTCCGCGCCCGCACGATACGCCGCAGCACATCCGCCGTCTCCTCGCTTGCCAGGCCGCCTTGCACCAGCGCGTCTAGGGAGTTCTTCTGCCCCTTGATCGCGCGCAGGCTAATGCAACTTCCGCCCGCCGCCGGCGGAGCCAGCAGTGTATGCACGCGGATCGCCTGCGCCGGTACGTCCGGAGGCAGCTCGCGCAGCACCCCGTCGGCAAAGGGCCGGGCCTCGTCCAGCCGCTCCCCGCACAGCGTTGCCATCCGCACCGCCAGGTCGCGCGCCGCCTCCACGCCTATCTGCACTCCATCTATGGGCTGCATTCCCTCGCCCCGATCCGCCCACACGCTGCCATCCCCGTTGAGCACCACGTCCGTCACCTGCGCATCCTGCAGCGGTCCTGCCAACGGCCCCAGCCCGCTAAACTCCCGCTGCAGAGTCCGCACGTTCTCTACACTCGCCTTTCCGATCAAATGCAGACTCCGCGAAAGATCGTGCTCGTCCGGCCTGCTAATCCCCTGTTCGGCCAGGTCGTCGCGCACGATCGCCAGCAGCCCGCGCTCTGGTTCCGGCTGACTGTTCCTGGTCTTCTTTCTTCGTGACGCCACCTGCGTCTCCCCCGTCCCTGTTATCCCCTAGCTCGCGATTGGTAGCGCGCAGTTGCCGACGATGTGCTGGATCTTCTCCCACACCTCGCGCACCGGCTCGCGGGCGCGGTCGTGCTTCAGCGAGCTTTCAATCCAGTACTCGGCCTCGCCTCGATCCAGGGCGGCAGTGCACTGGTCGTCGTGGCGAATCACTGCCACCGGAACCTCGTCCATCATCATCGCGGCGACAGCCACAGAGGTGGAAGCACCGGGAACTTCCCGCAACACGATCAGCGGCTTGGTTCGGTCGTTTTCCAGCATTCTGTTCCGCAGCGCGCTGGCGGCGGTCGCTCCCTGGATGGTTAGGGGTGCCACCAGGATGTGCACGTCGGGCTCCCCTTCACCCCACTGCTCCTGCCATCCGGCGCTCGCGCTATCGGCCACTGGCAGGCTGCGGCCACAGTCCACCACCAGGTCATCCGCATGCATCAACCCGGCTAGCTGGCCCACGTCCAATCCCCTACCGCCGCTGTGCGCCCCGAAAGTCGGGTAGCGGTCGGCGTAGATCACGGGAACGGCTCCGCCATCCGCGCTGATCTTCTTGCCGCCCGCGCTGTCGAAGCCGAGCATCAGCAGGTGGCTGCGCAGCTGGTCGAAGTCGCAGTCGGCGGGGATCTGGTTGCGGGTCAGCCCCGGCCGCCGCTCTTTGCCCAGCACCAGGTCCAGGCCGCAGGAATGCGGGTCGGCGTCCAGCAACACCGCAGGCCTTCCCTCGCAGGACATGTAGTAGGCCAGCTGCGCTGCAAACAGGCTGGATCCCGCACCACCTACGGCGGAGCTCACCGCGATGCGCACGGCGTCGTTCGAACCAATCATCTCCGCCAACACCATCGCCCCGCCGGCATCCAAGGTAGGCTCCAGCTGATCCACGCGGATCGCCCGCACCAGCCGGTGGCGGGTCAGCTCGCTCTCCCTATCACTCAGCACGATCGCCGAGTTCTGGCAGGTAAACCCGTCTTTCCGATCTAGCTCGCGGAGGAGGTTCGCCTCAAACTCCTCCGTACCATCGTGAATGATCATCGGCCGGCGGGTCACCGCCACGACCATGCGCGCCTCGTTGTTCCACAGCGGATCCGCGATGTCCACGATCACCGGCCGAAGCTGTTCAGTTCGCTCCCGCCCCTTCTTCCGTGCTGCCGCTTTTGCCTTCTTGGCTACTGCTTTGCTCTGCTTCGCTGACTTCCCTGCGCCCATGAACCAAAGGCTCCCAGCTGCACGCTGGTAAAAGTACCCCTGATTTTTTGGCTGTGGAAAAGTCGGGTTGGCGTCATAAAAAAGGGTCTAGACCCTGTGAATAACCCGAAACGCAACAAGATTAGAGTGACATAAGTGGTGCAATTTGACTAGAATGACGCATGTGACTCAGCACCAGGACCCACCGCGCACACCGGGCGCAGAGCGAGTTTTGGCCATCTTCGACCTCGATAAGACCATCATCGACACGTCGGCATCCCTGGCCTACCGCCGCCCGATGGCCGAACGCGGCCTGCTCAACACCGGTGAGGTGCTGAAGATGATGGCGATGCTGGGCAACTACATGCTCTCCACCCACTCTGAGGAGGGCCTGGAATCCACAAAAGAGGCCCTGACCAGGATCATCAAGGATCGCGAATCCGAGCCCCTGCGCCAGGTCGCCCAAGACGCCCTGCAGGAAGTCATCACCCCGTTCATCTACGCCGAGGCGCGCGAACTGATCGAATGGCACCGCAAAATGGGCCACCGTATCGCCATCGTGACCGCCTCGGCCTCCGTCATGGTGCAGCCCATCGCCAAGGAACTCGGCGTGGACCACCTGTTCGCCACCGAACTGGAGGAAAAGGATGGGCGCTTCACCGGTGCCGTCACGCACTTCAACAAGGGGCATGCCAAGGTCGAGCGCATCCTAGAGCTCGCCCGCAAACACGGCTATGACCTGGGGAAAAGCTACGCTTATTCTGACGCCGCCACAGACATCCCCATGCTGAAGCTGGTGGGCAACCCGGTTGCCGTGAACCCGGATCGTCCCCTGAAGAAGCAGGCGACGGAGGCCGAGTGGCCGATCCGCCAGTTCATCCGCCCGGAACCGCTGTTCCCGCAGGCAGCGGTGATCGCCGGGGCGGGCGCCACCCTGGCGCTGCTCGGCATTGCCGCGACCGGTCTGGCGATGTGGTGGCGCGGGCGCGAGGAAGGTTCAGACGAGGCCTAGCGGCTACTTCTACTTCGCGTCCGCGATCGACTTGCCCTCCAGCGAGCCCTCGGACAGGCCCGTGGCATGGAAAACAATCCACTCGGCCACGCCCTCCGGGGTGCCGCTGGCGAATCCCTCGGCCTTTGCCTGGTACTCGTCGCGCCGACGGTTCCACCAGACCTCCGGCACACCCAGGCCGCGCGGATCCAGGCCGGTGGCGATGGTCGCCAGGCGGGAGCAGGCGCGGGCGGTCACGCCGGTGGCGTCCGCGAAAGGCTGCAACGTCAGCAGCTCGCCGTGGATCACCGCAGACAGCACCGTCGCGTTTACCTTGGTACCACCGGTAATGAACTTGCCCAGCAGCTGCAGTCGCGCATCCGTGGAGCGGCGCGGGCGCCCTGGCACCAGGAACTCCGCATCCCCCGCGGCCTTCTGACGAAACGCCGGGTCGGACATCTGCGGGCTAGCAACCGCGTTGATGCGCGCGATGATCTGCAGCGGGGCGCGCCGCCAGGTAGTCACCGTCTCCGTCACACCGTCCGGCGCCAGCAGCTCCGCGGCACGCAGGGCGCCGGCCAAGATCGGGTCCTCCACCTGGCCGTCCTCGGGCAGGCGCGGGGAACCACCGTCCAGTTGTGCCGAGGCACGCGCGCCGCGCAACACTGACTCCGCACCCGTGACATCCCAGCCACGCAGGTTAGCGGGGTGGCGGTGCAGGCGCGCCAGGTGGTCGTTGGCTTGGGCCACTGCCTCCGGCACTCCGGGCAGTTCGGCCAGTCCAGCAAGAGGGTCTTGCGCAGAATTGTCAGACATATTTAAGACAATAATGCACCCGCGCGCGCAATCTTCCCCGTGGTCTGGCAAACTAGGGGGAGTCAATTAGGTGTAACCCCCAGGAGTTTTAACAGTGAGCAACAACGATCACGATGGCATGTTCACCGACCGCGATAGCTTTAACCCGAAGGTTAATGCTATTCCGCTGTCGGACGTGGATAGCCATGCCAATGGTCAGGCCAGCATCAGTGACCTGGTGAAGGATGCCTCCGCGCAGGTTTCCTCCCTGGTTCGTTCCGAGGTCGAGCTGGCAAAGACCGAGATCGCTACTTCCGCCAAGAAGGCCGGCATCGGCGTGGGTCTGTTCGGCGCTGCCGCCATCATCCTGGCCTACAGCTCCTTCTTCCTCTTCTTCACCATCGCCGAGGCGCTGGATACCTTCATGTGGCGTTGGGCGGCCTTCCTGGTCGTCTTCCTGTTCATGCTGGTTCTGGTTGCCATCCTGGCTCTGGTCGGCCTGAAGCAGGTCAAGGGCGTGAAGAAGCCGGAGAAGACCATCGAGTCCGTCGGCGAGCTGAAGACCGTGATCCCGCAGAAGGGCAACAACTCTTCCTCCGCGCGCCGCCCGGGAATGTACACCTAAATCCCCCGCGCGCCTGAGATGACTTCCGAAGATTCTCACGCTGTAGATCCGCACACCCCGCATGCCACCTTCGTGCATTCGCGGGGTGTGCGTCTTCGCGTAGACGTACAAGGCCCCCGCAACGCACCATTGGTGCTGCTGATCCACGGTTTCGGCGGCGGAGCTTTCGACTGGCGCCCGCTAATGCAGCAGCTTGCGGGCGAAGACCTGCGCTTGGCCGCCGTGGACCTGCGCGGCTATGGCCGTTCGGATAAGACCCCGCGCGGCTACGACCTCACCACCGCCGCCAGCGACATGGCCGGGGTGATCCGCGGCCTGGGGCACACCACCGCCACCGTCGTTGGCCACGGCTACGGCGGCATGGTTGCCTGGACTTTGGTGGCTCACAACCCGGAGCGCGTCCGCAGCTTCGTCACCCTTTCCGCCATCAATCCGCTGCTGCGTTTCCGCAGGATCCTGGCCCAGCCGTTCTCGCAGCCGCACTTCGCTCGCCGTCTGCTGTCCGCCCAACTGCCGCGCCTTCCGGAACGCAAGCTGTTGGCCGATAACGCGGCGGCGGCCGAAAAGATCTTTAGGGCGGGTGTGGCCCCGGGTTTTAGGGATACGGACGCCTACTTCCGCAGCGCCGCACTCCGCCGCGAAGCAATGCAGGTGGATAAGGTGGCCCACCTTTCCTGCGAGTACCTGCGCTGGCCTTTCCGTAGCCGCTTCCGCCCCGAGGCGATGCGCTTCGAGCGAACCTTCCCCGCGACCACACCTGTGCCGCTGCTGGCGGTGGATGGCAGCATGGATCCGATCTACGACGAATCCCTGGCGCAGAAGTCCGCCCGGAGGGCCGATACCGCCGAGCACAAGGTGCTTTACGGCGTGGGCCACTACCCGCACGTGGAGGATCCGCCGTGCGTCGCGGAACTACTCCGCGAGCACCTGCGCGCTTGAGTCGCTAGTCGCTAGTCCGCCACACAAGCGCCCGTCGCTGGGCTGCCCTGGTGCGAGGTCACGTCCCCGACGTGCTTCATGACTTCTTCCCTGGTCAGGGCGTAGCCGGTATCCTCCTCGTTGATGTCGGCACCGAACACGACTCCCAGCACGTGGCCGTCCTTGTCGATCAGCGGGCCGCCGGAGTTACCCTGCACCACGGAGCCGCGCAGCGAGTACGCCTCGCGCTCCACCCGCTCATCCGCGTAGATGTTTGGTCCGCTGACCACGAATTTCTCGCGGATGCGCGCAGGGGTGGCCTTAAACGGCCCGCCGTTGGGATAGCCCATAACGATCGCATCCTGGCCCTGCTGCCCCTCGCCTTCTGCCCACTTCATCGGCACAAAGGGCAGGTTCTCGCTGCGGAGCAGGGCGATGTCCACCTGCGGGTTGTAGTACACCACCCGTGCCTCACGCGGGCCGTCCTTCGTCATCAGCGTGACCTCGTTAGTTCCGGCCACCACGTGCGCGTTGGTCATCACCGTATCCTCGGCAACCACCCAACCGGTGCCCTGCAGCATGCGGCTGCACTGTTCCGCCTGGCCAACCACGCGCAGCACGCTGTCGCGGGTGTTCTGCACCGCCGGGGAACGCATCAGGGCGTTGTCCGGCGGATCGACCTCCGCGGTGGGCAGGTTCTCCATCGGGTCGGCGATCATCGGGAAACCCGAGTCGTTGATCAGCTGCGAGGTCTGCGCGGGCAGCTGCTTAAACCACACCGGGGCGGCGTTGCCCACCGCACCGAGGATCTTGCTTCCCTTGATCGTCTTCCCGAAGCCGCCGACGTTCCCGGTGGCGATCAGCACGAGGATCAACCACACGATCAGCAGCGTTGTAAAAACCTGCACAATGGAACCGACGACGGAATCCGCCCTTAGAGCCTCCCGCGTGCGGATATTATCCCGCAGTTTCGCGCCAAAGCCGGAGCCGATGGCGTAGCAGATCACCACGACGACCGTCACGGTGAGCAGTGCTGCGAAGAAGCGTGCGCTGGCGCTATCAGGCACTTTGTCCTCGGCAAAGTGCACGGCGAGCGGAATTAGCTTCAGACCCAAGTAGCCGCCCAGAGCCACCCCGACGAAGCTCAGCGTGGCGCTAAACCCGCCCTGCCGGAATCCGGAGATCGCCGCGCCAAGGCAGATGAACACCAGCACAATGTCGAGGATCATCGACCCCGTAGCTCCGCTCATGGTGCGCCTCCGTTCCTGCCCATCTTGTTGGCCCTGTCGAACCCTTCCCGCATCTCGCCGAGCGCCTCGCCATTGGCGGAGCCGGCCAGCGTTTCGAAAAGGTTCCACGGCCCCTCGGCACCGCTATCGCCGCCGCTGGACCACGGTTCCTCCCAGCCCGCGCGGCGCAGCAGGGCGCTGATCACCCCGCCGGTGAAGCCCCACAGAACCAGCGGGTTTTCCTCGCCGATGTGCAGGTTCCAGGCCGGTCCGCGCCAGCCGGCGAAGCCCACCTCAAAGCGCCGTTCCGGGTTTACCAGCTCGCCCAGGGGGTAGGGCTCGACCCAGTCGTTTTCGGTTGTAGGGCAGCTTACCGCATGGGGTTGACGCCACCACGCCACCACGGGCACCACTGCGAAATTTGAGCGATCAATGTAGATCGGCTGCAGCACTGCAAACGGCTCCACCGTGTCCGGGTTCAGCCCCGTTTCCTCCTCGGCCTCCCGCAGGGCGGTCTCCACCGGCCCAGCGTCGGCTGCCTCCAAACGCCCGCCGGGGAAGGCCACCTGTCCGCTGTGGTTGCGCATGGTCGGCGCGCGGTGGGTTAGAAGCATGGTTGCGTCGGTGGGGATGGACTGCCTGCCTGTGGTTCCGGCGGGGCGGGAGAAGGTGGCGTCACCAGAAAGAAGAATCAGCACCGCCGAGTAGCGGGGCGGGCGGCCGTGCTCGTCGACCTCCGGCACGATCCGGGCGGAGTCGTTGAGGTACTGGTGGATGTCCACCTCACGGCAGTCGCGGGCGAAGTCGTGCAGCCATTCGGGCAGGTTGGAAGGCAGTTCTGGCTGCTTTTGCATGCGTGCGAGCCACCGGTCTAGGTGGGTGTTCGGCTGCGAATTCGAGCTGGTCATAGAACCTCCTGCACCGCCTTTTCCATTTCCTCGGCGCTGTGGAAGGTCTGCGCGTACAGGTGCGCGCGGGTGCCGTCCGGGTTGTAGACCACGGTCAGCGGCACCACCTTCGGCAGGTTCGCCGCGAAGTCGAAAGTGTGGTTGGAATCCTGGAAGCTGGGCAGTTTATCCACCTCCAGGTCGCGCAGCATGTCCGCTCCGGCTTGGCCCTTGGCATCCAGGTGCACTCCCACGACATTCCACTCGGGGTTCTGCTCGGCGAGTTGCTGTACCACCGGCAGTTCCTCACGGCAGGGGGCGCACCACCAGGCCCAGACGTTCACGACCGCAGGCTTGCCCGCCAGGCGTTCGGCCAGGGAGGTCTGCGACGCGCCTGCGCTGCCTGCACTGCCTGTACCGCCCTCTGTCAGGCAGGGAAGGTGCACGTCTTTCAGCTCCGCCTCGGGGCTCACAGTGACTTCGCCCTCACCTTCACTCGCGCCCGCGCCTGCACCTTCTGGGCAGCGGACCTCGTTCGCTACCTCGATAGGCCCGTCGTCCGCTGGGGCCGAAGGGGCGTCCTCCTCCACAGAAGAAGTAGGCGCACCTACATCGTCCGCAGAATCATCGCGCAGCGCGGCAATCAGCGGCACGCAAAGAATCGCAATGCCAACAACCAGCGTGACCGCGATGATGATCGCGCGCGTGCGGGCGGAGTGTTCGACAGGTGCAGACATAACAGGAAATCAGTCTACCTGGCCTGCTTCCCCAAACCCCGCCATATCTAATAGGTGGTCGCGGTCGTCCGACTTAATCATTGTTGACGCCACCTCAGGGTCAGCCGGCCCCGCCATCCCGAAGCTAGGGCACTGCCGCGCCAAAAAGCAGGCTCCACAGGCCGCCCGGCGCGAATGGCAGATTCGGCGACCGTGGAAGATCGCCCGGTGGGAATAGAGGGTCCATTCCTTGCGCTCGATGAGCTCCATGAGGTCGCGCTCGACCTGTACTGGGTCTTCGTGCTCCGTGAGCTTCCAGCGGCGGGCCAGGCGGCCCAAGTGCGTATCCACGGTGATGCCCGGCACGCCGAAAGCGTTTCCCAGCACCACGTTTGCGGTCTTGCGCCCCACGCCGGGGAGCTTCACCAGCTCCTCGAGCGTGCCGGGGACCTCGCCACCGTGCTTCTCCACGATGGCCTGGCCGAGGCCCACGATGCTCTTGGCCTTCGAACGGTAGAAGCCGGTGGACTTGATGAGCTGCTCGACGTCCTCGAGGTTCGCCTCCGCATAGTCGGCGGCGGTGGGATAGCGGCGAAACAGTGCCGGGGTTACGGCATTGACGCGCTTATCGGTGCACTGTGCGGACAGGACGGTAGCCACCAGCAGCTCGAGGGGATTGTTAAAATCCAGCTCGCAGTGTGCGTCCGGGTAGGCCTCGGCGAGCATGCGGTTGATCTTGCGGGCGCGGCGCTTGCGGCCCAGCGGGGTTTCCTTGCCCTTCGCGGCGATGTGCGCGCCGATGCGCGGCAGGGTTGGTTGGCGAGTCATAGAACCTTCCACTTCGACGAAAAAGAAGTTCTGCGAGCAAAAGCGGCAGCTAATAATATTTTCAAATGTACCTTCACCCCGAATTGTGCTGTGACATAGTTGGGTATGATCTAACAAAAGAGACGAACCATACATATTTAGCGTGATGCACGCTACACAGGTGAGGTGGTCACCCGCGCCACCGCGATGCCAGAAACGGAAGTGAAACTAAGGATGGCAGAAGTATCCGAAATACTATCGAGGGCAGGCATCTTCCAGGGTGTTGAACCCACCGCAGTGCGCACCCTCATTGAGCAACTGGATACCGTTAAATTTCCTCGTGGCACCACCATCTTCGACGAGGGCGAGCCAGGTGATCGGCTGTACATCATCATCAGCGGTAAGGTGAAGCTCGCCCGCCACTCGGTGGATGGGCGCGAGAACCTGCTGACCGTCATGGGCCCCTCCGATATGTTCGGCGAGCTGTCCATCTTCGACCCGGGCCCGCGCACCTCGTCTGCCATCTGCGTGACGGAGCTGCACGCGGCGACGATGGACTCCACAATGCTGCACAACTGGATCAGCGAGCACCCGGAGATCGCCGAGCAGCTGCTGCGTGTGCTGGCCCGCCGCCTGCGCCGCACCAATAATTCCCTGGCGGACCTGATCTTCACGGACGTTCCCGGCCGCGTTGCCAAGGCCCTGCTGCAGCTGGCGAACCGTTTCGGCACCCAGGAGGGCACCGCTCTGCGCGTGCACCACGACCTGACTCAGGAGGAAATCGCCCAGCTGGTTGGCGCCTCCCGCGAGACCGTGAACAAGGCGTTGGCAGAGTTCGCCCACCGCGGCTGGATCCGCCTGGAGGGCAAGTCCGTGCTTATCTCCGATACCGAGCGCCTGGCCAAGCGCGCTCGCTAGAGCGGCGCGCCACTTTGGGCAGCGCTAGAACTGCACGCTCCGGGTAGAGATATAGAGGGCACACAAAAAGCCCGCACCAGCTGGTGCGGGCTTTTTCAGTCGGCTGTAGCCTCTCCGCTAGTCTGCACTAATCCTTGTCTCCGCGCAGGAAGCGCAGCGTCACGCGGGTGGACTGTGCCGCGGCGTTACGCAGCACCGGATCCACATCCGTGTAGATCTCATCGACGACCTCGTTCACCGAAGCGTCATCGCCCAGCTTCTTCAGGGCTTCCTTAACCTGCTCCAGGCGCTGCTCGCGGCGATCGATGTACTTCTGTGCAACCTCCGCCAGGTTCGGCTGGTCCGGGCCGTGGCCGGGCAGCAGCGGCTTGTCCTGCCCGCGCTCGCGCAGCTTGGCGAGGGTCTCCAGGTAAGCCCCCAGGTCACCATCGGTCTCGGAGATCATGGTGGTGTGGCGGCCGGCGAGAGTATCGCCGGTGATGATGCCTTCCACGTCGGAATCGTCGGTGCCGCCGTTGGAGTGGATAAAGAAGGACACACAGTCGGAGGTGTGGCCCGGGCAGTGGACGACCTCGATGGTGGGGGTGAGCCCCTCGAAGGAGATGATCTCCCCGTCCTCCAGCTCGTCGGCTGCGATGCAGTACTGCTTATCGAAGGCGCGCACCGGCGCGCCAGAGATCTGGCGGAAACGCTGAGCACCGTTGGCGTGGTCAGCGTGGCGGTGGGTCAGCAGCACAACGCCGATCTCCGCACCGCCCTCGGTGGCCTTGGTGTTCAGCACATTCAGGTGACCCTCGTCCTGCGGACCCGGATCCACCACAACGGATACTTTGTCGTTTTCTCCCCTAATCACCCAGGAGTTCGTGCCCTCAAGGGCAGCGTAGCTGGGGTTCGGCGCGAGAACGACGCCGACGTTCGGGGTTACTGGACGTAGTTGACTATAAGCGGGGTGCTTCATGCCTCCCAGTGTAGATCGAACCGCGAAATTATGCGCTGATCTGCGCGACGATCTCTACCTCTACGGGGGCATTCAGCGGCAGCGCGGCCACACCAACTGCGGCGCGGGCATGCACTCCGGCTTCGCCGAAGATTTCTCCCAATAGTTCGGAGGCACCGTTGATCACGCCTGGCTGCCCGCCGAAGTCTGCGGTGGAGGCAACGAATCCATTGACCTTCACGATCCGCTCGATGTTATCGATCCCCACCAGGTCGTCGATCGCGGCAATGGCGTTCAGCGCGGCGGTACGGGCGGCGTCATAAGCCTGCTCCTCGGTCACCTCAGCGCCGACCAGCCCCGTGACGGGCAGCTTGCCGTCCACGAAGGGCAGCTGACCGGAGGTGTAGACGATGTTGCCACTGCGCACGGCCGGCACGTAGGCGGCGACGGGTGCTGCTACCGGCGGCAGCTGCAGGCCGAGTTCTTCTAGTTTTTGGCGAAAGTTCTGCTGTGCCATATTTATTACTTCTGTTGCCTCTTTTGCCCTACTGCTCCAGCGGGCGCTTCATGTAGGCAACGTGCTGCTCACCAGTCGGGCCGGGCAGCACGGAGACGAGCTCCCAGCCATCCTGTCCCCAGTTATCCAGGATCTGCTTAGTAGCGTGAGTGAGCAGCGGTACGGTTACGTATTCCCAGTTAGTCATGGGAACTACTGTAATGGTTACTTCTTTGCCGCGCTGGCAGCCTCGAGCTGGCCTGCGAAGAAGTCTGCCCAGCTGGTGATCTCGGGGTGCTTGCGCAGCAGCGCGCGGCGCTGGCGCTCGGTCATGCCGCCCCACACGCCGAACTCCACCTTGTTATCCAGGGCGTCGGCGCGGCACTGCAGCACGACGGGGCAGTGGCGGCAAATGGCCACGGCCTTGCGCTGGGCGGCACCCTTTACAAAGAGCTCGTCCGGATCCACGTTGCGGCAGTGTGCCTGAGTGATCCACTCGCCACGATTGCTAAAGGACTCGCGGGTCGTGATCTGTTCAGCAGGCTGGCAGGTCGGCTTGGAGCCGCCGGTCACCTTCGTGCGGGCAAGCGATGCAGTCATTGTCTTCCTCCGAAACGTGCCTCCAGCAGGGGCGGCCCTCGCGCCTTGTGCGTCGGTTGTCGTTTGGTACCGCCAACTGCCGTAGAGGCTTGCTGTAGTAGTAATTTTATTCACACGTTTTTAGAAGTGTCGAATAGGTCACATTTTGGGGGTAACTGATAGCCACGCGACACTTATTAAGTATGGATTCAACTGACCAGCGAAAACTGTAGATCTGCTACCCGCCCCACGACCTTTTCTTTTTGACGCCCTCACGATCCCGCTGGTCAGCCCATCAGAAAATCGTGTTGCGCGTCACAGCCGGAACTTTTCCCAAACCAACGCCAGAGCAAATCTTTTCCACTAAAGGTGCACAGGTCTGCAAAGGGGGTGATCACCCCCGCTGGCTGGCGTGTGGGCGTCACAAAGAAAGGGCAAAAAGGCTAAAGGGTTGTCCGGGGCGTGGGTTATGGTGATAGCCGTGGACGCACCGAAGGCATTTCTGAAACTTTTCCTCGCCATCCTGGCCGGTGGCGTGCTGCTAGCCGCCGCCATCCTGCCTTTCGCGGGCGCGGGCGGCTGGGTGGTAAACGCCAGCACGGACGCGATGAACTCCAATGTGCAGGACATTTCCGAGAACAACTCGGTGCCGCTGCGCTCGCGGATCACCGACCGGGACGGCAAGACAATCGCCTGGGTGTACAACCAGAACCGCACTGAAGTGCCCTCGGACAAGATCTCCCAGGCAATGAAGGACAGCATCGTCGCCATCGAGGACCGGCGCTTCTACCAGCACAAAGGCGTAGATATCCGCGGCACCCTGCGCGCGGCGGCGGCGAACGTCTCTAGCGGTGGAGTCTCGGAAGGCGCGTCGACGATCAATCAGCAGTACGTGAAGAACTACCTGTGGCTGATCGAAGCGGAGAACGAGGACGAGGCCGCCCAGGCCATCGAAACTTCGCTGCCCCGCAAGCTGCGCGAGATGAAGATGGCCGGCGACCTGGACGAAAAGCTGACTAAGGACGAGATCCTGACGCGCTACCTGAACCTGGTCTCCTTCGGCAACAGCGCCTTCGGCGTGCAAGCCGCGGCGCAAACCTACTTCGGCGTGAACGCGGCGGATCTGAACGACAATCAGGCGGCTTTCCTGGCCGGAATCGTGCAATCCACCAGCGCGCTGAACCCGTACACCAACCCGGAGGGCGCGAAGCAGCGGCGCGATGCCGTGCTGCAGGCGCGCGTGAACGCGGATAGCCTTTCGCAGGCCAAGGCGGATGAGCTGGCGAGCAAGCCGCTGGGCGTGCTGGAGGAGCCGAAGGTTCCCGCCAACGGCTGCATCGGCGCCGGTGGCTCCGGGTTCTTCTGCGATTACGTGATGGAGTACCTAGACAAGAAGGGAATCTCCAAGGACGAGGTGGCCAAGGGCGGCTACACCATCCGCACCACGCTGGATGCGCAGGCGCAGAAGCATGCGGAGACGGCCGCCCGCAGCAAGGTCTCCCCGGACCAGGAGGGCGTATCCGCCGCGACGAACTACATCACGCCCAAGGGTGGCAAGCATCAGGTGTTGGCCATGGCCTCCTCGCGCAAGTACGGCCTGAGCCAGGACGAGCGGGAATCCGTGCTGCCACTGCCCCACTCGCTGCAGGGGCACGGCGCCGGCTCCGTGTTCAAGATCTTTGCAGCTGCGGCGGCGCTGGAGGACGGCATGGGGCTCAACACCAACCTCGCCGTGCCCACCCGCGCCGAGGTGGAAGGCATGGGTGCAGGCGGCGCACCCGGCTGCCCGCCGAACAAGTACTGCGTGGAAAATGCGGGCTCCTACAAGCCCAACATGACGTTGAAGGAAGCGCTGGCGACCAGCCCGAATACTCCCTTCATCGAGATGGCGGAGAAGCTGGGCATGGAACGCATCACGGACATTGCCATCAAGCTGGGTCTGCGTTCCTACAAGAACGAGGGCAGCTTCGACGGCGAGAACTCCGTGGAGGAGTACGTCAAGGACAACAACCTCGGCTCCTTCGTGCTGGGCCCCACGGCCGTCGACCCGCTAGAGCTTTCCAACGTGGCCGCCAGCCTGGCCGACCACGGGCGCTGGTGCGAACCCACGCCCGTGCTGTCCGTGAAGGACCGCAACGGCGAGGACGTGGAGATGGAGAAGGTGGACTGCGAGCAGGCCATCGACAAGAAGATCGCCGACGCACTGGCCAACGGCCTGGGCAGCGACGTGCAGCAGGGCACGGCTTCCGCCTCCGCCCGCGCGGCGGGTTGGAGCGGGCCGCTGTCCGCCAAGACGGGTACGACGGAAACCAGCTTCTCCGCCGCGTTCCTGGGCTTCACCTCGGGCTGGGCTGGATCCTCCTACATCTTTAACGACGGCGGTACGGCGAAGAACCTGTGCACCGCGCCAGTACGCCAATGCGGCAAGGGCAACCTCTACGGCGGTAACGAGCCCGCACAGATTTTCTTCGAGGCTTCGAAGCCGATGATCAAGAAGTACGGTGGCGGCAAGCTGCCTTCCTACGACAAGAAGTACGACGCTGGCACGAACCCCGGTAAGTGGGGCGCACCCGCGTCCACCGGCGGATCGGGAGGTGGTGCCCCGAGTGGCGGCAACTCCGCGCCCGCCCCGCAGGCCCCACAGGGCCAAGGAGAGCTGGACCTCCCGCCGGAGATCCGCCGCGGCCTCGCGGACCTCGATGACTTCCTGAGCCAGCTCCGCTAGCCCATTAGCTCCGCCGCGCGTGACGCACGGCGGGTATGTCCCGCCCACGGGCGAAACGATACCCTGGGGAACGTGAAGAACAATCGTCGGAACTCCTCAGCGAACTCGCCAGCCCAGCCCCGCAAACGTCTGCTCACCCCCGCCAACGTGCTGAAAAGCGCGCTCGGAATTGGGGCGGTCGGCGCGGCGGTCGCTGCGGCGTCATATAAAGAAACCCTAAAATTCCAGCTACACGAGGTAACAGTGCCGCTGCTTGAGCCCGGCACGCTACCCGACGATTGGGATAGCTTCCGACTGCTGCACGTCAGCGACCTGCACATGCTGGACAAGCAGAAGCAAAAGCAGGAATGGGTCGCCGCGCTGGACCGCCTGGACCCGGACCTGGTGGTCAACACGGGCGACAACCTCGGCGAAAAGGACGGCGTGCCGGGAGTGCTCCGCGCGCTCGAGCCACTGCTGGAACGCCCCGGAGTGTTTGTGTTCGGCAGCAACGACTATTTCGCACCGCGCCCTGTGAACCCCTTCATCTACCTGCTGGGCAAGAAGCGCAAGCCCTCCCAGGTGCAGCTGCCATGGAAGGGGATGCGCGCGGCCTTCATCGAGCGCGGCTGGCACGATGCCTCGAACGCCACCGTCGAGTTCGCCATCGACCCCGCGGCGACTGGTTCGCTGACCAGCCCGTCGAAGATCAAGCTGGCTATCGCGGGCGTGGATGACCCTCACCATGAGCTGGACAATTACTCGCGGATCGCGGGGCACCCTAATAATGACGCCGACCTGGCCATCGGACTGAGCCACTCCCCCGAACCGCGCGTTCTGGACCGCTTCGCCGCCGACGGATACCAGCTGGTGCTGAGCGGTCACACGCACGGCGGGCAGCTGTGCCTGCCGGGTGGGCGCGCCATCGTGACGAACTGCGGCATCGACAGGAGCCGGGCGCGCGGGCTTTCCCGCTGGACCGAGCGCATGTGGCTGCACGTGACCAACGGGCTGGGCAGTTCTAAGTACGTGCCTTTCCGCATCTTCTGCCGCCCGTCGGCGACGTTGATCCACATCGTGGAGAAGCCGGCGGAGTAGCCCAAAAGGCCCGATACGCTGCCATTTTGAAAAATGCCCCCTGTGCGGGCTATAGTAATTCGAGTTGCAGCCGTTGGCTTTGCACAGTTCGCAAAACTAACGTGCCGCTCCAGACCGGGATATGGCGCAGCTTGGTAGCGCACCTCGTTCGGGACGAGGGGGTCGCAGGTTCAAATCCTGTTATCCCGACCATTAGAACCCGCTGGCACCGAAAAGGTGCTGGCGGGTTTCGTCGTTGCCGGGAACCTGGGAACCCCGGCGGGCTGCAGCCAGCACCCCGCCCAGCGCGCACCCCTCATTTAGCGCGCCTCGTTTAGCGCGCCTCAGCCAACCCCTTCCGCTGGGCGCTGCCGCCCATACCCCTCCGCTGGGCCTAAATGTCGCTAGAACGGGAATACGTTAATGACATTGATTTGCAAGTTTGCAAAAGTACAGGTCAGAGCGTTTTCATTTTTTGATGCCCATCAACCTCTTGCGCGCATTCCCGTTCTAACGACATTTCACCGCCATCGAGAGCCTTTTGAGCCCGGTGCGACCCTATTTGAACCACCGCAGACCACGTATTCCCGTTCTAACGACATTTCACCTCACTCAGAGCTCCAGAGTCTCACCCAGCGCCCTACCCAGCATCACCCAGTACCACCCAGCGCCCTACCCAGCACCACCCAGCACCACCCAGCGCGCTCCTCATTTAGCGCCCCCTCGTTTTGCGCGCCGCACCCAGAACCGCACCCAGAACCGCACCCAGAACTGCAGCCAGAATCGCAGCCAGCACCCCACCCGGCGCCTCCCCGACAAATCCCCTGCACACGCAGGCGCCAGGCCAAGCACCCTGAACAGTCCTAAGGGGCGCCTGATAAACTGTGACCGTCGTATAACTATTCCGATCACGTCGCGTCGTGATGGACCGGAATTATTTTGCCGGCACCCCAGTGGATCACTTGAATAACTTTGACACCTTCAGGCCTCATTGGGCCCGCGATCTAGTTCGGCTCAGCACGACCTTCTGATGTCGGAGCTCAGCACGGCTCCGCGAGGTCGTCGCTTTGCGACGGCACCGTGATGCCGTACGTGGTTATTCAGTGAATATTCAAGGTGATCGAACAACTATAGAAACATTGGGGTGTTGAACCAACGTGGCTCTCCTTGCCATCCCCGTCACCGTCGCGGTGGCGCTCATCCTCGTTCCCTTGCTGGTCAAAACACTTGATCGAAACGCCGGTTGGCCCTTAGGCCTGACCTTCCTGGGACTCGCAGGATATGTGATCAAGCACGCCGACCCGATACTCAACGGAGAGACAGCCACCTGGTCCATCACCTGGATCAAAGGCTTCCTCACCGGAGCCGGCGGTGCGGCGGGCGCTGCGGGCGCCGGCGGTGCAGCCGGTGGTACGGGCGCTGCCAGCGAAGGAGGGCTAGAGCTGGCCCTGAAGATGGACTCCCTGGGCCTGTTCTTCACCCTCCTGGCGCTGCTCATCGGCGCCGTCGTGTTCATCTACTCCGCCGCCTACCTGCACAAGGGCGACAAGATCATGAGCTTCTACGTGCTCATGACCTCCTTCATGCTGGCAGTCCTCCTGCTGGTTCTGGCCGACGACGTTGCCCTGCTGTTCATCGGCTGGGAGCTGGTCTCCCTGGCCTCGTTCTTCCTCATCGCCCGCTCGGGCTCCGGCGGCGAGGCTGGTTCCATCCGCACCCTCTTGCTGACCTTCATCGGCGGCCTGTTCCTGCTGGCCGGCCTGGGCATCGGCGTGATCACCACGGGCACCACCAACCTTTCGGCCATGCTGCACTCCCCCGCCTGGGAGGGCCAGGACGTCCGCCTGGCTATCGTCGCCGTCCTCATCGCCCTGGCGGCGTTCTCGAAGGCCGCGCAGATCCCCTTCCACTTCTGGCTGCCGGAGGCTATGGCCGCGGACACCCCGGTTTCCGCCTTCCTGCACGCCGCCGCCGTGGTCAAGGCCGGCGTGTACCTGCTGCTGCGCTTCTCCGGCCTGTTCGAGGGTGTGATGGCCTGGCACGTCCTGCTGATCGTCATCGGCATGACCACCGCCATCATGGGCGCCGTGTTCGCCATCCAGAAGACGGATCTGAAGAAGCTCACGGCCTACTCCACGGTCTCCCAGCTGGGCTGGATCGTCGCCACCATTGGCGTGGGCACTCCCTTCGCCATCAGCGCCGCGCTGGTTCACACGGCCGCCCACGCGCTGTTTAAGTCCTCGCTGTTCATGATCGCCGGCGTGGTGGATCACCAGGCCGGGTCGCGTGACATTCGTCGCCTGGGCCCGCTGTGGCGCCAGATGCCCTTTACTTTTGTGTCCGCTGTGATCGCGGCGGCGTCAATGGCTGCTATTCCCCCGACCTTCGGCTTTGTGTCGAAGGAGGGCATGCTCACCGCGTTTGAGGAGGCGCCGTTTAACAACACCGGCGTGATCGCCCTGCTGATCGCGGCTGGCATCGGCGCGCTGGCCACTTTCGTGTACTCCGCGCGCTACGTTCTGGGTGCGTTCGTCGATGGACCGAAGGATGTCTCGCACGTCAAGGAGGCTCCGGCGAACCTGTGGATTCCGGCGGTGCTGCCGGGCGTGCTTTCCCTGCCGGGTGTCGCGTTCCTGGGCGTGTTCGACGAGACTCTCGATCACGTGGTTTACGCCACGGGTCTGGGCGACGCGCACACTCATCTGGCGCTCTGGCACGGCCTGACGGTGGCGCTCTGGATCTCTCTCGCGGTGCTGATCGCGGGCGTCATTGTTGTTATTTATCGACGCCCTCTGCTCCAGCCGCTCGAGGGCAAGCGTCTCGGGGTGGCAACGGGCGCGGAGATGATCTCCGCATTCATCGAACGCTCGACCAAGCTGGGCCGTGCGTTTGGCCGCCTGGCGAACTCTGTGAACCCCAACCGGCACGTGGTGTGGATCTTCGCCTCGCTGATTGTGCTGGCGGGCTTCTCCCTGCTGGGGCCGGGTCGCCTGGAGGGGCTGGCGGATCTGCCGCCGCGTGTCGAGGGGATCGACAGCATCGTGGACCTCGTTGGCCTGGTGATTATCGGCTTGAGTGTGCTCGTGATGATTGGTACTCGCTCGCGCCTGGCTTCCGTGGTGCTGGTCGGTGTGGTCGGCGTGGGCGTTTCCTGGGTCATGCTGACACTAGGCGCACCGGACGTGGCCACCACCCAGTTGTTGGTCGAGTTCTGCGTGGTCGTCATCATGATGCTGGTGATCCGCCACCAGCCGCGCCTGTACCTGCGCGAGGGCGCAAACCGTACCCGCTTCGCCACAGTTCTGGCGGTGCTGGTCGGCGTGGTTACCTTCCTGGGCGTGTGGCTGCTCATCGGCCGCCACGAGAAGCCTGCGATCGCGCAGTGGTACTTGGAGAACACCCCGGAGATCTCCGGCGGCAATAACGTAGTCGCCGTCATCCTGGTGGAGTTCCGTGCCTTCGATACCTTGGGCGAGCTGACGGTGCTGGGCATGGCGGGCATCGTCATCGCCGCACTGATCAAGTCCATCCCCCGTTCCCCGGTTCCGGGTTACGGTCCGGGTTCCACCGCGGAGCTGTTCCGCGCTCCGGGTTCCACCCGCTTCCCGGATGTGCACAAGGTTCCGGAGCTGGCGCCGTTCTACTCCAAGTACCTGCGCTCCACGCACCTGAACTCCATTAACTCGCGGATGACGATGTACCCGCTGATCCCGATTCTGGCGCTGCTGTCCGCCGCCACGTTCTGGCGCGGCCACCAGTCCCCCGGCGGCGGCTTCGTCGCCGCCCTGATCGCGGCCTGCGGCATCTTCATGTACTACCTGGCTCAGGCCCGGGCCAAGAAGATGTTCACCGACCAGGTGGCCTACACCTTCGTCGGCGCGGGCATAGCGATGGCGCTGATCACTGGCCTGATCGGCTACTTGCATGGCGGCTTCCTGGCGCCGATCCACGCCGATATTTTGGGCCAGCACGTGTCCACCTCGCTGATCTTCGACGGCGGCGTGTACCTGGCAGTGCTCGGCCTGGTGGTCATCGTCATCAACCAGATGGGCGGCCGCGAGCGCCCGGGTACTGACCCGGCAACGCTGAAGTCTAAGTTCCGCGCTCAGACTGCCACGCAGAAGATGGGTCCGAACTCCAAGGGCAAGCGCCCCACGCCCATCGAGGGCAAGGCGGATCCCGCCAAGAAGCCCTCGCCTGTGGCTGTGACTGTCGGCGGCAGCAACATCCCGCTCAACCCCTCCCAGGTCTCCGCTGCTGCGAAGGCGGAGGAAGAGGCCCACCGAGCTGAGCGCGAAGCGGCCCGCGCGCCGGTGAAGAACGTCAAGGATGGGGCTGAGGCTAAGGCTGCGGAGCCTGATGGCGTCGCTAAGAAAAACACCGAACAGCAAGAACAGCACGAGGAGAAGGGAGAGAACCAGTGATCATCGCAGCTATCATCGCCATCCTGATGGGCGGCGGCGTGTACCTGGTGATGCAGCGCGGAATGCTGCGCCTCATCATGGGCATCACGCTGATGAGCCACGCGGTTAACCTCCTGATCCTCGCTGCGGGCGTCGGCGCGTGGCGCATGGATCCGCTGATGGATCGCGCGACCCCCGAGCAGGCAGCCGACCCGCTACCCCAGGCGTTCGTGCTGACGGCAATCGTGATCTCCATGGCCTCCACCGCCGTGATGCTGGCCATGGCCGCGCTCGGCCGCGACGACGACACATTCGGCAGTGACGACGTAGAGACCGCCTCCCGCCGCCTGCGCACCCTGCAGACGATGGGCTGGAAGAACTACGAGGAAGCCAAGGCCCACGGTGGAGTGGTCAAGGAGCACGAGGCTAAGAAGCTCGGTGCGAACGACTACACGGAGGTCCACTCCACCGCCGATGAGGACGGCCCAGACGAAGCCGCGGCCAGCACCACCGACAAGGCACGTGCTAACGATCAGAAGGGAGCGCAGAAGTAATGACCGAAGGTTCCCTCCTCAGTCTGTTTATCGCCGTCCCGCTGCTGGCTGCGGCCGTTGCCGCGATGGCTCCGTGGATGAGCCTCCGCCGCGCGCTGGGCCTGCTGGTGCCGGCATTCGGCATCGTCGGCGGCGTCTGGGTGCTGGTGAAGGTCAACGAGCCGAATACGGTGCTAGTCGATAACGTCGGCGGGTTCGTGGGCGGCATCTCCATCCCGCTGGTAGCCGACAACCTGGCGGGCATTATGATCCTGACGACCTCCGTCGTCGCCCTGATCGCCAACTGGTTCGCCGACGTCGTCGGCGAGACGCGCACCCGCTTCTACCCCGCCCTCACGCTCATGCTGATCGGCGGCGTGTGGGGTGCACTGCTAACCGCGGACTTGTTCAACCTGTTCGTGTTCATCGAAGTCATGCTGATGCCCTCCTTCGGCCTGCTGGCGATGACCGGCACGTGGGCTCGCCTGGCGGCGGGCAGGATGTTCATCATCGTGAACCTGGTGACCTCCCTAGTGCTGCTGAGTGGCGTGGTACTGGTCTACGCCGTGGTGGGCACCACCAACCTCGCCGCCCTGGCGGGTGCAGCCGGACCCCGCGGCACCGAGTTTGCCGAAGGAGTCTTCGGCAACCAGTGGCAGCTAGTGGTCCCGCTGGGCGTGGTTCTGCTGGCGCTGGCCGTGAAGGCGGGCGTGGCGCCGGTCCACACCTGGCTGCCCCGCGCCTACCCTTCCACCTCCCCGGCCGTGATGGCGCTGTTCTCCGGCCTGCACACCAAGGTCGGCATCTACGCGATTTTCCGCGTGTACCTGACCATCTTCGAGGGCGACCCCACCTGGTCCTGGGCCATCCTGGTGATCGTGGTGCTGGGCATGCTGATCGGTGGTTTCGCCGGCCTGGGCGAAACCACGATGCGCAGCGTGATCGCCTACCAGATGGTCAACGGCATCCCGTTCATCCTGATCAGCCTCGCATTCCTCAGCCACGATGCGCGCCTGATGATCAGCGCCGGGCTGTTCTACATGCTGCACCACATGATTGTCGCCGGATCCCTCATCATGGCCTCCGGCGCGATCGAGGAGACCTACGGTTCGGGCCGCGTGCGCAAGCTCTCCGGGCTGATGCGCCGCGACCGCTTCGTCGCTGTCGTCTTCGCGGCGGGTGCGCTGGCGATCGTTGGCCTGCCGCCGTTCTCCGGCCTGTGGGGCAAGCTGGCGCTGGTCTTCGGCGTGGCCCAGGACGGCACGTGGAAGACCTGGTTGGCCATCGGCGCGATCATCGTTTCTTCCATCGGCGCTCTGGTCTCCATGATCTACGTGTGGCGCGAGGTGTTCTGGGGCCGTCAGATGAACGCCAACGAGGCCGACCCGGAGCTGCGCGTACCGCGCCGCTACGTGTGGCCGTCCGCAGTCATGATGCTGATTTCCGTGGGCATGTTCATCGGCGCCGGGCCGGTCTTCCAGCAGGTCAACAAGGCCGCCGATAACCTGACCGACACGACCGCTTATGTCGAGGCAGTCCTCGGCGATCCGGATGAGGCCGTCGGCGCGGTCCTGCCGCCCGGCCCGAGCGGATTGGATAATGTTCCTGCCGGTGCGCGTAGTACTACGAACGATGACACCCACAGGGAGCATGCCGAACGCGAAAGCAAGGAGCAGCAGGCTCAGGACGGGAAGGGCCACTAAGCCATGGCAAAGTTCAGTATTGTCCAAGCAGTGAAGTCCACCGGCCACGCGCTGAAGTACGCCGCCTGGCTGGTCGGGCAGATCATCAAGGAGTCGGTCGTCATGGCGACCGATACCCTCGGCACCGGCCGCAACATCGCGCCGGTGGTGATCTACTACCCGCTGCGTGTAACCAGCGAGCGGGACATCGCAGCCCTCATCGCCTCGATCACCATGACCCCCGGCACGCTCTCCCTGGGCGTGACCGGCCCGAAGGAGGTCGACTACGACGCAGCCGCCGGCGAGCGCAGCACTAAGGATGCCTTCGCCGTAGCCCGCTCGGAGTTCAACACCCACGGCCTGGACCACGTCCAGCGCTTCCTCGCGGTACACGCCATGTACGGCGCCGACCCCGAAGAGCTGCTGGCCAGCCTGGCCGACATGGAGGAGCACCTCGCCCCGTCGGTGAAGGAAAAGCCGCTGCACTTCGACGTGCAATACCTGGTGGAGAAGGGCCGTCCGGGCCCGCGTGGTTTCCGCGGTTCGCGCGGTGGCCGTGCATCCGACGAGACGGTCTTCGACGTGGAGAAGGTGGATTCCACTCCGCACGCCGCCGCGTTCGTCGCCGCGATCCTGCAGTCCGACGAGGAGGAGAAAAACCCCTCCGACGTGCGCGACATGGATCGCAAGGAGCGCTACGAGATCGCCCGCCGAAACGCCGAGCGCGCCAGGGCCCGGATCTCCAATGCAACCCCCGATATTGATACTTTCCGCGGGGACAACCTGGGGGCGTCCAAACCCGACCAGGAAGGCCGCACCAAACCGGGAGAGACCTTGTACGACCCGTTGTATCCGAAGAACAACCCGAAGGAAGGCAAGTAGATGGAGCCCAGGGACCTACTAAATATCCTGGTGGGCATCGCCGCCGCCATTGTTGTTGTCGCGCTGTTTACGGTGCTGTGGCGCGCTGTTTCTACGCATAATGACGCCCGCCGCGCCGTCCTTTCCGACATGGTGTTTATGGCGATGGCCGGCCTGTTTTTGTGTTATTCGATCTTCCACCGCACGGCGATCACCTATGAGGTCGCACTGTTCGCCGGCCTGTTCGGCGCGCTGTCGACGATCGCTTATGCCCGCATCATTTCTCGAGGGAGGCGCTAAATGTCCACAACAATTCTCGCCGCCGCCGGCGAAATGGTCGAGTTCAGCGAGCCGGGTTGGCTCGGCGCGATTACCGCGGGTGTGCTCGCCATTCTCGGGGCGATCTTCATCTTTGTTTCTGCCCGCGCGATGTACCTTGCTCCGGACGCCCTCAGTCAGGTCAACATGGTCGGTCCAGCTGTCGGCGTGGGGCTTCCCCTGCTGATCAGCGCCAACCTGGTTTACTCCTGGTCGACGGAAGGGTTTGTGCTGGGCGAGTTGATCCGCGCGATCGTCGCCATCACTGCGCTGCTGGTGATCGGCGCCGTCGGTTCATACGTGATGGGCCGCGCGCTGCATGCGACGCACTGGGATCACACTGTGCCGCTGTCCGGTGGTCAGAAGGCGAAAGAGCCCAAGTAGCGCCTGCGGGCGCAACCTCAAGACCAGTAGCACCAATAGAAAACGAGTCCGCCCCCACTTCCTCGGTGGGGGCGGACTCGTTTTTGCTTTAGCGGCGCCAGCTGCCGGGCAGCTGGCCACCGGCCGCTGCGGCGGAACTAGCCGACGACGGCGACGGCCTCAACGTCGATCTCGCCGCGCATGGCCTTGGAGTAGGGGCAGAATGCGTGAGCGTCCGCGACCAGCTCATCGGCCTTGGCCTGGTCCACGCCGAAGACTGTGGCGGTGATCTTCGCGGACAGGCGGAAGCCCTCCGGAACCTTGTTCAGGGTGGTCTCGACGGTGACCTCCGGGGACTGGCTCATCTCCACGCCAGCCTCCTTGATGGTCTTCTGCAGGGCGCCGTTGAAGCAGGCGGCCCAGCCTGCGGAGACCAGCTGCTCCGGGTTCGTGCCCTCGCCGGAGCCGCCCAGTGCCTTCGGTGGACGAACGTCCAGGTCGATCTGGCGGTCGTCGGTGGCTACGTGGCCGTCGCGGCCGCCGCCGGTAGAAAGTGCCTTTGCTGTGTACAGTGCCTCGCTCATGAGTGAACCAATCCTTTCGCCAAAACTGTCTGTTGGTCGTCGTTAGTTGCTGTTTGATTCTTTTGCGGCGCCCAGCCTACGTGAACCGGCGGGCGCCGCGCTGTGGCCAGTGGCGGCTACTTGCCGGTGAAGATTTCCTTCACCCGGTCGCGCAGGTTCTCGTCGACCTTGCCCCAGTAGGTCCAGCACTGCTCGGCCACCTGGTCAGACACACCGTCCATCGCGCCTGCAATGTTGTTTGCCAAGCGCTCCCGGGCGGCGTCATCCAGAACCTCGCGCACCAGCTGGCCCGCCTGGATGAAGTCATCGTCCTCCGGGTGGCGGACGTATGCCCCGCGGGTCAGGTCGGTGCCGTGCAGGTCGTCGTACAGGCCCAGCTCCTCCGCGGCGGTCACGGCGGATTCCTGGCCGCGGCCAAAGCCGTACTGGGATTCACCGGCGGCCACGCCCTGCTCGACGGCACCGGAGCCGTCGTTGACGTCGTTTGTGCCCTCGCCGCGCTCGAAGCGATTCGGGGAGTACACCGGAGTACCAGCCGGCGGGAACTCCTGGTTACCCGCGCCGTCCTTGGCGGTGTAGTAGTTCTTCTCCGCCACAATGGAACGGTTGGAGGGCAGCTGGTGGAAGTTCACGCCCAGGCGGTAACGCTGCGTGTCTGCGTAGGCGAAGGAGCGAGCCAGCAGCATCTTGTCCGGAGACAGCCCAATGCCCGGCACCAGGTTCGACGGCGCGAAAGCGGCCTGCTCGATCTGGGCGAAGAAGTTCTGCGGGTTCTCGTTCAGTGTGAAGTGGCCGACCGGAATCAGCGGATAATCCTTCTGGGACCAGGTCTTCGTCAGGTCAAACGGGTTCCAGCGGTAATCTTCCGCCTCGGCGACAGGCATGATCTGCACCTTCACATCCCACGTCGGGTAATCGCCGCGTTCGATGGCGTCATAAAGATCCTGGCGGGAGGAATCAAAGTTGCCCGAGGCAACAACCTTGGCGGCTTCCTCGTCGGTGTAGAAGTCCCAGCCCTGGCGGGTCTTGAAGTGGTACTTCACCCAGAAACGCTCGCCGGCGGCGTTGATCCACTGGTAGGTGTGGGAGCCGAAGCCGTCCATGTGGCGGAAGTCCGTCGGGATGCCGCGGTCGCCCATCAGGTAGGTCACCTGGTGTGCGGTCTCCGGGGAGCGGGTCCAGAAATCCCACTGCATGTCCGCGGAGCGCAGGCCGGAATCCGCCAGGCGCTTCTGGGAGCGGATGAAGTCGGGGAACTTAATGCCATCGCGCAGGAAGAACACCGGGGTGTTATTACCCACGATGTCGTAGTTGCCCTGCTGGGTGTAGAACTTCAGCGAGAATCCGCGCACGTCGCGCACCGCATCGGGGAAGCCCTGCTCGCCCGCGACGGTGGAGAAGCGGGCCAGCATCGGGGTCACGCGCCCCGGCTGGAACAGGTCCGCCTTGGTGTACTTGGAGACGTCCTCGGTGATGGTCAGCTCGCCGAAGGCGCCAGAGCCCTTGGCGTGCACGTTGCGCTCTGGGATGCGCTCGCGGTTGAAGTGCGCGTGCTTTTCCACCAGGTGCACGTCGGAAAGCAGCAGCGGCCCCTGCTGACCCACGGTCGCGGAGTGCTCCTCGGTGCTGACCGGGGAACCGTTCACGTTCGTCGAGGCCCCGGAGTAGGGGCACACGCCACGGGAGGCGACGTCCTTGGCCGTGGTGATTGGGTCGTTATTGGTGCCGTCATTATTCGTAGCAGTCATGGGTACCTCCAGATACCTAATAGCGTTGGCTATGTAATCCACCTTGCCAGAATCTCCACACCCGCGTGTTAGGCTTTGTCCATGACCAGCCAGGCAACCAGCAGTCAGGCGCACGATGCCGCTGTGACCGACCTCGCCCTGCGCGCCGCCAGCGGCGACCGCCAGGCGTTGACAGAATTCATTTCCGCCACGCACGACGACGTGTGGCGCCTGCTGGCTCACCTGGCCGATACCGACCGCGCGGACGACCTCACACAGGAGACCTACCTGCGCGTATTGAGCGCCCTGCCGCGCTTCGCCGCCCGCTCCACGGCCCGCACCTGGATCCTCTCCCTCGCCCGTCGCGTGTGGGTCGATAGCGTGCGCCACGATATGGCCCGCCCCCGCAGTTCCGCCACGGAGATTGAGGACGCCACCAGCGCCACCCCCGCCGCCGAAACCACTGGCGGGCAGAGCTGGGCGGAATGGGTGGACACTCGCGCCCTCATCGACCAGCTGGAGGAGGAACGCCGCGAGGCTCTGATCCTCACGCAGGTGCTGGGCTACACCTACGCCGAGGCCGCGAAGATCGCTAACGTCCGCGTGGGCACGATCCGTTCCCGCGTTGCCCGCGCCCGCGCCGACTTGGTTGAGATGGCTGGCGAGGGACAAGGTGGCGTCACCAAGAAAGAAAAGAACAAGCGCCGCTTCGGCGTGGCCTAACCCGGGTGCAGCCACGTGCGACGGCGCGTTTAAGGAACAACAGGGCCGACGGGCTAGGCTGGTTCACATGAGCACGAGCGCTAAAACCCCCGCTATCGCCCCCGATTCCGCCCTCCTGCTGCTGTCTTTCGGCGGCCCGGAGAAGGCCGAGGACGTGGTGCCTTTCCTGGAGAACGTCACGCGCGGCCGCGGCATCCCCCGCGAGCGTTTGGAGAAGGTCGGCGAGCACTATTTTGCACTCGGCGGCCGCTCCCCCATCAACGACCAGAATAAGCAGCTGATCCGCAACATCGAAGCTGAGCTGACCCGGCGCGACATCGACCTGCCCGTGTACTTCGGCAACCGCAACTGGGAGCCCTATGTGGAAGACGCACTGCAGCAGATGTCCCGCGATGGCATCCGCCACGTATACGTCTTCGCCACCAGCGCCTGGGGCGGCTACTCAGGCTGCTCGCAGTATCAGGAGGACCTACGCCGCGCCATCGTCGCGTGCGAGGAGGCTGGCCTGGAGCCGCCGAAGGTCGAGCGCCTGCCGCAGTTCCACCGCCACCCGACGTTCATCGCGGAGTTTGCCCAGGCCGTGGATGCGGCCCGCGAGCAGCTGCGTGCAGAGCACGGCGAGGAGACCGCCGCGCAGGCCGACCTGGTTTTCACCGCGCACTCGGTGCCGACGGTGGCGGATAAGGCGGCGGGCCCGCACAAGCTCGGCGGGAATCTGTACTCCCAGCAGGTGCTGGATGCCTCGCGATTGATCCAGCAGGCCAGCAGCTTCGCTAACACCCCTGGTAGTGGTGCGGATTACGGCTGGACTGGCCGGCTGGCCCGCCACGAGAACGTCGGCGGTCGTGGGGATGGGCCTGCGCACACGGGTGAGACTGTGGGTGTGGATGTGGGTACCGGCACCGACCTGGATGTTGAGCTGGTGTGGCAGTCGCGCTCGGGTTCGCCGCATGTGCCGTGGCTAGAGCCGGACGTGTGCGACCACATCGAGGCGCGTGCAGAGTCCGGCAATAAGCGCGCAATTGTGCTGTGCCCGGTCGGCTTCATCACCGACCACATGGAGGTCAAGTGGGATCTGGATACGGAGGCCCGCGATGCCGCCGCGGAGGCGGGCATCCCCTTCGTGCGGGTAGCCACCCCGGGCTTGACCGCCGGTTTCGCGGGGATGGTGGTTGATCTTGTTGTTGGTGGTGACGCCCCCTGCGCCAACCTCTCTGAGGATCAGCAGGCCGCACGCGATCTGGCGGCGAAGGTTACCGGCGAGCTGGCGACGGTTCCGGACTTCGGCCGCACGTTCAACGGCTCGCCGTGTGCGCCGGGGTGCTGCGGTAGCGAGGCCTAGCGGCTGGGGGAGCTGCCTGGCGGCCCGGCCGGTCTCGCAGGGCTAGGCACCGCGCCCGCCGTTTGGCTCGGGCGCTGCTGTACCGGCGCAGCGCTAGACCAGCAGCTCCGCGATCTGGATGGTGTTCAGAGCGGCACCCTTGCGCAGGTTATCGCCGGCGACGACCAGCACCAGGCCGCGGTTTCCATCGACGGTCTGATCCTGGCGGATGCGGCCGACCAGGCTTTCGTCGATTCCCGTGGCGGCCAGTGGGGTGGGCACGTCCACGACCTTCACGCCCGGGGTCTCGGCCAGCAGCTTGCGGGCGGTGTCCGGGGTGATTTCGCGGTCGAATTCCGCGTGGATGGTCATGGTGTGACCGGTGAAGACAGGCACGCGCACGCAGGTGCCGGCCACGCGCAGCTCGGGGATGCCCAGGATCTTGCGGGATTCGTTGCGCAGCTTCTGCTCTTCGTCGGTCTCCTCGGAGCCGTCGTCCACCAGGTTGCCGGCCAGCGGCAGGGCGTTGAAGGCGATGGGTTCCACGTAGGGGCCCAGGTCTTCGGCCTTGAGAGCCGAGCCGTCGTGCACCAGCTTGCGCAGGCCTTCTTCGTCGATGGCGCCCTCAGTGGCGACCAGGTTGTCCAGCACCTGGCGCACCAGCGCGTCCACGCCGGCCAGTCCAGAGCCGGAAACTGCCTGGTAGGAGCTGACGTGCATCTGCTTCAGGCCCGCCGCCTTGTGCAGCGCGCCCACGACCGGCATGGCGGCCATGGTGGTGCAGTTCGGGTTGGCGATAATGCCCTTGGGTGGATTCTTGACGTCCTGCGGGTTCACCTCGGAAACGACCAGCGGGACTTCCGGATCCTTGCGGAAAGCCGAGGAGTTGTCCACGACGATCGCGCCGGCTTCTGCGAAGCGCGGGGAGTGCTCGCGGGAGGTGCTGCCGCCTGCGGAGAACAGGGCGATGTCGATGCCGCGCAGGTCCTCCGTGGCGGTGGCTGCGACGTCTTCGATGACGATCTGCTCGCCGCGGAACTCCAGCTCCTTACCCGCGGAGCGGGAGGACGCGAAGAATCGTACCTTGTCCGCCGGGAAGTTCCGCTCGACGAGGATGTCGCGCATGACGCGACCGACTTGGCCGGTGGCTCCGACAACAGCGATGGTGGTCATTCGGGGATCTACCTCTTCTATCTGGTTAAGCTGCTGTTTTAGCGTCCCGTCCCAGCGTACACGGTGGCTTCCTTGTCGCCGCCCAGCTGGAAGCGTTCGTGGATGGCGCGCACAGCCTTGTCCACGTCGGTATCGCGGATCAGCACGGAGATGCGGATCTCGGAGGTGCTGATCAGCTCGATGTTCACGCCCGCGTCGCGCAGAGCCTCGCAGAAGTCGGCGGTCACGCCGGGGTGGGACTTCATGCCGGCGCCGACCAGGGAGACCTTGCCCACGTGGTCGTCGAAAATGACTTCCTGCCAGTCGTTCTGTTCCTTAATCCCCTTCAGCAGCTGCATCGCGCGGGTGGCGTCCGTGCGCGGGCAGGTGAAGGTGATATCCGTGCGGTTGTTGTCGATCTTGCTGATGTTCTGCACGACCATGTCGATGTTGATCTCGGCATCAGCGATGGCGCGGAATACCTTCGCTGCCTCCCCGGGGGAGTCCGGGATGCCGAGAACGGCGATCTTGGCCTCGGAGCGGTCGTGTGCCACGCCGGTGAGTACTGCTTCTTCCATGGGAATATCCTCCATTGATCCAGAGACGAGGGTGCCGATGTCGGTGCTATACGAGGAGCGGACGCGCAGGGGCACGTCGAATGCGCGGGCGTATTCCACGCTGCGCAGCATCAGCACTTTCGCGCCGACGGCTGCCATCTCCAGCATTTCTTCGAAAGAGATCGTGTCGAGCTTCTGGGCATCCGGCACGATGCGCGGGTCCGCGGTGTACACGCCGTCGACGTCGGAGTAGATCTCGCACACGTCGGCGTTGAGCGCCGCAGCCAGGGCGACTGCGGTGGCATCCGAGCCGCCGCGGCCGAGGGTGGTCACGTCGCGCGTTTCGCGGTTGACGCCCTGGAAGCCAGCGACGAGGCAGATCTTGCCTTCGTCCAGGGCTTCCCGCACGCGGCCGGGGGTGACGTCCACGATGCGCGCATTGCCGTGCCGCTCGGTGGTCAACACGCCTGCCTGCGAGCCGGTGAAGGATTGTGCCTCGGCGCCGAAGGAGGCGATGGCCATGGCGACCAGCGCGTTGGAGATTCGCTCGCCGGCGGTCAGCAGCATGTCCATCTCGCGTGCCGGCGGCACGGGGTTGACCTGTTCGGCCAACTCCAGCAGGTCATCGGTGGTGTCGCCCATTGCGGAGCAGACGACGACCACGTCGTTACCCTGCTTTTTGGTTTCCACGATTCGCTCGGCTACGCGCCGGATCCTCTCCGCGCTTTCCAGCGAGGAGCCGCCGTATTTCTGAACGATGAGCGCCACTGGTTGTTGCCACCTTCCGGGTCTAGTCTTAGTCAGACTTTAGACTACTTGGTCTGCCGAGGTGGGGGTAGGGTTTGGAGAACTCTTTTTGCTTTCTGACGCCAACACCCCTGCGCGCCACATGCGTCACATACGTAACACGCGCGTCGCGGACTAATGTCCGGCCCAGCCTCCGGCGTCCGATAAGGTACCCAGGGTACGAAGCACACAAAATGACGCATCAACGTAAGCGGTCAGCGCGCCCACCCGGCGCAACACAGTGCGACCAGCCAAGAAGAAGACAAAGAGGTGAGGGGGCACGATGCTCGAGAACAACGCGCTCGCAGTTGTTTTCGCGCTGGGCTCCGCGCTCACCATCGCCTGGGGGACGGTGGTACGCCACCGCATCGCCATCGCCTCCGGCGAGAACCGCAGCGGCGCCATCTGGGATGCCATCAAGCAGCCCATGTGGTGGGTCGGCGTGGCCAGCGCCCTGTTCGGATACCTCCTGCAGATCGTGGCATTGGCGTTCGGAACGCTGCTGGTGGTGCAGCCGATTCTCGTACTCTCCTTGATGTTCACACTGCCGCTGTCGGCGAAATACGACGGGCGGCGAATATCGGCGTCCGAAACAGCATGGGCGGGACTTCTGACGGTGGCAGTGGCCATCCTCGTTGTGCGCGGCAAACCTGCCGCCGGCCACCGCGAACCAGACCTGGCCGTGTGGCTGGTCTGCCTGAGTATCGGCGCAGTGATCCTGCTGGCGTTCTTCGTGTATGCACTGGAGCAGGCGGCGGCGCTGCGCGCGCTGGTGCTGGGATCGATCACCGGCGCGATCATGGGATATGTCGCCGTACTTTCGAAGGCCGTGGTGGATATTTTCCGCGATTCCGGGATGCCCGCGCTACTAGCCTCCTGGGAGCTGTGGACGTTGATCGCCTTCGCGGCCATCGGCACGGCCGTGCAGCAGGCCTCGTTTAACGCCGGCCCGCTGAAGAACTCCCTGCCGGCAATGACGGTGGTGGAGCCGCTGGTGGCGTTCGTGCTGGGCTACATCGTGCTGGGCGAGAAGTTTCAGATCGAAGGCTGGGAGTACGCCTACATGGCGGCTGCCATTGCGGTCATGACGGTCTCGACGGTGATTCTGAGCCGTAAGTCGATTGACGAGGATGAAGGCGCCGCGGAGGGCGCCGGTTCAGCCGCGGGCACAGACACTCCCACCGACTCGACCTCGAAGACGGGCGCCAACACGAACTCAGGAACGGACGCTGGAACTACAGAGGCCGAGACGGCGGCGTCATAAAGAAAAACAACAACGAAAAACCACAACAAGCACCCCACATTGAGGGACAAATTTCCCACAGTGTGGGATTTGGGGTGGTTTTTGGCGTTTCTGGGCAGTTTTGGGAGCTCTCCCTGTGACGCACCTAATACTCGGGCTATAGTAGTGACTATGACTACGCCAGCGCGCAACCTGCTTCTGCGACGCGGCGGGGCTCAAAGGTTCTAAGAGATTTGAGTTTACAGCTCAACGACCGACCGGCACCCCGTCGCGGAATTTGGCGTTGCCGGTCGGGAATAACAACCAAGAACAAACAATTCTTCTCAGGAGCCCCACCCATGTCTAACGACACTTTCATCTCCGCACCCGCCCGCATCAACACCCCGAACGGTGAGATCCCCGAAGGCCAGCCCGCCTGGAACAAGCAGCGCAACTCCACCATGCCGCACGCGCGCTACCAGCCGTTCTTCGAAGAGGTAGAGGAAATCACCCTGCCGGACCGCACCTGGCCGGACAAGGTCATCGACCGCGCACCGCAGTGGTGCGCCGTGGACCTGCGCGACGGCAACCAGGCGCTGATCGACCCGATGAGCCCCGAGCGCAAGCGTCGCATGTTCGAACTGCTGGTGGACATGGGCTACAAGGAGATCGAGGTCGGCTTCCCGTCTGCCTCCCAGACCGACTTCAACTTCGTCCGCGAGATCATCGAGAAGAACATGATCCCCGACGACGTCACCATCCAGGTGCTGGTTCAGGCGCGCGAGCACCTGATCCGCCGCACTTTCGAAGCCTGTGAGGGCGCGAAGAATGTCATCGTCCACTTCTACAACTCCACCTCGAAGCTGCAGCGCAAGGTTGTGTTCCGCAAGGACAAGGAGGCCATCAAGAAGCTGGCCACCGACGCAGCCGAGCTGATCAAGACCATCGCCAAGGACTACCCGGACACGAACTGGCGCTGGGAGTACTCCCCCGAGTCCTACACCGGCACCGAGGTCGCCTACGCCAAGGAAGTCTGCGACGCAGTCGTCGAGGTTATGGATCCGACACCGGAGAACCCGATCATCCTGAACCTGCCCTCCACCGTCGAGATGATCACCCCGAACGTGTACGCAGACTCCATCGAGTGGATGCACCGCAACCTGAACCGCCGCGACTCCATCATCCTGTCGCTGCACCCGCACAACGACCGCGGCACCGGCGTGGCCGCCGCCGAGCTGGGCTACATGGCCGGCGCCGACCGCATCGAAGGCTGCCTGTTCGGCAACGGCGAGCGCACCGGCAACGTCTGCCTGGTCACCCTGGGACTGAACATGCTGACCCAGGGCGTGGACCCGCAGATCGACTTCTCCGACATCGACCAGGTGCGCCGTACCGTTGAGTACTGCAACCAGCTGCGCGTGCCGGAGCGCCACCCCTACGGCGGCGACCTGGTGTTCACCGCATTCTCCGGCTCCCACCAGGATGCGATCAACAAGGGCCTGGACGCCATCGCGGAGAAGATCGACCCGGACGCCACCGCCGAGGAAGTCACCCAGGAGGCGATGGTCGAGAAGACCTGGGAGGTCCCCTACCTGCCGATCGACCCGAAGGACGTCGGCCGTTCCTACGAGGCCGTGATCCGCGTGAACTCCCAGTCCGGCAAGGGCGGCGTGGCCTACATCATGAAGACCGACCACAACCTGCAGCTGCCGCGCCCGATGCAGGTGGAGTTCTCCTCCGTCGTGCAGGCCGTCACCGATGCCGAGGGCGGCGAGGTGAACCCGAAGGCCATGTGGGACATCTTCTCCGGCGAGTACCTGGACCGCGTCGCCCCGATCGAAACCATCTCCCTGACCGTCGATGGCGGCCAGAACGAAGGCGAAGAGGCCAAGGTCACCGGCCAGATCGAGTTCAACGGCGAGGGCAAGACGGTACAGGGCCGCGGCAACGGTCCGATCAATGCGTACTGCAACGCGCTGGAAGAGCTGGGCTACGACGTGGAGGTGCAGGAGTACAGCCAGCACGCCCGCACCTCGGGCGACGATGCCGAAGCCGCCGCGTACGTCCTGGCCGAAATCAACGGGGCGAAGTACTGGGGCGTGGGCATCGCCAGCTCCATTACCTACGCTTCGCTGAAGGCCATCACCTCCGCGGTGAACCGTTCGCAGGATGCCGCCGCTGGGGTTTCCCAGGGGGTCTAGGGGGCTGGCCTTAGCCACCCCGTCGCTCGCCCGGCAGGCTGTCCGCCTCTCGCCCGCAGCCTGCGGGCTGCCAGCGAGGCACGGTTCCCCGCTGGGTAGTATGTAGTCCATGAACGAGAACGATCACTCGGCCGCCCCCGGCCCCGAGCACACCGGCGCGCGCCGCCCAAGGCGCCCGCGCCGCAGGGTAACTCGCCCTGCAGGTTCTCTCGCTGTTTCTTTTTCGGACGGTACTTCTTCGGACGCTAGTACTTCGGACGCCCCCTCCCCCGCCCACAACCATTCCCCCACAGGCGCCGAAGGGCGCTCTGAGCCGGGGGCAGAAGTGTACTCCGCTCCGGTTGAAAACCCCGAGTTCCGAGCTGCCGCGGATTCCAGCGGGAGCGTCAGCGGGAGTTCCCGCGAGGACAACGACCAGTCGAGCCCCCGCGAGGAGCTCGAGTCCGCTCTGCACGACCTCCCCTCCAAGGAGGAGGCCCCCTTTGCGGCCGTGAGCATTTCCACCTCCGGCATTCACCCGAAAACCTCCCGGCTGGTGGCACTTTCCGTAGTCTTTTTCGGCCCTGGCGCGGAAGTCCCCGACGACGCTGCAAACCCCGACGAACTGCCGACCATCAACATCGGCCAGGAAGTCAGCGCGCTGACCCGCCACCTCAACCCCGGCGAAGACGCCGGCCCCTGGCACCTCCACGGCTACCAGGTCAACGAGCTCTCCCAGGCGCTGGGCTTCAACTCCAGCGCGCAGCTGATCCACCAGGCCTTGGACGGGCGCACGCTCATCATGCATGAGTCCGACTTCGTGTGGGGCTTCATCACCCACGAGTTCAAACTGTCGCAGCGCTCAGCGAACCGCGGCCGTCGCAGCCGCGGCCGCGGTCGCGGTGGTCGGCGCCAGCCAACGCCCGCACCGGTTTCCATCATCGACACACTCGCCACCGCCCGACGCCAGGCCATCGACTCCACCGACCCTCGCCTGCGCGCCATCGTCGCCAGCTACAACCGCGCCGCCGAAGCTGCCGCCGACCCCACCACCGAGCCTGCTACCAGCGCAAACACTCCCGCAAACGCCGGCCGATCCGCCGTGCTAGCCCCTGCGACGGCGCTGCCGGAGGTGGGCGCGGCGGCGTCACTAAGTAAAAAAGACATCGACCCCGACGAGCTGCTCGAGGCGAACGCGCGCCTCACCGCCGCCCTCGCGCTCGCGCAGCAGCGCAACGGCGAGCTGACGGTGCTGGACCCTGAGAACCTCGCGGCCGATCAATTTGGGCTGCGCCGTAGTGGCCTTCGTATTGACGCCGCTAACTCTCCCCGCCCATACGTAAACCCCGGGGCGTGGAAGAGCGGTGAGCCACTGGTCGAGGGGATGGAGTTTGTGGTCAGCCCGGATGTGGCGATCGACCCGGACGTGCTGATCGGCCAGGGTGTCGCCGCGGGGCTGGCGTATAGCGAGAAGCTGAATCGTCGCAGCTCGCTGGTGGTGTGCAACGAAAACTACGAGCTGCGGGGCAAGGCGATGCACGCCGACCGAAAGAACATTCCCCTGATCCGGGACGAGGACTTCCTGGCTCTGCTGGATAACGTGCAGCCCGGCGAGAGGGAGGCCGTTCCGGCGAAGCCTGGTGCGGACGCCCGCCCGCGGACCAGCGGGCTGGCCGGGCCGCGTGGCGGGTCTGGCGGCTCGGGCGGCAGGTCCAACTCCGGTGGCTCCAACTCCAACGGGCCCGGCGGTTCCGGTTCCGGCGCCAACAAATCCAATCACTCCGGTAACTCCGGCGACTCAAGCAACTCCCAAGGCCACGACCAGGGCAAAAGCCGAGGAAGCCACAGCTCAGGAGGCCAGAAGGGGAAGATCCCCGGGCCTAGCAACAAACGAAATCGTCGCAGGCGTCGGCGCCGCAAGGGCTCCGGCGGGTCCGGCGGGTCCGGCGGATCGGATAGCTCCCGCGGCAAGAATGGCTCCGGTGGATCCGGTGGCAAGAATAACGGTGGCGGCAACCGTGGCGGCAAGAGCAATTCCCACTAGCCCCATTGAGATCACTAGCCCCACCAATACCACGCCGGAACCTCCCAGCTGGCTTGCAAAGTTACGGATGTCCCAAATCTTCCACTTTCAGCAGCTAGCAAGTGTGAAGCAAAAATATGCACCCACTCTGACCTGCGCAAATAGAAAGCTATAAAAACAGAGTGGAAGATTTGGGACATTGATCCCTTTTAGTGTCGGAAATGTTGCAAACTCGCGGCAAACCTACGACGTCCGTCAGGCTGATTTGCACCCACCCGAGCCCGCGGGCGCCAATAAAAACGCTCAAACGGGCTCGGAGACTGTCCGCTCTCAATCGTCAAGCAACTCGGCAACGAGCGACTGCACGCGGGCGTCGATATCATCACGGATCAGCCGCATGCGCTCCATGCCCTCTACCCCACGCGCGGAAGGCTCGTCAGTAACCCACCGCTGAAGATTGCCTCGCGCTTCATCTGGAAGCTCGAGCTGCGCATCCTTTCCGAGAATGATCACGCGATCAACATCCCGCAGCAAAGTTGAATCAACATCCTTCGGGTGGCCGCCGGCCATATCAGCGCCGACTTCACTTATAGCTTCCACCGACTCAGCGTTTAGCTTTTCGGCTGGTTTGGTGCCAGCGGAATATATCTCAATCATCTCACCAGCATGCTTTTCGGCTAGAGCAGCAGCCATCTGCGACTTCCCGCCGTTACCTACACAAACAAAGAGAACTTTAGGTTTCGTGCTCATTTTGATTCGCTCCCTCATTAACCGAATCGTTTGGGGCTACCCGACCGAGTAGGCAGCGTCGGATCCCCGGCGAAAAGTTTTGGCCCTATCCAGAGCATGACGTAAACCAGTCCAACGAGCACCGGAATCTCAATAAGCGGGCCAATAGTTCCGGCCAATGCCTGCGCAGAAGTCGCTCCAAAAGCCCCGATTGACACAGCGATAGCAAGCTCAAAGTTATTTCCCGCAGCAGTAAAAGAAACCGATGCAGACTGAGCGTAGTTCAATCCCGTTGCCTTTGAAACGACCAAGCTAATCGCAAACATGCCAGCGAAGTATGCAACCAGCGGAACAGCCGTACGTGCCACCGCCCAAGGGTGCTCGGAGATCTGCTCCCCTTGCAGTGAAAACAAGAGCACGATCGTGTACAACAGCCCCACCAATGCAAGTGGAGAAATTGCCGGCAAAAACCTAGTTTCGTACCACTCCCGCCCCTTAATCTTTTCACCAAACACCCGAGAGGCGAGACCAGCTGCCAGTGGGATACCCAGGAATACTAAGACAGAAATCACGATCGACCAGAACGAGAAGTCTGCCGAGGTTGTAGGCAACCCCAACCAACCGGGAAGTACTTGCAGATAGAACCACCCCAACACGCCAAACATAAGCACCTGGAATACTGAATTAACTGCCACCAGTACCGCAGTTAATTCTTTATCGCCGCAAGAGAGGTCCGACCAGACCAGAACCATTGCAATGCACCGAGCTAGGCCAACGACAATCAAACCGGTGCGCAGTTCAGGCTCATCAGGCAAACACAGCCACGCCAAGGCAAACATGAATGCCGGCCCCACAATCCAGTTCAAGACAATGGAAACCGCCATCAAGCGTCTATCAGAAGCGATCCGGCGAGTCTTGTCATACTGAACCTTTGCCAGGGGCGGGTACATCATTACCAATAAGCCGAGTGCGATAGGAAGCGAAATGCTTCCGACTTCCAGATCCCTAAGCTTTGCTCCAACCCCCGGAGCCACACGGTTCACCAACAGCCCTGCAACCATTGCGAGGATAATCCAAACGGGCAAGAACCGATCCAAAAATGACATACCGGAGCGCGAAGGAGCTGTCATGTAACCTTCTCTAAGTATTGACTAGTATCAATATTAAACTAAGTGTCGTATTGATGCCTGTCAATATACGATTGTTGACATGGCCAATCCAGAGATTTTCCCGCTTTCTGACCCCTCAACATGCTGTTCACTAAGTAGCGGGCCATTGTCGGACCTCGAGGCCACCCGGTATGCCGCTTTATTCAAAGTCCTGGCCGACCAGGCCCGCCTGCAAATACTCTCTCACTTGGCAGCCAAGGGCTGCGAGCCTATCAGTGTAAACCGGCTGGCAGATATTACTGGGCTTAGCCAGCCCACGGTCTCACACCACCTAAAGCGGCTTACCGATGCAGGTCTGCTCCGCAAAGCCCGAACAGGTCGCACTGTCACACACCTAGTAAAGCCCGAACTCTTCGCTGAACTTCGCGCTGTTCTCCAAATGGACTAACGCTCGCCATCTCCGGCGCGCCAGCCTCCTAATTCCAGCACGCCCCTGCGAGTACACTTAGTCCCCATGGATAACTCTGATCGAACCGGCGCACAGCCTGCGGGCACGCAGCACTCCGGGCAGCAGGGCACGCAGCACTCCGGGCCGCAGCCCGCCGGCACACGCCGCTCCACACTGCAGCGGTTCCGCAGCTCCGTTGCGATTCGCATGGCGCAGCTGGCTACGTGGGCGTCAAGAAAGGCAGGGCGAGGGGCCGGCGGCATGATCGGCGGCCTGGTCGGCGGAGCAATCGACCCGCAGCTAATGGCAAGCCTCGGCGCCGGCAAGGATGGCAAGAAGCGTCCAACGGTGCTGGTCACAGGCACAAACGGCAAGTCCACTACCACCCGTATGCTGGCCGGCGCCGTCCGCACAGCCGCGACCGTCTGCACTAACGAGGGCGGCGACAACATGGACGCGGGCGTGATCAGCGCGCTGCTTGCCGGCCGCGACGCTGACACAGTCGTGCTGGAAGTCGATGAGCTGCACGTCCCCAAAATCGCCGAGAAACTCGACGCGGACGTGCTGGTACTGCTGAACCTCTCGCGCGACCAACTAGACCGCGTGGGTGAGATCAACAAGATCGAGCGCACCCTCCGCGCGTGCATAGAGGCCCGCCCCGACATGCAGGTCATCGCGAACTGCGACGATGTTTCCGTAACCTCCGCCGCCTGGGACTCCCCGAATGTCCAGTGGGTCAGCGCCGGCTTCGGCTGGGCGGGCGATTCCACCAGCTGCCCGCGCACGGAAGGCGCGATCATCCACCGCACTGGCGAAGACGGCGTGGTGGACTGGTACGCCGCAAAAAAGCTCCCCGATGGCCGGGAATTCCGCAGGCCAACCCCCGATTGGCGCATCACGGACGATGGTCTGATCGACCGCGAGGGCAACCTGCACCCGATGAACCTGACCCTCCCGGGCAACGCGAACCGCGGCAACGCAACCCAGGCCGTGGCCGCCGCCGTGGCTTTGAGCGAGCTCCTCCCCCGCCGCATCTCCACCGAGCAGGCCATCGCCGCCGCGGAGAAGGTGGATAACGTCGCAGGCCGCTACTCCGTGGTGCACTTCGGTAACCACGAGGTGCGCCTGATGCTGGCGAAGAACCCTGCCGGCTGGCAGGAAGCCCTGTCGATGGTGGACCGCACCGCCGATAGCCTCGTGATCAGCGTGAATGGGCAGGTCGCCGACGGCCAGGACCTCTCGTGGCTGTGGGACGTGCGCTTCGAAAACTTCGAGGGCGTACACGTCGTGGCCGCCGGCGAACGTGGCACGGATCTGGCGGTCCGCTTGGGCTACGCAGCGGTCGAGCACAATCTGATCAAGGACACGGTCGAGGCGATCCGTTCGTGCCCGCCGGGCCGCGTGGAGGTTCTGGCGAACTACACGGCGTTCCGTGACTTGAAGCGGGTGCTGGACAAGGAAGGGGAAGCGTAAATGAGCACTGAGCTGAACATCGGCCTGATCCTACCGGACGTTCTGGGCACGTATGGCGACGATGGCAACGCCCTAGTGCTGCGCCAGCGCGCCCGCATGCGTGGCCTGTCGGCGGAGATCCACCCGATCCACCTGGGCGAGCCCGTCCCGGAGTCCCTGGACGTTTACACCGTCGGCGGCGGCGAGGATACCGCGCAGGTTCTGGCTGCGGAACACCTGATCAACGACGGCGGCATTGCCCGCGCGGTCGCCGCTGGCCGCCCGGTTCTGGCTATATGCGCAGGTCTGCAGGTGTTTGGCCGGTCCTTCACCAGCCATGGTCGCACGGTTGAGGGGTTGGGTCTTATTGACGCCACCACGTCCCAACTCGCCGAGCGCATGATCGGCGAGATTGCCTCCACCCCGGCAGCCTCCGCCGTGACCGGCGGGGCAGGCCTGACCGAACCGCTGACGGGATTCGCTAACCACATGGGTGCGACGATCCTGGGCGCGGATGCAGAGCCGCTGGGGCGCCTGACCCGCGGCACGGGCAACACCGATAACCACGGCGCAGAGGCCGCTGGGCTTTCCGGCGAGGATGCCCACCGGCAGACGCGCGCCGAAGGCGCCGTGCAGGGCTCCGTGGTGGCGACGTACATGCACGGCCCCGTCCTGGCCAGGAATCCGCAGTTAGCGGACTGGTTGTTGGCCCGCGCGATGGGGGTTGCGCTCACCGAGCTGCCCGAGTTCCAGGGTGAGCTGGCGAAGCAGTTGGAGCGCGAGGTGGCGTCGCTAAGAAAGGAGCGCCTCTAAGCGCCGAGCTTGGCCACGCTAAGGATCATCGGCAGCTGAAGGGGGACGCGCGCGAAGGCGATGGCGCGCGCGGGCTGCGGTTTGGCACGCCAGTCCCAGGCCATCTTGATGTTGCCGGGGAGCACACCGACTAGGAAGAGTGCGGCGGCGGGAGCGATTGTACTGCGCAGCGCGCCGCGCCATTCGGGCTTCAGGCTGCACGCCACGATGCTGGTGGCCAGGGCGATTTCCATGGCTCCTGAGCCGAGCGTCCAGGCTCGCGGGGTGCCGGGGAGTTCCTCCGGAACGATTCTGTCGAAGCCCTCCGGCTTAACAAAGTGCAGCACGCCTGCGGTGCCGAAGACGGTTCCCCATACGGCGGAGCGAATGCCGGCCGCACGGGAAAGGCGGTGCGGACGGAGGGCGTTGCGCAAAGGGTTTTTACTCATGGGCGCCACTGTAGTCCCGCCACCGTAGTCCCGTCGTTATAATCCCGTCGTACTACAGGGGCTACAGAAACTACAGCGCGGTGCGCCCCGCAAACGCGCGGGATAGCGTGAGCTCGTCGACGAACTCCAGGTCCCCGCCCATCGGAATGCCCGAGGCCAGGCGTGTGACCGTCAACCCGGGGAAGTCGCGCAGCAGGCGGCCGAGGTAGGAGGCCGTCGCCTCGCCCTCCGTGTTCGGATCGGTGGCGATGATGACCTCGGTGATGTCGGGGGCTTCGTCGTACTCAACGTCCGCGCTCTCAACGTCGCCCGTTCCCGCGCCGCTGGATTCGCCACCGGCGGGTGTGTCGGCGTCGCCAAGAGAAGCCCCGCCGCCCTTCGCACCGAGCGCTACGTCCGGCAGCGCCCCGCCGATGCGCTGTACCAGGGGCGTGACGTTCAGTTCCTTCGGCCCGATCCCGTTGAGTGGGTCGAGTGCCCCGCCGAGCACGTGGTAGCGCCCGCGGTATTCCGCGGTGCGTTCGATCACCTGAATGTCTTTGGACTCCTCAACGACGCAGATGATGCTTTTGTCGCGGTTGGAGTCCGCGCAGATCCGGCACACATCTTCTTGGGAGATGTTGTGGCAGATTCGGCAGAACGTCACGCCGCGCTGCAGGCGGCCGAGCGCGTTTTGGAAGCGCTCGATGTCCTCCGGCTCTTCGTTCAGCAGGTGCAGCGCGATGCGTTGCGCGCTTTTCGGCCCGATGCCGGGCAGCCGGGAGAATTCGTCGATGACGTCCTGTAGTGGTCCTTCGAACAACTAGGTCTCTCTTTGGAGTTCTTAGAAGGCTTAGAAGCCCAGGCCGCTCATGCCCTGGGACAGCGGGCCCATCTTCTCCTCGGCGAGGGTCTGCAGCTTCTGGTTGGCGTCCTTAAACGCGCCGAGCAGCAGGTCCTTCAGGGTGTCGATGTCCTCGGGGTCGACGATCTTCGGGTCGATCTCCATGTCGGTGACCTCGCCGGAGCCTGCGACGGAGATGGTGACCAGGCCGTTGCCTGCCTCGCCCTTGACGGTGGAGGCGGCGATTTCGCGCTGTGCTTCCTGCAGCTGTGCCTGCATCTGCTGGGCCTGCTGCATCAGCTGGTTCATGTCTGGCTGGCTCATTTTGTTTACCTTTCGTCGAGGTTTCTCGTGCTTGGTTTTGTTCTTCCACAACTGTACCGGTCGGCCCGGACAGGCGTGTTAGGCACCTTCGCGTGTGCGGGTGGTTGTGTTCACGCTTAGCGAATTCTCTCCGCGCCGAGGCTCTTTTCGATCAGTTCACCTGCGATTTCCAGCGGCGTGCGGTGGTCGCGCTCGCCAGGTGCGGCCTCGAGGTCGGCGAGTAGCTCGTCGCGTTCTCTTTGTTCTGTTCTTTGTGACGCCCCCTCGGCCCCAGCAGCACCCGCCCCCGCGTGGGGCTGGCGGTTCGCGGCTCGGGACGGGGGTTCTTGCGTCCGCGCGGGCGACCCAGACGGGGCAGGTGATGCGGAGGGTCCCGACGGCGAAGAGGATCCAGAGGAGCCGGACGGGCCGGAGGAGTCAGACGGATCAGAGGGGTCCGAGGGTTCGGGCGGCAGCGGCGCGTCGGCGGCTGGGTCAGCTGCCGCGGGGTTCGCGAGGGGATCTGCGGCGTTGGCCGCCGCCCCGCCACCCCAGTTGTCGACAGGGCTGTCTCCGTAGGCATCGACTGGCGGCTCGTCGGGTAGCGGGACGCCGTTGAAGCCGTTTTCCATGTTGTATTTCTTGCGGGCCTTGGCTCGTTCGGCGCGGGCGCGCCAGCCTGAGTTCGGGTCTTCCTGCGCGGCGGCTTCACTCGAATTGGCTGCAGTTCCAGCCCCCGCGCCGGCCGCTCCCCGGCTGCCAGCAGTGGCGCCCGCTGCACCGGCCGCTCCAGCGGTGCCCGCCGCTGCGCCTGCGTTGCGGTGGGAGTGCGAGGTCTTGCGCATCGCTTCTTCCATCGCGCGGGCGCGCTCCAGGGCACTGGAGGCTGCACTGCGGGAGGCCGCTGCGTCCATCGGGGTTTCCGCTGGCACAGGGTTCACCGGTGTGGAGGCTGGAGTTTGTCCCTCACCGGCGGAGGGCTGTGCCGCCGCCGGTTCAGCTTTTCCCGGCTCATCGCCTCCTGCAGGCTCGGCAGCTCCAGTAGCTCCGCCGCTTCCGGCGGCTCCGGCGCCGACAACTTCGTCGCCGACATAGACGACGATGCGGGCGGGACTTCCCGTGACACTCTGGATAGCCTGCGAATACACCTCCGCGTTCTTCGCCCCGTTGACTAGGCGCGCCAGTGAGCCGGTGTGGTGGTCCACGTGAACCTCGCCCGCAGTGGGCTGGGACGCGCGCGGTGTAGCGCCTCGGAGGGCGATCCAAGCGCTGAGGTCCAGGTCGTGGATGGCATCCATGATCCGCGCCCAGGAACCCGAATCGATCGCAGCGGGTGTTTCCGCTGAAGTCTCCGCCGGTTCAGAATCTGTCGGCGCCGGTGATGCCTCCGCATTTGCTGCGTTCTGAGTCGGGGACTCGGCTTCCGCTGCGCTGGCCTGGCGGTGGCGCTGCATGATGTCGCGCGCCCGGCGCGCCTCGGCGATGGCCGGAGACTCCTGCGCGGTTTGCTGCGCCGACTCCTGCTCCGTCTCAGCCGGTGTCTCCGGCACTGCCTCCTTTGCAGTCTCCTGCGGTTCCTTCGGCGCCAGGGAGGCTTCCGCCGCTACCGGTTCGGAGGACTCGGCGGGCTGAGCCGGGGGCTGCTCCGCTGCGTCCTGCGCAGCCTTCCTGCGCCGGGCGAACATCTCCGCCCGGCTGCCGCGCACGCCCGTGCCAGTGCCTGTCCCAGCACCCGAACCCGCTCCAGCACCCGCGCCCGCACTCGAGCCGGCACCGCTACCGCCAGTCCCGCCATGCCCCTTCTCCAGGGCCTCCACGCGCTGCGCCAGCGCCTCCACCGTCATGCCGGCGGCGGGCAGCGCCATGCGTGCGCACAGAATCTCCAGCAACAGTCGCGGAGCCGTGGCGCCGCGCATTTGCGCCAGCCCCTCATTCACCAGGGATGCGCAGCGGGTCAGTGTCGCCTGCCCCATCTTCTCCGCCTGCTCGCGCAGCACATCACGCGACTCCGCAGGCGCGTTCACCAGCCCACGGTCAAAGGCATCCGGCACGGCCTGCACCACCAGCAGGTCGCGGAAGCGGTCCAGCAGATCCTCGCTGAAACGGCGCGGGTCGTACCCCGCATCAATCACATCGTCGACCACTGCGAACAGTGCGGCGGAATCGTGCTCTGCCAGCGCATCCACGGCACGGTCGATCAGGGTGGAATCCGTCACACCCAGCAGAGCCAGTGCGCGGTTGTACGTCACGCCCTCCGGGCCAGCACCGGCCAGCAGCTGGTCCATGATCGACAGCGAATCACGCGGCGAACCGCCACCCGCGCGGATGACCAGCGGATACACCGCATCCTCCACCGGCACCCCCTCGCCGGACACCACCGATTCCAGCAGCCCGCGCATATCCGGCGGCGCCAGCAGGCGGAACGGGTAGTTGTGGGTTCGGGAGCGGATCGTCTGCAGCAGCTTTTCCGGCTCCGTCGTGGCGAAGATGAAGATCAGGTGCTCCGGCGGCTCCTCCACGATCTTCAGCAGGGCGTTGAAACCCGCCGTGGAGATCATGTGCGCCTCGTCGATAATGAACACCCGGTAGCGCGATTCCGCAGGCGCGTAGAAGGCGCGTTCGCGCAGTTCGCGCATGTCGTCCACGCCGTTGTGCGTGGCGGCGTCCAGCTCCGTCACATCCAGGTTCCCCGGCCCGCCGGGCGCTAGCGACACGCAGGATTCGCACTTTCCGCAGGGCGTGGACGTCGGCCCTTCCACACAGTTCAGCGAGCGGGCCAGGATGCGCGCCGACGACGTCTTGCCGCAACCGCGTGGCCCGGAAAACAGGTATGCGTGGTTGATCCGCCCGCTATCCAGCGCCACCGACAACGGCTCGGTCACGTGAGATTGCCCCACGACCTCGGCAAACGTCGCCGGACGATATTTCCTATAAAGTGCCACGAACCTACCCTACATTCCACCTAAGACGACCCGTTGCGGTCGCCTAGCGCCATATGTCGTTGATATTGACGCCCTCACGCACCAACCGCTCCTGCACCGCGGCCACACCGGCCGTCTGCGCGAGCTCAAGCTCCTCGTCCGTCAGCATCACCAGCTGCGCGACGATGGTCAGCCGGCCCGGGTGGGTGAACTCCACGTCGGTCTCGCCTTCCTTCGAGTGGCGGCCCGCGCCCTCGGAAGTGACCTCGTGGACGTGGGGCACGCCCTCGTCCCACACGTAGGGAACCACCAGCAGGCCGTTGCGGGCGGTGATCTTCCGCTCGGAGTCAGCATCCATCTGCTGCACAACATCCGGCAGCATTGTGCCGGGCTGCGGCGGCCAGTGGCCGGGATCCTGGGAGATCATCGTCGCGGCGTGGGCCAACAGGTCGGCGGCGGTATCGTCATGTCCGGTGACGACGGTTAGCAGCTCCACGCGCAGGTCAGAACCGTCCTCGGTCTCCAGGCCGGATTCCATGCGCCCGGCGTCGATGGTCATTGCGACCGTCTCGGCCAGCACGGGCTCGTCGTCGCCCTCCTGGGGTGTGCCGTTCTGGGACGAGGGGGCGTCACCAAGAAACACCTCGGCGACAGCGAACTCGGGGAAGGAATCGGCGACCTTGCGGCGTGCGACGGTCGGCTCGCCGGGGAGTAGCCCCTGGACCCAGACCAGTGTTTCGTCGGTGTTGATGGTGACCTCCTGCTTGCTATTTGAAGGTGCTGGTTAGCGCTGGCCCGCGTCGTGCTCGACCATCTCGATCGCGGCGTAGAGAACGCAGGTGGCGAAGCCGTCCATGGCGACCTCCAGCTGCTCGATCGTCGGCATGGAAGGAGCCAGGCGCAGGTTGCGGTCGTTCGGATCCTGCTTCAGCGGGTAGGTCGAGCCCGCAGCGGTCAGAGCCACGCCGGCCTTCTTCGCCAGCTCCACCACGCGACCAGCGGTGCCGTCCAGCAGGTTCACGGAGATGAAGTAACCGCCCTCCGGAACGGTCCACTCGGCAACGTTGAGGTCGCCCAGGCGGCGCTGCAGGATCTCCACCACGCGGGTGAACTTCGGCCCCAGGGAGCCCGCGTGCTTGCGCATGAGGTCGCGCACGCCCTCGGCATCCTTCAGGTACTGCAGGTGAGCCAGCTGGTTGACCTTGTTCGGTCCAATACCACGCACGTTGGCGATCTTCTTGTACCACTCCAGGTTCTCCGTGGAAGAGGCGAAGAAGGCCAGGCCAGCGCCCGCGAAAGTGATCTTGGAGGTAGAGGACATGGCCCAGAAGCGGTTCGGGTTGCCCGCCTTTTCGGCGACGTCCAGGATGTTGATGATCTCCGGGAACTCGTCGGTCAGGGTGTGGACGGCGTAGGCGTTATCCCACACGATGCGGAAGTCCGGCGCGTCGGTTTCCATGGCAGCCAGGGCCTCGGCGGTCTGCTGCGAGAAGGTTACGCCCGTCGGGTTGGCGAACATCGGCACGGCCCACATGCCCTTCACGGCCGGGTCCTTCGCCAGCTCGCGCACCTGATCCATGTCCGGACCTTCGTCCGTCATGTCGACGGTCAGCATCTCGAAGCCGAACAGCTCGGTGATGGAGTGGTGGCGGTCGTAGCCTGGCACGGGGCAGATCCACTTCAGCTTCTCCTCCGCCGACCAGGGGCGCTCGGAGTCGTTGGTGCCGAAGGCGTAGGCCCAGCTGATCAGGTCGAACATGATGTTCAGACTGGAAGCGTCCCCGGCGATGACGTTATCCACCGGCAGGCCTAGGACGTCCGCCCACAGCTGGCGGATCTCCGTCAGGCCGACCCCACCGCCGTAGTTGCGCACGTCCACTCCGGAGGGCGAGGTGAAGTTCTCTCCCGGAAGACTCAACAGATCCACCGAGAAATCCAGCTGCTCGGCCGAAGGCTTACCGCGCGTGAGGTCCAGGTTGAGCCCCTTGGAGTGCAGCTCTTCGTAGGCCTGGCGGACGTCCTCCTTCATGCTGAGGAGGAGCTCTGCGTTTACGTTTTCGATCTTCATGTAGATTCTCTCCCGCTTGTGGCGTGCTGGGGTTTACCCTCGGTGTGGCTTACCTTTGCCAGTCTAACGGACGTGCCGGACACCGCCCCCGCCAGAGCGCACCCGCGCAGCTTGCCGCACACTGACGGGTTATGGTGCATAGAGTTTGCATAGAGTAACCGTGCGTCAGATCTCGCCGGATGTAGTTGAAATAGTTGGAAAGGATCCACTATGACAAAAACCGAACCCAACCGAGTCCGGGTCCCCGTCGAACGCGCCATCCGCGAGTGCCGCCTTTACGTCGAGGGCAAGCAAACCCCCGGCCAGGCGAACTATGCCACCGCACTGAAGGAGATCGAGGATCTAGCTACCCCCAGCAGGGGCAGCTTTGTGCTGGTCTCCTTGGAGGAGCCTTCGGAAGAGCAGATGATGAAGGTGGCGAAGTGCTACGACGTCGACGAACTCATCGTCGAGGATGCCGTGACCGCCCACCAGCGCGCCAAGCTGGAGCGCTACGAAAACCAGCTGTTCACGGTCGTCCGCTCCGTGCAGTACGCGGGCAATAAGGATCTGATCGACCGGCGCGACCTCATCCAAACCGGTGAGGTGCAGATGGTCATCAGCCAGAAGTTCATCATCGTGATTGCCCACGATACGGAACTACCCGACCCGGAAGTCCGCCTGCACCAGGCACCCGAGCTGCGCAGTGCAGGTCCGATGGCCATCGCGTGGGCCATCACGGACTACCTGGTCGACGAGTACACCCGCATCTCCGAGGCGCTGGAAGACCGCGTGGACAGCCTGGAGGAGGAGGTCTTCACCCTCCGCGCCGAGACGAACATCGAGAATATCTATACCCTGAAGCGCGAGATCCTGGAGATGCGCCATGCCATTGGCCCGCTGCTCCCCGCGCTGCGCGCGCTGATCGATAACCACAGGGATCTAACGACGAAGCACGTCAGGGCTTTCTTCCGCGATGTCTTGGACCACGCCATGCTGGCCAAGGACAAGATCGACTCTTTCGACGAGCGCCTGAGTTCCCTTATCCAAGCCAGCTCGGCGATCATTTCGCTGCGTCAGAACCAGGACATGCGCACGATTTCATCCATCATCGGTATGGCCGCGCCGCCGACGATGATCGCGGGTGTGTACGGCATGAACTTCGACAACATGCCGGAGCTGCACTGGGAATACGGCTACTACTACAGCCTGCTGCTGAACCTAGCGGTGATTCTGCTGATGTGGTGGTGGTTTAAGCGCAAGAACTGGCTGTAGCGCGGGCATAAAAAAGGGGACCCCGCGCACCCGTCAGAGCTCGTTGACCCTTGCTGCATTCCTGCCCTGGGGGAGTTCACAAGATACACGCCGCGCGGAATCCGTTGCCCATACTAGCCCACGCGCGCTCGTTGTTCCAAAGGCTCGTTCTTTCTTATTTATCGACGCCCACTTTCCAACCCCTAGCACCGGATTTGGAATCTAAAGGCAGCGTTGTGTACCCTTTCATGAGTACGTCGAAGCCACGGCTTTTCCGTGTGTTTTGCCGTTCGACATGGAGGATTCGACTAGCGGCCTATGTCACACGCCTGGAACGCGTGCGGGAGTCACATCCCTCGTGGGTTCAAATCCCACATCCTCCGCCATGTCATGAGTCGCGACATAGTTGACACTTCAGTCGCGACATCATGGACAAACTGGCGTCTCGGTTTTTCTTTTTCCGAGGCGCCGTTTTCACTTTTAGGTCAGGGGTGGCTGGCCTTTCTTCCAATAAGGTTTTTGGTAATTGCGAGACGTGTCGATGTAGGGTTAAGGGTCAAAAGGGGATGCGGACGGAATCTTGGAGGATTCCATCATGAACCGCTCATACACCAAGGAGCAGCGACGCATAGCTCTGCAGG
>NZ_JFCH01000007.1 GCF_000738175.1 Corynebacterium jeikeium | reverse complement strand
GACACTCAGGAAGCACCGAAGGCTGGCGGCGCACCTGCAGCTCCGGGTGCTCCGGCTGCCCCGGGTGCTCCAGCAGCCCCGGGCGCACCGGCAGCACCTGCTGCTCCGGCTGCTGAGTCCAACGAGTCTGCAGAGGCTCCGAAGGCTGAGCAGGCCGCTCCGGCGGCACCGGCTGCACAGCCGGCTCAGGATGGTGGCCCGATCAAGCTGAACGCCACCGCTCCGGGTGCCCCGGGCGCACCGGGTGCTCCTGCCGCTCCGGCCGCAGCTCCGGCTGCCGCCGCTGGTGCAGGCGCCGCCGCTGGCGCGGGCGCTGCTGCAGCCGCTGCCTCCGACGACTCGGACAAGGCAGAGGCACAGGAAGCCGCACCGGCAGAGGCTAAGGCTGAGTCCGCTGAGGCTCCGCAGGCCGCACCGGCAGCTCCAACAGCCCCGGCAGAACCGGCAGAGCAAGCACCACCGGCCGCTCAGCCCGCACAGGATGGTGGCCCGATCAAGCTGACGGCCACTACTCCGGGCGCACCGGGTGCCCCGGCTCCTGCAGCCCCGGCTGCAGCTGCTGCTCCCGCTGCTGCCCCGGCAGCTCCGGCAGAGGATCAGAAGGCTGAGGCAGAGGCTCCGACCGAGGAGCCACAGGCCGAAGTTGAGCAGGCTGAGACCGATCAGACTGAGGCCGAGCAGGCCGACACCGAGCAGGCCGAGGAAACCCCGGCAGAAGAAGCTCCGGCTCAGCCAGCCCAACCAGCACAGCCGGCCAACGATGGCGGTCCGATTAAGCTGACCAACATCGTCCCCGGCGCTCCGGGTGCTCCTGGCGCACCGGGCGCACAGTAAAAGCGACTAGCTCGCACGCTGAATAGCGGCGGCGGGTCCAGCAACACGCTGGATCTGCCGCCGCTGTTGCTTTCGCCGCCAGCGCGATGTCCCAAATCTTCCATTTTCGACGTTTTTCACTGAAATGACGGAACCGTCAAAACTCTTTGACCTGCACACATGGAATAGTTATAAAAACAGCGTGGAAGATTTGGGACATCCGCCCTCCGGCCAATCCCGGGGCTGAGAATGTACCCGTGGCGCGCAATATTCTAGAATGAAATCTCATAGAAAGAGCCCACGCGCACAAGCCTCACGCCCACAGATAGAGGTAGGTTTCCATGACTGACGCTGATTCGAACGACAAGAACAACCCCCTCAACTCGGGGAAGTCCGTCAGCGACGCTGAAGAAACCTCAGTAATGAAGGCTGTCACCGACTCTGACCTAAACGCTGGTGGCGCGGCTGCCGGTAGCGCGGCCGGTAGCGCGACCGGTAGCACGGCGGCCGATGCGGGGTCCGGTAGCGCGGCTGCTGGCGAAGCCTCGGGCGCGGCCGCTAACCCCAATACCCCGCAAGCCCAGGAGAACCCCGAGGCCCCGGAGACCCCAGAAGACCCCGAGAACCCAGACGAGCTGGAAGAAGAAAAGCCAAAATCCGGCCTCCGGAAGTTCTTCGGGATCATGCCCTTCTGGGCCTGGGTACTCACCCTGGGCCTGATCGCCACCATCGTCGTCGCCATCGGTGCGTTCGCCACCATGCGCTCCACAGAAACCGGCGCCCCCGGAAGCTCTAGCAACACTGAGCAGCTGAAGCCCTCGTACCCCAAGCCCACCACCACCGGAAAGTACGATGACGACGAAACGCCGCCAACCCCAGACGCGGGTCCCGGCTACGGAGGCGGCAACCAGAACTACTACGCGCCCCAGGAGCCCGTGCAGACGGAGCAGGAAACCCCCACCGAGTCCGAGTCCGAATCCGAAAGCTCCAAGCCGTCTAGCAGCACGAAGTCCTCTCGCCCGCCACGCGATAACGAACCGCGCCCCAGCTCGCCAAACCGAGGCACTCCTCGCCCCGGTGGCATCGGCGGAGATGCCGGTGGCAACCCCTCCCCCGGCACCGGCAACAACGGAAACGGCAACGGCAACGGCAATGGCGCTGGCGCTGGCAACGGTCCTGGCAATGGCGCCCCGAACCCCGACGAAAACCCCGCCCCGCGCAACAACTAACCCACCCGACAGCCTCACCTCTACCGGTCGAACCGCGAGGGGGCGTCAATAAGAAAAACTATAAAAATAGCAGCCACAATGGCACAATGGGGAGAATGAGTACCCCCAAACGCCCAAGCGAACTGCGCACGCTGGATCAATCGACGAAGCTGCAAAACGTCCTCTACGAAATTCGCGGCCCGGTGAACACCGAGGCGGAGCGAATGGAGGCCGACGGGCACCGCATCCTGAAGCTCAACACAGGCAACCCCGCGGTGTTCGGCTTCGAGGCGCCGGATGTGATCATGCGCGACATGATCGCCGCGCTGCCGACGGCGCAGGGCTACTCCACGTCGAAGGGCATCATCAGCGCCCGCCGCGCAATCGTCTCCCGCTACGAGGTCATCCCGGGCTTTCCCCAGTTCGACGTCGAGGATGTCTACCTGGGCAATGGTGTATCCGAGCTGATCACCATGACGATGCAGGCGCTGCTCAACGACGGTGACGAGGTGCTGATCCCCTCCCCGGACTACCCGCTGTGGACCGCCTCCACCTCCCTGTCCGGCGGCCGCCCTGTGCACTACCTGTGCGACGAGGAGAACGACTGGATGCCCTCCATCGAGGACATCAAGGCGAAGGTCACGGAGCGCACGAAGGCCATCGTGGTTATCAACCCGAATAACCCGACGGGTGCGGTGTATTCCCGCGAGATCCTGCAGCAGATCGTGGACGTGGCGCGCGAGCACTCCCTGCTGATCCTGGCCGACGAGATTTACGACAAGATCTTGTACGACGATGCCCAGCACATCAACATTGCTTCCCTATGCCCGGACCTGCTGTGCATCACCTACAACGGCCTGTCGAAGGCGTACCGCGTGGCGGGCTACCGTTCCGGCTGGATGGTGATTACCGGGCCGAAGGGGCATGCGAATGGCTTCATCGAGGGCATTAACGTGCTGGCGGGCACGCGCCTGTGCCCGAATGTGCCGGCGCAGCATGCGATCCAGGTGGCTATTTCCGGCCGCCAGTCCATCGACGATCTGGTGCTGCCGGGCGGGCGCCTGCTGGAGCAGCGCAACGCCGCTTACGAGGCACTGAACGAGATCCCGGGCGTGAGCTGCGTGAAGCCGATGGGTGCGCTGTATGCCTTCCCCCGCCTGGATCCGAATGTGCACGAGATCCACGACGACGAGCAGTTCATGTTCGACCTGCTGCGCTCGGAGAAGATCCACCTGGTGCAGGGCACGGGCTTTAACTGGCCGACCCCGGACCACTTCCGCGTGGTTACGCTGCCGTGGGCTCGGGATCTGCGTGCCGCGATCGAGCGCTTGGGTAACTTCCTGGCCAGCTACCGGCAGTAGCTGTTACAGGCTGGCGCCCTTTTGGGGCGCCTTTTTTATTGACGCCACCTCGCGCCCCAGCTAGTTCTGGAAGTTCAGGTAGGCCTTGGAGGGGGTCGGGCCGCGCTGCCCCTGGTACTTGGAGCCCAGGGCGCCGCTGCCGTAGGGGGCTTCCGCCGGGCTGGTCATGGTGAATAGTGCCAGCTGGCCGATCTTCATGCCTGGGTAGAGGGCGATGGGCAGGTTGGCGGTGTTGGAAAGCTCCAGGGTGATGTGTCCGGTGAAGCCCGGGTCGATGAACCCGGCCGTGGAGTGCGTCAGCAGACCCAGGCGGCCCAGGGAGGACTTGCCCTCCAGGCGGCCGGCCAGGTGGGCGGGGATGCCGAAACATTCCAGGGTCGCACCCAGGACGAACTCGCCGGGGTGCAGGATGAAGGCTTCGTCGTCGGGGACTTCCACCAGGGTGGTGAGTTCCTCTTGCGGCTGCTTCGGGTCGATGTGCGTGTACTTGGAGTTATTGAACACGCGGAACAGGCCGTCGAGGCGCACGTCGATGCTGGATGGCTGGACCATCTGATCGTCGTGGGGGTCGATCGTCAGCTCGCCGGAGTTGATGGCGGCGCGGATGTCTCGGTCTGAAAGTAACACGCTCTATAGCCTAGCGGGTGTGGCGCTGTGCGCAGCCAGCTAGCCGTGTACTAGCCCCGCCCCAGCGCCAGGAAGTTCCAGCCCGCGGCTTCCCATTCTTTGCGCGGCAGGCAGTTGCGGCCGTCCAGCACTGTGGGGTTGTCCCCGGCCACGAACTTGCGGGCAGCTACCGGGTCGAGCTCCTGGAACTGCTTCCACTCGGTTGCCACGATCACGATCTCCGCGCCTTCGAGGGCTTCCTCTACGTTCGGTGCGTAGGTCAGTGTGGGGAAGATCTTCGCGGCGTTCTCCATACCCTGCGGGTCGTACACGGTAACGTTCGCACCACTCAGGGACAGTGAACCCGCTACGGCCAGGGCCGGGGAATCGCGCACATCGTCGCTGTTGGGCTTGAAGGCCGCGCCGAGGACCGTCACGTTGCGGCCGATCAGGGAGCCGCCCAGCGTCTCCCGCGCCAGCTCTACTGTCTTCTCGCGGCGGCGCATATTGATGGCGTCCACCTCACGAAGGAACGTCAGCGCCTGGTCCGCGCCGAGCTCACCTGCGCGCGCCATGAACGCGCGAATATCCTTCGGCAGGCAACCGCCGCCGAAGCCCAGGCCGGCGCCGAGGAACTTGCGCCCGATGCGCTCATCCATGCCGATCGCGTCGGCGAGTGCGGTGACGTCCGCGCCGACGATCTCGCACAGCTCCGAAACAGCGTTGATGAAAGAGATCTTGGTGGCCAGGAAGGCGTTCGCGGAGACCTTGACCAGTTCTGCGGTCGGCAGGTCCATGACCAGGAACGGGGTGCCTTCGTCGAGCGCGGGGGCGTAGATCTCGCGGGCGAGGTTCTCTACCCGCTGCTGCTCGGCGCGATCGTCGCTGTTGGAGCTATCGTCGCCGAGACCGAGGACGATGCGGTCTGGGTGCAGCGTGTCTTTCACCGCGTGGCCTTCGCGCAGGAACTCGGGGTTCCACGCGATGGTGATTTGGGCATTGTTTGGGGACGCCGCCACGATCTCATCCGCCTTCTGCTGCAGCTCGTGCGCAGTGCCGACCGGGACGGTGGACTTGCCGAAGATGGTGTGGTTGCCGCTAGCCAGTGGGGCAAGCGTTTCGATGACGGCATTTACATAGGTGGTGTCCGCTGCATAGGAGCCCTTGCGCTGCGGGGTGCCCACGCCGATGAAGTGGACGTCGGCGAACTCGGCGGCTTCGGCGTAGTCGGTGGTAAAGCGCAGGCGGCCGGCTTCAATGTTGCGGGTGAGGATCTCCGGCAGGCCGGGCTCGAAGAAGGGCACGCGACCTTCGGAGAGAGCTTGGATTTTATCCGGGTCGACATCGACCCCGAGCACGTCGTGGCCCATTTCGGCCATGCAGGCGGCGTGAGTTGCGCCAAGGTATCCGGTTCCAAACACTGTCATACGCATAGCAGGCAAATTTACAATTGCCAGATGAACAGAAAGTGACCTTCAGGTGACCTTGCGGGCAGTTCTAGGTTAACGGGACTTAAGTGCAGGTGAACGAAAACTGAGGCGGGACTGGGCACTGAATAGTCGCGCTCTACCCTAAATCCTGAGCTTCTTTGGGAGACACGACCTCTTGCACCCCCTTAATTCACCCCCTAATGTGAAGCAGGCACAAAGAGTTCTTATCGACATATTTTTATGCGCATACCTGGGGAAATGACGTGGAATTCAGGAAGCATTCCCTAGCGCTCTACCATAAGTGACCCATATCACCGAGAAAACCCCGTCTTCGCTTAGCGGAACATTAAAACCCCTGTTAAGGTAGCTATCTGTTAGGACTTGCCAGCGTTTCAACAGCTTCGTAGCCGGAATCTCTTATGAAAGAGCTAGTGGCGATCAAGGAGCCAAGAGAAACTTAAGTGAAGTCCTTGACTTCGAACCACTCACACTTACAGAAAGGCATTTCAGATGCGTAAGTTCCGCAACGCAGCTCTGGCTGTTGCTACCGCTACCACCGTCGCCATCTCCGGCGTTTCCGTTGCTGCTGCTGAGAATGACACCACCCCGGGCTCCATCACCAAGGAGCAGGACGGCGCCTCCGGCTCCTCCAAGGTGAAGGAGAAGCTGGCTGGCTCCGAGGGCAAGCTGGGCTGGACCCAGGAATTCGACGCCAACGACGTTGCTAACTGGTTCAAGGGTGAAGATAACAACACGCCTTGGTGGGCCAAGCTGTTCATCGGTGGCGGCATCGCTGCTGCCGCTGCTTCCGTTCTGGGCCTGATCGTTGCTCCGGCCTACAACTTCCTGAAGTACAACGGCTTCCTGGGCTAATCCAGAGCTGCAATTCTCTTTCATCACAAGATTTCAAGGAAAAGGATTTCTAACATGAAGAACTTCCGCAAGGCCGCTCTGGCCATCGCCACTGCTTCCTCCGTTGCTCTGGGTGGCACCGCTGTTGCATCCGCACAGACCGAGGATCCATACCGTTGCCCGCTCTACGGCTCCACGGAGCACTGCGGCGACAAGGTGACCAACGACGGTGACAAGACCAAGAACTACGGTGACACCCTGAACCCGACCGGTAAGATCAGCGGCGCAAAGGTCTTCGGCCCGCAGCAGATCGAGAACCAGCCGGGCTGGTGGATCCTGACCAAGACCCTGTCCTTCACCGCTGTTGTTGGCGCTATCGCTGGTGTTGGCATCGCCATCGGCAACTACCTGAAGAACCAGGGCATCATCATCTAAGACCTGTTAGAGCTTTAAGCTCCAGGCTTTGATACGCAAAGGGGCGGGAACGAGACTTCGTTCCCGCCCCTTTTAGCATGTGCACAACACCGGTTGTTCTAGCGTCCTTCGCACCCACAAACTGCTCTCCACGCTTCTGTCTGAAGCACGACGTAGGCCGGTTCCAGAGATAGTGAGCGTTGGGCTGCTCGTCCCCCCCCCCCGGCCCACAACCCTAGGGCTAGGGCCAGGCGGCTTAGCTCCTACTTACAGCTCACGATCGGCTGCGGGTCGTAGACCGTGCGCTGGGTCTCGCGGGAAAGCTCCTTGCCCTTCAGGTCCTTCACCACGCGGGTGTCGGTGGTGGTGAAGCCCGGCGCGCCGGAGGATGGCGAGCAGTCGTCACCGTCCAATTCCATCTTCTTCGGAGACGTCGGGTTCGTACGCTCGCCCGGGATGGATTCCACATCCACCTGCTTCACACCGTGCAGACGCACTGTGACGGAATCCCCACTCACGTCCGTGGTGATGCGCACGGGCGTGTCGAACGGGTTCTTGAACTTCAGGTCGATCGCGCCCTCGTACACGGTCGCCTCGCGGCCAGCCGGGTAGCGGGAAATGTAATAGGAGTGCGGGGTGTGCGCCACGTCCTCCATGCCGGCGAAGTACGAGGCGTTGTACAGAGTGGTTGCGAACTGCGAAATACCGCCGCCAACCGCCTTACCGGCGTGGCCGTCGATAATAATTCCGGACTCCACAAAGCCCTGTGCAGTACCGCGCGGCCCGGTGTGACCATTCAGAGAGAACGTCTCCCCCGGCAGCACAATCGCACCATTGACCATCTCCGCCACGCGGCGAATGTTGGTACCCGAAGGGCCACTGAAACCGCCAGTGGTGAAGGTGCCCACCACATCGTCAAAGTGGGCCTTCTTCGCCTGCTCGGTGGTGTACTCGGCCTTCTTATCCTCGTACACAACCTCGTGGTCGCGCTTCTTCTTATCCAACGCCTTGGCCTGCAGGTCGCCCAGCGTTTCCTTCCACTTGATCTCCACACCATCCTTGGACGGCACCACCGTGATGTCATCGCCGTGGAACTCGAAGCTCGCGTCGCGGTACTCCACCTCAGTGCTGGAAAGCTGCTCACTCAGGATCTCCTGCGCCTTCTCCGTGTTCCACTCCGGCATGAACTCGCCGCCGTCCACCTTGAAGGTCAGGATCTCGTGCCAATTCTGCGGAGTGATCACACCGTCAACCTTGTCGCGGCCATGGAACACCAGGTTCTTCGCCGTCGCCGGCTTTACATACTGCTTGGCGGCTCGCTCGGCGGCGTCCTTATCCGCATCCGCCGGGGTGATCGTGGCCTCCACGTTCACGCGCCCATCGGTGTTCAGCCAGTTTTCCCGCACCTCGGTATCCAGCAGCTCCCGATCCACGGTCTGCCCTGGCTTGTCCTCCTTAATATCCGCCTTGCCGTCAGCACCGACGGACAACTTGGCGTTTTCCGCGTCGCGGGTAAGCTCCCGCTCCACGCGGTTCAGGGACCGGTTCAGGCCCTCGTCCGTAATCTTCGAGATAATGCCCACCTCGCGGGTCTCGAAGAAGGAACGGATGCGCGTGATCGGGTTCAGTGGCTGCTGGCCCGCCTGGTCCACCGTGGCACCCCAATCCACCTGCATGCCAGACTTGGCAGGCTCGATTGTGGAGCTCATGTTGCCCGCCAGAACCGTCACCGGCTGGCGGGTACGTTCGCCCAGGTCATTGCGCAAACGCTGCTCCGCCTGGGACTTATCCACACCACTAATGTCCACGCCGCCGACGGTCACGCCGCGCGGCACCTTGCCCTCACTCATGGCCAGATCCACGCCGTAGAGCAGGCCCCCCAGGCCGATCAAGCCGACGAAGAACCACGCCCACCACGGAATGCCGCGGCGCTTGCGTGGCTTGACGGGCCGACGGCTCCGGTTAGTCTGATCCTGAGAATTCACGCAGGTTAGTGTATCGCGAATCCCCCGAACAGGGAATTCTTTTACTCCGTTACACAGGTGCGATTCACAGAATCTCGCACCTGATCCTCAGGAATCCGCCCTTCGTCGATCGCCACGCGGATGGCCTCCACCACATCGGGGATCTCCACTGCCCCCGCTGCGGCAAGCGCCACGTCCGCTCCCGCCTCCAGCGCGGCCACGGCTGCCTCCGGGCCGGGGTAACGATCCGTCACGGCCTTCATACCCGTTAGGTCGTCGGTGTAGATCACGCCGTCGAAACCTGGGGCGTCATGCTTCGGCCCATAACCACCTTCCCGCAGCAGCTTGTAGGCCGCAGGATTCACCGAAGACGGCAAAGGCTCGCCCAGCCCCGGCACCTCCACGTGGCCAACCATCACGGCCATGCCCTCAACATCCACCAGCTCGCGGAAAGGCAGCAGGTCGTTGCCCTGCATCTGCTCCAGCGGCGGGGTGGTCACAGCACCCATGTGCGAGTCACCCGTGGCGTGGCCGTGGCCTGGGAAGTGCTTCAGCACCGGGGTCACGCCCGCCTGCTGCAGGCCCTCCGAGTACGCGCGCGCGTAATCCGCCGCCACCTTCGGGTCGGCGCTGAACGAGCGCGAGCCGATCGCGTTATCGGAAACCTCTTGGCCGCCGGCCAGATCCACCACCGGCGCGAAGTCCACGGTGATCCCCAGGTCGCGGACCTTCTTGCCGTGTTCGGCCATGAGGTCGCGCACCTGCTCGGGGCTCATCGTCTCCGCCATCTGCTGCGCACTCGGCAGCTCACCAATAATCTCTGAAAGGCGCTGCACCAGCCCGCCTTCCTCGTCCACGCTCACCGTCAACGGTTCGCCCGCGCGTTCCTCGAGCGCCGCCAGGCTACGCGCGGGATCGCCCTGCCCATTCAGAATGGATTTATCGGTCTGCGAGCCGATGAAAAGGTGGCGCACACCTTCGTCGACGGCTTGTTCTGCTGATTCGTAGGTGGTGACGCCCACAGCAAGCATCCGGCCAGCCATCTCCCTCGGGGCCATGCCCTCCACCCGGGCACACGCCTGCTGGTTCTCCGCTGGGGGCGCGCTGGGTTCGGCAGCGTCGGAGCTTTCGGAGCTGGGCGCGGCGGAAGTGGCTGCGGATGTGGAGGTATCGGCTGGCTGGTCAGTGGGCGTCGATAAGGAACAAGCGCTAGAGGCAACAACAAGAACGAAACCTAAAGCGCCAGCGGCTACGTGTCTACGGGGCATAGTATTAACGTAGTAACAAACGCAACAAGCAGTGCACCAATCGTGCAGTGCCACTGAGTTGCCACCGAAGTGCCCACCGAGGAGCGATACACATGACCGAGCAGGCAGAACAAGCCCAGCAAGCACACCAGCCGGCCTTCGACGCGAGCGGCGATACCGTCCTGATCGCCTACGACGGCTCCGCCGAAGCCCGCGGCGCTGTGGAGCACGCCGGGCGCTTCCTGTCCGCCAAGAACGCCTACATTCTGACCGTATGGGAGCCGATCCACCGCCAGGCTGCGCGCGCGGCGGGCATGAGCGGCATGATGCAGCACGATTGGTCCAACGAAACCGGCGAGCAGCCGGAGGACGACGATCCGGCGTACGCAGAGGCCGTGAACATCTGTAACGAGGGCGTGGATCTGGCCAACTCCCATGGTTTTGTTACCGAACCCTTTCTGGTAGAGTCCGGAACAGCTATTTGGAGCGCCATTGTTGACGCTGCCGATGAACTGGACGTGGACCTGATCGTCGCAGGTACTCGCGCGCTATCGGGTTGGAAGTCTTTCCTACAGTCCAGCGTGTCGGAGAGCATCATCAAGAACGCCGGTCGTCCCGTACTCATCGTCCCGCCGATCGAAGATGAGGACTAGTTTTCCCAAACGAAGGTCTGCTGGCGTTTGATTGGGTACGATCTACAAGAAGCTAGTACGCTAAAACCACAACAATCCCACTAGGAACAGGAATTAACATGGCTAACGAAACCGCCTCTAACCGTCGCGGCCTGGGCGCACTGGTCGCCTCCGCAGTTGCAGGCCTGGTCCTGGGCGGCGCCGCAACTTTCGGCGCTGGCGCAATGGCCGATACCACTGAACTGCCCACCGACGAACAGATCGCCGTGAACCAGGACAACGCATTCCTGGGCGCCGTCCAGTACGGCGGCCGCATTTCCGAATAAAGGCACACCATCACGTGCCAACCACGGCGCATCGCCCCCTTTCTCGCCGCGCTTGGGTGTATAGCACCCTCGCGTGGTTTCTTTTCGCATTCCTACAGTCCCCCGGGCTGACCTCGGCCGACACGAAGCTGGACCTCACGGCCAACCCCTGGGGATTCCTCCGCCAAGCGCTATACCCCTGGACGGATACCTTCCCGCTGGGGCAACTGCAGAACCAGGCCTACGGGTACCTGTTCCCGCACGGCCTGTTCTTCGCCGTATTTTCTTTCCTGCCCGATTGGGCCACGCAGCGTCTCTGGTGGGGGCTGCTGCTGGCGCTCGCGTTCGCCGGCACGGTCCTGCTGCTGCAGCGGCTAAGCATCGGCAGCCGCGGCTCGCGCGTGATCGCGGGCATTCTCTTTGCGCTCTCCCCGCGGATCCTCACCACACTCGGGGCCATTAGCTCCGAGGCGTGGGTGTGCGCGCTGGTGCCGTGGGTGCTGTTGCCCGTGGCGAGCGCGGCGATGGTGACGCGAGATGCCCAGCTAGACCGCCGTACACGCTCCTACCTGGCGAAATACGCCCTGCTGAGCGCCCTGGCCGTATTGTGCCTGGGCGCGGTGAACGCCGTCGCCACCGCCGTGGCCATCCTGCCCGCCGTGATCTTCTGGCTGGGCATGTGCATCCGCCGCCCGCGCGTGGGCCTGTACTTCGCGCTGTGGTGGGTGCCCGCAGGCCTGCTGGCCACGTTCTGGTGGATCGGCCCACTGCTCCTGCTGGGCAAATACTCCCCGCCGTTCACGGACTACATCGAGTCCGCATCCCTGACCACCAACTGGATGAACCTCGCGGAGATCCTGCGCGGCACCACCAGCTGGACCCCCTTCCTCTCCGCCGAACGCCAGGGCGGCTACGAGCTGGTCGGCGAGCCCGTCTTCGTCGCCGGCACCCTGCTGGTGGCATTCCTGGGCTTATGGGGGCTCACCCGCCCGCAGCTACCTTTCGCCCGCCGCTGGCTGGCGATCCTGCTGCTGGGCGTGGCCGCGATGGTCTTCGCCACCGCCCCGATCTCCCCGCTGGCCTCCTGGGGCCGAATCTTCCTGGATGGCGCGGGCGCGCCGCTGCGCAACCTGCACAAGTTCGACCCCCTGGTGCGATTGGCGCTGGTGGTGGGCATCGCCCACGGCCTGGCGCGCCGGCCCTGGCCGGGGCTTAGCCGTGAGCGCTGGGCGCGGTGGCTCCACCCGGAGAAGCACGCGGAGGTCCCCCGCGCCATTGCCATCTGCCTGCTCGTCGTCGTGGTCACCGCCACGGGCTGGTCCGGGCGCATCGCCGCCGCGGACGCCTACCGGAGCGTGCCCGACTACTGGACCGAGGCCGCGGACTGGCTGAACTCGGAAGTCGCCAAGGAAGCAGGGGAAACCCACGCCCCCGCCCGCACCATGATTCTCCCCAAGGCGCGCTTTGCTCGCCAGACCTGGGGAAACACCCGCGACGAACCCGCCCAGCCCCTGTTGGACGTGCCGTGGGTCGTGCGCGACTCCGTGCCGCTAGTACAGCCCGAGGCCATCCGCGGTCTCGACGGCGTGCAGCGGGAGCTGGAAGCCGGCACCGCCATCCCCTCCCTCGCCGCCGCACTGTGGCAGCAGGGCGTGGGCTACCTGGCACTACGCTACGACCTGACCACCGCCGCCGACACCCCCGGCGCCAAGCGGATCGAACGCACCCTCGAGCGCTCCGGAGGTTTCAGCAAGGCCGCCGCCTTCGGCGACGACGAGCAGGTGCGGATCTATCGGGTCGATCCTGTCGCTTCTGACACTGCAGGCACTGAGGGTACTGAGGGCACTGCGGGTGACCTGCGGATTATTGACGCCGAACGCCTCGACGTCTCCCATTCCAGCGCCGAATCCCTCCCCCGCCTGGCAGCGGCGGACGCGGCCCTGGGTAGGCAGGGTGCAGCACGGGCGCGTGTGGGGGCGTCACAAGGCAAGGAACTAGAGCTACCCGCGCAAACGGTGACGGACACGCCCGCGCTGCGCGACCACAACTACGGCAACGTGGTGGGCGCGGACAGCGAGATTCGTAGCGAAGACGACCCGGTGCAGGTGCTGAACCCGGTGCGCGACTACCCCGTGCGCGATGCGGACGGGCAGGAGGTTCCGCCGGAGCAGATGACGCGCGTGGAAGGCCGCGGCGAGGTGCGGGTCTCCTCCACCGCCGCGGACCCGACGAGCTTCGGCGGGGCGGAAACGTACTCTTCCGCAACCTCCGCGGTGGATGGTTCGCACAGGACAGCATGGCGGCCGACAGTCGGCAACGTGGCGGGGCAGTACATCGAGTTCCGCATGGACGAGGCATACAACAGGCTGGGCTTGCACCTGGACATTCAGGGCCGGCCTGCGCGTGTGCAGGTGACGACGTACCTGCAGGGGAGAATCGTGTCGGGCACGTCGGCAACCCTTAAGACCGGCGAAACCAACAAGGTGAAGGTTCCCGCCGGGCGGGCCGATGCGATCCGCGTGACGATCGTGGGCTCCTTCGGCGACTTCGGCGTGGCCGAGGCGAAGGTGCTGGCCGATGGAGAGAAGGACGTCACGCCGCGGCGTGTGCCGACGGTGCCCCCGGTGGATGGCGGCGACGACTCACAGGGCAACGCAGGGGCAACACTGAACCGGTGGGTATTCGGCCAGGAAATCAGCGAATCCGTCATGCTTCGCGGCTTCGAGGTGCCGGAGGCAATTGGCAACGGTGCGGGCGAGCTGCCGGTCGTGGTGCACACCTCCGAATGCGCCCGCGAGAACCCAGCACCCGTGACCATCGACGGCAAGGACTACACCTGCGGAGACACCCTGAACCTGCCCGCGGGCAAGCACGTGCTGTCCACCACGGCACGCTGGGCGGCGCTCTCCGTCGCCGAGCCGCTATACGGCGCGGCGGTGCGGGAAACCCCGGCAGCACAGCCGGTGGAGCAGGCCAGCCCGCGGGAGCAGCTGGCACCCGGCGAGCAATCCACCCGCCTGGAGGCCTCGGATAAGAAGCGCGTGCTGTTCAGCCCCTCGCAGGCGAACCCTGGGCGCATCGCCACGCTGGAAGAAGGCGGCGCAACCACACAGCTCACGCCAATCACGGTGAATGGCTGGCAGCAGGGGTGGATCGTCCCGGAGGGCAAGTCCGGGCTGGTCAAGATCCACTTCGAGGGCACGAAACTATACCGCGCATGGCTGGCCATCGGCCTGGTGGCGGCGCTGGTGCTGGTGGGACTGTGCATCTTCGTGGTGCGGCGGACCCGCCGGATGCCGGCGCTGCCGGATAGTGCGGCGGCAGCGATAGCTGAGACAGCGGCAGCAAGCAAGACCCAGCCTACAGAGCGCACCCCACGCAGTCGTGCCTTCCGCCGCACCATCCAGGCGGGCAAGGCCATCACCGGGGCGGCCGCGTTCCTGGCGCTATTGCTGTGCATCCGGGGCGCCTGGGGCAGCGAAATCTACTACGCGGGCGGGTTCGTGGTAAACGGCGCGCTCGCAGTCGTGCTGCTGGCCGTGGTGGTCTCTGTCTTCGCTACTGCAGCCTCTGCAGCGCGAGCCTCGCGCTTGGCATCCCGCGCCGAGCGCCACCAGGAATTAATGGACCGGCGCGCGGGCTCTTCCACCAAGGAGTAGCTCAACGCGGCCACCGGCACGCTCAGCACGAACGTTGCCACCAGCACCAGGGCGGTGTGCCCGCTGAACAGTTGCACGCCCAGCAGCGGGAACACCAGCGATAGCAGCGACATGTGCCACAGGAAGATCGCGTACGACCAGCGGCCCAGCGCCTGCATCGGCGCCGACTCCAGGAACTTCGACCGCGGTGCCAGCGTATAAGGAATGATCAGCGCGGCAGCGAACACCAGGCCATATAGCGTCCGGCGGGCGAACTCCGCCGGCGCCGCGTGCGTCAGGCCCTCCGGTCCGTCCGAGGCCGCGACCGCCAGCGCACCGATGGCCAGCAACCAGAACACCCAGCGAAACTTCGCTACAAATCTCACCTCCGGCAGCTGGTACCGGGCGTCAATACCCTCGGCTCCATCCTTGCCCGTGCGCGCGTAGGCACGATCCTGCACGATAGACTCCAGCTCCGCGCCGAGCAGCCCCACCCCGAACCATGCGATAAACGCAGGTGGCATGATGTGCGGGTTCAATCCACCCGGCGCCGGCGGCTCGGCGAAGGCGGGGATGAAGGCCCAGCCGAAGCTCGCCACGGCCACCACGACAATCCACACGATGCGCCATTTTCTTTCTCGACGCCCCCACGCCACCGCAATCACAGGCAGCACCAGGTAGAAAGCCATCTCTACGCACAAGCTCCACAGGTGGGTCAGCCCGCCGATCAGCCCACCGTCGACGTAGATCTGCACCATGATGACGTTCGAGATCATCTGCCACACCGTCGGCGAGCCCGCAACCGGGAAGAACAGCAACACAACCGCGACGGTAACCAGGTAAGCCGGGAAGATGCGCCCCAGGCGCTTCACGTAGTAACCCGCTAAGGTCAGCAGATTGTCCTGCGAAGTAGATACCGCAAAGTCCGCGCGGTGGCGGCGCCACAGCAGAAACCCGGAAAGAGCGAAGAACACGGGCACGAAGAAGTCCGTGCGCGCCATCATGCGGTTCAGCAGGTTCCCCGTATCCGCGCCGGTTTGGAACGCAACGTGCGTGATGATGATGCCAGAGCAGGCAATCGCGCGGAGGCCTTCCAGTGCAGGTAGGAAGGGCGCGGGGCGGGCGGAGGGAATCTTCGTGCTCATCGGGATCAGCTTAACCGACCGGCAAGCGAAAACACCCCCGAAGACTTTTCTAGAGAAATATTTTAAATCTGCGAAGTATCTAGTTTTGATTGGCTAAAGTATTGGAAGCTTTACAGGCTAACTACAGTCACCGGATAGATATAGACAGATAGAGTCAGGAAACCCCATCCTATGAAGAGAATCCTCTCCTCCGTAGCGATCGTGCTCGGTGTAGCCATGCTGGTCTTTGCCATCGCACTGCCCACCTATGTCGTCCCGAAGGGCAAGGTGCTGCCGCTGGACCTCGTATCCACCACCATCACCCCGAAGACCCCCGGCAATCTGCTGGACTCTGGGGCGCTTGCTGCCGGCAAGCCGGTGGGCAACAACAAGGACAAGCCCGAGTGTAAGGGCGACAACCCGCAGGTGAGCTGCTTCATCAACAAGGACTTGGAGATGCAGTCCCAGCGCTTCACCACCGCCCAGGAGCCGTCAGACGATGACGTCGTGACCCTCGAGTCCGGCCAGACCCTGTTCCGCACGGACCGGGAAGAGCCGAAGAACCTGATCAGAGCGTCGATCGACCACATCACCCTGGATCGCAAGACCCAGATGCCCGTGCCGGAGCCGACGTCCTCGATCGAGCTGAACGCACCGGCCCTGGATGCGGCTGCCAACGAGGGTAAGGACGAAGAGGTCGAGGCCTCCGTCGCTCCGTTCACCCGTCCGGGCATCACCTACCAGTTCCCGATGGGCACGGATCGCAAGTCCTACGACTACTTCGACATGCAGATCCTGAAGACCCAGCCGATCGACTACGTCGGTGAGGAAGAGCAGGACGGCGAGAAGGTCTACCGCTTCGAGCAGACCGTTCCCCCGACCGAGCTGTACCCTGCTCTGCGCGAGCGCCTGGAGGCCGACGGTGAGTTGTCCAAGGGCGACAAGGGCACCCTGGCCGCGCTGCGTCTGAAGTTCCCGGCGAAGGTCTGGGGCATCGACCCGGACGACATCAAGAACAAGGGCGACGAGAAGGCCGAGGACAAGAAGGACGAGAAGGCCGACGAAAAGAAGGAAGGCGAAGACGGCGAGAAGGAAGAGGACCTCGGCCCGGAGGTCGAGCTGTCCCGCTACTACACCGTCCACCGCGTGCTACGCGTGCAGCCGGATACCGGCGTGATCGTCAACGGTTCCGAGGAAGTCTTCCAGTACTACGCGCAGGATGACGAAGAGGCGCAGGAGATCTTCGAGAACAAGGAAGAGGAGATCAACAACCCGACCCGTACCGCCGTGTACTTCCCGGGTGCCTGGGATGACGAGTCCCGCGACGGCCAGATGAAGAAGGCCACCGACGGTCTGCAGAAGATCAAGCTGATGGGCACCATCCTGCCGTGGATTCTGGGCGTGGTTGGCCTGATCCTGCTGGTAGTCGGCTGGATCGCTCACCGCTCCGCACGCCTGGCGGCTAAGTAATTCCCGCAATTATTTCCGCTGAGCCACTAGACTATTGGCTGTGAAAACGCAGCCCCCGAAGACCACCGCCAAGCGCGATCAAAGGATCGCGCTGGGGTGGTCTTTCCTCGTCTCTATCGTCACTTTGTGGCCGTTCTGGCTGGGTCTGCGCCCGGATTCCTCGAAGGCGTTTCTGCTGCGGGACATGTTCGTGCCCGATTCCCTACCGGAGAATTCCAACAACCTGGGCATCAACGATGGCGCCCCGCGCGCCCTGCCACAGGATGCGGTGCTAACGCTCTTCTCCCCCACCGTCTCCGCTACGCTCCTGGCCAGCATGCTCGTGCTGGTCTCCTGCCTGATGGGCTGCTACTTCGCCGCCGCGATGGTGCGGGATATGGCGGGCGGGCGACTGTCCGCGCAGCTGGTTGCCGCTTTGTTTGTGGTGTGGAATCCGTTCGTCATCGAGCGTTTTCTGCAGGGCCAGTGGACCGTCGCCACTGCAGGCATGTTGCTGCCTGCGGTCGCTTTTCTGGCCGCCGCGCGCTCCCACGGTCTGCTGTATGTGGCGATCTGTTTGTGTGGCTTTGTGCCGACTGGTTTGATCCTGGCGCTGATCACGGCGCTAGTGTTCGCACCTTCGCATGGGGAGCGCCTGCGCAGCCTCATTGCCAGCATCATCGCCGCGTTGCCGTGGTTGCTGCCGGCGATCTGGATTTCTAATCCTTCGCAGACCCGCTCCGATGCCCTGTCCGCCGCTCTTTTCTCCGCCCGCGGCGAAAGCTTCTTAGGCCCGCTTGCCTCCACTATGGGGCTTTCGGGGATTTGGAATGCCGAGGCCATCCCGCCGTCGCGCACCCTGTTTTCGGTGGTCGTGAGTGTGATCCTTTGCGTGGTGCTGTTGCTCGGCTTCAAGGAGCTGTGGCGCGTCTATCGCGGCGTTGCGGTGCTAACTGTTCTTGCCTTAGTGACGCCCCCTCTGCTGGCCACCGGCTGGGGCGTGGATCTTATGGGCTTTGCAATTAGCCACGTACCCGGCGCGGGCATGTTCCGTGATACCTCGAAGTTCGTGTGCCTGGCGATTCCGGGGTTTGTGCTGCTGATCGCCGTGGCGGTGGAGCGGATGGACCCGCGCCGCCGCGCTGGGGACGTCCGAGAGGCCCCGGCTAAGGCAGACAGTTCCAGCCGTTCGCGGTGGGCGCCGCGTGCCGCGGCGACCGGCCTGGCGATTGCGTGTGTACTGACCGTCCCCGCATATCCGGCGGATATGGCGCCGCTGAAGCGGGTACAGATCTCGGAGACGTGGAGCCAGATGTTCACCATCATCTCCGGCGCTCCGAACGGCAAGATTGTGCTGCTCCCGCCGGGCAACTACCGCACCCGCGGCGACCGGCCGCACGTGGATCCGGGGCTGAAGTTGCTGCCGGGTTCACCGATGGATCCTGGGTTCCTGGTCGTCGATGGCCAGGTGGTGGATGGCAACCCGACCAGCATGGGGATCCTGTCGGATCTTATGAACGGCAAGAACACCCTCAAGCGCAATGGCGTGAGTTGGGTGCTGGTGGACTGGTATTCCATCACCGACGGCGCGGCGATGACCAAGGCGCTGCAGGTGCTGAACTCCAAGGGCATCCGGCGCGTGCTCAGTGCCGATAACTACGACCTCTACCGGGTGCAGAGCCCCACCCTGCCGCGCTCGCCGGTCCAAGATCGCGCGCCACTGTTCGTGGGCATGACGTTCTACTGGATGCTCATGATGTGGGGCATGTGCGTGTGGCTGTGGCGCGTCACCCGCCGGCTGCAGCTCAACGGCCGTAACCGGCCGCTGCCCGACAAGACAGGCAAAACTCACAGCGCCGACAGCGCTGACTAGCGACCGCGCGCGACCTCCTGGCGCAGCAACTTCTCCCAGGCGGCGCCGGTGGCATCCCAGGAAAACTCCTCGGCCCGGCGCTTCGCGGCCCGGCCCATCTCCCGGCGCTTCTCCGGATTATCCAGCAGGTACTCGACCGCGTTCATCAGCCCACCGGGGGAAGAACACAGCAAGCCGGTTTCCCCGTCGATGACGGAATCGCGCAACCCGGCGGAGGACTCATAGCCGACCGTCGGCACCCCATGCTGCCCCGCCTCGATCACGGCCAGGCCCCACCCCTCCTTGCGCGAGGGCATCACGTGTACAGAGGCGCGGTTGAGGATGCGATGCTTCAGCTCCTCGGACACGAAGCCGTGGAACACTACCAGCGGCTCAATCCCCAGCTCGCGGGCATAATCGCGCAGGCGGTCAGCCCACCATCCGTCGCCGATAACATCCAGGCGCACATTCGGGTGGGTGCGCGCCACGGCAGCCAGCGCGTCCAGTGCGTGCTCGATCTGTTTGTGGGGGACCAGTCGGGATAACGCCACCAGGTGGATCGTCTGCTCCTCGCTGGCGTTGTCGGAGTTGGGGCTGGGGGCGTCCGGAATCAAAGAAGGAGCGACCGGATCGATGCCGTTACGAATGATCTCGATGTTGCCGCGCGGCACGCCAAGCTCCACCAATTCCTCGGCGGAGGGGGCAGAGACGGTGACCCAGCGGCGGCGCCGGTGGATCCAGGGCGAGATGGTGGACTCGATCAGCCAGCCGATGCGGGAGAGGATCGGGCCGGCGACGGCCCACTGTTCGCGGTGGCAGTGGTGGGTCAAGACGACGGTGGGCGCGCCGCTGACCAGGGAGGCAAAGAATGGCACGCCGTTTTGCGTATCCACCACAACGTCCGGACGGCCAATGTCCGCTAGGGACCCACGCCCCCGTCGGGCGGCCAGGATCGCAGCCAGCGCGCGCGGGTAAACCGTCAGGTTGCCGCCGCCACGAGAGAAACGGAAATTACGGCCGACCTGCTGCGATCGTGTGGAGCCGGGATAGCGGGCAGTGCGGAACACCACCTGGTGGCCCTGGTTGGCCAGGTACTCCCCCACGCGCTCCAAGTAACGTTCGCTGCCGCCACCTTCGGGGTGGTTTGTGTCGCGCCAGCAGAGAAGCAGTACTTTCATGATGGACACTATGTTAGTAGCCACCGCCTGCGACTTTGCAGGGTTTGGTGAATCTGCGGAAAGAGTCAGCACAACCTGAAAAGATAGACACTCGATGAGCCCGAACAACCGCCCCGCCCGCCAGCGCCAGACACTGAGCGTTTTCCGTCGCCGCGCCACTCTGCGCCGCTCCTTCGGCCTGCTGAGCGACTTCAAGTACGAGCAGACCCGACCCGACATCTTCTACGGCCACCTGGCCGAGGACACCGTCGGGCTGATCCGCGACATCTATGCGGGCGTGCGCGGCGCGGGGCAGGATTCTGGGCAGGAGGCTAGACAAACTGAAGACCAGAGCGAGCCCCTGCGCGGCACGAAGATCCTGGACGTCGGCGGCGGCCCCGGCTACTTCGGCGTGGCCTTCGACAAGGCCGGCGCGGACTACTACACCTGCGAACCCGACGTCGGCGAGATGGCCGCCGCGGGCATTAAGTTGCAGACCTCGGTGCGGGGTTCGGGGCTGGACCTCCCCTTTCTTAGTGACGCCTTCGACATCACCTACTCTTCCAATGTCGCCGAGCACGTACCGGATCCGTGGCGGATGGCCGACGAGATGCTGCGGGTGACGAAGCCAGGCGGAGTGATGATCTACAGCTACACCGTGTGGCTGGGTCCATTCGGCGGGCACGAAACCGGGCTGTGGCAGCACTACGTGGGCGGGGAATTCGCCGCCCGGCGCTATGAGAAGAAGATGGGCAAGCCGCCAAAGAACCGCTGGGGCGAGAGCCTGTTCAACGTCTCCGCAGCCGCAGGCCTGAAGTATGCACGCAAGGTGCACGGCGAAAGCGCCGAGCTGGTGGCCGCATTCCCGCGCTATCACCCCTGGTGGGCGTGGTGGATGGTGCGAGTGCCGGGGTTCCGCGAGTTCGCGGTTTCCAACCTGGTGCTGGTGTTTCAGAAGCGCTAGGTCAGCCTCAACCTAGCGGGGGCACCTTATAGGGGAAGAAAAAGACATAAGACTACAACTACTTCCTCGAAGAACGGGTAATGTGGCGTGAGACACAAGTCTAGTGCTGCGGCCTGCTAAGCCACTGGAATCATGAGCCGCTGGTTTTATGAACCACAGGGTTCATGAACCACTGCCCTAGTCGATCGCTGCACTAAAGGATCACTGTCGAGAACGATAGGAAATAGGACTGACATGACCAGTAACACTGGCGCCCCTGAGGCATTCATTTACGACGCCGTCCGCACCCCCCGTGGCAAGGGCAAGCCGGGCGGTTCCCTGCACACCGTAAAGCCCGTTGACCTGCTCTCCGGCCTGATCGAATCGATCATCGAGCGCAACCCGGGCATCGACCCCAACCGCATCAGCGACGTCATCGCTGGCTGTGTCACCCCCGTCGGCGACCAGGGCATGGACATCGCCCGCACCGCCGCGCTGAACGCCGGCCTGCCGTACACCGCCACCGGCCTCCAGGTGAACCGCTACTGCGCTTCCGGCCTGACCGCCGTGAACCTGGGCGCACAGAAGATCCGCTCCGGCTGGGACGACCTGGTCTTCGTCGGCGGCGTGGAGTCCATGTCCCGCGTCCCGATGGGCTCCGACGGCGGCGCCCTTGCTATGGATCCCGCCTCCAACTTCTACAACGACTTCATCCCGCAGGGCATCTCCGCTGACATCATCGCCAGCCTGGACGGCCTGTCCCGCGAGGACCTCGACGCTTTCGCTGCCCGCTCCCACGAGCGCGCATCCAAGGCATGGGAAGAGGGCCGCTTCGACCGCACAGTCGTTCCGGTGAAGGACCAGAACGGGATCACCCTGCTGGACCGCGACGAGACCATCCGCCCTGGCACCACCGTCGAGGGCCTGTCCGGCCTGAAGCCCGCCTTCGCCATGATCGGCGACCAGGGTGGCTTCGACGCTGTCGCGCAGACCAAGTACCCGCAGCTGGAGCGCATCAACCACCTGCACCACGCAGGTAACTCCTCCGGCATCGTCGACGGCGCAGCCCTGCTGGCCATCGGTTCCGAGCAGGCCGGTAAGGACTTCGACCTGACCCCGCGCGCCCGCGTTGTCTCCGTCGCCACCTCCGGTGTGGAGCCGACCATCATGCTGACCGCCCCAGCTCCGGCCTCCCGCGCCGCCCTGGCCAAGGCTGGCCTGAAGCCCGAGGACATCGACATCTGGGAGATCAACGAGGCATTCTCCTCCGTCGTCCTGCGTGCACAGCGCGAGCTGGACATCCCGGACGAGAAGCTGAACGTCTCCGGTGGCGCCATCGCCATGGGCCACCCGCTGGGTGCAACCGGCGCGATCATCACCGGTACCGCCGTCGACGAGCTGCACCGCACCGGCGGCCGCTACGCCCTGATCACCCTCTGTGTCGCAGCCGGCATGGGTGTGGCCACGATCATCGAGCGCGTCTAACCGACCTTCCCGCAGACCAAAACACAAGAAACACTCAATTTTCCTCTGACAACCTCCCGCGGACGCAAGCGTGAGGGCGTCAATAAATAAAACAAGGAGCATCACACATGAGCATGTTCAAGTGGGACCAGGATGGCGACGGCATCGTAACCATCACCATGGACGACCCGAACCAGCCGGTCAACACCATGAACGACACCTTCCAGGGCGAGCTGCCCGAGCTGGTGGAGAAGCTGCAGGGCGCAGTGGAATCCGGCGAGGCCAAGGGCGTGGTCATCACCTCCGCGAAGAAGACCTTCTTCGCCGGCGGCGACATCAAGTCGATGATCAAGTCCACCCCGGAAGACGCAGAAGCAATCACCAAGCAGATCAACGGCATGAAGGCCGGCCTGCGCGCCATCGAGACCCTCGGCGTGCCGGTTGTCGCCGCCATCAACGGTGCGGCGCTCGGCGGTGGCCTGGAGATCGCTCTGGCCACGCACCACCGCATCGCTTCGGACGCCAAGGGCCTGAAGGTTGGCCTGCCAGAGGTCACCCTGGGTCTGCTGCCGGGTGGCGGCGGTGTGACCCGCGTGGTCCGCATGCTGGGCATCCAGGACGCACTGATGAAGGTCCTGACCACTGGCCGCCAGTTCCGTGCAGAAGACGCACTGAAGACCGGCCTGATCGACGAGGTCGTCCCGGCAGACCAGCTGATCGACGCTGCAAAGAAGTGGATCAAGGAAAACCCGGAAGCATCCCAGCCGTGGGATCAGAAGGGCTTCAAGATCCCTGGTGGCACCCCGACCAGCCCGAAGCTGGCGCAGTTCCTGCCCTCCTTCCCGGCTAACGTGACCAAGCAGATCAAGGGCGCACCGATGCCGGCACCGAAGGCCATTCTGAAGGCCGCCGTTGAGGGCGCACAGCTGAAGAACATCGAAGAGGCCCTGGCTGTGGAGACCCGCTACTTCGTGGAGCTGGTCACCGGCACGACCTCCAAGAACATGATGCAGGCATTCTTCTTCGACCTGCAGTACTGCAACGGTGGCGGCTCCCGCCCGAAGGACGTTGAGAAGAAGCAGTTCAAGAAGCTGGGCATGGTTGGTGCCGGCATGATGGGCGCAGCGATCGCCTACGTGGCAGCGAAGGCTGGCATGGAGGTCGTGCTGAAGGACATCAAGATGGAGGCTGCCGAGAAGGGCAAGTCCTACTCCGAGGGCCTGGAGGCCAAGGCGCTGAAGCGTGGCAAGACCACCGAGGAGAAGTCCAAGGCTCTGCTGGATCGCATCAAGCCTTCCGTCGACTACTCCGACCTGTCCGACTGTGACATCGTGATCGAGGCCGTGTTCGAGAACACCGAGCTGAAGCACAAGGTCTGGGCAGAGATCGAGGCAGCCGTGCCGGAGGATTGCGTGCTGGGCTCCAACACCTCCACCCTGCCGATCACCGAGCTGGCTACCGGCGTGAAGCGCCCGAAGGACTTCATCGGTATCCACTTCTTCTCCCCGGTAGACAAGATGCCGCTGGTGGAGATCATCAAGGGCGAGGAGACCTCCGACGAGACCCTGGCTGCGGCCCTGGACTTCACTGGCCAGATCCGCAAGACCCCGATCGTCGTGAACGACTCCCGCGGCTTCTACACCTCCCGCGTCATCGGCTTCTTCCTGAACGAGGCTATGCGCATGCTGGCTGAGGGCATCGACCCGGCCGTCATCGAGGCCGCTGGCCGCCAGGCTGGCTACCCGGCACCGCCGCTGCAGCTGCAGGACGAGCTGAACCTGAAGCTGGCCCGCAAGATCGGCGCCGAGACCCGCGCTGCTCAGGAGGCCGCTGGCCTGACCGTCGACGACGGTGGCGTGACCGAGATCGTGGACAAGATGCTGGACGAGTACGACCGCCCGGGCAAGCTCGAGGGCAAGGGCTTCTACGAGTACAACGAGGAAGGCCGCCGCACCGGCCTGTGGCGCGGCCTGTGGGACGAGCTGGGCGCCGGCAAGGTGAAGGTCGCCGACGGCGAGTCCACCGTTGCAGGCACCGGCCTGGACTCGGCCGCCACTGGCGCAGCCCAGAAGGCTGCCGCTGACCCGAGCGGCGTGGCTGCTGGCTCCAACGTTCCGGCTGACGCACCGGCCTTCATCGACCTGGTGGAGCGCCCACTGTTCGCCGAGGCTCTGGAGACCCAGAAGTGCATCGACGAGGGCGTGCTGACCTCTGATGCGGATGCCAACATCGGCTCCATCATGGGCATCGGCTTCCCGGCATGGACCGGCGGTACCCGCCAGTACATCAAGAACTACGACCGCCCGGCCGCCGCTACCCTCCCCGAGGGCAAGGTCGCGGACCGCGACGGTGGCGACTACCCGACCCGCGGCGTTGCAGGCTTCGTTGCCCGCGCTGAGGAGCTGGCCGCCAAGTACGGCGAGCGCTTCACCCCGCTGGAGTCCCTGAAGAAGTAGTTCTTCTTCCGCCCCAGGGCATCGCCCCCAAGGGCGTCCCCCAGAGCGAGAACGCTTAAAGCCCCCAATTCCCTTTGCGGATTACCTCCGCTGGAGTTGGGGGCTTGTTTTTGTAACGCTAGTCCTTAACCTCCGTCTTGTGCAGCTGGGCGTCTAGATCCTCCGGGTCCAGGTTCGCCTCGGAGAACGCACTGGTCAGCGGCAGGCGTAGTTCCAGGTCGGTGCCGGGGCACAGCTCGATCTTGCCCTCTTCCAGGGTGAAGTCCAGCACGTGCCCGCCCACGGTGCGCGAGTCGTCGATGAAGTGCACGTGGCATCCGGGGACGGAAATCCCCTTCTCGTAGACCGGCGTGCGGAAGCCCGCGATAATGCCCGTCACGTCGGTGAAGTGTTGCTCGGCGTCATCGTCCGTCGCCTCAACCATCGGCCGATAGGGCGGCTTCTGCTTCACGACCGTGCGGGTGACCACGCTGCTGAAGTGTCCGGTAATGCGGACGGCATACATGTAGTTCGAGGAGGGCGTCATGCCGTCGATGAACTTCGATAGATCCGCGCGACGAATGTTTTCCGGGGCGCGACGGCGGATGCGCGGCACGAAGTTCGTCGCCACGGCATAGGGACTGCGGGTTTCCAGATCGGCGCGGGTGGCACTGCCATCGTGGCGCAGCTGGTAGCAAACGCCATCAATGATGACCATCTCGCCATCCAGCGCATCGAACGTCCCCAGCCCGAAGTTGCCCTTTCCCAACAGCTCGCCGACGGTCATCTCACCGTCGTAAATACCGTCCAGCAGGGCGGTCATCAGGGAGTTCTGGAAGATTGTGTGCCTAGTTACCGGTGAGTCACTCATGCGCCCCATTGTTGCCGTGCTCGCCCGTCACTCGCTTTTCTTAGTGACGCCCCTCTCGCCCCAACCACCCCCAATATGGGGCGGTGGGGCCGGATAGGCTGCTGGCAGCCTAGCTGCCCTTCTTAACGGTGATGGTCCAGCCAGCGTCGGTGGTCTGCTCGAAGTTCGTGACTTCATGGCCATCGGTGGCAGCCCACCGCGGGATGGCATCGGTGGCTTGGGTGCAGTCAAAGTCGATCTGCAGCGAATCTCCGACGGAAAGGTCAGCCATCGCCACCTTGGCGTCGATCAGAGGGAACGGGCACACCGCACCGAGGGTGTCGAGCTTATAAGTCCGGTCGCCGACCAATTTGAGGTCGCTATCTCCGCTGGCGCCTACCGATTCGGCGCTTTCCGCAACCGTGGCCTTGCGATCCAGCAGCAGGGTGCCCGTGGTTTGGAAGCCCAGCTGCGCCGCCATGGCCTTCTGCTCTGCGGCTGGCTGAGCGGTGCGTGCGGAAGACTGATCCTGGCCAGTCTTCGGGCTAGTTTCCTGGCCCGGCACCACATCCGTGGGCTTGAGCCACAGCTTGGCGGCTGCCCAGATGCCGATGGCGATAAACAGCAGCGCAACCCAGCCCTGGTAGCTGAACAGGGAGGTCTGCACCATGCCGTTGCCCACAGTGCAGCCGCCGGCAGCGGAGGCGCCCACGCCCATCAGCACGCCGCCGATGACGGAACGAACAGCCTGCTCGCCGGAGGGAACGCGCAGGCGGAATTCACCAGACGCCTTGGCAGCGAAGAATGCGCCCACCAGCAGGCCGAGCACCAACATGACTCCCCAGTCCACCGTATCTTCGCCGCTGACGAGGAACTTAGAGAGGTTGGACGATGGGCTGGTGATACCTAGTCCGTCGTTGCGGCCCGTCGCTGCCGACAGTGGCCATGCGAGCACACCCAGCGCACCGATGATGGCCGCGGTGGGATAGAAATGCCAGGGCTTTTCCGCCAGCAGGTGCGCGAGGCCTGTCTTCTTCGACTTCAGGGTCGCCATCTTCGGCGCCTTAGCTTCCTGAGCGAGGAAGTGGCGGGTCAGGAAGCCAACCCCTAGCGCAAATGGAATAACGAGCCACCAGACGGAGATTCCCAGAGACCCGTGGATGGTGGTGATGGGCAGCGTCCAGCTGCGCATCCCCTCGTTGAGAGCGTTAAGCGAGCCGCCCTTCATAGCTGCAGCACTGCCGGCATAAAAGATCAGCGCCAGCCACGAGCCGATAAGGCCTTCGGCGGAGCGGTACCAGGTGCCGGATGCGCAGCCGCCCGCCAGCACGATGCCCATGCCGAAAAGCAGACCACCCAGCACGACGGCGAGCGGTGCGAACTGCTTGTACTCAGGTGTAATCACTCCCGCAGTTGTGAGGGCGGCAAGGCCGACCGCGTGGACTGCGATGACGATAAGCAGGGCGGTGAAGCCCCGCCAGGTCTTATTCAAGAAAATGTCGCGAATCATGCCGGTTACGCAGAACCTGCCGCGTTGCATGACCCAGCCAAGGACAGCACCTAAAGCCAATCCGGTGACAATCATGGGTTCCCCTACTCCAAACTAAAAATGAACCGATCTGTCTGTCTGTTTGAATGCGCAATATTAGCCTCCCGGGCAACTCTCCCTCAAGCCCTAAGAGAGGTTCATCACATACGAAGCCTCGCAAACCGCACGCAAGGCCCCATAAATCAGCATTGATAGCGACCTCCGATTTAAACCCATAGCCCGCCACCAATCTAAACCTATCAATCCTTGACTTTTACAAAGCCATCGCTATAATGGGTGGTGGATCGCAATCAAGCAGCCCACATTGCCGCCCCCGATGATCCACTTCAACTTCAAAACAAGACTGAAGAAAATCGGTAGGCTTTGTGGCGACGGTTGTGAATAACTGCCAACTTAAACCCGAAACCAAGCCCCCAAGGAGGCACAGCATGTCCCTCATCAACACCGAGATTCTGGATTTCAAGAACCCCGCTTTCTTCAACGGTGAGTTCACCGAGGTTTCCAAGGACGACGTCCTGGGCAAGTGGTCCATCTTCTTCTTCTACCCGGGCGACTTCACCTTCGTCTGCCCCACCGAGCTGGGCGACCTGGCTGACCACTACGAAGAGCTGAAGGGCCTGGACGTAGAGGTTTACGCCGTATCCACCGACTCCCACTTCGTGCACAAGGCATGGCACGCAGAGTCCGAGCAGGTCGGCAAGGTTAACTACTACATGCTGGGCGACTCCACCGGCCAGCTGACCAACAACTTCCAGAACATGCGTCCCGGCGCCGGCCAGGCAGACCGCGCAACCTTCCTGGTAGACCCGGAGGGCAAGATCCAGTACATCGAGCAGACCGCCGAGGGCATCGGCCGTGACGCTTCCGAGCTGGTCCGCAAGGTCAAGGCCGCTAAGTACGTTGCAGAGCACCCGGGCGAGGTCTGCCCCGCCAAGTGGGAAGAGGGCGAAGACACCCTGACCCCGGGCATCGACCTGGTTGGCAAGATCTAACTTCCCCTTCCACTCCCCCGCCGCACCCAGGCGGGAAACCCACGGCGGGCCGGGCTTTCCACTTGCGGATCCCGCCCGCCGTTTTTAGCGCCTTTAACCCACCAACAAATCCCCATCCCCCGAAGAACCCACGTGTGGCGCGCATCCCCTTGGGGTGGCGTCAATAAACAAAGAAAGAGAGCACCCCATGGCTAAGCAACTACTGGACGACAACCTACGCAAGCAGCTCGGCCAGCTCGTCCCCCGCATCACCAAGGACATCGAGCTGGTGTACAGCCTGGACGACCGTTCGGCCTCCGAGGACCTGGAGAAGCTGCTGCAGGACATCGCCGAGCTTTCCGACAAGATCACTGCCCGCCGCGACGACGACGCGCACGAGCGCAAGCCCTCCTTCAGCATCGTCCGCACCGGCAGCGACATTTCCGTGGCCTTCGCGGGCATCCCGATGGGCCACGAATTTAGCTCCCTGGTGCTGGCGCTTCTGCAGGTCGGCGGCAACCCGATCAAGGAAGACAAGGACCTGATCGAGCAGGTAGAAAACCTGGACGGCGACTACGAATTCGTCACCTACATGTCCCTGACCTGCCAGAACTGCCCGACCGTCGTGCAGGCACTGAACACCATGGCGGTACTGAACCCGCGCATCAAGCACACCGCGGTGGAGGGCTCGCTGTTCCAGGACGAGGTGAAGGAAAACAACGTCCTGGCCGTGCCGACCATTTACCTGAACGGCGAGGAGTTCGGCCAAGGCCGCACCACCATCGAGGACTTCGTACGCAAGCTGGACAGCGGCTCTTCCGCGCGTGAGGCGAAGAAGCTGAACGAGAAGGATCCCTACGAGGTACTGGTCGTCGGCCAGGGGCCGGCGGGTGCCGCAGCCTCCATCTACGTGGCCCGCAAGGGGTTGAACGTAGGCCTGATCGGCGAGCGCTTCGGCGGCCAGGTACTGGACACGAACTCCATCGAGAACTTCATCTCCGTGCCCTCCACCGAAGGCCCGAAGCTGGCGGCGGAGTTCGAGGAGCACGTCGGCCAGTACGACATTGACGTGGTGAAGGCCCAGGCCGCGACCGGTCTGACCCCTGCCGCCGAGGAGGGTGGCCTGCACACGGTGCACTTTGGAGATGACGCCACCCTGCGCGCCCGTGCCCTCGTTATCGCCACGGGCGCACAGTGGCGAACCCTGGGCGTTCCAGGCGAGGAAGAGTACCGCAACAAGGGCGTGACCTTCTGCCCGCACTGCGACGGCCCGCTGTTCAAGGGGAAGTCCGTGGCCGTGATCGGCGGCGGAAACTCGGGCATCGAGGCCGCGCTGGATCTGGCAGGTGTGGTGAAGCACGTGACGGTTCTGGAGTTCGGCGAGGCCTGCCGCGCGGATGACATCCTGATGCAGCGCGTGGAGGAAACCGCGAACATCGACGTGATTACGTCGGCAGCTACGACGGAGATCGTGGGCGACGGCAAGAACGTCACCGGCCTGACCTACACGGACCGCACTAACGACGAGTCGAAGTCGCTAGACGTCGCGGGCGTGTTCATCCAGATCGGCCTGGTGCCGAATACCCAGTGGCTGGGCGAGAGTGGCCTGGAGCTGAACAAGATGGGCGAGATCGTGGTGGACGAGCACAATGCCACCAACATCCCTGGCGTGTACGCCGCCGGCGACTGCACGGAAGTGCCCTTCAAGCAGATCGTGATTGCCCAGGGTGCTGGCGCAAACGCTGCGCTGGGCGCGTGGCAGTACACGGTGACTGCGCCGAAGGCGTAGGGGACTAACTGGTTTGGCGGTCTGGCTGGCATGGTGGCCGCCAGGCCTTCAGTTCAAATGTCGCTAGAACGGGAATGCGTTACTGCAAACAATTTGCACTACCGCAAACCAGCAGGTCAGCGACTTGCGGCTGGGAGGGTGCCCATGGCACACGGTTGCGCATTCCCGTTCTAGCGACATTTCCGCCCCTGAAGCCCCATTTTCAGCACCTCGGCACACCTCGATCTACCCAGGCCGACACCCCAGCACATCTCGATCTACCCAGGCCAACGCCCAGCACACCCTGATCCCCCTCGGCACACTCTAACCACCCAGACTGACTCCGCTCTGCGCCGTCGAGCGCACCCATAAAGCCCAACACTGGGGCTTAATTGTCGGAAAATTTGCAAAACGTTATTGGGTACATTTTTCATCTACATAAAATGCCTGGTCAGAGCCTTCTCCGCAACCAGAGATGTGTCCCGAGATTTACGTTTTGCAACTTTCCCGACAATTCCGCATCCCAGAACCCCTCCGTGGAGCAGGTTCAACCGTCCACGGGGGAGCTAGCTCCCTCCCGCCAAGACGAACCCGCCACTCCCACCCCTCCCGAGGAAGCCTGCAAGACTTCCGATCGCTACTTTAGGTCCTTTCTTCACCCCTTTCCGACCTACACAGCACCCCAGGAAACTCGGCAATTACTGACAGCATGGCGCAAATATCAAGCGCTAGCAGACCGCGCCAAACCCAGCGGAAATAGCGGAAGTGTGAGTACTATTTAAGAAACTTAATGCAATTCTCACTACCAGCAAAGGACCACCATGCGTTTGCGCTCCGCCCTCACCCATCTCACCTCGAAAACCAATGGCCACGGAGGCGTCCACGCGAAGCGGGGTCGGTGGCGAGTTGGGGCTGTGGGCGTCATGACCATAGCGGCTTTAGCAATGACCAGCTGTTCGAGCGACGAACCGCAGGACAACACGGCGGCAAGCAGTACAAATAGGGGCGATGCGAAGAGCGGCGAGAAGGCGGAAGCAAAGGCCGACCCGACGCAGCAGGCGATCGATGCGTACAAGGATGTTTTAGATAATCCGGAAAAATACGAGCGCGACCATTCCGAACGCGACGATTATCACCCGACTGGGACTTATTCCTATGCACTGATTGAGGCGAATAATGATGAAGTTCCGGAGCTATTGCTCAAGAATGATTGCAAGTATTTCTCACCGGTGACTTTTATTGCAATTGGCCAGGATGGAAAGCCCTTTGCCGTGGACAAAGAACTGGTGACGGGCGCGGGAACCACTGCAGCTCGGGCTAACGTAGCGGCTTCCAGCGAGGGCGACGGAATCTACGAATGGTCTTACACAAGCGGGCGCCCGGAAGTACCAACGATTCATTACAATTTCGACGGCGAGCAGCTCACCGAGGGCGAGAAAAGCGAATGGAGCCAGGTCACGGGCACTCCAGCTGAGCAGGTTGAGTTGGAATGGTACGTCACCGACGACGCGAACGGACTGAAGAAGAACCAGTCTGGCTCTAACTTCGGATCCGGCGAATCTTCCGCGAAATCCGATAGCTCCAATAGCAAGGATAAAAGTAAGAAAAAGAAGGGGAAAAAGCCTAATCCCGATCTGCCTGCGGGTTACGTGAAGAAGGGTGACAGAAAGGAAGGCAACAAACCCAATCCTGATGGCGACGCCTCAGCCTCCGCGAGTAAGGACCTCCCCGAAGGCGCTTACGCGAAGGCCGGTGGGCCGATTCCTTCGGATGCTCGTCCGGTGCGGACGATTAAGCACAACAGCCTAGGAGATATCGCGGTCTTCAAGACCCCGAGCGAGAATATAGGCTGTGACATCCAGAAAGATTCGTTGAACTGTGGTGTCGCGTCATACCGGGAAAGCAAACCCCACGGAAAGTCAGGACAATACGCTAACTGGTGGGTGAAAGTCGACGCTCAGACTGTTGGGTCTAAGAACGACCCTCCCGCGTATTTTCCCCAAGGTGCAGATATCAATGACCACGCACCAACAGAAACCGTCCCCTACGGCACCACTGTCTATTATGGCCGCTACGCCTGTCACTCCGCCTATGAGGGCCTGACCTGCTGGAACTCTAATACTGGCAAGGGTGCATTCATCACCCGCGAGCGGACCCATTTCTTCGGCTAACTACACCGCCCTGGCGGTGTTTGTTGCGGCAATCCGCGCCGGCGCGTAGGTCAACCGCCACGCCGTGAGCCTGGTCGTGCTCCCAGTCGGCTGGGACTTCGGCTTAAATGTCGTAAAAGTTGCAAAACGTTATTGGGCACATTTTTCATCTACATAAAATGCCTGGTCAGAGCGTTTTCTTCAACCAGAGGTGTGCGCCGAGAATTACGTTTTGCAACTTTTCCGACATTTGACCCTAGCCCTGGAGTTAACCGAGGGAGGAAGTGGCGGCGCGGCGCGCAGAAACGGCGCTGGGACGGTTTAACAAACACAGCCCCCAGAGGCCTAGGCATAAAGAAAGCGCCGGGAAGGTTCTCCTCCCGGCGCCTCGCCTAGTTCAGCGCCTAGCGCCAGCACGCTCGCGGACGCGAGCTACCAGCACTGCACGCGAGCCACTAGCGCTACGCAGCGCCTCGCCATCAGGCGCAGCGCCTAAACAGCTACTTCGCAGCCTGCACGCGATCCTTCAGACCCTGGAACTCGTCCCAGACCTCGGACGGAACCTTCGGACCCAGGAACTTCAGCCATTCCTCGTTGTCGGCCAGGTCGCGCTCCCAGTCAGCCGGGTTCACGGCCAGCGCCTCGCGGATGTCCTCCTCGGTCTCCTTCAGGCCCTCGGTGTCGATGTCCTCGTAGCGGGCGGTGTAGCCAACGACGGTCTCGTCGGCCTCCACGCGGCCCTCGATGCGGTCAACGATCCACTTCAGCACGCGGGAGTTCTCGCCGAAGCCCGGCCACAGGAAGCGGCCGTCCTCGCCACGGCGGAACCAGTTCACCAGGAAGACCTCTGGCATCTTGTCGCCGCCCTTGTTGCCCATGTCAATCCAGTGCTGCAGGTAGTCACCGGCGTTGTAGCCGATGAACGGCAGCATAGCCATCGGGTCGTGGCGCAGGGAGCCAACGGCAGCCTCGGCTGCAGCGGCGGTCTGGCCGGAAGCCAGGGTGGCACCGATGAAGGTGGCGTGGTTCCAGTCGCGAGCCTGAGTAATCAAAGGCACGGTGTCTGCACGGCGACCGCCGAACAGAATGGCGGAAACCGGCACGCCCTTCGGGTCATTGAACTCCGGTGCGGCAACCGGGCACTGCTCGATCGGCACGCAGTAGCGGGAGTTCGGGTGTGCGGCCTTGTTGCCGGAATCCGGGGTCCACTCGTTACCCAGCCAGTCAATGAGGTGCTGCGGCTCGCCTTCCTTGGACTCCCACCAGACGTTGTTGTCATCGGTCAGAGCCACGTTGGTGTACAGGGTGTTGCCCGGCTCCATGGACTTCATGGCGATCGGGTTGGAGGCGTAGTTGGTGCCCGGCGCCACGCCGAAGAAGCCGTTCTCCGGGTTCACGGCGTACAGGCGGCCGTCCTCGCCGAAGTGCAACCATGCGATGTCGTCGCCGACGACCTCTGCACGCCAGCCCGGAATGGTCGGCTGGATCATGGCCAGGTTGGTCTTGCCACACGCGGATGGGAAAGCCGCACAGATGTAGTAGGCCTTGTCCTCCGGGCTGATCAGCTTCAGAATCAGCATGTGCTCTGCCATCCAGCCCTCGTCGCGCGCCATGGCGGAGGCGATGCGCAGTGCATAGCACTTCTTAGCCAAGATGGCGTTGCCGCCGTAGCCGGAGCCGTAGGACCAGATCTCGCGATCCTCCGGGAATTGGGTGATGTACTTCGTGTCGTTGCACGGCCAGGTGGAGTCTTCCTGCCCCGGCTCCAGCGGAGCACCCACGGAGTGCAGCCCCTTCACGAACTCACCGTTCTCGCCGATCTTGTCCAGGGCTTCCTTACCCATGCGGGTCATGATGCGCATGGACATAACCACGTACGGGGAGTCGGTGATCTCGATGCCCAGCTTCGGGGATGGATCAGTGATCGGCCCCATGCAGAAAGGCACGATGTACATGCGGCGGCCCTTCATGGAGCCGGAGAAGTGCTCGCGCATCTCGGCGCGCATCTGCTCCGGATCCATCCAGTTGTTGGTGGGGCCGGCGTCTTCCTCGGTCTTGGAGCAGATGAAGGTGCGGGACTCCACACGCGCAACGTCGGCCGGGTTGGAGCGTGCCAGGAAGGAGTTCGGCTGCGCCTTTTCATCCAGCTTGATCAGGGTGCCGTGCTCGACCAGCTGCTCTGCCAGCTGGTTCCACTCCTCCTCGGAGCCATCACAGAACACGACTGATTCTGGCTGGAAGAGCTCCACGGCCTCCTCGATCCAGTTCAGCATTTCCTGGTTCTTGGTGGGCGCCTCGCCGACAAGCCCTCGAATGGTCATCGATTTTCTCCCTACGTGTTTGTGTCCCACAACCCGGCCCGGCCAAATATGCACAAGCATTCAATAGCCGACCGTCGGTTTAAACTTCCAGTTCAAACCCGGTTGTATTCATTATTAACTCTACTAAATCCTGCGGTTTTTGGGCATTCAATATAGCTGTGATCTGTAATTATCCGGGTCTGCGCAAAGACACAGGTATCCCTTCCGCCCCCAGACTATCGTGAAGCGCCGGGGCCGTGGTTTGGTTCCGTGGCCAGTGGTTGTACATCACACCCCGGCTAACCCCATTCCCCCCGATCAACGCATTTCCAGGCATCTGCCTGCCATTGATTGTTCCCCGTATCGGGGGTATTGCTGTTCTTTCTTTCTGACGCCCCTTCAGCCTCACCGGTCTCTATCCACCGCCAGGCTGACCATTGTCCGTCGTAGGAAACTGAAGAGACGTAGTCCACCTTGCCGTCGCCGTCCGTATCGCTAAGGATGCTCATCCCCTGGTCGTCGGCGATGGTGACGGACTCTTCCACGCCTCCGCTGCCGTGCCACGAGCGGGCGCCTGGGCCGGCACCTGGGTCGGCGCTCGAGTTGCTCCCCGGGCTGGCGCTAGATTGGCTTTCAGGGCGGGCGCCAGCATGGGCGCCAGAGTTGTCACCATTGCGCTGGCCGGGCGCCCGGTTGGGGTCGTGGGCATTCGGGTCGTGAGAGTTGAGTTCATCCACGAAGTATTCGCGCCCGCCGTACTCGACAGTCAGGCCGCTGCCGCCCCCGGTAATTCCGCCACCTTCTCCCACTCCGCCGAGCCCGTCAGTCAGCCCACCCACGGTGCCCGGCGCGCCACCGTGTAGCTCGTGCAACTCGTGGCTGCCAATCAGATCTGCCAGAGGGTTCTGCGGAACAGCACCCCCGGCACCGCCTGCCCCATTGAGCCCGTCATCCGGGAAATCAAACATGCCGGCACCCATTAGTTCACCCATCAGTTCGCCTCCATCGCAAGGCTGCGGATGCGGGGTGCCACCGGCGGGATCTCCAGCCGGGTGACCACCTCCGTCACCACCGTCGCCCAATGCTGTCGCAAGGCCGCGTCCTCCTTGGCGGCGCGGGCTTTCAGCGCCTCAGAGCGCAGCATGACCAGCCGCGCCCCCAACACTGCCAGGGTCACCAGCACACCGACTATCACGCCGGCCACCGGCCCAGAGAGTCGGCCGACCATAGTTCCCAACCCGAGCCCCGCTGCCAGGCCGGCCGCGGCGGCCAGCACCACACTCGCCCGCGAGCCCACCACAGCAGACGGCCGAGCCGGGACTTCCTCCTGTGCTTCCGGAAGTGCGGGGAAGACCACTCCCTGCTCCAGTACCGCCAAGCGCAAACGCGCCATGAATGCAGCATGCAGATACTCGAACCTGTCGGCACCCCTAGCAGCACTAGCACCCCAAGCGCCCCGAGCTCCCCTAACTCGCCTAGCTCCACTAGCGTCGCGCGCCTGGTCAGCAGCGTCGGTATCCTCCAGCACTTCCTGGGCGATCCGGGTCGCGCTGAGCCGCGTGGCGATACGCACCCGGTCCAGCCGCTCGGCATCCGCCCGGCGCGCCTGCACCTCCCACTCGTTTACATCCACGCCCAGCGCCCGGATCCACCCGCACACCTCGTCCACGTCCTCGCACCAGACCCAGCCTGGGGTGTGGCCCCATTCAGACGAGGGGGCGTCACTACCAAAGGGCCAGAGCAACACCACGCCCATAGCCTGCGCGATGGCCCGGGCGACCTCGCGATCCTCCGCGCTGGCGTGCCCCACCACCGCAACGACGATGTCGGGGTGCTGCTCTGGGCCGGCGCCCTCCACAACCTCGAAGCGCTCCCCCGCCGTGCTGGTGCTTGCCTTAGCTTCCACCCGCGTGCGCAACTGCGCGGCGCACTCGGCGACCGCGCGCGCATCCGGGCCAATGACCGAAATGGTCTTCAACATCTTTGTTAAGTCCCCCACTTGGCTTAAGACATTCCGCAGGCCATCTGCAAGAATGGTCTGGATGAATAATTCCGATAACACGCCAGGCAGCCTTCCCCCAGGCCGCCCACTACAGACAGAGTTTAACGACGGTCGCGACTATCCGCGACTGGGAAACTTTAGCTTCCGGCGCGGCACCCTGACCGACAACCAGGAGGCCCTATGGAACGAACACTGGCCTAAACTGGGCAAAGTCCTCGCCGACGAGGTCATTGACCTGCCCGAATGGTTCGGCCGCGATGCCGAAACAATTGTGGAAATTGGCTCCGGGACGGGCACCTCGACCGCCGCGATGGCGCCGCTGGAGGCGGAAAAGAACATCGTCGCCGTCGAGCTTTACCGCCCCGGGCTGGCCAAGCTGCTGGGTTCCGTGGTGCGCGGCGACATTCACAACGTGCGCATGATCCGCGGCGACGGCGTAGAAGTCCTGCAGCGCATGTTCGCACCCGAGTCGCTGTCCGGCGTGCGCATCTACTTCCCGGATCCGTGGCCCAAGGCCCGCCACCACAAGCGACGCATCGTGCAATCCGGCACGCTGCACCTGATCGCCTCCCGCCTCAAGCCGGGCGGCATTCTGCATATCGCCACCGACCACGCGGACTACGCAGAGTGGATCGAAGAGCTGGTGGAGATCGAAGAGCAGCTGGAATACCTGGGCTGGCCCGAGGACCAGTCGGACATTCCACAGCTGACGGACCGCCAGGTAATCACCAAGTTCGAGGGCAAGGGCCTGGACAAGGAACACATCATCCGCGAGTACCTGTGGCGGAAGAAATAGCTAACACGCCCCGGAAAATTTGCTGTTCGCCCTGGTCGGATTCGTAGACTAGAGGGAATTCTGGCGTTATAGAAAGGACCACTCACGTTGTTTAGCTCTTGGGGCGATGTCGCCTACCGGTTCCGCCGGCTGATCCCTCTGGTGATCATCGCGGCGATCCTGGTGCTGTATGTCGTCGCTGGGCTGAAACTGGCCGACCGGATGAGCCAGGAGGGGTGGGACGACCCGAACTCGCAGTCGACGAAGGCTGCGCAGATCGAGCAAGAGGTTTTTGGTCGTGACGCCAACGGGGACGTCATCCTGATGGTCACCGGCGATAAGCCGGGGTCTGCGACTTCGGACGAGGTCAAGCAGTCCATAACCCAGCAGATCGAGCAGCTGCGCAAGGATCACCCCGACGAGATCGGGGGTGTGACCAGCTACTTCAACCGCGGCCCGGCGGCCATGGCCAACCCGGACGGCACCGCGGCCTTCGCCTCCATCGGTCTACAGGGCATCGAAGACGATGTGCTGATCAACTTCCGCAAGATCGAGGACGACCTGCGGGCCATCAGTGCCCCGGGCGTGGATGTGAAGATCGCCGGCGCCACGGCGGTTTCGGACTCCCTGGACGAGGGCATGGCCGGCGATATTCACCGTGCCGAGATCTACGCGCTGCCCGCCGTGGGCCTGCTACTGCTGATCGTTTTCGGCGGCCTGATCGCCGCATTTATGCCGCTGCTGGTGGGCGGCCTGTCGATCCTGGGCTCCATGGGTGTGCTGGCGATCCTGGCTAGCTTCACGCAGATCAACGTGTTCGCGCAGTCCGTGGTCACGCTGCTGGGCCTGGGCCTGGCCATCGACTACGGCCTGTTCATGGTCTCCCGCTTCCGCGAGGAGATGGCGGAGGGCCACGACACTCGCACCGCCGTGCGCAACACCACCGCCACCGCGGGCAAGACCGTGGTCTTCTCTGCAGCGATGGTGGCCGTTGCGCTGTCCGGTTTGTTCATCTTCCCGCAGGCCTTCCTGAAGTCCGTGGCCTTCGGCGCGATCTCCGCGGTGGGTCTGGCCGCACTGCTTTCCGTGGCTGTGCTGCCGAGTATCTTCGCGATGCTGGGGCCGAACATCGACAAGTGGTCGTTTAAGAAGAAGCGGACCCGCCGTCGCTCCGAGCAGGTTGCAGGCATTTGGGGCCGCATCCCAGCCTTCGCCATGCGCCACTCGAAGCTGTTTACGGTCGTGATCGTCGGCGGCATGCTGCTGATGGCGGTGCCGATTGCGGGCATCAAGCTGGGTGGCATGAACGAGACCTACCTGCCGCCGTCGAACCAGACGCGCGTGAACCAGGAGGAGTTCACCGAGAAGTTCCCGCAGTTCCGCACCGACCCGATCAAGCTGGTCATCGAGGGCGATTCCAAGACCGTGGCTGCGGTCTACAAGGAGGCCAACGCGATTCCGGGACTGACGGCCCCGTTCCAGGTCTCGCGCCCCACGAAGGACGACGTGACGGTGCTGTCCACCGGCATTGCCGACCGCGATGACAATGACCGCATTGTCAACGCTCTGGAGGACATCAACGTCGACGGCGCCAACGTGTACGTCGCCGGCACTCCGGCCCTGGAGGTCGAATCCATCGACGCGCTGTTCGAGAAACTGCCGTGGATGTTGCTGTATATCGTGCTTGTCAGCTTCGTTCTGATGGCCATGATCTTCGGCTCGCTGATCATTCCGGCCAAGGCTGTGATCATGAACATCCTGGGCACCGGCGCAACCCTCGGCCTGCTGACGTTGATCTTCGTCGACGGCCACGGCGCGGGCATGTTTAACTTCACCGCCGGGCCGCTGACCTCCCCGGTACTGGTGCTGATCATCGCCATCGTCTTCGGCCTCTCGACCGACTATGAGATATTCCTGGTCTCCCGCATGGTGGAGGCCCGCGCCCGGGGTGCGTCGACGGATCAAGCGATCCGCTTCGGCACAGCCACCACCGGCAGCATCATCACCGCCGCCGCGCTAATCATGATCGTGGTCTGCGGCGCCTTCGGGTTCTCCTCGATCGTGATGATGAAGTACATCGCCTTCGGCATGGTGATCGCGCTACTACTCGACGCCACAATCATCCGCATGCTCCTCGTCCCATCCGTCATGCACCTGCTGGGCACCGACAATTGGTGGACGCCAAAGTGGGTCAAGCGCCTATCGGAAAAGGTTGGGCACAACGAGAAGCTGGAATCCTCGCCGCACGAGGCAGCCCCTGCTGCCCGTTCGTCGCGGGTGACGGTTGCGGAACTTTCTGGTGTGGACGCCATCGCCCCCGTGCCCGCCCAGCGCCCCGGTGAGGCTCCCGCACGTCAGCGGAACCTGCCTTTCGCGGAGCTGATGCGACGTGTCGAAGAAAGCCGCGAGAATGCCGACGGCCGAGCCAACAGCGAGGCCGACACCCAGGCCGACGGCGGGGGCGGAGGCGAGCGCTAATGCGTGATTTGTGGCGGCGCACAGAAGTCAGGGCTCGGCTCAGCCTGGCGCTGATTGGCATCATCGCCTTCCTCGCCCGGGAGCACCTGCACTTCATTGGCGACGGCTGGCGCGAGCTGGCTCACGCCGACAAGCGCTGGATCGGTCTGGCCATCCTGGCACTCGCGGTCTCCATGGTCGCGCAGGCCGAGGTGATGGTGGTGCTGCTGCGCAGCGCCGGAGTGAAGGTGAAGCGCATCAGCGCCAACTCGCTGGGTCTGGCAGCTAACGCCTGGTCCTCGACTTTCCCCGGCGGACCCGCGTTGTCGGCGGCCATGATCTTCCGCGAGCAACTCAAGTGGGGCGCCACTGCCGTAATTGCCAGCTGGTACATGCTGCTTTCGGGAGCGCTAGCTGGCGGCGGCATGGCGATCCTGGCCATCGGTGCTGTGTTCTTCCTAGGGCTGCCAGTTAAGCCGTTGACGTTGGCGATGTCCCTGATCGCCCTTGTTGCACTAGCGATCCTCACCAACTGGGTGGCAAAGAACCGGGACAAGGTGGAGCGCTGGCTAGTCAACCGACTGCGGACTTTCAACGCCCGCCGTGGCAAGCCCGTTGACCGCTTCACCGACAATGTCCGCGGGTTCTCCCGCCAGCTGTCGGCCGTGGAACTGCCACTGACCAAACTGGCCGTCGCGATCGCCGCCAGCCTGGGCAACTGGGTTTTCGAGATCCTCTGCCTACTGGCCTGCATCTACGCCGTCGGCGCCACCCCTCCTATCGCGGGCGTGGTACTGGCCTTCCTCACCGCCAAACTGGTGGGCCAGGCACAGGTCACCCCCGGCGGTCTTGGTACGGTGGATGTCGCACTGACCAGTGCCCTGGTCGGATTCGGCACCCTGACCTCCGTTCAGGCATTCGGAGCCGTCATCGTCTTCCGCATGCTCAGCTTCGTGGGGCTGACGTTGGTGGGATGGATCGTCTTTTTCGCCACCAAGATGGTCAACCCCAAAAGCAATGCTGAGAATGCAGCCGCGGAGAAGGGGCGTCAAGAAGAAAAGCAGGAAGAACCCGTCGGCAGGGCACAATAAGGCTCGGTCGAGCACAGTAAGATTAGGGTCATGAGCAACCTCGATAGCACCTCCACTGGAGACACCCCTGGCACCACCCAACGATCGCCGGGGGTCGCGCTGTTTCTCGACGTAATCGCCGTCCTACTGTTCGCCCTGCTGGCGCGCATTGCACACAACACTCCGGAGATGCCGCTGAGCTTCGGCGGCTGGCTGGATACCTCCTGGCCTTTCCTCATCGGTGTGGCGATCGCGTGGGCGATGCTGTGGATCGGCGTGATTCGGCCGGGAAGTGCCAAGGGGACAGGCTTCAGCGGTTTCGAGTTCTCCACCGGTGCGTTGGTCTGGATCGTCAACGTGATCGCCGGGCTGGGGATCTGGGGCGTGCGCCACGGGGAGGTTCCCCATTGGTCTTTCATGATCGTAGCCACCGTGATGAGCGGCCTGTTGCTGTTCGGTTGGCGCGGTGCTTTCCGCCTGGGACGGCTGCGCAGACTTTCTCGCATGAAGCGCATGGGCCGAATGTTCGGCAAGTGAAACACATTTCAGCTTAATTAACCTGACGTACATCTTCGCGCTACGTCAGGTTCTTTCGCGTTGCTTAGAGTCTTGTGAGCAATCTGCACACTGCTGCTGACGAACTCTGACAAAGACTGACGAACACTGAGGAGAGATCCCCATGGGCCTTAAGGGTCGCAACCTGCTGAAGAAGATGGACTTCACGTCCAGCCGTTCCCACCGCACCTGCGTGTACAAGTGCGGCGACGCTTGCTCCAAGCCGGTGAACAACAAGTCCGACAACAACTACTTCATGGACCTGATCCAGGGCACCTTCTCGCGCCGCACCGCACTGCGCGCCGGTGGTGCCGCCATGGTCACCGTTGGCGGCGCTTCCTTCCTGGCAGCTTGCAGCGACGACAACGGTGAGGGCAACAGCGCTAAGGGCGGCAACGGCGAGAACAATGGCGGTTCCGGCAACAGCGCAGACGCTCCGGACGGCCTGAAGTTCGAAATGGTCGAGCCGAACACCAAGGACGAGGTTGTTGTTCCGGCCGGCTACAAGTCCGAGGTTGTTATCCGCTGGGGCGACCCGGTCGAGGAAGGCGCCGAGGAGTTCGACGTAGACAACCAGACCGCGGAGCAGGCCGCTAAGCAGTACGGCTTCAACTGCGACTTCGCGGCACTGCTGCCGATCGAGGGCGAGGACAACCGTTTCCTGCTGGTCTCTAACCACGAGTACACCACCCCGCAGCAGATGATCCCGGACTACGACCTGGAGAACCCCTCCAAGGAGCACGTGGACATCGAGCTGGCCAACCACGGCATGTCCATCGTCGAGGTTGAGGGCAACGATAAGGACGGCAAGCTCAAGCCCGTCATGGGCAAGTACAACCGTCGCCTGACCGGCAACACCGAGTTCGAGCTGCGTGGCCCGATTGTTGGCCACAAGCTGGTGAAGACCTCTGACGACAAGGAAGGCAAGATCGTCAAGGGCACCTTCAACAACTGCTCCGGTGGCGTGACCCCGTGGGGCACCATCCTCTCCGGTGAGGAGAACGTGGACCAGTACTTCGCCGGTGGCGAGAACGTCAAGGACGAGAAGGTCCGCGAGCGCCTGAGCCGTTACGGCATCGAGGATGCCAAGACCGCTCGCCAGTGGGAGAAGCACTACGACCGCTTCGACGTGACCAAGGAGCCCAACGAGCCGAACCGCTTCAACTACGTGGTTGAGGTGAACCCGTGGGATCCGAAGTCCACCCCGGTGAAGCACACCGCTCTGGGCCGCTTCAAGCACGAGGGCTCCAACATCCACGTCACCAACGACGGCACCGTGGTTGCGTACTCCGGCGACGACTCCCGCTTCGAGTACATCTACAAGTTCGTCTCCTCCCGCAAGATCCGCAGCGGCAACACCGACAAGGATCGCGAAGAGAACATGAAGATCCTGGACGAGGGCACCCTATACGTTGCCACCTTCGAGGGCAACAACAAGGACTTCGACCCGGAGAACCCGCCGAAGGGCGAGGAGTGCGACGGCACCGGCAAGTGGATCAAGCTGGTCACCGTCAAGGAGGACGGCTCCGCCGAGTCCCACGTCGACGGCATGTCCGCTGAAGAGGTCATCATCTACACCCGTGAGGCTGGCGACAAGGTCGGCGCTACCAAGATGGACCGCCCGGAGGATGTCGAACCGCACCCGACCACCGGCAAGATCTACGCTGCTCTGACCAACAACAAGTACCGCGGCGTGCAGGAAGAGGGCAAGGACTACGAAGAAGTCAAGGAGTACGCCCCGATCAAGGAGAACAAGAACGGCATGGTTCTCGAGATCGAGGACGACTTCACCGGCGAGGAACTCAAGTGGAACCTGCTGCTGGTGTGCGGTGACCCGGACGAGGCCGAGACCTACTTCGGCGGCTTCGACAAGTCCAAGGTCTCCCCGATCTCCTGCCCGGACAACGTCACCTTCGACTCCTTCGGCAACCTGTGGGTTTCCACCGACGGCAACGCCCTGGAGTCCAATGACGGCCTATTCGCTGTCGCCCTGGAGGGCGAGACCCGCGGCCTGACCAAGCAGTTCCTGACTGTCCCGGCTGGCGCCGAGACCTGTGGCCCGCTGGTCTTCGACAAGCGCGTGATCGTCAACGTTCAGCACCCGGGTGAGGACGAAGAGGCTACCGTCAAGACTTCTACCTCCCACTGGCCGGATGGCGGCGACTCCATCGCCCGCCCGGCGACCGTGGTTGCCTGGAAGGACGACTTCGGCACCATCGGCGCTTAAGGTTCAGCGCCTAGCCAAAGCGCAGTCTGCCGTCGCGCCGAACCGCCTGGTCCACAACGAACGCACGGAACGCCTCGGCGGCGGGCGCCGACCGGGCCCGTGCGCTCCAGACCATTCCCAGCTCCCTCTCGCGGTCTTCCTCGAGGGGGAGCATTTCTATGCCCGCGACCACCAGGTTCGGGTCCCCCATCGGCAGCAGGGCCACGCCCAGTCCGGCGCTTACCAGTCCCGCCATCGTGGTCAGCTCCATCGACTCAAATACCAGGCGTGGCCGGAAGCCCGCCGCGGCCGCCAGATCGTCCAACAGCATACGGGTTCCGTACCCCGGCAGCATGGCCACGAAGGGCTCGTCCGCGGCCTCTGTGATGCTGATGCTTGTGCGCCCCGCCCAGCGGTGGTTCGTCGGCACCGCCATTGCCAGCCTTTGGGTGGCCAGCTGCTGCCATCGCACTTCGCCGTCCTCCACCAGCGCATGGGGCTTCGGCCCCACCATCGCCACGTCGGATTCCCCCGCAATTACACGGTCCGTCAGTGGCCGTGCGGCGCCTTGCACCAGCTCGAACTTCACCTGCGGGTGCGCGTTTCTGAACTCCCGCAGCAGCTGCGGCACCATCCACGTTCCCAGCGAGTGCATGAAGTCCACGCGCACGGTTCCCCGCTCCGGATCCATCAGCCGGTGTACCTCGTCGACTCCCCGCTGCCACGCTTCGTCGGCCTCGCGGGCATACCTGGCCAGCGCGGCTCCGCATTCGTTGAGGGCGAGGTGCCTGCCGTTGCGGTCGAACAGCTCCGCACCGAGCTCTCTTTCCAGCGCCGATAGCCTCCGCGAAAGCGCCGACTGACTGATCCCCAGGCGCAGCGACGTATCCACCATGTTCTGGGTTTCAGCCAGGTCCAGGAGCCACGTTAGGTCTTTCACGCTCTGTATCTTCCTTTTTTGCCTTACCTTCTTGCCCTTCTTATTGACGCCCACACCTCAGCATATGCGCCTTCCGGGACAGCTAAAGCTATTTATTGCATTTAGTGAATTGATACTGGTTGCGCCACACTAGATACATCGATTGTGGGCATGAGCCGCTAGAGAATTACCCAGACCCGCAGGAAGGACCTTCATCGGTGACGGACACCCTCGCAGACACTGCAGACACTGCGAACACCGCAGACGTTCGCCCCCTCACCCCGGAGGATAAGGGCTACAAGATGGCACTCATCGCCTCCTTGTGTTCAGGCCTGGCTTCGTACAACGCTCTCTACGCCACCCAGGCTGTCCTCCCGGCACTGTCGGAAGACTTCGGCATTTCGCCCTCACTGGCCGCACTGACCGTCTCCGCCACCACGGGCGGCCTGGCTTTCATGGTCATTCCGCTCAGCGTGGTTTCCGAGCGCTTCGGCCGCCGCCGCGTGATCCAGGCATCTGTCTTGGCAGCCACCCTCCTTTCCATCGCCTTGGTCGCCCTACCCTCGATCCAGTCGATCATCGCGCTGCGCCTGCTGCAGGGCTTCGCGGTGGCGGGCGTCCCGGCGGTGACCATGGCCTTCCTCTCCGAGGAGATCGACCGCAGCTACTTGCCCCGCATCATGGGGTTCTATATTGCGGGCAACTCGCTGGGCGGCCTGATCGGCAGGCTGATCCCGGGCATCGCGCTGGAGTTCACAGATTGGCGCATTGCCACCCTGCTCAGCGCCCTCTTCGCGTTTTCGATGGCACTTGTGACCACCTGGGTGCTGCCACAGCAGCGCTTCTTCACCCCGAAGAAGATCACCCTGTCCCACGAGGTGCATGCTTTCGCCAACCACCTGCGCGACCCGATCTTGCTGAAGCTCTTCCTGTTGCCATTCCTTTTGATGGGCAGCTTCGTTTCCATGTACAACTACATGACCTTCCGGCTGATTAATACCTTCGGCCTGCCGGAGTCCCTGGCCGCGCTGGTTTTCGTCATCTACCTGTCGGGCACGTGGACCTCCACACGCACGGGCAAGATGGTGAACCGCTATGGCCAGGCGAAGGTCGTGGTCGCCTGCATCGCCATGGCTCTTGCGGGTCTCTTGTTGGCTTTCATCCCGACGGTTCCCACCACGCTGGTGGCAGTCCTGATCTTCACCGCTACTTTCTTCCCCGCCCACTCGATCGCCAGCGCGTGGGTCGGCGAGGTCGCCGAGCAGGATCGCGCCGAAGCTTCCAGCTTGTACATCTTGAGCTACTACCTGGGCTCTTCCCTCATCGGCTGGGTCTCCGGTTACTTCTTCGCCCACGGTTGGGGCCTGTTTATCGGGTGGTTGATGCTGTTGACTCTCATCGCCCTCGTCACCGCCTTTGCCGCCATGCGGCGCGATAAGGCTGTTTCTTAATGACGCCCCTAGCTCCAACCCGCACCCTTTCAGCAGGCTCTTAACTCTTGAGCGAATAACTCGTACACTCTCGAGTTTGCGAGAAAAATTATTAGAACTATCAGATCTTTTTAGATGAAAAACCTCCCACTTGCCCAAAAGTGTGTTTAAGATCACCCGCATGGGACATACTCGCAAACTACGTTTCGCATCAATCCTCGGCGTGGGATTATTGGCCACCGCAGGCATGGGCGTCGCAGTTGCCCAGGGCGGCGTGTCAGCTCACCTGGCGCTCTCCGGCACCATCTTCAACATGCATGTCGGGGAGCTGGACGGTAAAGGCTTCGACCTCTTCACCGACGTCGACAAAATGCACAATGGGGACCAGGCGATCTCCCGCCTGCGCATCAACGATGCCAAGGTGACCGACGTCTGCATGACGGCACCAATCAAGATTCCCGGCGTTGGGGATAAGAAGTTCCAAATGACCGTTCCCGGCCAGAACTTCTCCGCGGAGAACATGCTGATCGGCGCCCGCAAGCTAACGGGCGACCTGACTCTGGTCAAACCGCAGATCGGCATTAATGCGGGCAAGGTCGACAAGGACGCCCCGGATGGCGCCTGGGGCATCGTCGCCGATTCCCTGTCTGCGAAGGGCCAGGGCATCGAGGCGAGCTCTCTGTCGGCGGACAAGATGACCGCCGGCGGCAGCAAGATCGCGATTGTGGATAACGACAATGCCGAGTGCTAACTCCGGCACGGATCCCAACACGACCCCAGAGCTAGATCCGAACTACGACCCCGACCTGGATGACGACCTGCAGTCAGACCTAGAGGCCGATGCCAACCAAGGCACAGAGATACAAGGCACCGCATATCAAGAGGTCGAGGAGCAGGACGTTCCCGCGATAAAGAACACTCGCGGCTTCGGCAACTGGCGCCGTCGGCGTCCGTTCGCGGCAGGGCTTTTCATGCTGCTGTCGGGCATCATCATGATCGTCCCGGCATACCTGTCCTTCGAGGTATCGAACATCGTCATCCAGGTGTCCACGATCTCCGGCGTATCCACGCTGCTGATTGGTGCCTTGCTGATCACCTCGGCACTCATGACATGGTTCAAGCCGGATACTCGCCTGCTCACGGGCGTGGCCTCCCTGATCCTCGGCATCGTGGCTCTGCCTATGTCGAATATCGGCGGCTTCGTTTTGGGCACCCTGTGCGCCGTTATCGGCGGAGCCCTGGCGCTGTCGTGGACGGATGAAGAAAGGGCGCCTAAGGGCGTCAGAAAGAACGGCAAGGGCAAGAACAAGGGCAAGAAAAGGAAGGTAGATGAGCAAGCAGCGTAAACGCGGCAGCTCCAGCGCTGCGAAGGCCGTCGTCGCGGTGGCGTCGATGTGCGGGCTGGTGGCGGCGCTGACTGTCGAGTCCACGCCGAGCGCCGAGGCGCAGTTGCAGCTTCCGCCTCCGCCGCCGCTGCCTCCACTCCCGGGGCAGGCTCCGGATAACGAGGCGCCAAAGCTTCCACCGCTGCCGGATTTGCCGGCACCTCCGCCACCGCCCGAGGTGCCGGAGGACTTGCGGATGGACCTCACCCCGCCGGGGCCGATCGAGGGCGAAAAGCCGGTCCAGCAGGGGACGTACATCATCAAGGCAGATAACACGCGCCTGCTGGGGCACGTGAAGATGTCGCTGATTCAACAATCCACCCCGCAAGGTCCGAAGCCGGCGCTGCGCATCGATGCCGATAAGGCCGTTCTGACGAACCTGTCCGTGCAGTTCCCCACCGCAGGTGCAGGTCCGGAAGGTGGCATCTGGCAGCGCACCGGCCCGGGGCAGACCACCACGCTGACTGGGAACTTCCACATCGTGGTGAGCTCCCTGGAGGTCACGCCACGCGTGGCCGGGCTGCCGCTGATCCCGCTGCCCATCGACGCAAACATGGCGCCGAAGGAGCTGCAGGAAGCTGCCAAGAAGATCGGCCTCGGCACGCCGGACGCGCTCTCCAATCACTTGGAGATGACGAATGGCACGATGCACACCTACTTCGTGAAGGCCGACACTCTGAAACTGCCCGCGGGAACCAACATCGGCCTCTAGGGCAGCCGACTACATCGGCATGATGGTGTGCTTCTTCGGAGTATCCACCACCTGCTTGTTGCGCAGCTGACGCATCGCCTGGCGCAGGCGGATTCGGGTCTGGTCCGGGGTGATGACGGAGTCCACGTAGCCGCGCTCGGCCGCCACATAAGGGCTGGTCATGTTCGCGTTATAGAAGTCCATGAACATCTTCTTCGCCGCCGGGCGCTGCTCTTCCGGCATGGCGGCCAGGGCCTTGCCCTGCATCATCACCACGGCAGCCTCCGCGCCCATCACGGCGATCTGCGCCGTCGGCCACACCAGGTTGATGTCCGCGCCCAGGTTCTTCGACCCCATCACGGCATAGCCACCGCCAAAAGCCTTGCGCACGACCACGGTCACCTTCGGCACCGTCGCCTCCACGGTGGCGAAGCCCAGCTTCGCTCCACGGTGAATCAGGCCGGCCTTCTCTTGCTCCACGCCGGGCATGTACCCGGGTGTATCCACGACCCAGACGAGGGGGACGTTGTAGGCGTCACAAATACGGATAAAACGCGCGGCCTTATCCGCAGCGTCGGCGTCCAGGCAACCGGCCAGCTCCATCGGCTGGTTGGCCACCACGCCCACCGCATGGCCGTCGATGCGTGCGAAGGCGGTGACGACGTTGGAGCCGTAGTCGCCCTGCACCTCCAGCACGTTGTCGTCGTCGAAGATGCGGGTGAGCACCTCCATGATGTCGTAGCCCGCGTTCGGATCGTCCGGGATGATGTCGTTCAGCTCGAAGTCGCGTTCGGTGAGCTCGTCGTTAGGCGCCCAGAACTCCGGGGTCTCGTCGAAGGAGCTGGAAGGCAGGAAGTCCAGCAGGTCCTTGACGTAGTTGAAAGCGTCTTCCTCGCTGGTTGCGACGTAGGAGACGTTGCCGTTGCGGGCTTGCTGACGCGCCCCACCGAGCTCTTCCATCGAAATCTTCTCGCCCGTCACCGATTCGATGACCGCCGGGCCCGTCACGAACATCTGCGTGCGGCCTTCGACTGCCACTACAAAGTCGGTGGTCACAGGCGCGTAGACGGCGCCACCGGCGGACGGGCCGAGCAGGATGGAGATCTGCGGGGACTGGCCGCTCAGCGGCAGCTGGCGGCGGGAGATCTCGGAGTACATCGCCAGGGACATCACGGCATCCTGAATGCGGGCGCCGCCGGAATCGTTAATGCCGATGACCGGGCAGCCGATGCGGATGGCCATGTCCATGACTTCGCAGACCTTCTTGCCGAAGGTCTCACCCACCGAGCCGCCGTACACCGTTTTATCGTGGGCGTACACCGCCACGGTGCGGCCGCCGACCCGACCGTAGCCGGTGACCACGCCGTCGCCGTAGGGGGCATCCTCCTCGCCGGGGGTGCGTCCCAGCGCGCCGATCTCCACGAACGTGCCCTCGTCCAGCAGCGCGTCGATACGCTGGCGGGGCGTGGTCAGCCCGGCCTCATCGCGCCTGGCCTTGGCCTTCTCGGAGCCCGGGTCCTGCGCCTGTTCCAGCCTCCGGTGCAGCTCCGCCAGCTTCTCGGCGGTAGCGCCGGTGGCTTCGGTGCCGTTGGCGGCGGTTGCTCCCTCATCGGCAGCAGTCACAGTGAAAGTCCCTTCGTATTCGACAAACCCCTTCTACTAAGGGGCTATCTATTTAGTCGCCGTGCGCGTTTCAGCTAAACGCCGTCCGCAATGTGCTTAGCGATCACACGTCCCACTTTAGAGATCTCTGGCTCGTCCACAATAGCCAGGTGGTCGCCGCGCAGCTGGACGATCTCCAGATCCTGGACGATCTCACCCCAGCCACCATCTGGTGCCACCTCGGCGTAGGCCGGTTCCAGCTCGATCGCGCCGTCGTGCATCCGCTCCGCGCGGAACAGCGTGACCGGTGCCTTCACATCCGCCCAGGCCCAGAAGTCGAGGGATTCCAGGATGCGGTTGTCCACGAAGCTGGCGCGCTGGTGCTCCAACACACCCGCGGGCAGGCCCATTCCCTTGGCCTCCGGGGAGGTCAAGAACTGCTGGAACATCTGCATCATCACGCCCTCGCCCTGCTGGTCCAACAGCTCGTGCGGAACCTCTAGCGGCAGGCCGTAGGTCTTCTGCGCGAACGCCGCGTAGCGATCCCAGCGCGCGTGCATCTCTTCCTTCGTATCCGGGGCGGGGTTCTTCGGCTGCACGGTATCCAGCAGCACGATGCGCTCGACCTCTGCGCTCGGTTCGCCCGCTGCGGCGCGCTTACCCAGCTGGTGGGCAACTTCGTACGCCAGGGCTCCACCGAAGCTCCAGCCTCCCAGCAGAACCGGACGGCCGTCGGCCAGCTCGATGATCTCCTCCAGGTAAGCCGCCGCGCGGTCCGCGAGTTCGCCTTCCAGGCGCTCCACACCGTAGACCGGGACGTCGTCCGGCAGGCGGCGCATTAGTGGCGCGTACACCACCGAGGACCCGCCGGCCGGGTGGAACAGGAACACCGCAGGCTGAGTGCTGCCTTCGGGGCGCGACCGCAGCACGCGGATGTTGCCCTCCACTTCGCTTTCGAGGCTGCTGCGCACCTTCTCGCTCAGCGGCTCGAGGGTTTCGGCGGCCAGCACATCCTCGGCGCTGACCTCCGCTCCAGAGCGTTCGGTCAAGCGGTCCGCGATGCCCCGCGCATGCTCCTCATCGATGCTCGGCAGCTGGCTCGTTACGCCCTGGGCTGCCTTGCCGGTGACCTTTGCCCAGGTGGCGAACACCAGGCGCTCGCTCGCATCTCGCGGTGCCACGCCGCCCCCGGTCGCGGTGTAGTCGGTCGCTGCGCCGTCTTCTACACCACTGTCTTGTTTAGTGACGCCACCTTCTCCCCCGGCAGCGGCCTCAGCACTGTCGGCACCATTAGCGCCGGCAGCGCTTGCGTGACGCTCCGCAATCATCTGCTCCACGAGCGCGATCACGTCGTCCACCGAGCCATCACGGAGTGCCTGGACCTGCAGCGGCGGCAGGTCGAAATCATACTCCACGCGGTTCTTGATGCGCATGCCCATCAGGGAATCCAGGCCCAGGTCGATCAGGGGCAGCTCGCCCGGCAGATCCTCGATGTCATAGCCCATGGATTCGGAGACGATGGCGCGCAGGCGATCCCCGGCGGACTCGCCGGAGTTCGGATCCCAGCGGTCGGCGGTTTGGTCGACCTCAGGCAGCGTGTTACCCGCGCCTTCCTTTGCGGAAGCCCCAGCGGCGGAGGCGTTCGGCGCCTCGCTGGCCTTCGCGGCGGCTGGAGCCGAGGCGGCGTCAGTACCCTCAGTACCCAGGGTCCCAACCGCGCCGCCGAGAGTAGCGACGAAGGCCTCCGCGACCAGCGGCATCGACTGCGCACCGGGCGCATCGGCGGCGTAGACGGACAGGGACCAGCCGCCGAGGGAACCGGCGGCGATGGTCGTCAGCTGGCCCGCCGTCGGCAGCGGGGCGTGGTCGCGGGTGGCGGCCACCGTGGCACCGTCGGCCAGCACCTCCGCCGCAGCTTCGGCCAGCAGCTCGATGCTCGGCACATCCTCGGCCGGCACGCTGAAGACAACGCGGCCGTCGGGCAGATCCACGCGCGCGCCCGGCAGATCCACGGCAGGGCCGGAAGACGGTCGAGCGCTCGTCCAGTGGCGCTGCAGGTTCCACTGCGTGCCCGGCACCTTCGGCAGGCTCGCGCGGGAGCCACCTGCCAGAGTCTTCAGGTTCAGATCCGCGCCCTGCACGTATAGCTCCGCGAGGGTGGACAGTAGGGTCTGGGAAACCGGCTCCTTGCGCTTGAGCAGGAACATCAGCTTGGAATCGCTGGCGTTGTGCGCGAAGGAGTTGTTCATCAGCGGCATCAAGGCCACCGGGTTCGGGGAGAACTCGATGAAGGTGCGGTAACCATCGTCGAACTGCTCGCCCGTCGCCTCGGAGAACCAGACGGGCTGGCGGGTGCAGCGCAGGAAGTACTCGGCATCGTGGACGACCTCGCCCGGCTGGTACACGCGGCCACGGTCCACGGTGGAGTACAGCGGTGTGTGGATCGGCTGCGGATCCAGGTCGCTGATCTCGTAGTACAGCTCGCCCAGAATCGGATCCAGCATCGAGGTGTGGCCTGCGCCCTTGACCTTCAGCAGGCGGGCGAACTTGCCCTCCCCCTCGAGGTACTCCACCAGCTTCTGCACTGGCTCGGCGGGGCCGCCGACGGTGGTCATGCCCGGCGCGGCGTACACGGCGGGCTCCACCTGGGCGTATTCGGGGTGCTCGGAGGTGAAGGTAGCGAGCTCCTCCACGCCGAACTCGACCACAGCCATGGCGCCCTGCTTGTCCTCTGGCAGCAGGCGCTCGCCCTCGCCCATCAGGCGGGCGCGGTGGCAGGCGGTGCGCACGGCTTCCTCGGCGGTGATACCGCCCACGGCGTAGGCCGCCGCGATCTCGCCCATGGACTGGCCGACGACGGCGGCGGGCTTGGCACCCAGGGCGCGCATGAGGTCGTTCAGCGCAATTTGCACGCAGGTGATGCCCACCTGGGCGCGCTCCGTATCGTAGTTCTGCTCGTCGTCCAGCACCATCTCGACGAAAGACCAGCCGGATTCCGCCAGCACGACCTGGTCCAGCTCGTCCAGGCGGGCGGCGAAGAACTCGGAGAGCTCGTAGAGGTCCTTGGCCATCTTGCGGTGCTGGGAGCCGAAGCCGGAGAACACCCACACCGGACCATTTGCCGAGGGCGAGTCGGCAGTCTTCACCGTCGCGCCCTGCTTGCCAGCGGCGATGCGCTGCAACCCGGCGATGGCTTCGTCGAAGGTGGCGGCGGAAACCACGCCGCGGGAACGGCCGTGGTTGTGGCCAGCCAACGCGAGAGCTACACCGCGCAGTTGGTCGGCCTCATCGCCTGCCTTGGTGAAGGATTCCTTGTTCTGCTCCAAGTACGCGGCCAGCGCTTCCGCAGCCTGACGGCGGCGGGAAGGCAGCAGCCCGCTGACGGGCAGCAGCACGCGCGGGGCCTCGCCCGCGGAATCCTCACGGTCCAGGCCGATGGGGGCAGCGGAGTTTGCAGTGGCCGCCCCAACACCCGCCGCGGCCTCTTCTTCCAGATTCGGCGCCGCGATGACCACGTGCGCGTTCGTGCCACCGAAGCCGAAGCCGGACACACCGGCGATAGCGCGCCCGGAGTACTCCGGCCACTCGCGCGGATCCTCCACGACCTCCAGGTGTTCGCGGTCGAAATCGATGTACGGGTTCGGGCCGCTGTAGTTCAGGCTCGGCGGCAGCACGCCCTCGCGCATTGCCAGCACGACCTTCATCACGCCCGCGACGCCCGCGGCGGCCTCGGTGTGGCCAAAGTTGGTCTTCGCACTACCCAGCAGCAGCGGCTCGGCCACGTCGCGTTGGCGCCCCAGGACAGTCCCCAGGGCAGTGGCTTCGATCGGGTCGCCCAGGATGGTGCCGGTGCCGTGCGCCTCCACGTAGTCCACGGCCTGCGGATCGATCCGCGCGTCGGCATAGGCGCTACGCAACACGTCCACCTGCGCATCCGGGTTCGGGGCGGTCAGGCCGTTCGAACGGCCATCGGAGTTCACCGCCGAGCCCTTGATCACGGCCAGCACGTTGTCGCCGTCGCGGCGCGCATCCTCCAGGCGCTTCAACACAACCACGCCCGCGCCGTCGGAACGCACGATGCCGTCGGCATCATCGCTGAAGGCACGAATGCCGCCCGTCGGGCTGAGCACGCCGAGCTCGGAAAACGCCACGGTTGCAAAGGGGCTGCATAGGAGGTTGACGCCACCCGCCACAGCGACCTCAGAATCACCATCGCGCAGGGAGCGCACCGCCTGGTGAATTGCCACCAGCGACGAAGAGCAGGCCGTATCCATCGCCACGGACGGGCCGCGGAAGTCGAAAGCATAGGAAACGCGGTTGGCGATGATGGAGCTGGAGTTACCAGTCAGCGCATAGGGGTGTGCCTCCGCCGGGTCGGCGGAGATCAACATGCCGTAGTCGTTATTGGTGTTGCCCATGAACACGCCGACGGGCTTGCCGCGCAGCTGATTGGCGGGAATGTGCGCATCCTCCAGCGCCTCCCACGTCAGCTGCAGGATAATGCGCTGCTGCGGGTCCATGTTCGCAGCCTCCAGCGGGGAGAGACCGAAGAACTCCGCGTCGAAGGAGGCGATGTCCTCAATGTAGCCGCCCGTCAGCTGGGCCTGCTCCATGCGGCGGGTCATCTCCGGGTCGCGGGAGTACTCCGACCAACGGCCCGCGGGCAGCTCGCCCACGCCGGAGCGGTAGTTGGAGAACAGCTCCCACATCTCATCCGCACTGTCCGCCCCGGGGTAGCGCCCCGCCATGCCGACCACAGCGATGTCGCGCTGGCCCAGTGGAAGCGGGCCACCTGCGCTGGAAGCCGCGCCCGCGGAGGCGGTGGCGTCACTACCAAAAACAGCGCCGGAACCACGGCCCTGCATCAGGTGCTCGGCCAGGGCGGCAATGGTGTTGAACTCGTAGGCAATCGTCGCGTCGAGGGTCGTGCCAAGCAGGCGCTCCAGGTCGCCGGAAAGGACCACGACGTCGCGGGAAGACAGGCCGAAGTCCTGCATCGAGCGTTCGTCGGAGATCTCCGCGGCATCCAAACCGGTGGTGTTCGCCACCCAGGTGCGTAACCACTCCCGCATCTGCTGAATCGTGGCGGGGCGGGATTGCTGGTCAGCTGTGGGGGCGCCCTGCTGGTTGTCTGCCATGGAAGGTCGCGTTTCCTTTCGTGCCGGAATGCCTTATGCAAGGCGTGAGTGAGTCACCGTAGCGCTATATTTTAACGCGCCGAGGTCGCTTTATGGATTAAGCGCCCAGCGTGCCCTCCAGATACGCCTTCGCGGCCACGCGGCGGGCGATCTTGTTGGCGGAGGAACGAGGCAGGGTGCCCGGTGCGATGATGCGCACATCGGAAGGCTGCACGCCGTGGGTAGCGGTGACGGCCGCGCGCATGGCCTCGATTGCCTCCGCGTCCCCGTCCTCGCTGGCGTCCGGATCGCGCTCGGCGACAATGATGAGACCTTCGACGGACTCGCCGTCGGCGGCACCGCTTGCGGAACCACCGGCCTCCACTGCGAAGGCGGCGATGACGGCCGGCGCGGTCTGCTCAGTCGCCTCATCGGCAGTAGCCTCAATGTCCTGCGGGTAGTGGTTACGGCCGGCGACGATGATGAGGTCCTTCAGGCGTCCGGTGATGAACAGGTGACCATCCACGATGACGGCCAGGTCACCGGTGCGCATCCAGTTATCCTCCGGAGCGTCGCCCGCACGACTATCGGAATCCAAGCGGTTGGCGGTCGGCAGGGAGTTGCGGAACGTCTCCTGGGTCTCCTCTGGACGGTTCAGGTAGCCCGCGGCCATGTTGTCGCCGTGGACCCAGATCTCGCCGACGTTGCCGTCGGTCAGCTCCTTACCAGTCTCCGGGTCGATGATTGCGATGGTCTGCGGCTCGCACACCTGACCCAGGGAGACCAGGGAGAGGCTGTCTGCGTCGTCCGTGCTGCCTTCCACGGCGGTGCCGTCGGACAGCTCCTCGCGCTTGAACCACTTCGTCAGCGGGCGCTCGTCGGTCTGCGGGGTGGTGACGATCAACGTGGCCTCGGCCAAGCCGTAGGACGGACGCATGGCCTCCTTCTTGAAGCCATAGGGGCCGAAGGTATCCAGGAACTTCTGCACGGAGCTGTGGTGGACCGGCTCGGAACCGTTGATGATGCCGTCGATGGCGGACAGGTCCAGGTCGGCCAGCTCCGCGACCTTCGCCGGGTCGGCGTAGCGCACGGCCAGCTCCAGGGCGAAGTTAGGCACGACGGTGTAGACGTTCTCTTCCTCGCTCTGGCGGTTCAACTGACGGACCCAGCGGGTCGGGTCCTGGATGAAGTCACGCGGGGACATCAGGTCGAAAGGCAGGCCCAAGATGATCACGAAGGCGGACAGGATCACGCCCATGTCGTGGTGTAGCGGCAGCCAGGTGCTCAGGCGCAGCGGAGTCTGCAGGTTCGCTGCCTTGAAGATCTGTAGCACGTTGGTGACGATCGACTTGTGGGTTAGCACCACGCCTGCCGGGGTGCGCGTGGAGCCGGAGGTGTACTGCAGGAACGCCTCCTCGCTGGACTTCGGCGCCAGCGATGGGTCCGCCATGATGGCAGCCATGGGGTTCTGCCAGTCGTCGGCCAGCGCATCCGGCAGCGCATCCACCGTCAGCACGCGGGGGCGCTCGGTGGTGGGCGTGGAGGCGAAGTGCTTGCGCACGGCCGTGGCGGAGCGCTTATTCGTCAGCACCACCGTCGGCTCGGAGGAACCCAGCACGGCAGTCAGGTGGCCGGTGTGGCCCGGCTCGTTCGGGTCATACAGCGGCACGGGCACCATGCGGGCATACATCGCGCCCAGGAAGGCGTACATGTACTCCGGGGAGTTGTTGGCCAGGATGGCCACGCGGTCGCCGGGCTTGGCGATCTGCTGCAGGCGGACACACACGGCCTTGATGCGGGTGTTTACCTGCGCGCGGGTGATCTCATGCACCGTGCCCTCGCGGGACTCGCTGAAGTCCCAGTGGCGGATCAGCACGTTATCTACAGTGCCCTCCATCTGCGCCATGGTGTAAAGCATCTCGCACATGCCGGAAAGGGTGAGCTGGTCGGGGACGTTGATGTCGCCCTGCTCGTCGTAAAACTGGCCCATTGCTGCAGTGATGTCCACGCGGGTCTCCTCTACTTATCCACTCGGTTCAAACGGTATCGGGTTAGCTACCTAGCTCCAGCGCCATAGCTCTAACGCCATAAACATTTAGTTTCACTTGTGAAACACATCGTACCGGGCACCGCTCCTGTTACCCGGCAATTTCGCATTCCCGTGTGCCGTGTGCCCCCAGCTCCGGCACATCGGCACGCATGGGCCCGCCGAAACGGCGAGCGGCTACTGCACTCGCTCGTTAATCAGATCCCGCGCCCATCCAACGATGTACTCCGGAACGGTCTGACCCTCCACGACCTTCCCGTTTGTCGCATATTCCGCATGCACAGCGTTAGCGGCCACCAGGTCCTTGGCTCGCACAAGAGCGTTGCCCAGATCCGCTGGGGCGTCACAAATAAGATCCGCAGGGGCGCAGTAGTTATTCACCCGATCGTTCAGTTCGCCGAACCCATCCGGGCGCGGGCCGCGCATCGTAGCGCCCGGCACGATCGTCTGAATCAGCCCACTGACCGGGTTTAGCGCGATCTCCGCTCCGGTGCCGCGGATGCCCTGCGCACCAATGAGCTTGCCCTTGTCCAGCTCCTGCCTACCGTCAGCGATCAGCGATACTCCCAGCACCCGGTCGGCGGGCACGGGGCCGCGCCCATTGCCGATTTCTCCCGCCAGGTCGCCGGTGATCACTGCGCCCTGGCTAAAGCCGGTCAGGATGAAGGACGTTGCTGGGCACTTCTCGTGCGTCGCCCGCAGCTCCTCCTTCATCCGCTCGAAGCCCTGGTTGCGGGAGTCGTCATAGCTCATCTCGTGCTTCGCGTTCATGTTGCGGAACTGCGCGGTGTACGGCAGGGTCCACACCTTCACCTTGTCCGGAGAAAACTCGTCGGCCAGCGGGCGAGTGACGTTCAGCAACAGCGAGTGAGGGTTGGCGTGCGGTGCCAGCGGATCGTCGTCGGCCCTGGATTCCCACGTGCCCGGCGCGGCCAGCACCTCTACATCCACGCACCCGGGCGGGTTCTGTGCCTCCGGGGCGGGCGGAGAGGTGGGCTTGCCCGGCCCCGGACCATCAACATCGTCGTCGGTGAGCAGCCAATTGCCCACGCCCACGACAATGAGCGCAAGCAGGACCAGCACTGCCAGGATGGTCAAAACTTTCTTCATAGCTTCTTTCTAGACCTTCCTCTAGGGGTTCTAGAGCTTCTAAAACTTGTAGAGCTTCTAAAGCAAAACCAGGCTGTCCTCGCCACCAATGGCGGACAACCTGGTTATGGGAAACGAGTGACCACTAACAATACGCGGATTTCGCGGCCTTGCGAATAGCGTCTTCGGCCTTCTTCGGATCGCCGTCGATCACGCCGTTGGCCTCCAGCTGTCCCGCAGCCAACGGGGTGTACACATCGGCCTGTCCGCCACCCTCGGCGGTGCAGTGGGCGTGACCAGCGGCGATGAGCTGATCTTCCAGACCACCGATCTCCGCTGCGTCGTTGGCCTTCGCCAGGTCGATGCCACTATCTTTCAGGCGCTTCAGGAAATCCTTGTCCTCATCGCTGCGCTGCGCACCGGATGGAATGTCGTCGACCTCGTCCACGGCGCCATCCTGTGCCGGGGCGCCACCACGGTCACCGGCGGGTTCTGGGGCGTCATTACTTTCCGAAGAACCAGAGTCGCTGTCCTTGTCGTCCTTAGCGTCCTTGCCGTCCTTGTCGTCGCCGTCGGACTTCTCAGTCTCGGTCGCGGACTCCGTCACTGAAGGTACCGTCGTGGACTCCGCCGAATTGTCGACCGTCTCATCGCCGCCGCACGCCGTCAGCGTGGCCAGCGACAGTAGCGCCGCACACGCGGCACCGGCGGCCACACGAAACTGCCTATTCTTTGTGACGCCCACAGTTAGAGCACCTCAACGCGTCCGTTGACCTCGCGGATCTCGCCGTGCTGGAACTTGATCCGAGTTCCGCCCTCCGGGATGTCCTCGTGGTCGCTGATCGGGTAGCCGAGCTTGCCCTGCTCCCAGCCACGCTTACCCCATTCGTCAAACACGTTTCCGTAGTAAATCACGTGTGCGCCGGTGGACGGGGACCAGTAGATGTTGCCGTGCTCGAACTCGGAGAAGCGGCCACCCTTGATGGCCTTCTCGCCGCTCTTCGGGTTGCCCAGCTTAGAGGTCACGCCACCCAGCTGCAGGTACTTCTCGGCGATCTTGCCCTGGACGTAGTTGGTCTTGTTGTCCTTGTCGCGGATGATCACGCCGTTCTGGTACTTCTGCATGTAGCTATCGCCGACCTTCTCCAGCTCGGAGATCGGGTAGCCCAGCGGGCCGTTCTCCCAGCCGGTCTTGCCCCACTCATCCATGAAGTCCTTCGGCACAGCGTGGGCACCGGTCTCGTGGGTCCAGTAGATCGCGCCGTTCTCGAAGGTGGTGTAGCGGCCGCGACCGTTGGAGATGACGTGCTCCTCGGAGGTCGGGTAGCCCAACCAGGAGTCCGGACCGTTCATGGAGGCGTAGTGGGCGCCGATGCGGCCCCATACGAAGTGGGCGCCGGTCTTCGGGGACCAGTAGGCACGGCCACCGCGGAAGTCCTGAACCTTGCCGCCGTCCTTGGCGTCGTACTCGTTGGAGATGCAGGCGCCCAGGGTCTCCGGGGCGTTCTTCATGTTCTCCGCGATGGCACCGCCAATCTTGCACTTCGCGCCGCGGTCAGCTTCCGGGATGCCCAGAGCGTCCGCAATGTGCGGCCATGCCTGGATCATCTCGTACTGCCAGTACGGCCAGTCGTGGGTACCGGACGGACGGAAGGCCGTGATCGGTTTCACGCCGGCCTTCTTTGCGTACTTGACGAAAGTCTCGGTGGTCATGCGGGACATGACCTCCAGGCCGAAGCCGGCCATGTTGTCGGGCATGCCCGGAATGGTGCCCGGCTTGTCGTACTTGCCAGCGTTGCCGTTACCCGCGGAGACGTAGACGGTCATGTCCTTCAGCGCATCCACACCCAGCTTCGGGTCGTGGTCGATCCAGTCCTGGGAGCCGAACTCGCCCCACATCTTCTTCGCGTCGTAGCCATTACCGTCATTGGTGGCGTAGGCGATGGCTTCCGGCATGCCGTAGGAGGTCGTGTCCAGGTAGCCGGAGAAGGAGCCGACGAACTTCCACATGTCCGGGAAGCGCTCGGCCAGGTTCATTGCGGCGGTGCCGCCCATGGACAGGCCGGTGATGGCGCGATCTTCGTTGGCGCGCCAGCCCTCGCGCAGCACGGAAGGCAGCTCCTTAGTCAGGAAGGTCTCCCACTTGTAGTGCTTGCCGTTTTCCGGCTGCTGCCAGTCCGTGTAGAAGGAAGACTCGCCGCCGACGGGCAGAATCACGTTGACGTTGCGGTCGGCGTACTGGTTGGCAATGTTGGTGGACAGGGTCCAGCCGGACTCGTCCTCACGGGCGCGCAGGCCATCCAGGGCCCATACGGTCGGGAACTTGCGGTCGGGCTGAGAGTACCAGTCACGTGCCAGCAGGATCTGCACCTTGATGGGCTTGTCTGGCATGGCAGCGGAGTTGATGAAGACGTTGGCCCAGCGCTCGGTGATCCACTCAACGCGGTCCACGCTTACGCCCTCCGGCAGGCCTTCCAGGTGCTGTTCGGTGACCTGGCGTGGGGTGCGCTTCGGAATGCTGTCCGGATCCAGGTAGCTGGTGCCGGAGCCCGGGCCCATGGAGCCGCCGAGGGAGCTCTGCGCGGTGGCAGCCGGCATCATTGGCATTGCCAGCGCAACGGAAAGCGGCAGGGCCAGGATTGCCGAGCCCATACGGCGGGGGCTGCGGGCGGAGCGAGTGCGACGGGAGAGGTTCGCTGCAAGGCGCATAGTCTTCATTCTTTCTGTTGCTTTTTGGTTGTTTTAGTAGCTTTGGTGGCTTTAGCTGCTGTGGTCTGGTTGCCTCGAAGCAGGTTCCCCTCCTGCTTCGAACACCACCGGGCGCTTCATTAGGCCATTCTGTATTCACGTTTGCGTCTATCACGACCTGGATCTTCTCAAGCTTTTCGAGCTTTTATCGCAGGTGCGCTTCTAGCACGTGAGCAATTATGGCAAGCAAAAGCGCTTTCACATGGACAACACGCGGAACATTTAAAGTTTTACTTGAGGGTTAGCCTACCATGTTGCCAGTGTTGCTTATGTGACTCTTGATGTTCTTTCTTATTGACGCCCCCACACTTCATTCGCCATTAAGCGTCAATCCCCCACCAGCGCCATCCGCACCCCAGCCTTCAACCCCACCCCCCTCACGCGCAGCGTCAACCCTCAGGCAAGCAAAAAGCCACCGCCCCAGGCAGTACCTAGGGCAGTGGCTTTAAGAGTTTAGGAGATCGCTAGAACGACCTAAGTTTAGGCACCCAGTGCACGCAGAATGTGCGGACGAGCCTTATTCAGCTCCGCATCCCAGTACGGCCATGCGTGCAGGCCGTTGATCGGGTAGCTCACAACCGGGCGAGCGCCAGCTGCGCGGGCGGCCATCTCGAACTTTGCGGTGGAAGTACGTGCCATCCACTCCAGGCCGATGCCAGCAGCAACACCCCGCGGGTTATCCAGGAACTTTTCACCACGGGACGGCACACCACCGGAGGCGGCCAGGTACAGCGGCATACCGCGGAAGCGGCCGGCCTGAACAGTCGGGTCATTGCGGAAGCGGCGCGGGTCGACCGGGCTGCCCCACATGTCCCAGATGTTCGCACCCTTGTCAGCGTCGGACATCGCGTACTGGATTCCGGCGTACATACCAGGCCAAGTCGGGTTCAGGTAACCGGACAGGGAGGTTGCCTGCTTGAACTGGTTGCGGTGCCATGCAGCCAGGTTCATTGCAGCAGTGCCACCCATGGAAAGACCAACGATGGAGTTGCGGGTCGGGCTCACGCCGAAGTTGCGCTGCAGGTAGCCCGGCAGCTCGCGAGTCAGGAAGGTCTCCCAACGCGGCTTCTTCGGGCCACCCTTACCGCCGTACGGGCCCATCCAGTCCGTGTAGAACTGAGCCTGGCCGCCGACCGGCATGACCAGGGTCACATCGTCGTTGACGAACTTCTTCACAGCGTTGCCCGACCAGACCCACGCATTCCAGTCCTGGCGTGCGCGCAGACCGTCCAGCATGTAAACGCCAGCGTTACCGCCACGGGAAGATGGCTTGATCTGCACCTGGATCTTCTGACCCATCGCCGGGGAGTAAACCCAGCAGTTCTGCAGGTAGTACTTGTGCTTGCTCCAGTGGCAGCCCGGACGCAGGTGGCCACGGTTGTCAGCAGCAGCGGTGGGTGCAGTGACAACGGCCATGCCCAGCGCAGTGGCAATAGCTACCAGGAATGCAGTGAGCTTAGAGCCCAAACCCTTGGTCTTCTTAGTCGTGTTCATGTAGTCCTAAATGTCTTGAAACGTTCTGACGAGAGACGCGCCGAAGGCTCATCTCGAAACACAGGATGCGTGTACGTTATCAAACCTTTACCATCCCACTCAACGTAATGAACGAATCCCTTTCGCAAAACGCTACATCCCTAAAGCTCCCTCAACACACCCTTAGAGCCACCTAGTCACATAACTCTCTTTTCTCACTTTCCTCACTGCGGCCCCATCGATAGCAATCTAGGAGCCCACCCCACCCCCGAAAGTGCAGAACGCCGACTCCCCCACAAAGGAGAAGTCGGCGTCACAAAGAAAGAACAGAGAGTTAAACCTAGAACAGCGGCACGATGTAAACCGCCATCGCTACACAGAACAGCCAGGCCAGAGCCAGCAGCTGCAGGGTGCGATCCTCGAGGGCGATCTCGTCGGGCGCGCCACCCTCACCGCGGTCGACGTCCGCGGCATAACGCAGAATCGCGATGGTAAACGGCACCATCGAGACCTGGTACCACACGGCGGCCACACCGGACTCGACCGTCTGTGCCAGGCCAAAGCCCCACAGCGCGTAGCTCAGCACCACGGCGGTGGCGGCCAGTGTCCAGACAAAGCGCAGGTAGGTGGGGGTGTAGCTCTCCAGGGACTTGCGGATCTTCGCGCCCGAACGCAGCGAAAGCTTCAGCTCCGCGTAGCGCTTACCCGCCGCCATGAACAGCGAGCCGAACGCCGCGACCAGCAGGAACCACTGGGAAAGCAGGATCGAAGCGGCTACACCGCCGGCCATCGCGCGCAGCATAAAACCGGAGCTCACCAGCGCAATGTCGATAACCGGCTGGTGCTTCCATCCGAAACAGTAACCCAGCTGCAGTGCGATATACACCGCCACGACAATCGCCAGGTTCGTGCCCGACGAGGCCAACAGTGAACCACCGATCGCCGCAATGATCAGCACCACCGACATCGCATACGCCAGCCCCACCGGCAGCACACCCGCCGCGATCGGGCGGAAGCGCTTAGTCGGGTGCGCACGGTCGGCCTCCACGTCGCGGGCATCGTTGATCAGGTAGATCGAGCTGGCCGCCAGGCAGAAGGCAACGAATGCGATCAGCACGTCCAACAGCACCCGGCTGTGGAAGAGCAATTCTCCACCAGCCGCCGCAGGAGCTGCGATGACCAGCACGTTCTTGACCCACTGCTTCGGACGCAGCGCCTTGATCATCGCCTCCGGCAGGTTGCGCGGCGGGCGCAGCTTCTTCGTTTCGGTGGCGGTGCTGGTCGCCTGGTTGGGATCTTCCAGCCCGGACGTGTGTGGCTCTGCGCCGATCAACGGCTCCGTGCGGCCGTTGCTAGGCTGTTCGCTCACTGGCTTTTCTCCTCACTGTTTTTCTTTGTGACGCCCCCACGTCCCCCATCTACAACCCCGCGCACGGCGATGGCCGTGGCAGCGCCGATGCAGCTTCCGAGGGCGACGTCAGAGGGATAGTGTACGCCCAACACCATGCGCGACAGCGCCATCGCCGGGATGCCCACGAGGGGTAGTGCCCCGGTGCGGTTGTTCGCCGACTGAGTAAAGGCCACAAGGGCGGCGGTGGAGCTGGTTGCATGCGAAGACGGGAAGCTGAGCTTCGAGGGAGTACCCACGCCGATCTTAATGCGCGGATCGTGCGGGCGCGGGCGGCGAATGATGCGCTTGAGCACCACGCTGGCGGCGTGCGCCAGGAAGGCGCTGACGCCCACGGTCAGCCATCCGCGGCGTTCCGGCCCGTCAGCGGGCTTGCCTTGCGCGGCGGCCAGGCCGTAGCCCAGGGCGGCGGACCCCATCCAACCAAGGGCGTGCTCACCGAAGTGGCTCATGCCTCGGGCGGTGGGCAGCACTCCCGGCTTGTCGGTCAGCTGCTTTTGCAGTGCGACCAGCAGGTCGGATTCGCCCAGCGGATCGCCGCTTATGCGTGTGGAGCTCATTGTTTCTGCGTTGTCCTTAATGTCAGTTGCTTCGGTAACTTCAGTGACTTCAGTAACTTCGGTCTGGCTCGGCTTCAGTATGGGGCGTTAGTTTTCAATCGCGCTCTCGGGCTCGAAGATCTGCGCCCAGCCTTCCCGGCTGGTCAGGTACGGGTGCGCTGCCCGGTAGGCATCGCGGAGCTCGTCGAAGCGATCCGCGACCTGCTTCTGCAGGCGCATGGACTCCTGTGCCAACGCGAGCATTTGGCCGCGGTCTCGCTTGCGGTACACCACTCCCTTGCCATCGGCGGTGGTCACGGTCGCCCCGTCCACTCGGGAGAGGCTGAACCAGCGCGCCTCGATGGGCGGGAGGTTCACCTGCGGTGCGTGGTGGTGGCGGGCGTCGGCGGGCTTAGCGTTGTTCAGCAGCCCCTTGGCAAGCGTGACAATCTTGGCCTTCTTGCTCAGTGGGATGCGTGTGAGGTCGGCCGGGGCGCCCGTCGCGGCGGGTAGGTCGGTGGCTGACGGGATAACGACCGCGTCGGAGTAGTTCTTGCGCAGCTTCGCGATGCGCGGCAGAGAAGTCTCCAGGATGTCGAACAGCTGATCCGGACCAGCCAGGAAGTCCTTCATCGCCTCGTTCTGGATTGCGACGGTGGAGTACTCGAGGCACAGCAGGTGCTTGGCGGTGGCCTTCGCCATCGAGGCAACGATGCCACGCGGGCTTCCATCGTGCTGGATCGCAGCGACAATCAGGCGGTTACGCAGGTGGAAGTATGCCTGCCAGTCAATGGCATCGTCCTTATCGGACCAGGCCATGTGCCAGATCGCGATACCCGGCCAGGAGGCGGTCGGGAAGCCAGCATCCTTCGCGCGCAGGCCGAACTCGCCATCATCCCACTTGATGAACAGCGGGAGGGGCTGACCAATGGTTTTCGCGACAACGCGCGGGATCATGCACATCCACCAGCCGTTGTAGTCAACGTCGATGCGGCGGTGCAGATCCTTGGAGTTCTCCGAACTATTCGGGGTGCCGTAGCCCTTGCTCACCACGTCCCGGGCCACCGGCGCGATGGGCTGGCCTGCCGCGTTGTGGGCAGCACCATCACCCAGGTCACGAAGCGGGTGCTGGTAAAAGTCGTGGTCGTAGTGGGTGTGGGGCGCGGCGGTCCACATGAACGAGCCACGGTCGATGACCTCGCCCATGGTGTGGAGGTGGCTGCGCTCCTGCAGGTTCAGCATCTGGCCGCCGATCAGCATCGGGGACTTCGCGTAGCGAGCAGCCGCCAGGGCACGCAGCACGCTATCAGGCTCGATGGCAATGTCGTCGTCCATGTACAGGATGTACGGGCTGGTGGTGCCTCGCTCCTCGTGGAGAGCCTCGTACATGATGCGGGAGTAGCCGCCGGATCCGCCCAAGTTGCCCTGCTGCACGATGTGCAGGCGGTCGCCGAAGTGCTCCGCAACCTCGTCGAAGTCCGGCTCGTCGGCGGGGTGCTTGTCGCCCTGGTCGGGCATGATGATGGCCTCGATGCGGCCGTCGACTTCGGGGTCGGAAGCGAGTGCGTGGAGTGCTGCGACCGCGTCGGCCGGACGGTTGAACGTTGGGATGCCGATGGTGACGCTCGGTTCAGCAACCGGCAGCGTCTCGCCTTCGAAGGCCTGCTCGCCGGCATCGACGGTGGCGTACCAGCCCGCGGAGTGCAGGCGGGTTTCCTTCTCACAGGTCAGGTCGAACCAAATCCAGCCGCCGTCCTCGAAAGGAGCCAGGGAGATGGTGAACTCGGCGATTCCGTGGCCGCTTTCGTCAGTTTCGATCTGGGCACCCTCGATGCCAATGCGGGAGCCGTCGTACTTGGAGCGGTATAGGTCTACGCGGGCCTCACCAGTGATTTCGATGCGCAGCTTGACCTCGTCCAGCTGGGACCAGCGGCGCCAGTAGGAGGCGGGGAAGGCGTTGAAGTAAGTCTCGAAGGAAGTCTCGCTGCCCGCTGGCAGGATCGCTTCGGTGCGGGAGATGGCGTTTACGCGGCCGGGGGTGGTGGCCTCGTTCTCTACGAAGTACAGGGAACGCACGTTGCGTGGTTCGCCACGCTTCGGCAGCAAGATGCGCGCCAAGCGGGTGGCGTCGAACTCATCGTTGGTATTGGCTTTCACTGGCTGAGCGTTCATTTGCTGAACACAGACCTCCGCATAGGCAATAAAGACATTGGAATATACCCGATTATCCACGAAAGCCCGTCACAAGAGCTTGTGCGACACAGCCCCAGTTCAGCCCGAGTTAGCTAGGCCCCTACTTCGGACAACGAATCTAACTCCCGAGATTCCTGGGCTCCGCGCCAGGTAATAACCGCACCGGCTGTCGCGATCAGGACGATGCCCATCACCATGGACCAGGTGAGCTGGTCTCCGGAAAAAGCCCAGCCCAGGATTGCTCCGATCACAGGATCCAGCGCGAAGAGCGTGCCGACAACCGCCGCCGAGACAATTCCAGCAGCGATCGTATCCACTACATAGGGAACAACGGCGCCGATGAAACCAGAGATGACGATGATGCCCCACATCGAGCCGTCAACATGCGGCACCGCCGGGACAGAGAACGGCGCGAGCACAAGTGCCGCGACAACCACAGACAGCGCCAGATCCGCCATGCCACCACCCTCGGTTTTGCCAACGCGGACAGCAAACAGCGTGTAGGCGCCGAAGAAAATCGCGCCGACAGCGCCGAATCCAAGACCGACGATGTCCAGGTCGTTGGAGGGCTGCGCGATCAGAGCAACGCCGACGAACGCGGCGATGGCCCACATACGGGAGCGCCACATGGTCAGTCCTAGAAAAGACACGACACAGGGGCCAAGGAAGTCGATAGTGACGGCGACGCCCTGGGGCAGGCGGGCGATGGCTGCGTAAACCATCATGTTCATCATGGCAATTGCGATGCCGTAGACCACGATGTTGAGGGCGCGGGTGCGCGTCATGCCAGACAGCTTCGGACGGAAGATGACCACCATGATGATGGCGGCGGCAGTCATGCGCAGGCCTGATACGCCCGGCGCACCGACCGTAGAAAGCATGTCTGTGACCAGTACCGCCGCGGTTTGGGTACCAATCGAGCCGATGAGAACCAGGAGGACCGGTGCCACTGGCAGGGTGAGGAACTTGCTCACTCCCTGCGACAACGGCTTTTGCTTGGTTGCCTTTGTTTGGGTTTTCTCACGCGACACCCGTGCAACATTAGTGCAGCTTCCTCTAGTTGAGGCAATCGAGATCTAGCAACAAAATAGTAAAGATAGTAAAAATAGTAAAGATAGTAAGAGATAGTAAGGAGGCAAGATGCCGCCCACTCCAGCTCGACCTAAGAACCCCTTCACCGCAACAGTTGGGAAGACGCCGCTGGTGCTTGCGGGACGCAGTGAATACCTCCACGACTTCGACGCCGCCATCCAGGATGGTCCCGGAAGTCATGAACGTATCTCCATCATTACCGGCCCTAGAGGGATCGGCAAGACTGTTTTGTTGAATGAATTTGAAGCGGTCGCGAAGACCCACTCGTGGCACGTTATCTCCGAAACCACGACTCGTGGTTTCAACGATCGCATCCGCGACCGCGCCTTCAGACTCCTACAGGATCTTTCCGATGAGCCCACACGCCGCCTGTCGGGCATCAAGCTCCCTTCCTTGGGCTTCGAGACCGAAGCTATTCCCTCCTTTTCGCCCACACCGACGTTGAGGTCGGTACTCGAAGAGCTTTCCGACCGACAGGCTGAGCTTGACACCCGACTCAACCAAGAACCAGTCGGCCTACTTATCACCCTGGACGAGCTGCACTACGCCCACATGGACGAAATCATTGAGTTCGGGACAACCATTCAACATCTCGTCCGCGAAGACCGGGAGATTGCGATTGCGATGGCTGGCATTCCTGGCGCCGTGAAACCACTTCTTGCCGCTGACGAAGGTCGTAACCCTGTGACCTTCTTGCGTCGCGCGAACAAAATTGAAACCGGAATGGTGCCGATTGAAGAAGTACGCACAGCGCTTGAAAAGACCACCGAACAAGTCGGGGTCTCGTGGACCCTTCAAGCACTCGACAACGCAACCAAGGCGACCGGTGGCTACCCCTTCATGATTCAGCTAGTTGGGCAACACGCTTTCCGTAACTACACCGGCAACGCGATCGACGAAGAAGCAGTATCTCGCGGAGTTGGTGCCGCCCGGAGAAAGCTCGGACAGCTCGTGCACGAGCCTTCGATTGCGGATCTCTCTGAGGTCGACCGGACCTTTCTCATCGCAATGTCGACCGACGATGGCCCCTCTCGCATGTCGGACATCGCAACTCGAATGGGCGTAGATGCGCAGTACGCGGGAAAATACCGCAAGCGCCTCATTGACGCAGAAATGATTCGCCCAACAGCCCACGGGTTCGTCGATTACGAGCTGCCATATATGCGCGAGTATTTACGCTCCCATCACGCGACCGATGCACTAGAGCAGTTCTCCATCTGGCCGGAGTAACCCCCAAACCGGCGCCTAGTGCCCGCGCTCCTGCTCCAGCGGCTCGCCCGACTCGAAGAACGGCGCCAGCTTGTTGTCGTACATCGACAGTGCCGCGCCGATGGCCATGTGCATGTCCAGGTACTGGTAGGTGCCCAGGCGACCGCCGAAGAGCACCTTGTTCTCCGCAGCCTCCGCCGCCGCCAGCTTGCGGTAGGCCTCCAGCTTCTCGCGGTCCTCCGGGGTGTTGATCGGGTAGTACGGCTCGTCGCCCTCCTCCGCGAAGCGGGAGAACTCCTTCATGATGACCGTCTTGTCCTTCGGGTACTTGTCGCCCCGCTCCGGGTGGAAGTGGCGGAACTCGTGGATGCGGGTGTACGGGAACTCGGCATCGTTGTAGTTCATCACCGGGGTGCCCTGGAAGTCGCCGGTATTTAGCACCTCGGTTTCGAAATCGAGGGTGCGCCAGCCCAGGTGGCCTTCGGCGTAGTCGAAGTAGCGGTCCAGCGGGCCGGTGTAAACAACCGGCGCATCCGGGTTGGCCGCCCGAACCTCGTCGCGGATCTCGAACCAGTCGGTATCCAGTCGCACCTCGATCTTCTCGTCGGCGGCCATGTTCTCCAGCCACGCGGTGTAGCCCTCCACCGGCAGGCCCTCGTAGGTGTCGTTGAAGTAGCGGTTGTTGAAGGTGTAGCGCACCGGCAGGCGGGAGATATTAGAGGCCGGCAGTTCCTTCGGGTCGGTCTGCCACTGCTTGGCGGTGTAGTCGCGCACGAAGGCTTCATACAGCGGGCGCCCAATCAGGGCGATGCCCTTTTCCTCGAGGTTCTTGGCCTCTGCCGGGTCCAGCCCGTCGGTCTGGTCCTTAATCAGCTGGCGAGCCTCGTCCGGGCTGTAGTACTTGCCGAAGAACTGGTTGATCAGTCCCAGCCCCATCGGGAACTGGTAGGCGGTGCCCTTGTGCATTGCAAACACGCGGTGCTGGTAGTCGGTGAAGTCCGTGAACTGGTTGACGTAATCCCACACGCGCTTGTTGGAGGTGTGGAACAGGTGCGCACCGTACTTGTGAATCTCGATGCCGGTCTCCGGCTCGGCCTCGGAGTATGCGTTACCGCCGATGTGGGAACGCTTCTCCACCACCAGCACGTTCTTGCCGGCCTGGGTTGCCGCGCGCTCGGCCACGGTAAGGCCGAAGAAGCCGCTGCCGACAACGATGAGGTCGTAGTTCTGTCCGCTCTGTGTCTGCTCAGTCATGCCTGCCAGGTTACCGCGCTAGCTCACTGTTTTTTGGTCATGACGCCACCTCGGTGTGCCGCCCGGTGCAGCGATTTCAGGCAAGCGGTTCTTTAAACCCGGCCCAGTCGGGTAGCTCCTCCACCCACTCCCCCAGCCAGGCTTCCGCAAAGCCGAGCATCCCGGTGTTCCACATCACCCAGAAGATGCCGCTGAAGACCACGGCGCAGCCCGCCAGGAACCCCACGCCGATGAAGCTCTTGGTCGCCGCCCCCTGCCGCTTCCAATGCTCCTCGAAGCTGTCATATTTCCGCAGTCCCCAATCCAACAGTCGGTTGGGCCAGGTCATTTCGAAGGAGAGCACGCCGATGCCGAAGAACAGCATGAACCAGCCTGGCCCGGGAGTGGGGATAATGAGGATGCCGCCGACCACCAGCAGCCACCCTATGAGCAGCGTCAGAGGGCCGACCAGGAATCCATAGCTGCGCTTCTTCAGCCCCTCGTGGCGCACCTGCAGCTGGGCTACCTTCCGACGTACGTTTTCGCTCAGCTTAGACACGGCTGCCTAAAACCACCGTTCGAGGACGGTGGCCACGCCGTCCTCGTCATTCGTTAGTGTGACCTCGTCGGCAATCTCCTTCAGCGATTTCTCGGCATTGCCCATCGCCACGCCGTGCCCTGCCCAGGTAAGCATCTCCGTGTCGTTGGGCATATCCCCAAAGGCAATGGTCTGCGTGGCCTCCACGCCGATCTGCGCGGCGATCCATTCCAGCGCGGAGCGCTTGGAGATCCCCGCTGCCGCAACCTCCACCAGACCCCCTTCATAACTGTAGGTGGCTTTCGCCTGGGTGGCGTCAATAAAAGGCCGCACCGCGGCAAAGAGCTCGGCCGAGGTTCGATTGGGGTCCCGGACCAGCAGCTTCACCACGGGCGTGGCGGCGAGCTCTTCAAGGGACTGGACGGCATGCTCGGTGGAATCCCAGGCGTGGTCGTAGCCGGGAGAGACGGAAAATAGCTCGTCGGCGCGGTCGAAGGCGCTGGTCCCGGCGCGCTCGACGGCGAAACCCACCCCAGGGACGGACTCGCTGAGCTGCTCAATGAGTGCCCGGATGAGGTCGGGTTGGAGGGTCGCGGCGTGCACGATCTGATCCCGGTCGGCGTCATAAATAATGGCACCGTTGGCGCAGGCACAAACGGGCCGGACGGGCAGCTGCTCGAAGACGGGCATCAGCCAGCGCGGCGGGCGGCCGGTGGCGATGGTGAAGACGGTGCCTCGGCGCAGCATCGAATTCACCGCACGGCGCATGCGCTCCGAGACTCGCTCCCTACTGTTGAGCAGGGTGCCGTCAACGTCGCTGACCACCAGCAACGGGGAATCCTGCATTGCTCGGGCCTACTTTTTGCGCAGACGGTTAATGCGCTGGCGCAGCGGCACCAGGATCTTATTGATGCCCGTGGCCTGCTCGCGTTCGCGAGCCTCGGTGGCGGCGCGACGCTCGGCCTCGGCCTTCTCCTGGGCGCGCTTTTCCTTACGGGCTGCGGCATCGGCGCGATCCTGGACGGTGGCTTCCTCCAGCGTCGGCGCGGTTCCGCCGAGAGCAGCCGGCACCCAGAATTCCCCCTTGGGCATGGGGCCGAAGCGCTCCTCCCAACGCTGGCGGGTCAGGTCCATCTGCTCGACCATGGCCTGGTGCAGTCGCTCGGTAGTAGCCTGGGCATCCTCGGTGACCTCGACCGGCTTGCCGACGGTGATCACCAGCTGGGTTTCCTTCGGCCGCCAAATTGGCTTGCGCCCCTTCGTCCACACACGCTGGGAACCCCAAATCGTCAGCGGGATCAGCGGCACACCAGCCTGGTAGGCAATTCGCGCGGCGCCCTGGCGGAACTCCTTGATCTCGAAGGATCGAGAGATCGTGGCTTCCGGGAAGATGCCCACCAGGTCGCCGGCCTTCAGCTGCTTGATGGCCTGGTCCACCGAGGCCTGCCCGTCCGCGCGGTCGACCGGGATGTGGTTATAAGAGCTCATAAGCGCGCCCACACCCTTGACGTCGAAGATCTCTTTCTTCGCCATGAAACGAACCACGCGTCCACCGCGCACGTGCGCCGGGACGCCACCGTAGGTGAAGTCCCAGTAGCCAGTGTGGTTAACTGCGATCATCGCCGGCCCGTCGGCGGGAATGTTCTCCGCGCCGTAGACCGCGCAATCTAGGTGCTGCATGTAGCGGAACCACAGCTTGGCGATGCCGATCGTCGGAAAACCATAGGGGAACTCCTTGGCTTCCTTGTGGCCGGTGATCTTGGGCTGGTAGCCATCGGGGAAGCTGAAGCTATCGAGCAACGACATGGGTGGCGGTTACCTCTCTTGGGATCCTTGAAACTGTGGCTCGGCCAGCGCGCCGGGGGCACGGCCGAGTCGGCGCTTTAGGCACCGGATTCGCTGGGTTATTCGCTGGGCTTCAGAATATCTTTACCAACGAAAGGACGCAGCGCCTTCGGCACAACCACGGAACCGTCGGCCTGCTGGTGGTTCTCCAAAATAGCCACCAACCAGCGGGTTGTCGCCAGCGTGCCGTTCAGGGTAGCGGCGGTCTGCGCCTTGCCGTCGGCATCGCGGTAGCGAGTCTTCAGGCGGCGGCCCTGGAAGGTGGTGCAGTTGGAGGTACTGGTCAGCTCGCGGTAGGTCTGCTGGGTGGGAACCCACGCCTCCGTGTCGAATTTGCGGGCCGCCGAGGAGCCGAGGTCGCCACCGGCAACGTCGATCACGCGGTAGGGCACCTCAATGGCAGCCAGCATTTCGCGCTCCATGGCCAGCAGCTCCTGGTGCAGCTCCGTAGCCTCCTCCGGCTTGCAGTAAACGAACATCTCCACCTTGTCGAACTGGTGGACGCGGATGATGCCGCGGGTGTCTTTGCCGTAGGAACCGGCCTCGCGGCGGAAGCAAGAGGACCAGCCGGCGTAGCGCAGCGGACCGTTGGAAAGGTCGATGATCTCCTCGGAATGGTAACCAGCCAGCGCCACCTCGGAGGTGCCGACCAGGTACATGTCGTCTTCCTCCAGGTGGTAAATCTCATCGGCGTGAGCCCCCAGGAAGCCGGTGCCGGACATGATCTCGGGGCGCACCAGCACCGGCGGGATCATGAGCTTAAAGCCGTGCTCCACAGCCTTCTGAGCCGCCAGCTGCAGCATGCCCAGCTGCAGCAGCGCACCGTCGCCGGTGAGGAAGTAGAAGCGAGCACCGGAGACCTTCGTGCCGCGCTTCATGTCGATTAGCCCCAGGGATTCGCCCAGCTCGAGGTGATCCTTCGGCTCGAAGTCGAACTGCGGCGGCTCGCCCACCACGTCGAGGGTGACGAAGTCCTCCTCGCCACCGGCCGGCGCGCCTTCCTCCACAATGTTGGAGATCTGCATCTGCAGGTCGTAGACGGCCTGCTCGGCGCTGGACTGGGCCTCTTCCACCTTCTTGACTTCCTCCGCCTTCTCTTTGCCCTCCTCGCGCAAGGCCTGCTTCTCCTCGTCGGAGGCGGAGCGCATCTTCTGCCCCATCTCCTTGGAGAATGCCTTCTGTTCCGCACGGGCCGCGTCGGCGGCGCTGATGGCCTCGCGGCGCTGGGAATCGGCCTCCAGCAGCTGGTCGATCAGCGCCGGATCCTCCCCACGAGTGCGCTGGGATTCACGGGCTACATCGGGGTTATCGCGCAGAAACTTCAGATCAATCATGGTGCTTAGCTTAGCCGGTTCGCCCTCGTAGTTGTCTGCCCAGTTCCCCCCTATGGCACAACCCCTACTAGACTGGCCTCACAATTAGAGTCCAATACTGTCGAATACACGAATACAGCCGAAACCCGAAGCAGATTTAGAGCGAGCCCATGACCACCAGCGAAGCGAAAACCCGCCGCAGAGCACGCAGCCTCACCATCGCATTGTTCTCCGCCCTGTGCGGTGGTGTCAGCGCCGCTGCGTTCGCCTTCGTCGCCCCCGAGGGCAGCACCCCGCTGGTACCGGCTGATGAAAAGCAGGGGCAGCACGTGAACAACACCACGTTCACCGAAGCCAGCAACGGCGACTGCGTAAATTGGAAGCCCGGCCAAGACGGAGTGAACTCCGACTTCGCCACCGTCGATTGCGAACAGCCCCACCGCTTCGAGGTCAGCTCCCGCGAAGACCTCGGCCAGTACCCCACCAGCGAGTTTGGCCCATCCGCAAAGCAGCCGGACTTGAAGCGTCAAGAAGAATTGACCAACGAGCTATGCACCGGACCGACGATGCAGTACCTCGAGGGCAAGCTCGACCCGGAGGGGCGCTACTCCATCTCCCCGATCCTGCCCCCGCAATCCGCGTGGAACGACGGCGATCGCACGATGCTGTGCGGCGTGATGGTTCCAGATGCTACCGGCCGCACCACCGAGACGACCGGTTTTGCGGCAAAGCAGGACCAGTCGCGCTACTTCGAAAAGGATCGCTGCGTACAGGTAGACGGCGATCTGACCAATGAGGTTCCGTGCGAAGAGAAGCACGCCTGGCAGGTGACCTCCGTGGTGAACCTCGGCGAGGAGTTCCCCGGCGCCTGGCCGGATACGAAGAAGCAGAACGAGTTCCTGAACAAGGTCTGCACCAAGGCCGCGCAGGATTACCTGGGCGGCGACGATGCGCTGTACAACTCCACGCTCACGCCGTTCTGGACCACGCTGCAGCGCCAGTCCTGGGATGCTGGGTCGCGCACCGTGAACTGCGCCTTGACGTTCGGTCGCCCCGGCGGCGGATTCGCCACCCTCGTCGGCGATGTGCGCAGCGAATTCACCATCGACGGCCACCCGCCGAAGACCCCGCCGAAGCGCAACCCGCTGCGCCGGGATGCAAGTCCCGACAACGCTGGCAACCCCGGCGCAGATGCAGCACCGGACGGAGGCGCCCCGGCCGCAGAGGACCCAAACGCCAACCCAGCCCCGGCGCCGTAGGCGGACACTTCCCATGGCCATCGACGTTTCCCCCGAGCGCTTCGAAGAGCTCGTTGACCTCGGCCTTCGGCGCATCCCCCGCGAGCTGCTGGATAACGTCAGCAACGTCGCCATCGTCACCGAAGACTACAACCCCGAAAGCCCGCACATCCTGGGGCTCTACGAGGGCATCGCGCTGACAGAGCGCACCTCCGAGTACACATCTGCCCTGCCCGATAAGATCACGATCTACCGCCACGCCCTCGAGGACATCTGTGACAACGAGGAAGAGCTAGTCGAGCAGGTCGCCGTCACCGTCATCCACGAGCTCGGCCACCACTTCGGCATCGACGACGACCGCCTGCACGAGCTCGGCTGGGGCTAGAGCGTCGCCGCGCCCCACCCCAGCACTTCGAAGGAGCCCTCCAGGCTGTCGAGCACACCGGAGCGCGCCGCCGTTGCTTCGGCCTTGTTCGTTTCTGTCTTATTTTGTGACGCCCCAGGCCGGCCCACCGCAACATCAGCCAACTCGGCAATGTTGTCTGGCACGCGCAGGGTAATGACGTTGCCGTTGGCCAGGTAGTGCATGAAGGCCCACTCCGGATCCACCCCGCCCAGGAAGCGGGCGACCAGGCGGATCACGGCACCGTGGCTGACCAGCGCAATATCGGTGGGCTCGCCACCGTTCTGTACTGCCTCCCGGTTCGCGGCCTCATTGTCGGCCAGTGCGACCAGCAACGTGGCCAGGTACTCGCGCAGCACCTCCGCGCCGGACAGGCCACCGGGCACGACCTTGTCCACCCGGCCGAGCATCCAGGTGCCCAGGATGGAGTGGTAGGCCTCGTGTGAGTCCTCGTCGTTCTTCATCTCGTACTGCCCGGCTGGGATCTCGGAGACCCGAGGCAGGCGCTGCAGCGCCGCTTGAATGTGATCCGTCGCACGGGCGGAGGCGGTGGCGTCATCTAAGGATTCCCCGCGGGAGAAGCCCGCAGGAACGATCTCTCCGCCGAATGCACCGGCCAGACCCACGGCAGTTTGCTGCGCGCGCGCAGCAAACGAGGAAGCGATCTTCAGGCGCTGGGTGCGCTCGCTGAGCCAGTGGCCAGCCTCTGCGGCCTGCTCCCAGCCCAGTTCGGTGAGGTCGGCGCCGGGCAGCGCGGTATCCAGGGCGTGAATGGCGTTGGAGGTCGTCTGGCCGTGCCTGACCAGGAAAAGACGTGTCGATTGTGCCATTGCCTAGCTACCCTTCTGACCGCTCTTGAGTTCCTCAATCCATCTACTGGATTCAGCGTAGTTCGGCGGGGCACTACCCGCATGGCGATGCAGTGGATGGGTGGTAGAGGACTCCGCGACCGGCAGTGGTTCCGCGGAAGGCCAGCTGCCCAGGAAGCGCACGTCCTCCGCACGGCGGTACAGGCCGGCCAGGGCTTCAGCCACGGCGGCATCCTCGATGTGGCCGACGATGCCAATGTGGAAGACGTAGTTTCCGTTGGCCGCGCCCTCGCCTTTTTCCCCAGTACGGCGGGGGCGGGAGCCGATGCGCGCCATGTCCACCTGACGGGTGGAGAGCTCGGCGATCGCATCCAGCAGGCTGGAAGGCACATTCGGCAGCCAGAGCACCATGCCACTGCGATCATTGCCCGTGCGCTCGGTGGGCTTACCGGGGTTGCCGACCAGGATGAAGCGGGTCTGGGCGCCGGCGACGTCGGCCACCCCCTCGGCCACGGCATCCAGCTGGTGGATCTCCCCCGCACGGGCCGGCGCTGCGGCGGCATCCGCCTGCCCGACCTTCACCGCGGCCGCGGCCGCACCGTTGCTGGAGGCGGGGACGAAGGAAACGTCCGGCAGATTCTCCGCCACCCAGTTGCGAACCTGCGCCTCGGCGACGGGGTGCGTGGTCAGCGTCTTAATATCCTCCAACTTGGTGCCGGGGCGTACCAGGATAGAGAACACCACCGGGACGAGCACCTCACGGTAGATCTGCAGCGGCTTACCGTAGGTCAGCGCATCTTCCGTCTGCGAGACCGGCCCGTCCACGGAGCTTTCCAGCGCCACGCACGCGAAGTCCGCTTCGCCGTCGCGCACCATGTCCAGCGCCTCACGTGGGGAGGTGACAGGAATCTCGGTGGCTTCCTCCGGCACCGCGCCGAGCTGCTTAAACTGCTTCAGCGCCTGCTCGGTGAAGGTCCCTTCGGGGCCGAGGAATGCTACGCGCACAGAAGAATCACTCGTCGAACCGTTCTTGCAACCACTCATGCAACGCAGTCTAGTGGAGAGGCCCACCAGGGATTCCCGAAGATTCCCGAAGTTGGATTCCCTGCGATTCCCGGAGACGAAGCCTCCCCGGCCATACCCCGGGTATATCCTTGGATAGCAATGAACCGCACGCCCGACCAGCCCAGCACTTTCGCCGCCCGGCTCGCCCGCGCCCGGCGCGATACCGGCCTCAGCAACGCACAATTGGGCGTGGCCCGCGTCTACGACAACCCCCACAGCTACGACTTCCTGCGCAGTCACCCGGATCTTCCCCTCGGCGGCGAGGAGGTGCTGATCAAGGACCTGCAGCAGGTGGCGGGCGAGGTCACGACCATGGGCTCGGTTCACCACAGCTTCGTGGCCAATTATCACGACACGGCCGCCCACCGCCTGCTGGTGGGCGGAGCCACGCTGGTCGGCGCGTCTTCCTCCGCGGAGTACGGCACCGCCGCCTACACCGAGCCCGTCGGAATGCCTCAGCCCGTTAACCCACTGAATTCCGCGATGATGGTCGGCGGCTCCTCCGGCGGGGCGGCCACGGCCGTCGCCCGTGGATTGGTGAACATTGCCCACGCCACCGACGGCGGCGGCTCCATCCGCATCCCCGCGGCCTGCTGCGGGCTCGCCGCGTTGAAGCCTGCCCACAACCACCGGTTCGGCTCTTTTACGCCGGTCGCGCAAGGGTTTATCGCCTCCGACCTGCCCACCACTGCCCGCGCTTACGGCCTGCCCGAGCCGGATATGAACACGCTGCACCTGGAGCCCACCCAATCACCACAGCCTCTGCGCATCGGCTATACCAACCAGCCCTTCCACACTCGCAGCGTTGTCTCCCCGGAGATCGCCGCCGCCACCGCCGCGGCCACAGCTCTGGCCACCACGCATCCGCGCGTCGAGTCCGTCACCCAGGCGCCCGCGCCCTATCCCCCGGCCACCTTCCAGCTCTTCCGCGACCTCATCGCCGCCCGCTGTGCGGATCTGCCGGGCACACTGTCGCCCATCACATCGTGGCTGCGTGAGGAAGGCCGGCAGGTGCCGAAATGGCGGCGTCAACAGTTAGAGAAACAGATAGTCGGGCTAGACCCACAGCGGGCATGGCCGCACTTCGACGTGATCGCCACCCCGACCCTCGCCTGCGCCCCGCCGCCTCCCGGGGCATTTTCGCAGCTCAAGCCCGCCGATAATTTCTGGGCACAAACCGCCTGGACACCGTGGGGCACCCTGTGGAACCTGACGGGCTGGGCGGCCGTCACGCTGCCGCTCGTCGCCCCCGAGCGCGTGCCCGGCCGCTGGCCGATCGCCCTGATGCTGGGCGCGGTCGGCAATCGCACGAGCGCCGCCACGCTGCTTTCCCTCGCTGCCTTTATTATGGACGCCGCCTCGCGCCTGCCCGCCGAGAGCCTCAGCGTTGCGGTGCCGGGCGATATCGAGACCCTGGATTTCCGCGCCAAGCCCGACAACAGCCACAGCCATGAACATGAGCACTAGTACCCGCGACCGCACGGCACTGCGGTGGGAGCTACTGCTCATCCTGGGCATCACCTTCGGCACCTCCGGGTTGCGCGCCATCGCCCGGCTGGTAGAGGCAACCGTCAGCCCGGAGGCGCTCAACGAGCAAAAGGCCACCCTCAACCAGGCGCAATCGACGCTGCCCTGGCTGGATCCGATACTGCAGCTGCTCTCCAGCGGCGTGCTCTTCGCCTGGGGCGGGCTGGCGATATTCCTACTGCTACGGCACCTGCCCACCCCGGCGCTGGTGCGCAGCTGGCGGCTCCGGGGCCGCGACTGGCTGCACGGGGCGGGGCTGGCCGCGCTCATCGGGCTGCCGGGGCTGGCGTTTTATCTCGGCGCGGTTCACCTGGGGCTATCGAAACAAGTCGTACCCACGGGCCTGGACGAATCCTGGTGGCGGATCCCGCTGCTAATAGTGAACTCCTGGGTCAATGGATTCGCCGAGGAGCTGGTGGTCGTGGCTTGGCTCAGCACGCGCCTCCGACAGCTGCGCATCAGCTGGGCGTGGGTGTTCGCCGCCAGCGCGCTGCTCCGCGGCAGCTACCACCTCTACCAGGGGTATTCCGCCGGACTAGGCAACGTCATCATGGGCGTCATCTACCTCTGGTACTTCAAACGAACCGGGCGGATCTGGCCTCTCGTGATCGGACACGGGCTGATCGATACCGTCGCATTCGTCGGCTACGCTGTGCTGTTCTAGCGCGCGGTTGGGCCGTTCGAGCGCCGCCGTACCACTGCATTGACGCCAGCCCTAGCCCCGGAACCCGTTATTATTGTCCCCATGAATTCTCGCGATAATTTCGGCTCCCGCCGCCCCGCCAACAATGCCGGCGGTACGGATGGCACCGGAGGCATGGAGATCGCCCGGGATCGACACGGCAAGCCCATCCTGGATCGCTACGGGCGCCCGGTGCGTAAGGGCGTCATCCCTCCGAGCAACAAGGAGGGCCACACGCGCCCCACGGGCAACGAACCCACCAGGCGCAACCAGCCCCAGCGCCGCGAGATCCCGAATCAGCCCGAAGGGCCGCGCTACCGCCGAGCCGAGCCGCTCCCGCCGCGCGATGCCACCCTCAATGCCGACCGGGGCTACCAGCCACAGCCAGGCCAATATCAGAGCCAGTATCCGGGCCAACAGCCCCAACAGGGTCAACCTTTCGGCGAGCCGCAATTCGGCGGCTACCCCGACGACCGCTCCGGCAGGGGCCGCGATGGCAGGGGCGAGCCCCCGCGCCCCACTCGGCGCCCCCGCGGGCGGGCTACCCCGCGGCCGAGGAAGCGCAAGCGCTTCGGTTTCTTCAAGGCGCTAGGTCTGCTCCTGGCCATCGTGCTGGCGTTCAGCATCGGCGCGGCCGTGTGGATCGATACGAAACTGCAGCGCACCGATGCCCTGCAGGATTACGACGGCCGCTTGGGGAGCACCTCCGGCACCAACTGGCTGCTGGTGGGCTCGGACTCCCGTGCCGGGCTGAGCGAGGAGGACGCCGACCGTCTGATGGCTGGGGAGCTCGACGATTCGGTGGGGCGCACGGACACGATCATGGTGGTGCACATTCCCCGCTTCGGAGGGGACGCGACCATGCTCTCCCTGCCGCGCGATAGTTGGGTGGACATCCCCGGCTACGGGCAGAACAAGCTCAACCAGGCGTTTTCCCTCGGCGGGCCGGCGCTGCTGCAGCAGACCGTGGAACAGGCGACGGGCATCCACCTGGATCACTACGCAGAGATCGGCTTCGGCGGATTCGCCAATGTTGTCGACGCTGTCGGCGGCGTGGAGATGTGCCTGGACGAGCCGCTGGAAGACCCGATGGCGGGCATCAACCTGCAGGCCGGCTGCCAGGAACTCGATGGGCCGACCGCGCTGGGGTACGTGCGCTCCCGCTACGCCTCGGCGCAGGGGGACCTGGACCGCGTGGAGCGCCAGCGCAAGTTCCTGGCCGCGCTGTCCGAGAAGATCAAGTCCCCCGGTACGCTACTGAACCCATTTAAGAACCTGAAGGTCGCCGACGCCCTCAGCGCGAACATGACGGTCAACGAGGACGACCACGTGTGGAACCTCGCTTCGCTGGGCCTGGCTATGGCCGGCGGTGCGAAACAGGAGACCGTGCCGATCGCAGGCTACGAAAACACTTACGCCGGCAACGTCGCACTGTGGGACGATGCCGGCGCAGAGGAGATGTTCGCGAAGCTGCGTTAAGCAGTAGCTGGCTAATTCGCTAGCCAGCTACAAGCCAGCCGCTGCTAGCGGATGGTGACCTCGCGGGACTGGATGGTCTGCTTGGCCTTCTGCTCGTCGGCAGTCAGCGGAGCATCCTTGGCCAGGGCTTCTGCGATCTTCGGATCCAGAGCCTCCAGCCCCTCCTTCCAGGAAGCGGACTCGCGGCTGCGATCCAGGTCCCACACCGGAACCAGGATGCCGTGGGTGCGGAACACACCGGCGAACTTGGAGCCCTCGCCCAGGTGCAGCTCACCAGCGGCGTGCAGGCGGGCCAGAGCGTTCAGCAGCTCCTCCTCGCCCTCCTGGCGAACCCAGCGGATGTGCGCCTTGTCGGACGGATCGATCCACCATGCGGCGCCCTTGATGTCCGCCTCCACGCGCTCGGAGGGCAGCACGGATTCGTTAGCGCGCTGCAGGGTAGCGGCGATCTGCGGGTTGTTGCGGTTTTCCTCAGTCAGCCACCAGGCGAAGTCCTGGGCGACGGTGATCTCGGAGGCAGCGTCCTTGTTCAGGATGTCCGCCAGGGCGGGCTCGGTGCCGTCGGCCACGCCGACCTCCAGGGACTGGCCCGGCTCGGCCTGCTTTACCCAGTTCAGGGCGAATGCCAGGTCACGGTTCGGGTTATCACCGCGGCGCTGGGTCTGCAGTGCGACGAAGGCCTCGCCGCCGTCTTCCTTCGAGCGGCGCAGCGCTGCAACCGCACCCGGCAGGACGGTAACGATGGAGATCTTGTGCTCTGCGTCCTTCACGTCGGCAACGAAGTGCGCCGAAGGGACGAATTCCTGCAGGGCGATCAGGTCGGCCTCCATGGCGAATCCGTCGAAGGGGCGCGGGTCCTTCTGCAGCTTCGCGCGTTCCGCGGCGCGGGCGGCGAGCTTCGCCTGACGGCGGCTCATGCCCTCGGGCAGGTTCTCTTGATTCTTTTTCTTCTTAGCCACGGTCGTTAATTGTACCTGGCTGCACCAAGGAAAATGCAGCAGCACTGGTTTCGCTGGCTGGCCCCGGCTTGTCTGCCGCTAGCTTGGCAGACACCGGCCTATCCAGTCCCAGTTCACTGTCACGCCACATCCGTGCCCGCCCGGGGTAGTTCGTCGCCAGCCAGGTCACTCCCTGGCGCGCAGCCCACCGCACCTCATCTTCCTTGTCGGCGGTCCACACGTAGGTTCCATCGCCAAAGCGGCCGATGATGTCGGGGCGAATCCGACCACGTGCGACCGACAGGCCGTGGGCGTCCACAACATGCAGTGCCTCAAGCCCCGGGTTGAGCATGCGCTGGTACTCGCGCCGCAGCAGGATGCGGTGGACTGCCGGGTTGATCATCTTGAAGCGCACCAGCGATTGCGGGCTGAAGCTGATCAGGTGCACGTGCGCGCTCTCCGCAAGGTGCGCCCGCTGCAGTTCGTAGTGCAGGGCGTGCTCGACCTTGGGGCCGTAGCGGTTCGGGTGCTTGGTCTCGATAAAGATGTCTTTCTTTAGTGACGCCCCCTCTCCAGCCGCCGCATTGTCCGGCCTCTGGCTGTGCTCCTGCCTGGCATCGATCCGCGAGGAATTCACGTCGTTAAAGAAGGTCAGAAGCTCGCGCAGAGTAAGCACCTGCGCGGGCTCTTCAGGAGTGCCGACATTGAGCTCCCGCAGCTGCGCCAACGTCATCTCGCTGACCACGCCGTTGGATTTCGCGGGCTTGTCCACCGCCACCCGGTCGATGGTGCGGTCGTGCAGGCAGACGAGTTCCCCGTCGCGGGTCAGGCGGATGTCGCATTCGAAGCCGTCCGCTCCCCTTTGCTCGGCCAGTTCATAGGCTGCCAGGGTGTGTTCTGGGCGTTCCTTGGAGGCTCCGCGGTGGGCGACAATTTTCATACCCTCTATTTTTAGTGCGCCGGCCTGCAACCGGCATCCGCTCACGCCGGGCACCCTCCAAGTTTCACTTATTGTTTACTTAAATCAGCCCCGGTTAGATCAGCCCGGGCTAGATCAGGCCTGTTTCGCCCATCACCTTACGCAGCACGTTCGCGGAGTGGTCGAACTTCTCCTTTTCTTCGGCATCCAGCTGCAGCTCCACGGCATGGCGCACGCCCTGGCGGTTAATCACCGCGGGAGTGCCGATGTAGATGTCCTCGAATCCGTACTCGCCCTGCAAAAGCGTAGAGATCGGAAGCACGACATCCTGGTTGCTGAACACCGCCTGGGTAATGCGCGCCAGCCCCATGCCGATGCCGAAGCTGGTAGAGCCCTTGGCCTGGATGATCTCGTAGGCCGCGTCGCGGGTCTTCACGAAGATTTCGTCGACGTCCTCGTCGGCGGATTCGCCGATCAACTCCAGTCGGTGGTGGATGGAAGTGCCTGCCACCGAACCGGCGGATAGCACCGGCAGCTCGGTATCCCCGTGCTCGCCGATCACGTAGGCGTGCACGGAAGTCGGCGCGAGGTCGAAGTAGCGGCCCAGCGCGTAGCGGAAGCGCGCGGTATCCAGGATCGTGCCGGAGCCGATCACGCGGCTGGAGTCCATACCGGAGAACTTCCACGTCGCGTAGCTCAGGATGTCCACCGGGTTGCTGGCGACCAGGAAGATGCCGTTGAAGCCGTGTTCCATCACGTCGCCGACGATCGTCTTGAAGATTGCGGTGTTCTTGGCAACGAGGTCCAGGCGGGTTTCCCCGGGCTTCTGCGCCGCGCCTGCGCAGATGCAGACCATTGCGGCATCGCGGCAGTCCTCGTAGGTGCCAACCGTCACGCGGGTGTTGTGGTGCGACCACGGCACTGCGTGGTTGAGGTCCTGTACGTGGCCCCAGGTCTTGCGCTCGTCCAGGTCGATGATGGCCAGGTGGTCGGTCAAACCCTGATTGACCAGGGTGTATGCGTAGGCGATGCCGACGTCGCCCGCGCCGATGAGCACGATCTTGGAGCCGGGGGTCGGTGGCGTGGTGGTGCCGTTGGTGTCGCCGTTGGTGTCATTGTGCGGTTGTGGAGCAGTCACTGTGGCCTTCTTCCTTCTGGTTGCCCTGTAGGTGCCTTCGTTCTTTATTGACGCCCACGGCCAGCATAGCGCTCGGCCCAGACACGCTCACCACAAGAGTTTCTGGGCATTGAACTTTTGATACGTGGCGTCAATAACTAATAAGTTCCTAATAGAAAACCTTGCAGGAACCATATTTTCGCGCCACACTTGTTGTCATAAGCACTCCCGACGTGTGAAAGGAATTTTAGAAACTATGACTAAGTACGAACTTCCCGAGCTGGATTACGCATACGACGCTCTGGAGCCCCACATCTCCGGCGAGATCATGGAGCTGCACCACACCAAGCACCACCAGAATTACGTTAACGGCGCTAACGCTGCCCTCGAGAAGCTGGAGGCTGCCCGCAAGGATGGCTCCATCGCTGGCGTAGTTACCGCACTGTCCAAGGATCTGGCTTTCAACCTGGGTGGCCACACCAACCACTCCCTGTTCTGGAAGAACCTCTCCCCGAACGGTGGCGGCGAGCCGACCGGCGAGCTGGCTGAGGCTATCAACCGCGACTTCGGCTCCTTCGAGGCATTCCAGGAGCACTTCAACGGCGCTGCTCTGGGTCTGCAGGGCTCCGGCTGGGCAGTCCTGGGTTACGACCACATCGCTGGCCGCCTGGTTGTCGAGCAGATGACCGACCAGCAGGGCAACCTGTCCATCAACCTGACCCCGCTGCTGCTGCTGGATATGTGGGAGCACGCCTTCTACCTGCAGTACAAGAACGTTAAGGCAGACTACGTGAAGGCTGTCTGGAACGTCTTCAACTGGGACGAGGTTGCAAAGCGCTACGAGGCTGCCCAGAAGTAGCCCAGAATTAAGCTGCCTCAAGGGAGCGCCCGCGTAGGCGCTTCCCCAGCACTGAAAACTAAATGGAGCTGGCCCTGTATCAGCCGGAAGCATCTTCCGGCCATTTGATACAGGGCCTTTTGCGTCCCTAGAAACGCACCCCTAGAAACGCAACGGGCCCGGCGAACGGTTTCTTAAACGAGCACTCACTCACTTCACGCGCTCGATTGGACTTTCGCAGCTGGCTCACAAGTCAACTACACACCCACCTGAGATTGGAGAAGAACCATGAAGGCTCAAGTACGAACCATCCGTTCCAACCACTCCCCCGATTCCCAGCGCACGCGCGGTGGTCGCCGCACCCGTCAGTTTGGTGCCGTGGTCGCCCTGACTGGCCTGCTGCTGGGCACTGCAGCCTGCGGCGACGACGGCAACGATGAAGGTGCTCCCGCTGCATCTGCAACCTCCAACGCGGAAACCACGGACGCTGGCTCCGCCGACAAGGGCGAAGCGCCTAAGGAAGGCAACAACCAGAACGCAGAAGGTGCGAACACCGAAAACGCCGCAGTGCCAAACCCCGCTGAAGGCGAGGATGCCGAAGGCGACGCTAACGAAGGTGGCGCCGACGGCGGTAACCAGGACTGCTCCGAACAGCCAGACTCCCCAGAGATCACGAACAACATCAGCAAGCTGCCGCCGAACCAGTTCGGCTGGAAGCCCACGGGCGAGTCAAACTACAACCCCTGCAACGACCTCAGCTACGCGCTGATCACCCAGGCGCAGCAGGGTAACAGCCAGTTTGCGACCCAGCTGATGCTCTTCCACAAGGGCAAGTACATCGGCGTTGGCTCCGACACGGTTCAGCAGACGGAGATCCTCTCCGCCACGGATTCCTCCGTCACCGTGCGCATGCGCGACTGGGAGGCACTGCAAGAGTCCGGCGAGGCCAACGCGCAGGCCCCCAACTACTACTCGGACGTCACTTTCCGTTGGAACGGCAGCAAGGTCGTGCCAGAGGGACGCATTCCGAACCAGAACCTCTCCAAGTAGGCTCGCAGTCGCTGGCTCGCTAGTCCCCCAGCACCCCGACGGGGCAACTCACACCATTCGGGCCGTGGTTGCAGTACCCGCCGGGGTGCTTGTGTAGGTACTGCTGGTGCTCGTTCTCGGCCAGGTAGTACTGCCCGTCGCCAATCTTCGCGAGCTCGGCCGCTTCTGTGGTGATCTCCCCGAAGCCCGCGTCGCTAAAGCGCTGCTGCCAGCCAGCGATGGCCTGCCGCACGCGCCCCAACTGTTCGGCGTCCTGCGTATACACGCACGAGCGGTACTGCGTACCCACGTCATTGCCCTGCCGGTCGCCCTGAGTGGGGTCGTGGTTCTCGAAGGCCACCTGCAGCAGTTGTTCCAGGCTCACCGCGGCAGCGTCGAAGACAATCCGCACCACCTCGGCGTGGCCGGTCCGCCCGGTGCATACCTCGCGGTAGGTGGGGTTTGGGGTGTAGCCTCCGGCGTAGCCCACAGAGGTCCCCCACACTCCGTCCATGCCCCAGAACATGCGCTCCACACCCCAGAAGCAGCCCAGGCCCAGGACGATCTGCGCGGGCTGCTCTAGCCCGTCGGCCTCGGCCCAGTAGCTATCCTCCAGGCCGGTCAGCGGCGTGCCCAGAACCACGTTCGGCTGCGGATTCTCCAGCACGGGCGTGCGGCCGCCCTTCAGCGCGTCCCCCGGACCGACTCTTTCAGCCCGATACGGCCCCTGACTGTTGAGCGCCATGATGCGTTCGAAGAAGTTCGTCATGCCCTTTCCCTCTTTCTTATTGACGCCACAGCTCCCGCAAGCCCGGCGCGCCCCGGCGCAGCCACGCGCGAACCGCCGAGGTCGCCACGCAGTCGTCGGCGTTATAGCGCTCCAGCTTACGCCTGGCCGCCTGCGCCGTGGTGCGGGATCCGCCGATGGCCTGCTCAAACAGCTCTACCGCCGCCTTGCCGTTGATGCCCGCCTGGCTGAACTCGAATCCCGCCAGCGGCGCCACCGTCTTTAGCCCCAGCGAATCCGTGGGCGCCAGCGCCTTTTTCACCAGGCCGAAGCAGTCGCACCAGTGCTCGGAGGCGATGAAGGCATTCACCTCCTCCAGCGTGGGCATGGTCACCTTCATGTTGGTGCCCGCGACCTCGTAGCGGCGCCCGCCGTAGCGCTCGGCGGCGTGGCGCAGCCAGTAGTTTTCCCCCTGCGCGGCATACACCCACACCTGGAAGTTCTTTCCGTCCTCCAGGGCGCGGTCCTTCTGCGATTGCATCCAGTGCCAAAATTCGGCTACGTGTTGGCCTTCATCGCCATCCCGGCTGAAGTCCCCGAACCCGATGTAGCGCGAGCCGTCGAAGGTACCCCAAAGGAACGTGCCGCGGTTGGGGTGGGCCTCCATGTCCACGTCAATCTCCACCCAGTCGCGCAAGGCTCCGGCGGCGCTGCACTCACTGCCGCCCCAGAGTTCCGGCTGTTCCAGCCAGTTCTTCTTCGGGCGGCGCAAAGCCACCTGCCCGTCCATCCAGGCCTGCGCCAGCTCTGCCTGTTCCCCGTTCCCGGAGGCCGCCAACTGCGGCAGAGTTTCGATCCCCTTTTCCCGCCACTTGCGGGCCTTATCCCCCGGCAGCAGCAGGCTGATCTCCCGCGCCTGCAGCAACTGGGCCCGGCAGTGATTGTGAAATTCACAGGTCTGGCATTCCTTGATCCTGCGCGGCCCGGTAGGGATCGGCTCCTCTAACGCGGCCTGCAGGCCGGGGAGCACGGAGGGGGCGTCAAAAAAGAAACAGCGCGGCCTGTCCGGCCCGGCGCGACCGATCAGCGCAACGGTGCTGGCGGCAAAACCCCATTGTCGCAGTACAACGTGGGCGATGGCCACCTTCTGGGCGTCCCCGGCGGCGGCGCGATGGCGGAAGTCGATCGGCGCCGGCACGGCCAAACCCAGGGCGCTAATGTCCGTCACCCGACAATCCGCCAACTGCGTGGCCCGCGCGCGGCGCGCCACGGAGTGCAAGGAGATCGCGACGGGCGTGTACTGCATAAACTCGTCGACCCCCTTGCCCCGGTCCGCGCGGACGAGCAGATCCAACTCCACCCGGAAAGGCCCTTCGGCCAGCATGGGGCGGGTGATCAGTCGAGCTCCGGAAGCCAGCGCCTCCAGGGTCTGTTCGACGGCGGTGTCGGGCTCGCTAGGGTCGATATCCACCCTGGTGGGGAACACTTTGTCGCCGATCCGCGGCTTCGTCGGCAGGCGCCGAAACACCTGTTCCCGCCGGAGCGCCGCGTTGGCCTTGCGCTGGACGGACTCCACGTAGGACTCGAGATCCTGTGCGATGTGGATACGCGGGGTGGCCGATGCTTCCTGCTGATCTTCGTGGCGCGCCTTTTGATGACGCCGCAGTACCGCACGGTGGCGGCAGCCCACGAGGTCGCTAGGGCTAAGCGGCGGAAAATCTTCAGGCAGGCTCACAATAGTTTCTAAGCCTAGCGCGTCCTCCGGACAGTCAGCGCGCCTCCCCAAGTGGCTAAGCCTGCGCCTCGGGGTGTCGGAGTACAGTGAAGCAAGTACAGTAAAGATGTTTCTTAAGTAATCTGGTTGAACAGTAAGACAGATCAAGACAGATCAATTCGCATCGGAGTGACATGGGACTGCTCAGCGGTATGCGCAAGCGCCGTCAGGAAAAGAAGGCCATCGAGAAGGCAGCGAAGGTTCGCGCCAAGGCACAGGTAAAGGCCGACTCGAAGCTGGAGAAGCGCAAGGAGGCCTACCTGCGCAAGACGGCTAAGCAGGTGCGCAAGATGGATGCCAAGGAGCTCAAGGCACAGCGCAAGCACAACGAGAAGATGGCAAAGGCCTCGCTGGAGCAGATCAAGGCCGGTCGCTTCAACTCTAAGAAGGTACTGAAGGTCGCCGGCGCCGCCCGCGTGGCCGCACCCTTTGCAATCCCGCTGTTCTACCGTGGCATGACTGCACTGCAGGAGGCCTCCAATAGCTCCGCGGCCCGCCGCAGCGGCCTGGCCACCAAGGCAACCGCTCAGTTCCCGGGCGATGGGGGTCTGCAGCAGGCACGCATCAAGAAGATCCGCAAGTCCCTGGACGATGGCGTGCCGACCGGCTTCGCCAAGGACATCTCCGAGCGTATGGACGACCTGGATAAGGCCGTCGAGAACTCCCGCTCTATGAACGACGGCCAGGCAAAGCGTGTGCTGCGTTCCGTATCCAACGAGCTGGATCTGGTGGAGGCCCAGATTAAGGCCAAGCGCAAGTAGAGCTTGGGGGGATCTCACCCAGCGAAACGCGTTTGAGCGTGGTTTCATTGGGCTATGACGAACAAGCCTCAGGAAAACTCCACCCCCACCCCGGCTCGGTCCGGCCAGTTCACCCGCCGCCAAGTCCTACAGACCAGTGCGGCCGGTGCAGCTGCCGCCGGCATCGGCGCCGTTGCCGCCAACTCCACCGCCTCCGCCGCGCCGCTGGGTTCCGCCAAGCGCCCGAACCCGCCCATCAACAAGAAGATGGGCAAGGCAGCCTTCCAGCACGGCGTTGCTTCCGGTGACCCATACCCGGATAGCGTGCTGCTGTGGACCCGCGTGACCTCCAACGAAAACGACTACCCAGGTGACGGCGAAGGCCAGGCCACCAACGTCAAGTGGGAGGTCGCCAGCGACGAAAAGTTCACCCAGATCGTCACCTCCGGCACAGCGAAGGCTGAGCCTGCCGGCGACATGACCGTGAAGGTAGAGGCTCGAGGTCTGAAGCCCTACACCGGCTACTTCTACCGCTTCACCACCGTCGATGGCCCCCGCAAGGGTCACACCTCCCCGGTCGGCAAGACTCGCACCGCCCCCGCCAAGGGTGCCGACGTGTCCGAGCTGCGCTTCGCGCTGTTTAGCTGCTCCAACTGGGAGGCTGGCTTCTTCAGCGCCTACCGCGATATGGCCAAGCGCGGCGACATCGACTACGCGCTGCACGTCGGCGACTACATCTACGAGTACCCGCGTGGCGAGTACACCGGTAAGACCGGCTCCGTCCGCCTGCACGAGCCGGCCAACGAGATCGTCTCCCTGGCCGACTACCGCCAGCGCTATGCTCAGCACCACACCGACCCGGACCTGCAGGCCGCGCACGCTGCATGCCCGTGGATCGTCACCTGGGATGACCACGAGGTCGCCAACGATAACTGGTCCCACGGTGCGGAGAACCACCAGCCGGACAAGGAGGGTGACTTCATCGCCCGCCGCAACGCCGCCATGCAGGCCTACCTGGAGTGGCTGCCGATCCGCGCCACCCCGCTATCCGAGAAGGGCCACATCTACCGCAACCTGTCCTTCGGCAACCTGGTCGAGCTGAACATGCTGGATCTGCGCACCTACCGCAACGAAAAGCCCGGCTTCACCGCTGCCCGCAAGACCGACGACGACTCCCGCACCATGCTGGGCTCCGAGCAGTTCGGTTGGCTGACCAAGAAGCTGTCCACCTCGACGGCACGCTGGAACTTCATCGGCAACTCCGTCATGTTCAGCCCAGTTCTGATTCCGCCGCTGGATCCGGAGGCCACCAAGGCCGTCACCCAGCTGCTGGGTCTGCCGGAAGAGGGTATGCCCTACAACTTCGACCAGTGGGATGGCTACGCCGCCGAGCGTCGCCGCGTGATCAAGTACCTGGTGGACAACAAGATCCGCAACACTGTCTGGTTGACCGGCGACATCCACTCCTCCTGGGCCAACGACATTCCGGCCAAGCCGGGCACCTACCCGAACGGCGGTACCGCAGGCGTGGAGATTGTCTGCACCTCCGTTACCTCCTCCAACATCGACGACATTCTGAAGCTGCCGGAGGATAACGCGCTGTCCCACACCGTGGAGTACGCCTTCACCAACATGAACCGCCACGTGAAGTACCTGGACTTCGACTCCCACGGCTACACGGTCGTGCGTGTAACGAAGGATGCGGTGGACGCTAACTGGATCTTCCTGGCCCCGGACGGCAAGCTGAAGCCGAACCAGCCGCTGCACTTCGGCAAGGCCGCCACCACCAAGTGGGGCGAGGGCATTCACACTTCCAACGTGCGCATCGACCCGGCTAAGCACTCCGCTCGTTAAAAAGCTTTACAGCGCTTTATTACCCTCAGGTTCACACTTGGGGGTATTTTTATTTATTCTTTCCTTAATGACGCCACCCTTTCCAGCGCCTTTACTGCCCATTAAGCTTTTAAACAAAGCTCATGATTGAGACTTGCCTTTAATGGGTTAGACTAGTGCGTGAAAAACTATTAACTAAGTCACGCAGATAGCCCCCCCCTGGAAGCTATAGGCAACAAACACTTAAAAGAAAGGAATTCTCCGATGGCACGCCGTGAAATTACCCAGTTCTTTGACGACCTGGACAATGCCCCACTTTCCGAGGACGAGGTCAACGTTGTTGATTTCAGCGTCAACGGAATTGATTACACCCTGGATTTGTCCACCAAGAATCGAGAGGCTTTTGAAAAGGCTTTGGAGCCTTATATTCAGGTTGCCCGCCGCAAGACCCGCGGTGGTGCCGGGCGCCGTGCCGCTGGCCGCAGCACCAACCCGGAGCGCAACCGCATGATCCGTGAGTGGGCACGCGAGAACAACGTCCCGGTCTCCGAGCGCGGTCGCATCTCCGCCGACGTTATTGAAAAGTTTGAAAAGGCTCGGGGCAAGTAACCGCTTTTCGCTTTTTAGAGATTCGAGGTTGTCGAAAATGAGGCGTCACAAAGTAAAAAGAGCTTCCCTAGCGCTGGTGGCAGGCACCGCACTGGTCTTTAGCATCAGCGCCTGTGGGAGCGCGGGGGACGACGAGCCAACCTCAGAAACCTCCGCAGAGCGCACCGTCGACCCAGTGAAGGGCACGGAGCTGCCGATTGACGCCGCCCCGGAGCCAGTGGGGCAGGGTGGCCAGGAGGTTTGTCCCTACCTGGACGGCGAATGGTTGCAGAACACCAACGGCCAGCGCCTCACCGGCACCGGCACGGACGAGCGCTTCGACCCTCCCGCCTGTGTTTTCTGGTCTTACGAGGACTACCCGCAGGCCACGGTGATGGTGCGTCACATGCGCACTAACTCCGATGCGATCGCGGTGGTCGACCATGCCGCGCCGATCGATTCCACGCTCAAGGCCCTTGACCCAGAGGGGTGGAGCGGCGGGCGCCGTGGTGGCGACGGGGAATCCGGCGCAGTGTACGCGGTGTGGAAGGACGAAACGGCCGTGGTGGTCACCACGGCACAGGAGCAGTCAGTGAAGGCGCAGAAGATCGCTGAAGAGACGATCAAGAACCTCAAGCTCTAAGCAGTCCCTCCGAAACGCCCACATCGGTCCAGGGCATCATCGGCCCGATCCAGGGGAACACGACCTCCATAAGGAGGAAGAAGATACCCACCAGCAGCACCAGGACGATCAGCAGCTTGACCCACCAGGGGCCCGGCAGGTTACGCCACAACATCGCGTACATTTAAGCTCCCTCCGTCAATTCCTCGGGCACCTCGCCGCCCTTCTTCGGCTCCGAACGGACGAGCGCCGCGTGGACAATCATGCGCTCCTTGTTGGAAAACTGCGGGTGGCAGGTCGTCATCGTTAACAACGCCGCATCGTCCTTGGGGTGCACCTCGACGCGCTCCTGACCGGGGACGGGATTGATCACGTTGATGTCGTTCGGAGTGGTGATGTAACGGCCGTTGACGCCCGCGTATTCACCGCTGGAGATTTTCTGCGCCAGCTCTGGGGGCATGCACTTCTCGGCCTCCGCCAGGCGATCACCCGGAGCTACGTCGATCGGCAGCACACGGTAGATATTCCAGCTGCCGGCGGTTTCCACCACCACGGAATCGCAGGTTTTCAGAAGCCCTAGGTCGTTGAAGGGGGAACCGCGGCCCACGCGGTGGCCGGCCATGGCGAAGTTGCCGGGTTTACCCGGCGCCTGAGTGTCTTGGTAGTGGCCCGGCCCCTTGCTCAGATCCTCGTCGGCCACGCCCTTGACCACAGAGAAGTTAAAGTCCGAGCCGAAAGAAGGGATATACAGCCGGGCAAAGGCGGCGCCTTCGGCCGGTTCGGTCAGCGGGCGGGGGTTCTTCTCATCCCACTGATCATCCAGCTCCTGGGCGACTGCGGCCTGTTCGCGTCCGGATTGAACATCCGTCCAAAAAACATCCCAGAAACCGAAAAGCAGGGCGATAACACCAAAGGTGATGAGGATTTCGCCGAAAACACTAATCGGGTCGAGTCGTGTTTCCGCCTGTCGTCGGTGTCGCGCCATGCGTCACATGCTACTACGTTCTGGGGCGCTACCCCACCGTATCCCGCAGCTATCTCTCATGGCGGGTAAGCTCTCCTCCATGAAGATTGTCGAGTATCCCGTTGCCCTATTCCTGAAGGCATGGCATTACCTTTTTGCCGATATTTTTGGCTGGGATGCAGCACAATCTTGGTTGCTGGCGCTTGTGCTTCTGATTGTTACCGTTCGGTCCCTGCTTTTGCCTTTCGTCTACCGGCAGTCTTATTCCAGCCGTATTCTGATTAACATCCGGCCAAAGGTTTATCGGCTGGAACAGGAATACAGCGACGATAAAACAGCCGAAGGTCGCAAGGAGCTGGCCAAGAGGCGACGCGAGCTACAGAAGGAACACGAGTATCGCTTCTCCGACGGTTGTATTCCAGCGCTTATCCAAATTCCGGTTCTGATTGGCCTGTACCGCATGCTCATCCACGTCACCAGCCCGGACCCAGAGATCAACGCTTCCGTCAACGGCTTTGGCCCTCTGAATGCCGAGGAAGTCCAGTCACTGCTTTCCGCAAAGCTCTTCGGAGTGCCTATGGCCGCTTATGTGCAGATGGCTGATTCGCAGTTCGCGGAAATTCACACCACCAAGGAGCAGGTCTTTTGGGTAGTGTTCCCCATGGCTATTCTGGCGGCGATTTTCACCACATCTAACTGGGCTTACTCCATGTATCGGAATTACCTCACGGTGGATCACAACTCAGGAGTGGCCCGCGGACTGCTGAAGTTGATGTGGCTGATCGGTCCGATCGTGCTGATTGCCCCGTTCACCATTGCTCTGGGCGCGGTCGGCCCGGTTGCGTTGATGATCTACTGGGTGGGTAACAACCTGTGGACCACCACCCAGACGATCACCATTCAGCGAATCCTGGACCGCAAGATCCCCTACTCGGAGGAGTTCCTGGAGCACCACAAACTGATGAAGAACCAGCTCATCGAGCGGAAGAAGGAAAAGAAGGAGAAGAAAAAGCTGGCGCGGAAGGCCAAGCGAAATAGCTAGATGTTGTAGCTCATCGGCGCCGTCAGCAGTAGCTGCTTCGCCAGGCCGCGGGCGGTTTCCAGCGGCACAGTGTTGCGGGACATCTTCGCGCCGTTCAGCCCGCCGTCCATGAACACCATCAACTGGTCAGCCAGCGTCTGCGAGGCATAGCCGAAACGTTCCGTAAGCAGCTCGGCCATCGTGTCGCGGCACCAGCGACGGTACTCCATCGCCGCATCGCGGATGCGCTGTTCCGAATCGGTCTCTGGCCGCGGGTATTCGCTGGCTGCGTTTTGGAAGTGCGAGCCGCGGAAGTTGTTCTCTGGCTCCTGCTGAATACACAGGTCGAAGAACGCGATGATGCGATCCTCCGGCTTTTCGCGCTCATCCGCCAGCGCGTGCCAGTCCTCGCGCCACTTCTGATCCAGTTCCTGCAGGTAAGCAACAACAAGGTTGTCCTTCGATCCAAACAGGGAGTACAGGCTGGCTTTCGCCACGTCTGCGTCGCGTAGGATGCGGTCGATGCCGATCACGCGAATGCCTTGCGTGGTGAAGAGGTTCGTCGCGCTTGCCAGCAGACGCTGGCGCGGCCCGGGCCGGTTGCGGCGGCTAGAGCGGGCCGTCTGCTTCGTGGCCTTCCCGGTTTTCTTAGCCGTCTTCTTTACGGCCTTCTTGGCCGCCTTCGCCCCCTCTGCGTTGACCGAGGAATCAGTAGAGGCCGCGGAGCCCGCCGTGCGGGTTTTATCCTCTGCCGTTGCCATCTACTTCTCTCCTTAACCTTGTCATCTCTGACCGTCGGCCTTTAGCGCGCTTACTCGCATAAGTCTACAAAATCCTGCAGAGCCCATTGGACTCTACAGGATTTGTGTTATCTCGCGCTATTATTTTGCGCTCAATTACTTGCGCTTCTGGTCCTTCGGGCGGACAACCATCATCGGGCACGGTGCGTACTGCAGCAGGGTACGGGAGGTGGAGCCCAGCAGCATGCCCTTGAAGCCGCCACGACCGTGGGAGCCGACGATCAGCAGCTGCGCATCCTTGGACGCTTCGGTGAGAGACTGCACCGGGCGCTCGCGCTCGACGATCTCTTCGACCTGTACGCTCGGGTACTCCTTGATGAGCTCCTTCAGCTCGTCTTCCATCATGTTCTGACGCTCGACGATCATGCGATCCATCTGGTTCTGCGCATCCACCAGGCCAACGTAGGTGGTGTGGATCTGCGTGTCGGTCCAGGAGTGCACGGCGCGCAGCAGGGCGCCACGTGCCTCGGCCTCGCGGAAGGCAATCTTCAGTGCCTGGCGGGAGATCTCGGAGCCATCCACGCCGACCACGACGGGGCCGTACTTGTTGTCGACGGTCACGTCGTTGTCCTTGCGCACAACCACCACCGGGCATTCGGCGTGGGCGACAACAGCGCTGGAGACGGAGCCCATGACCAGGCCGGAGAGGCCGCCCAGGCCGCGGGAGCCCATGACGATCATCTCCGCAGTCTCGGAGAGGTCCAGGAGAGTATCGATCGGGGCGCCTTCCTTGACGAGGTAGCTGACCTCGACGTCGGCGCTGAAGTCGGTGACGATCTTGCGGGCGTTTTCGATCTTGTCGCCGGCCTCGCTCTCGAGCTCGTCATAGAGCTCCTGCGGCGGAACCATTCCGTCGGCGTACATGAACTGGGGCATGGTGTAAGCGCTAACCAGCTTCAACGGCTGCTTGCGCTTCAGGGCGGCGTTCGCGGCCCACCTAACGGCCTCGTTACTGGCATCAGAGCCATCAACTGCGACGATGATTTCCTTATCGCTCGTGGTAGCCATGGGAAACGATCCTTCCTTGCAAGGGCATTATTTGATTGATCCTCTACACTTCCCATTATCCTTAAAAGCGCTAATCAATGCAGAAAGGGTGCCCATTTGCCCCTATTTTCGGGACAAATCGGGCACCCTTTGGGTGGGAATATAGATTTTAGGTTGAGGGACTAGGCCTGGGTGTCGGGCAGCGGAACGTCCTCAGCGCCGGGCGCGTTGGACGGGGAGAAGAACTCGAGGAGCGTGCGGAAGATGTTCAGCAGAACACCGCCAAGCTCGCTCTTGAACAGGGAAGACAGGGAACCGGTAATTGCAGCAATATCCATGCCGGGTAGCATAACGGATTGATGGGACCATTACCAGTAAAAAAGGGACTAAATCCTACGCGGATTCTTGTTCCCCCAGCTACCGACACGCCGTGGGTGGCAAAAGATTTTTTGTGGCACCTTATTTCCTCCCAGCGCCACCGCGCAGAAGATGATAATTTTAGCGCCGTTTTAGATCGCTTCGCTGCAGGCGAAGTGTGCCTGGATTCAGGCGAGGCACTCGCCCCGGACGACGTTTTGCGTCCTGGTAGCTTTATCAATTTCTACCGCCGCCCTGCCCCGGAGCGTCCCGTCCCCGGTGAGATCGCAGTACTGCACCAAGATGCGGATATCGTCGTAGTAGATAAGCCACCTTTCTTGGCTACTCTCCCGCGGGGGCAGCACATCACCGAGACCGCACTGGTCAAGGCCCGGGTACAGCTCGGTATCCCGGAGCTCTCCCCCTCTCACCGCCTCGATCGCCTCACTCGCGGCGTGCTGTTGATGACCGCCCGCCCAGAAATCCGCGGCGCTTACCAGACGATGTTCGAGCGCCGAGTCCCCCACAAGGTTTACGAGGCACTGACTCCTCTGCCTGAGGAGGCTCCATTCGCTCCCATCGCTCCACTAGCTGACTGGCGCTCGTGGGATCCGCCCACGCCTGAGCGTCCGTGGCGTCTGAAGCACAGCATGTCGAAGACACGCGGGCACCTCAGCACCATCCTTACCGACGGGCCACCCAATGCTCTTACCCTGGTCACAGGACTGCGCACGGAGCGGCGCGAGGGGCGCAAGATCCTTGTTTGGCGCCTGGAACCCCACACCGGCAAGACCCACCAGCTGCGCGTCGTCCTCCGTTCGCTTGGTCTGCCGATTCTGAATGATCCCTTGTACACCGAACTCACAGACGCGGCGCTCTTTTCTATTGACGCCCCTACGCCCCGGCCGGTCTACGTGGAGGACGAGGACTTTTCCTCCCCAATGGGGCTTATCGCCAAGGAGCTCCGCTTCCCCGACCCTTTGAGTGGCCAGGAGCGGAAGTTCGTCAGCCGCTTCTAGCCATCTGCGAGATCAGTCCTGCAGCTCCACAGTTACGCCCCGCAGGATACGGGCTGTGTAGAGGCAGCCGGCCGCCAAAACCACCACGACCAAGACTGTAATCAGCGCGAAGGCATGAGAGTAGGCCGTGTCTGCGGCAGCTATCAGCGGTTCCGCCCAGCTGGCGTCTGAAGAATGCGCAAGATGCACGGCGGCGTGCAAGCTGTCCGCAGCCTCCTCGGGAGCACCGGTCGGCAGAGTAATCAGCGCCGAATAGAAGGCCGTCACCAAGCTACCGAGAACAGCAATGGACGTAAGGGAGCCGAATTCGTAGCTGACTTCCTCCACTGAGGAGGCCATGCCTGCACGATGGCTGGGTACGCCAGAGATCATGGCGATGGAGGCTACCGCCATCACCGCGCCCAACCCCATACCCTTAATAAACAGGCCGCCGAGCAGTAGGGGCGTCGACTCCCAAAGACCATAAAGACACACAATCACCGCACCGATGGTGGCTAGTCCGAAGCCGCCAGCGATCAGTCGCCTGATTCCGAAGCGCGCTAAACGAGCACCGGCATAAATAGACGAGAAGAGGGCGCCAATGGCCGCGAATGTCACGTAGACGCCGGAGCGCAGCGGCGATAAGCCGTCGGCAAGCTGCAGTTTTTGTGTAATGACGTACTGCAGGCCAGCAAGAGCAAACATGGAAAGCGCTGCTCCCAACGCGCCGGCGCGAAACGCAGGGAATCGAAAGATGTCAAGGGTGATCAACGGCTGGTCTAGTTTGTTTTGACGCCGAGTAAAGGCCCAACCGCCGAGGATGAGCGTAATGGCTGCTATGCCAATAACTGGCCAATTCTGCGGGGAGTGACTGCCCTCCTTGATGAGCATCACTGCGCTTACCAGGGTGACCATTGCGTAGAAGGAAGAGATAAAGTCCCAATGCTTATCCCGCTGCGGCTGATCCTTCGGAGCGACGAAAGGCACAGCGATCAGCGCTGCGATAACAAGGGGAACGTTGATCAGGAAACAGGATCCCCACCAATACAGTTCCAAAAGCAATCCGCCGGCGATAGGTCCGAGAGCGGCGGAAACGGTTGAAAGACTGCCCCAGATGCCGATTGCGAGGTTTAGCTCTGCCGGATCTAAAAAGGTAAGCCGAATAAGCGACAACGTAGACGGCATCATCGTAGCGCCACCTACTGCTAACAAGGCGCGGCCAAGAATAAGAATCCCGGGGGAAGGGGCGAAAGCTGCTACGAACGAAGCAATTCCGAAAATGACAAGCCCCGCCACGAACATTCGTCGATGCCCGATCTTGTCTCCAAGGGTTCCGGTGCCGAGTAGTAAGCCGGCGATGACAATTGCATAGATATTGACAATCCATAACTGTTGGGTGCTGGATGCACCGAGATCTTCTACGAGGCTCGGAAGCGCTGTGTAGAGGATGGTGTTATCGATCGTAATGATGGTAATAGCTACGCCGACTGCGGCTAGTAGCAACCAGCGTTGGAGGGGTGTGTTTAGAGCTGGCTGAGCATTCATAGATGAGACTTTAGCAATTGCGGGTTAAAGGGTCAAAAGGGGATGCGGACGGAATCTTGGAGGATTCCATCATGAACCGCTCATACACCAAGGAGCAGCGACGCAGAGCTCTGCAGGTTTAC
>NZ_JFCH01000006.1 GCF_000738175.1 Corynebacterium jeikeium | reverse complement strand
GGGGGGGGGGGGATATCCGGAGCCGCTGCCCGGGGATAATATCCGGAGCTCCTGCCTGGGGCTACTGCACCCAACAACACAGAACGCCGACCCCGCGGGAAGCGGGGCCGGCGTTTCGCCTGGTCAGTTGGCGACTGGTATTAGCCGGCTGCAGCCAGTATTGCCAGCGCAGCCTAGCCGCAGCTAGCGCCTAGCTTAGAGCTCCAGGTCCTCGGTGAAGTCCGAGTTCTCCAGGCGGTCACGCAGGGTGGACATGAAGCGGCCTGCGTCGGCGCCGTCGATGACCTGGTGGTCGTAGGTCATCGGCAGGTAGACCATCTGGCGGATGGCGATAGCCTCGCCCTCGTCCTCACTCAGCACCACCGGGCGCTTCACAATGGCGCCGGTGCCGATCATGGCAGCCTGCGGCGGAACCAGAATCGGGGTGTCGGTCAGGGCGCCCTCGGAACCGATGTTGGTGATGGTGAAAGTGCCGCCGGACAGGTCGTTCGGCTTCAGCTTCTTGTTGCGTGCGCGGTCAGCAATGTCGACGATGGCCTGAGCCAGCTCCGGCAGGGACATGTCCTGCGCATTGTGGATAACCGGGCTCAGCAGGCCAGCCTCCGTGTCGACAGCAATGCCCAGGTTGACCTGCTCGTGGTAGGTCATCTCCTTGGTCTTCGCGTTGTAGGAAGCGTTGACGTTCGGGTGGGAGATCAGAGCCTCGACCGCTGCCTTTGCGAAGAATGGCAGGTAGGTCAGGTTCACACCGTGCTTGTCGGCGAAGGCCTGCTTGTTGGCCTTGCGCAGTTCGGCAACGCGAGTCATGTCGACCTCGTGGACCTGCGTCAGCTGAGCTGCAGCGTGCAGGGAATCCAGGGTGGTCTTCGCAGTGATCTCGCGGATACGGTTTACCTTCTTGACGGTGCCGCGCAGCTCCTGCTTGGCCGGGTCCACCTTGTAGGAGGAAGCGCGCGGGCCAGCCGGGGAAGCGGACTTCGCGGAGGAGCCGGAAGCGGAAGTGCCTTCTGCTGCGGCCAGGATGTCCTGCTTACGGATACGGCCGCCGACGCCGGTTCCCTCGACGCTCGACAGATCGACGCCATGCTTCTCAGCCAGCTTGCGTACCAGCGGAGTGACGTAGGGGAGGTTGCCCTCGGCAGGCTTCGACTGCTTTGCAGCCGGCTTGGAGGACTTAGATTCGGACTTGGACTCAGCCTTGGCCTCGGACTTGGACTCAGCCTTGGCCTCGGCCTTCTCCTCGGCCTGCTTAGCCTCAGCCTTCTTTTCCTCCGCCTTCGGCTCGGCCTTGTCCTCGGATTTCTCAGACTTCTCGGCCTTGTCCTCGGAGGCGGACTCGTCGGACTTGGAGGAACCGGAGTCGGAGTCAGAGGAGCCGGACTTGGCGGCGTTCTCGTCGCCGATGCGGGCGATTACCTCGCCGACGTCGACCGTGTCGTCCTCGTTGGCCAAGATTTCTACCAGGGTGCCGGCGACTGGGGAGGGGATCTCGGTGTCGACCTTGTCGGTGGAGACCTCCAGCAGCGGCTCGTCGACCTCAACCTTGTCGCCGACGCTCTTCAGCCACTGGGTGATGGTGCCCTCGGTGACGGACTCGCCGAGCTCCGGCATGGTGACGTCCTCGGCCTCGCCGGAACCAGAGCCAGAGTTGTCGGAGGACTTGGACTCAGAGTCGTCGGAGGAGCCGGAGTCGGAGGAGTCAGACTCGCTGGACTCGGACTCGCTGGACTCGGAGGAATCAGCGGAGTCGTCGGAGTCGTCGGACTCGGAGGAATCAGCGGAGTCGTCGGAGTCGGAGTCAGAGGAGCCGGACTTGGCGGCGTTCTCGTCGCCGATGCGGGCGATGACCTCGCCGACGTCGACGGTGTCATCCTCGTTGGCCAGGATCTCTACCAGGGTGCCGGCGACCGGGGACGGGATCTCGGTGTCGACCTTGTCGGTGGAGACCTCGAGCAGTGGCTCGTCGACCTCAACCTTGTCGCCGACGCTCTTCAGCCACTGGGTAATCGTGCCCTCGGTGACGGATTCGCCCAGCTCCGGCATGGTAACGTCCTCGGCCTCGCCGGAACCAGAACCGGAGCCAGAGCCAGAGTTGTCAGAGGACTCAGAATCAGAGTCATCGGAGCCGGACTCGGACTCCTCAGCACCGGACTCCTCGGCAGCGTCGCTGGAATCGTCGTCGCTGGAGCTGTCGGCGTCAGAACCAGAAGGCTCTTCGCCCTCCTCACCGATCTCGGCGATGACGGCGCCGACGTCCACAGTGTCGTCTTCCTCGGCGATGATCTTCAGCAGCACACCACTTGCAGGGGACGGGATCTCCGTATCAACCTTGTCGGTCGATACCTCCAGCAACGGTTCGTCGACGGAGACCTTGTCTCCGACCTTCTTCAGCCACTGAGTAACGGTGCCCTCGGTTACGGACTCGCCCAGTTCGGGCATTTCGACGGAGTACGCCATGGTGTTTGAAGCTCCTCAAGCTAAACGGAAATCAGCTGTGGTTATTTGGTTGAAATACTACATAAGTCTACGCGCCTTGCCGTCGCTCCGCCGAGCGCCCCCTCGCCCTTTACCTCCGTGCCTTTTTCATGACGCCCCCTCACCGCCTCCGCGCACCTTTGGGGAACCGCTGGGTATGTGAACTAGAATTGGCTAACGTGTTTAATCTTTTCGGCCGGAACAAAAATACTTCCACCCGACCGCCGCGTGCGCCGGGGGAGACCATCCGCCCCAAGGACCTGGCCTACCTGCAGCAGTGGGCCGGAACCCGCAAGGGTGTGGAGGGTTTTGTGGAGCCGGAAACCATCGTCAACGAGATGTCCGTGGTGCTGGTCGACAGCGAGGGGGAGTGGACGCGCCGCCGCATCGGTGGGCCGAAGGGCATCGACAAGGTGGCCCAGTCGGTTGGCATTCCCCTGTATTTCGCGGAGGAAACCGGTTACCCGCAGCGCATGCGGGATCGTATCGAGCGGGATCGGCTGATCAAGAAGCGCCTGGAGCAGCGCGAACGGCGCGCACAATTTGAACAGCGCCACGCCGAGCAGGGGGAGTAGCGCCTAGCCCCGGCCCGCCCCGCGCAGGTGCGCGCGACCCGCGGGCCAGCGCAGCCCGGCCTGCCTAGCCCTTCAGCGCAATATCCTCCAGCGCGGCGATGATGGTGCGCACCGGTGAGCCGGTTGCCCGCTTCGGGGTGTAGCCGTATGCCGCGCCGTCGTTGTAGGCCGGGCCAGCGACGTCAATGTGCACCCACTGCACGCCCTCGGTCACGAAGTTTTTCAGGTAGTGGCCCGCCACGGACATGCCGCCCCAGCGGTTGCCGGAAATGTTCTTGATGTCCGCGACGTCAGACTTCAGAGCTTCGCCCAGCTCCGCAGGCAGCGGCATCGGCCAGCCGGCATCGCCCACGCGCTGGGAGATGATCGCCACGCGGTCGCGGAAATCCATCGAGCCCATGATGCCTGGCGTGCGGTCGCCCAGAGCCACCATCTGCGCACCCGTCAGGGTGGCGGTTTCGATCAGGTAGTCCGGGTTGTCCTCGCAGGCGCGGACGATGGCATCGGCCAGCACCAGGCGGCCCTCTGCGTCGGTGTTCAGCACCTCGGTGGTGGTGCCGCCGTAGTGGCGCAGCACGTCGCCGGGGCGGGTGGCCTCCCCGCCGGGCATGTTCTCCGCCAGCGGAACGGTGGCCGTCACCCGCGCCGGAATGTTCAGCTCAGCTGCGGCGATCACAGCTGCAACGACGGCCGCGGAGCCACCCATGTCGGAGATCATGTTCCACATCTTCGCCGGCGGCTTCAGGGAAATGCCGCCGGTGTCGAAAGTGATGCCCTTGCCGACCAGCGCCACGTGCGGGGAATCCTCAGCGATCTTGTCCGGGTTGTAGTCCAGGCGCACCAGACGCGGTCCGCGTGCCGAGCCCTGACCCACGCCCAGAATGCCGCCGAAGCCCTGCTCTTCCAGCGCGGCCTCGTCCAGCACCTCCACCGTCACGCCGGTGTGCTTCGCCGCCTCGGCGATGATGCTCGCGTAGCTTTCCGGGTACAGCACGTTCGACGGGGTGTTCACTAGGTCGCGTGCCAGCGCCACTGCTCGCACGGTGGCCTGCGCGTGCTCCAGGGTGTCCGCCGGATCCTCGCCGGTCAGCACCTCAATCGACTCGATAGCCGGCGTGTGCTCGGCCGTCTTCAGCCCCCGGTACTCGTAGGCTCCCAGCGCGTGGCCGACCAGTGCGGCTTCTGCGCCCAGCAGGCCCAGGGCACTCACCACTCGCGCGCCGCGCGCCGCGGCCTTTTCTTGGCCCTCTTGTTGTTCGGGCTTCTTGATGCTTCGGGACGCCACGCCTGCGGCCACGCGGACGTCCTCTGCAGACACCTCATCGGCCGGTCCCATACCGATTGCCAGGATCTTCTCCGGGCCGCTAGAGCCAGCGCCGGCCTCGACGATCTCCTCGGCAGTCTCCGGATCCACGGTGGATTCCTGCACCTGGGCGGACAGGTTTCCGGTGGAGACGACCTCGCTACGGCGCTCGGCCGAGAGGTTGGGGACTACCGTGACCTCGCCAGCAGTGCCCTTGGCGCCGACGGAAATAAGCAGCTTCCACATTTCCAGCTGCTGCTCGGCCGTGAGGGCGTCAATAGGAGCACCAGTGAGCTCCAGACCAGCCTCACCTTCGAAGACCGGGATGACCAGCGTGTCGATGACCGACGGGGTGGCGGTGCCGCTGTCCTCGAGCGTGGAATCGGTATGTACCAGCGACATCTGCGGGACGAAACCGCGGGACGGCAGGCCGGCGATGGGGGAGGAAGAGTTAGTGGCGGTCATAGGGGAATCGACTGCTCCTTATAAAATGGTTGTTCGCTGCTTTCACTTTACCCAGAATCGCCTGACGGTAGATCGGTGGGAGGGAACCCCCAGAAATTGTTAGCCCCCTCACACTTTTGTGGAACGGCAGAGTAGTCTGGGACACATGACTACTCCAGAGGCAAACCCCCAGACCCCAAAGGCCCAGCAAAGCTCCCAGGTGGAGTTCACCGTCACCCGCAATGAGAACCCGGTGACCGACGACAAGATCGCTGAGATACTCTCTGCACCCGGCTTCGGCAAGTACTTCACTGACCACATGGTCGCCATCGACTGGAACACAGAAGAGGGCTGGCACAACGCCCGCGTTGAGCCCTACCAGCAGGTCCAGATGGACCCAGCATCCAGCGTGTTCCACTACGGCCAGGCCATCTTTGAGGGCCTGAAGGCATACCGCGGTGAAGGTGGCAAGATCGTCACCTTCCGCCCGGAGCAGAATGCCCGCCGCTTCCAGAACTCCGCCGCCCGAATGGCCATGCCGGAGCTGCCGGAGGAACTGTTCCTGGAATCCCTTCGCCAGATCGTGGACATCGACCAGCGCTGGGTTCCGCAGGGCGGTGGCGAAGAATCCCTGTACCTGCGCCCGTTCATGATCTCCCGCGAAGTCGGCCTAGGTGTGCACCCAGCCAGCAGCTACACCTTCTTCGTGATCGCCTCCCCGGCAGGCGCCTACTTCTCCGGCGGCATCAACCCGGTCAGCGTGTGGCTTTCTACCGAATACACTCGCGCTGCCCCCGGCGGCACCGGCGCGGCGAAGTTCGCCGGTAACTATGCGGCCTCCCTGGCAGCGCAGGCCTCCGCGCAAAAGGAAGGCTGCGACCAGGTGGTATGGCTGGACGCAACCGAGCACAAGTACATCGAAGAGATGGGCGGCATGAACCTGGCGTTCGTCTTCGGCAGCGAGGACGGCGGCGAAGGCGAGACCGCCGGCGCTGGCGCCGAAAATGTCACGCTGGTTACGCCTGAACTGTCCGGCTCGCTACTGCCGGGCGTGACCCGCCTTTCCCTGTTGGAGCTGGCCCGCGACCTGGGCTACAAGGTGGAGGAACGTCGCATCTCCACCGACGAGTGGAAGGAAGCCGCACAGTCCGGCGCCATGACCGAGGCCTTCGCCTGCGGCACCGCAGCCGTTGTCACCCCGGTCGGCACTGTGAAGGACGAGTCCGGCGAATTCCAGGTCAACGGCGGCCAGACCGGTCCGGTGACCATGCGCCTGCGCGAGCAGCTGACGGGCATCCAGAACGGCCGTGTCGCCGACAAGCACGGCTGGCTCTACACGCTGGTGGAGCAGGCAGCCACCGCGTAACGCACCATCGGCAAGGCCAGGACGGCGCCCAGCCCCTGGCCGGTGCCGAGCTGCAAATCCAGCAGCGGCTCCAAACCCAGCGCATTGAGCGCCGGGAGGGCAGCGGGCTCCGTACCTGCTGAAGCCGCCAGCCACCACGCGGCGGCCCCCGGTGCCAGCATCTGTGCGCACAGTGCCGCCGCAGCAGCGCCCACACCGTCGAAAATCACAGGCGTCCGGCGCACAGCTGACTGCGCCAGAATCCCCGCCATCACCACCACGTCGGCTGAGCCGATTTGCTGCAGCACCCGCGCGGCCACCGCCTTGTCGTCGCGCACGCGGAACATCGCATCGCGGATCACCGCAACCTTTGACTTCCACGCCTCGTCGTCGATGCCGGAACCCCGGCCGATGATCTTCACCGGCTCCACGCTGCACACGCTGCCGATCACCGCAGCGGCCACCGTGGTCAGCCCCCGCCCCAGGTCACCCAGCAGTAGCACCTGCGTGCCCTTGTCCGCCTCCTGGTCGGCGAAACGCATGCCGCGCTGCAGGTGTTTTACATAGTCCTCGGGGCTCAAAGCGTCCGCGGTATCGATGGCACCGGAGGCAGTGCCCAACGTGGCGTCCATAATAGAAAGAGAAACCCGCGCCGACCTGCACGCATCCACAATAGGAGCGGTCGCATCGGCCAGGCTCTCGCGCACCTGGGCATTAAAGTCCGCAGGCAGGGCGGAGATCTCCGGGTGCGCCTTGGCCACCCCGTGCTCGCCGGTCACTATGACCAGCCGCGCCGTTTTCAAGGCCTCGGCGGGCGCGGAGCCCTGGCAGGCGGCGATCCAAGTAGCGACACCCTCCAGTCTGCCCAGCGAACCAGCCGGAATGGCGGCCTTCGTCGGCGCGGTGGTGCGCAGCTGCTCGGCTCGACTGCGCGTGGCCTCGTCCGGCGGGACGATAGGCGGGAAGTTCGGGGCGGAGGTCGTAGAAGCCATGGGTTTCAGTCTAAACGCTGTTGGCCTATACGCTGTCGCCGATCTGCTTCTGCGGGGCAGGGGTGCGCAGGCGGCGGATCATCGTGGCGCGGGTGAACGCATACAGACCCAGGCTGAACTTGCCGTGCGGGTTATCCGGGAAGCGCTCGTTGACCTCGCGGTTAATGCGGCGGCCGAGCCAAATGCCCTCACCGATCATGATGAGGAACACGACCATCATCACCAGCGCAGCCAGGTTGGCGATGTTCGGGTTGGACATGCCGAAGATCATGATGACGATGACCAGCAGCGCCAGCGGCAGGAAGAAGTTCATCATGTAGCGGCGGGAATCGACCCAGTCGCGGACGAAGCGCTTCTCCGGCCCCTTGTCGCGATCCATGAGGTAATCCTCGTCGCCGGCCATCATGCGCTGGTTGGCGCGGCGCCGCTCGCGGTTCGCCTCGTCCTTCTGGCGCTGCTTCATGGCCTTGTATTCTTCCTTGGACATGGAGGCCTTGAGCTCCTTGCGCTGCTTGCGCGCCTCGCTCGGGGTAGCGGGGGCGGTGTAGGCGCTGCGGCGCACGCCGTGCTTGCGCTCCTGCTCGTTGCGCTTCGGGGTGGCCTTGCCCTTCTTCGGCGTAAAGGCCTTGGAGTTCTTTTCCTTAGTGACGCCACCGTCTGCGTCGCTGTCTACCTCAGTCGACGTATCGGCATCCTGTGGCGAGACCTGATCCTCGGCTGAGTCGGCGACCTTTTCCTGCTTCTTCCATGGCATTTTCACATGTAACAGGCTAGAGCAGGAGGGCAGGGGAACAAAACCAAAAACGCTGGGACGGGAATAACCCTAGGGGGCAGTGGCGTTGTGGAACAATGAGGCGTAGCTTGTGAGCAAAGCCATTTGAAGAATTCGGTCATTTATTGAGGAGGACCAACATGACTGCTCCAGAGAAGGTCACCGGTGTGGAGCTGACCGAGGCCGCCCAGCAGAAGGCGAGTGCCCTGCTGGCACAGGAAGGCCGCGACGATCTTTCCCTGCGCATCGCAGTGCAGCCGGGCGGTTGTGCGGGCCTGCGCTACCAGCTGTTTTTCGATGATCGCTCCCTGGATGGCGATCTGGTGGACGAGTACGAGGGCGTGAACCTGGTTGTGGACCGCATGTCCTCCCCGTACCTGATGGGTGCGAAGATCGACTTCGCGGACACCATCGAGTCCCAGGGCTTCACCATCGACAACCCGAACGCTACCGGTTCCTGTGCCTGTGGCGATTCCTTCAGCTAAGCGGCCGGTCTGTTCGAGTTCTAGCTGCTCTTATTAATGACGCCCCCTAGGGATGAATTCTGAACTGCTCCCCATTAGTTGGACTGAGAAATCAGTTACCGACTAGTGGGGAGTAGTTTTCATTGAGAGCACGAAGTTCGCTAAGTGAGCATC
>NZ_JFCH01000005.1 GCF_000738175.1 Corynebacterium jeikeium | reverse complement strand
TGGAGGCCAGCTGACATCGCTGTGGAATGCGAGCTGCGCTCAAAGATGAGTGTCTATTCCTGGGCACAACGCCACCGTGAAGAGGGAGAATGGGGTTTGATGTCGAAAAGAGAACGCAAAGAGCACACTTGCATGCCCACCCGAGCAGCACTTGAGAAGTCATTAGCCGATGATCCTGCAGAACTGAAAAAGCAAATGGCGCAACTGCTCGTTGACAAGGCTGTTTTGGAAAAGGAGCTGGAACTTGTAAAAAAAGACGTCAGCGTCATCCCGGGTCAGCTCAGCAATAAGCACAA
>NZ_JFCH01000004.1 GCF_000738175.1 Corynebacterium jeikeium | reverse complement strand
CCGAAACGAAAGTGGCGTTACTCCAGCTATCAAGGGGAAATTTCTCCCGCACCACCTAACCTGGTGAACCGCAATTTTCATGCTGAGCATCCAAACCGGTTGTGGCTGACTGACATCAGTGTTTTCGCTACTAACCAAGGTCGCGTGTACCTGTCTGCCATCATCGACTGTTTTGACGGCAAGGTCGTGGCAGCAAAAACAAGTGTTCATCCCACCATGGAGTTAGCAGAAGAAACTTT
>NZ_JFCH01000003.1 GCF_000738175.1 Corynebacterium jeikeium | reverse complement strand
TTGTGCTTATTGCTGAGCTGACCCGGGATGACGCTGACGTCTTTTTTTACAAGTTCCAGCTCCTTTTCCAAAACAGCCTTGTCAACGAGCAGTTGAGCCATTTGCTTTTTCAGTTCTGCAGGATCATCGGCTAATGATTTCTCGAATGCTGCTCGGGTGGGCATGCGAGTGTGCTCTTTGCGTTCTCTTTTCGACATCAAACCCCATTCTCCCTCTTCACGGTGGCGTTGTGCCCAAGAATAGACACTCATCTTTGAGCGCAGTTCGCATTCCACAGCGATGTCAGCTGGTCTCCAACCAGCGTTGAAGAGCTCAACAGCGCGAAGCTTGACCTCAAACGGGTAGCGGGTCAATGTTTTTGACTGTTTGCGGGGTCGACCAGGTTTGGCGGGTTCACGCA
>NZ_JFCH01000002.1 GCF_000738175.1 Corynebacterium jeikeium | reverse complement strand
CAACTGCTCGTTGACAAGGCTGTTTTGGAAAAGGAGCTGGAACTTGTAAAAAAAGACGTCAGCGTCATCCCGGGTCAGCTCAGCAATAAGCACAAGGCTGAAGTGGTTGACGCGTTACGCGGTGAGTTTCCGTTATCTATGCTGCTTGCTGCTATTGATCTTGCGGCATCAAGCTTCTACTACCAACTCCAACAGCGATTTGCTCCGGATAAGCACGCGCATATCCGCGAAATGCTTCATGAGAT
>NZ_JFCH01000001.1 GCF_000738175.1 Corynebacterium jeikeium | reverse complement strand
TATCCAGGGCGATGGACGCTGTACAAATGGTTGCGTGAACCCGCCAAACCTGGTCGCCCCCGCAAACAGTCAAGAACACTGACTCGCTACCCGTTTGAGGTCAAGCTTCGCGCTGTTGAGCTCTTCCACGCTGGCTGGAGGCCAGCTGACATCGCTGTGGAATGCGAGCTGCGCTCAAAGATGAGTGTCTATTCCTGGGCACAACGCCACCGTGAAGAGGGAGAATGGGG